>DASUFB010000022.1:0-69183 GCA_036274775.1 Burkholderiales bacterium | reverse complement strand
GCTCGACAAGTGGCCACGCGACCTGCTCGCGTTGCGCCTCGCTCAGTCCTGCCATTTCTACCTGGGCTGGCACGACGGCTTCTGCGACGTCGCCGACGCGGTGCTGGCGGCCTGGCCGCGCAACCGGCGCAGCTACGGGTTCGTGCTCGCCATCGCGTCGTTCGCACACGCCGAGAACGGCAATGCGGACTACGCCGAGGCGCTCGGCCTGCGCGCGCTCGCCATCGACGCGGCCTGCCCGATGGGCGTGCACGCGATCGCGCATGCGCTCGCGGAATCCGGCCGCTCCGCCGACGGCGCGCGCTGGATGCGCGAGCAGGTCGCGCACTGGGCGGCGGAGAGCCGCATGCGCACGCACAACGCCTGGCATCTCGCGATGTTCGATGCCATGGAAGGCAACCTCGTGTCGGCGCTCGGCATCGCCGACGGCTGGCTGCTGCCTGCGGGCACGCATTCCGTGCTCGACGCCTGCGACGCCACCGCGCTGCTGTGGCGGCTCGCGACGCTCGGTGTCGACATGGGAAACCGGTGGAGCCTGGTCTCGGATGCCTTCGAAAGGAACGTGACGCCGGGCTTCTGGCCCTACGTCGACCTGCACGCGGCCTTCGCGCACTGGAACGCCCGCCAGCCCGAAAGGCTGCGGGCGCTCGCCCGCGCCATCGACGAGTGCGCGGAGGAATCCGACTACGCCGCGCTGCGCGCGCGGCACATCACGCGGCCGGGGCTGCAGGCGCTGCAGGCCTGGACGGACGGCCGCCACGACCAGGCGATCGAATTGTTCGCCGGCGTGCGGCCGAGGCTGGGCCAGATGGGCGGCAGCCGCGTGCAGCTGGAGATTTTCTCGAGCATCGAGCAGGAGGCGGTGCGCCGCGCGCGGCGCCACGGCGAGCAGGCCCGCCGGGCTGCTTAGGGCTAAAGCCTGCGACCTTCATCTCATCGCGAAGAACGCGAAGACACACGAAGAAATGCAGAAAGACGAAATAATGCTGTCCTTTGCTTTTTTCGTGCTCCCTGGCGTTCTTCGTGTCCTTCGTGATGAGACGCAGGCTTTGTGGTGGGACGCGGGCTGCGTGCCGAGAAGCAGGCCCGAGTGGCGCACGCAGTTTCAGGCAGTGCTTCCGAGCGCACGCCCTCCGCGACCGGCGGCGTTGCGGCGCCAGCTCGCCGGCGGCGCGCCGAACTCGCGCTTGAACGCACGGTTGAACGCGGCCTCGGAATCGTAGCCGACGTGCGCGGCGACGAGCGCGACGGGCTTGTCCTCGGTGCGCAGCAGGCGCGCGGCCGTGTGCAGCCGCCAGCTCGTCAGATACTGCATCGGCGGCTGGCCGAGATAGTCGCCGAAGCGCTCCGCGAGCGCGGAGCGGGACAGCCCGACTTCGCGCGCGAGGTCGTCGACCGTCCAGGCTCGCGCCGGATCGGCATGCAGCAGCGACAGCGCGCGACCGACGAAGCGGTCCCTCAGGCCGGCGAGCCAGTTCTTGCGGTCCCGTGGCATGGTGTCGATGCAGCGGCGCACGGCCTCGACGAACAGCAGCTCCGAGAGCTTGGCGAGCACGGTGGCGCTGCCGGCCCGGGACACCGCGGCCTCCTCGGTGGCGAAGCGCAGCGACGACTCGAGCCATGCCGAGGCGGTGTCGCTGCGCACGTCGACCTTGAACAGCCGCGGCAGCGAGGAAATCAGCGGGTTGCCGACGGCCTCGTCGCAGGCGAGAAAACCGCAGAGCACGCCGGTCTTCGCGCCGCCGCCGCCGTGGGCCAGGCGGATGATCTCGCCCGGCAGCGTGCGCATCTGCTCCTCGGTCAGCACGTCCGGCGCGCGAAACAGCAGATCGGCGCCGCTCGCCATGACGTGCGGCTCGCCCTGCGGCACCACCAGGATTTCGCCGGCGCGGATCTCGACCGCCTCGCCGGCCTCCGACAGGCGCGCCCAGCAGCTTCCCTCGGTGATCAGGTGATAGGCGACGACGTGCTTCGCGCCCGGCAGGAAGGCCGCGCAGAGCAGCTCGTCGGCCGGCCCCTCGACGCACCAGGGCGCGCCGAACTCGGCCTTCAGGTAAACGGCGCCGCTGAGTCTCACGGCGCGTAGCACGTCCGACAGGGCATCCATTTGCGGCGGAAGGTCAATTCCGGCGTCCGGCGCAAGAAAGCCGGACGACCGGTCATTCAATCGGGACGGGAGGGCCGGAATACTAGCACCCGCACGAAGGCGCAACAACGGCGCCCGTTCGTCATCCGATCCACTCACATTGAGGAGTCCGCCATGTCAGCCATTCTTTCCAGCGCCGCCGCCGAAATCGACCTCGAAGCCGTCAAGACCAGGCAGCAGGCCGCCTGGTCCGCCGGCAACTACGCCGTCGTGGGCACCACCCTGCAGATCGTGGGCGAGAGCCTGTGCGAAGCGCTCGACCTGCATGCCGGCGAGCGCGTGCTCGACGTCGCTGCCGGCAACGGCAACGCCACGCTCGCGGCCGCGCGCCGCTTCTGCGACGTGACTTCCACGGACTACGTGCCCGCGCTGCTCGAGTCGGCCCGCGCGCGCGCCGCGGCGGAAGGCCATTCGATCAAGTTCCAGCAGGCCGACGCCGAGCATCTGCCCTTCCTCGACACGTCGTTCGACGCCGTGATGTCCACTTTCGGCGTGATGTTCACGCCCGACCAGGAAAAGGCCGCCGCCGAGCTCGTGCGCGTGTGCAAGCCCGGCGGCCGCATCGGGCTCGCGAACTGGACGCCCGAGGGCTTCATCGGCCAGGTGTTCAAAACCATCGGCAAGTACCTGCCGCCCGCGCCCGGCGTCAAGTCGCCGGCGCTGTGGGGCACGCGCGCAAGGCTGGAAGAGCTGTTCGGCAGGCGCGCGGCCGACATCCAGATCACGCCCGCGCAGTTCACGTTCCGCTACCGCTCGCCGGCGCACTGGATCGAGGTCTTCCGCACGTTCTACGGCCCCATGAACAGGGCCTTTGCCGCGCTCGACTCCGCGAAGCAGGCTGCGCTCACGGAAGACCTCATGGCCCTGATGCGCCGCGGCAACCGCTCGAACGACGGCACGCTGGTGCTGCCGAGCGAGTACCTGGAAGTGGTCGTCGAGCGCAGGTAACCCCGTAACGACGACCGTGCTGCGGCACCTGCGGCGGGCACCTCCACAACGAGCGCCCGCTGCGGGACTCATCGACGTCTATCCCGCGGTCTTCACATGGAGGAACCACGAACAGCCATCGTCAGATGAAAATTCGACTACCGCTTGTCATGCCTTCCATGAAATATGACGCTGGCGTTGCACAAGGCAACGCCTCTCCGAAGCGCGCCGTTCTCCGCACGGGGATCGGATTGACGCTCGACCGGCCGTCCGGCACACTTGATTGCGCGTCCTTGATTGAATCGGTGCGTCCGGGCGGGCTGCAAGCCGCGGCTCCGCGCCTGTCGATCCGATCACGCCGCCGGACGGTTCATGCCGTGAGCCACGACACCCTTTCCGACCTGCTGCGCAGCGTGCGCCTGCGCGGTGCCGTGTTCTTCTACATCAGCTTCCGCGACCGGTGGTCCGCCGAGGGCCTGGCGTCGAGACAGATCGCAGGCGGCGTCATGCCCGGCGCCGAGCACGTCATGGAATACCACATGCTCGCAAAGGGGGCCGGTTGGGCCGCGATCGCCGGGCACGCGCCGGTGAAGCTCGGCGCGGGCGACATCGTGATGTTCCCGCAGGGCGACCGCCACGTGATCTCCAGCGAGCCTGGCCTGGAGCCGGTGCCCGCGAGCGCGGAATGGGTCAGCGCGCGCCGCGACGACCCGAAGCCGGTGCCGATCGCCTTCCATCACGGCATCCGCGAGCCCGGCGTGATGATGCCGGTCGCGGACAGCGACGCGATCCTCGTGTGCGGGTTCCTCGGCTGCGACCTGCGCCCGTTCAATCCGCTCGTGGCCGCGCTGCCGCGCATCCTGCACCTGCCGGCCGCGCGCGCCGGCAGCTGGGTCGGCCGCGTGATCGACCAGGCGGTCATCGAGTCGAACCAGAAGCGGCCCGGCGGCGAGGCCGTGCTGGAGCGGCTCTCCGAGATGATGTTCGTGGATGCCGCGCGGCGCTACCTCGACAGCCTGCCGGAAGGCGCGACGGGCTGGCTGGCCGGCCTGCGCGACCGCTTCGTCGGGCGCGCGCTGTCGCTGCTGCACGCCGATCCGGCACGCGCCTGGACCGTCGACGACCTCGCGCACGAGGTCGGGCTGTCGCGCTCCGCGCTCGCGGAACGCTTCACCGATTATCTCGGTCAGCCGCCGATGCAATATCTCGCGAGCTGGCGCATCCAGCTCAGCACGCGCCTGCTGCGCGAATCGAACCGCAACGTCGCCTCCATCGCGCTCGACGTCGGCTACGACTCGGAGGCCTCGTTCTCGCGCGCCTTCAAGCGCATGCTCGACTTGCCGCCCGCTGCCTGGCGGCGGGCGCAGTCTGGTTCTACGGCATGACGCCCCGCCGCTCAAACCAGGACTGAACCACGGAGGCCACGGAGAACACGGAGAAAAAAAGGCAGGAATATCGGGACGGGAAAATCGATACTGGTGGCTGTTGTTTCGATGGCCGACATTCCATCGATGATTACATCTTATCGGCTTTCCTCCGTGTACTCCGTGTTTTCCGTAGTTCCCCGAGGAGGTTCCTGCGATCTGACGAAACCTGTCAGATCAAATCGATTCGACGAATTTCACCAGCGCGTCGCGGTCCGGCTTCGACATCTGCCCGAACGCCTCCCGCGACCGCTCGCCCTCGCCGCCGTGCCAGAGGATCGCCTCGACGACGTTGCGTGCGCGCCCGTCGTGCAGCAGCGCTGTGCTTCCGCTCACGGTCTTCGACAGGCCGAGGCCCCACAGCGCCGGCGTGCGCCAGTCGCGCGGGCCGGCGCCGAAGTCGGGACGGCCGTCGGCGAGGCCTTCGCCCATGTCGTGCAGCAGCAGGTCGGTGTAGGCATGGAAGACCTGGTCGGAGAGCTGCGGCAGGCCTTCGAATTTCGCGGTCTTCAGCTCCGGCACATGACAGACCGCACACTGCGCGGCGGCGAACAGCCCGGCTCCGCGCCGGACCTCGGGATCGTCCAGGTGGCGCCGTGCGGGCACGGCGAGGGCCTGCAGCCACAGCTCGAGCGAATCGATCTCCGCATCGATCAGCTCGGGGAAGTTGCCCGGCAGCTGCTTCGCGCAGGCCACCTGCACCGGCGGGCAGTTCTGCCCGGCATAGAGGTTCGAGTTGACGCCCATGTCGCCGATCGCCGCGGCGGCGACCTGCTGCTTCAGGCTGGGCACGTTGGCCTTCCAGCCGAAGCGCCCGAGCGCCACGCGCCTGCGGACCGCGTCCCATACGCGGTTCGGCCGCCCGTCGTAGCCGAGCGCGCGCTGCTTCCGCGCGATGTCGAGCAATGCTTCCTCGGGAACGGCCTCGAGGAAGCCGATGCCGACCAGCGGCTGGGCGTTGCGCAGCGAGAGCATCACGTCCGGCCCGAGCTCGCCGAAATTCAGGCGCTCGATGCGCAGCCTCGGCTTGCGCAACGCGACCTGCCCGCCGTCGGACAGCGCGACCGGGATTTCTTCCCAGTCGAGGAACAGGTCCGCCTCGTTCGGCACCGGCGTGCCGGCATAGAGCACGTCCACGGTCTTGCCGTCCAGCCCGCGGTTCTGGAGCTGGTCGCCGTAGTGCGGGTGGGGCTTCGGGCCGCCATGCCCGTCCGTGCCCGGCACGCTGAGGCGCACCAGCATGGACAGCAGCTGCTCGTCGCCGGATTTCGGCGGGCTGCCGCGCCCGGACCCGACGTGGCAGGCGCTGCAGCGATCCGCGACGAACGTTGGCCCCAGTCCCCAGTCGCCGTTCAGCGAGTTCACCGTCGCCCATTGCCGGTTGAACACGCTGCGTCCCGCCATGAAAACCTGCCGTTGCTTCACCGTCAGCACCGGCGCCGGCTCGGAAAAAGCCTGCGCGTCGAAACGCCGGATCGTGAACGTGCCCGCGGAAAGGTCGGGGTCCTCGAGCGCATTTCCGGCGAAACAAAGCGTGCCGGCAACCAACGCCGGAAGGAGCAGGGTCGAAACGAGAACGATGCGTGAAGACACTGTTCAGCCTGCGCCGGACGAAGCCGCCGCCGTCAGGACCGAAGCACCTGCCCCGCGCCGCTGCCGGCAAGCTGCCCGTCGACGTACGTCGGCACGCCGTTGACGATCGTGCAGCGCACGCCGCGCGAGGGCATCACCATGCGCTTGCCGCCGCCGGGCAGGTCGTAGCGGCGCTCGCCGCGGTTCGACGAGCCCACCGTTGCGGGGTCGAAGATCGCGACGTCCGCTGCGAGCCCGGGCTGCAGCCGGCCGCGGTCGCGGATGCCGAACATGTCCGCGGGGTCGGATGTCAGGCGCCGCACCGCCTCCTCCAGCGTGAGCACGCCGCGCTCGCGCACCCAGGTGCCGAGCAGGTAGGTCGGATAGCCGGAGTCGCACAGCATGTCCACATGCGCGCCGCCGTCGCCCAGCCCGATCAGGATGGAGGGATCGTTCAGCAGTTCCGCCATGCGGTCCACGCGCGTGTTGTACGAGGCCATGGTGAACTCGAGCCCGAGGTCGTCCGCGAGCGTGAGGTCGAGCAGCGTGTCCACGCCGTCCTTGCCCTCGGTGCGCGCGATCTCCGCCACCGTCCTGCCTTCGTATTTCTTGAGATCCGGCGAACGCACCTCGTGCAGCGTGATGCGCTCCCAGTTGCCGAAGCCCATCGGGTTCTTCAGGTCCTCGCGGAAGCGGTTGCGGAAGGCCGCATCGGCGTAGACCTTCTTCTGCGCCGCCGGCGACTTGTCCTCGAACACGCGCTTCCACGACGGGAAGGCCGCGAAGGCGAACGGGCTGTGCATGTCGATCTCGCGCGTGAGCGGCAGCGGCGAGGTCTGAGGGCGCGCGCCCTTCGCGATCATCGGCGCCGCGCGGCGCAGCGTGTCGCGCACCGCTTCCGGGATATCGTCGCGGTCGAACAGCGCGATGAAGGTGACCGGCCGTGCGCTCGCGTCGAGCAGCAGGTCCAGGATCCGGCACTGGTCTTCCTCGAGCACGCCGATCTGGCGCGTGAGCGCGACCTCGATGGCACCCTTGTTCTTCTGCTTCAGCACGCCGGCGTAGGCCCTGAGCTCGCCGTCGCTGGCGTTGCGGCAGGCCAGCGGCCGCCCGCCGAAGCCGAGATGCTGGTTCAGGATCGTGCTGGAGAAGCCGAAGGCGCCGGCATCCATCGCCTCGCCGAGCAGCGCGCTTATCCGGAGCGTCTCGTCCGGCGTGGCGGCGCGCGCCATCGATTCCTCGCCCATGACGTAGTGCCGCAGCGGCGTCAGCGGCGCGAGAAAGGCCAGGTTCACGGAGGGCCTGCGCCTCGCCGCGGCGTCCATGTACTCGGGAAAGGTCTCCCAGTCCCAGGTGATGCCCCGGTTCAGGACCTCGAACGGGATGGCTTCGACGTTGACGAGGTCGCGCATCGCGATCTCCCGTGCCGCCGGCATGCAAGGCGCGATGCCCACGCCGCAGTTGCCCATGACCACGCTGGTCACGCCGTGCCAGGACGAGGGCGTCACGGCGCCGTCCCAGCAGATCTGCGCGTCGTAGTGCGTGTGCGGATCGACGAAGCCCGGCGCGACCACGCAATCCGAGGCGTCGATGACCTGCTTTGCCGGGCCGTCCACCTTGCCGACCGCGGTGATTTTTCCGTTGGAGATCGCCACGTCGGCGTGGCGGCCGGGGACACCGGTGCCGTCGATGACGAGGCCGTTGCGGATCAGGAGGTCGTATGGCATGGCGGCGGGCAGCGAATCACGGGCGATGGAGGCAAGCATACTCCAACCTGCCGCCGCATCTATCTTCCGTCGCGCCGTCCCCGATCCGCAAGCGATGTCGAGGGCTACTGCGGCACGATGCCCGCCGCTTTCAGGTGCGCACGCCAGCGCTCGGCCTCGGCCGCGATGAAGCCGCGGTAGCCGCCGGCGGGCGGCCGCAGGAACGTGAGGCCGGTGTCCTCGAGCGGGCGCTTCAGCGCGGGGTCCTGCAGGGCCTGCTCGATGGCGCTGCGGATCGCGGCGACGATCTCCGGCGGCACGCCGCGCGGCGCGGATATGCCGACGAAGAAGCGCACTTCGAAGCCCGGATAGGTTTCGCTCACCGCGGGTACGTCCGGCCAGCGCGGGTTGCGCGCGGCCTCGGTGACCGCCATCGGCATCACGAGCCCGGTCGCCACCTGCGCCGTGGCGGTCATGTAGTTGAAGAACGCGAGCTGCAGGCGCCCGCCGATCAGGTCCGTGACCACGCCGGTGCTGGCCTTGTACGGCACGCCCTGCATCGGGATGCCGGCCTGCGCCCTCAGCAGCTCGCCGGGAATCTGCGAGATCGTATCGGCATGCCCGAAAAAAACGTCGCCGGGATGCGCGCGCGCATAGGCCGCCAGCTCGGGCAGCGTCCTGAACGGGCTGTCTTTGGGCACCAGCGCCACCGCGCCGCCGACGCCGATGAGGCAGATGTGCTCGAAGTCCGCGAGCGTATCGTAGGGCAGGTTCTTCGTGACGTACGGCGCGACCGCGTGCGTGGAATTCGTGCTGATGCCCAGGGTGTAGCCGTCGGGCGCCGAAGACTTCAGCGCCTCGGTGCCTATCATGCCTTGCGCGCCGGGGCGGTTGTCGATGACCACGGACTGCTTCCAGCGCTGTTCCAGGGCGAGACCGAGGCGCCGTGCGACGATGTCGCTGCCGCTGCCGGGCCCGAAGGGCACGATGATGCGCACCGGATGCGACGGAAAGCCGTCGGCCGCCGCGGCGGGCCCCGCCGTGGCGAGCGCGAGCAGCAGCGCCGCCACGCCGCGTCTCACGCCGGCTCCCCGATGGCGTGCTCGAGAACGCCGATGCGCTCGATCTCGATGCGCACACGGTCGCCGGGCTGCAGCCACACCGGCGGCTTGCGGAAGGCGCCGCTGCCCGCCGGCGTGCCGGTCGCGATCACGTCGCCGGGCTCGAGCGTCATGAACCCGCTGATGTACTCGACGAGCCGGTCGACCGGGAACAGCATGTCCGCGGTGCTGCCCTGCTGCATCGGGGCGCCATTCACATAGCTGCGGATCGCGAGCGCCTGCGGATCGGCGATCTCGTCGGCCGTCACCAGCCACGGCCCCATCGGGCAGAAGCCGTCCATGCTCTTGGCGAACGTCGTCTGCGGCGGCGACACGTCGAACTGGAACTCCCGCGCGCTGAGATCGTTCAGGATCGTATAGCCGGCGACCGCGGCGAGCGCCCGGTCGCGCGGCACGTCCCGCGCGAAGGCGCCGATCACCACGCCGAGCTCCGCCTCGAAATCCAGCTTGGCCACGCCGCGCGGCCTCGGCACGGTTGCGCCATGGCCGGTGGCGCTGGACGGCAGCTTGCCGAACAGGCGCGGCCGCTCGAAAGGCTGAACGCCGGTTTCCTTCGCATGGTCGGCGTAGTTGCGGCCGATGCCGACGATCTTGCCGGGCCGCGGCACCGGCGCCGCGAGGCGCGTTTCACGCAGCACAGGGCCGGGTCTGCCCGTGGCCACATGGCGGAGCGCCGCGGCGAAGCCGTCTGCGCCCGCGCACAGCAGGTGCAGCATGCTCCCCGGCGCAGGCGACAGCCCGCACTGCACGGCGCGGGCCGGCAGCGACAGCGAGGCGATCGCGTCCGTCAGGTCGACGATGCGCTCGCCCTCGACCGCGCCGGTGCGCAGTCCGCCGCGCGCGTCGTGATACGTGACGAGCCGCACACCTCAGGCCGGCAGCGGGGCGAAGCGGGAAGCCATCACCTGGCAGCGCTTCATGAGCCGGTGCTCCGCCGGCCCGTAGTCCGGGATCGCCTGGTGGATGCAGCGAAAATTGTCCCAGATCAGCACGTCGTGCGGCGCCCAGCGGAAGGTATAGCGGTATTTGTCCTGCGTCTGATGCGCGAACAGGTACTCGAGCAGCGCATCGCCCTCCATCTCGGGCAGCTCGTTGACGCGGATTGTGTAGCCCGGGTTCGCATACAGCGCCCTGCGCTTCGAGATCGGGTGCGTGATGACCATGGGGTGCGAGACCGGCGGCTTGGCCGCGCGCTGCGCGTCCGTGAGCGGCGGGCGCTTGCTGCCGGGGCGCAGCCGCATCATGTCGTAGAACTTGGCGAAGTCGTGCAGCGCCGTCTTGCCTTCCAGCTCCCGCCTGATGCCGGCGGGCAGGTCGTCGTAGGCCGCGCACATGTCGCAGAACTCGGTGGCGCCCAGCGGCCTGCCGTCGCGCTGCGGCACCTTCAGCGCGTAGAGCACGTTCGCGAACGCCACCGTCCTGCTGTAGGACATGTCGGTGTGCCAGCCCTGCCCCGCGTCGGGCAGGCCGACCGCCTTGCCGTTCTCGACGACGTTGGACAGCGTCATGACCTCCGGCAGGCCGGCCTCCTGGTGCGCGCCGATGACGTTGACCTCCAGCTCGCCGAGCCGGGCGCTGAAGTCGCGCAACTGCCTCGGCGTGAGATCCTGCCGCGGGAAGCACACCACGCCGTAGCGGCCGAGGGCTTCGACCACGGCGTCGACCTCGGCGTCGGAGGGGCGCGAGAGGTTCAGCCCCTCCAGGGTCGCACCCAGCGTCGCACCCGATGGCGTGGTTCGGATCGGCATGGCTCCTCCTCGTCGGCTTCCGCCGGCGCGAAAGCATGGCGGCGATGCTACTACAACAAAAGAAAGGAGACTGGAAGCGAGGGATGGGGATTGAGGAATTTTTGGATGCAGCAGTCGAGGCCTGATCGGACGGCGGCTGTCTGCTGCGAGGCAACGGCCCGCCGGCGCGACGGGCCGGACTCGCGTCCACCGCTCAAACCAGGGTTGCTCCGTGGTTCGATCTGGGTTTGTTCCCCGATGGAGGTTTCCGCGATCTGACGGAACCTGTCAGATCAAGGCTGATGGGCTTTAGAGCGAACGGCGTCGTTTCGCGTGCTTCTCGGCTTCCGCCCGGTGCCCCGCGCCTCTCATATACATATTGCAAACCGTGCTAAACCGCGGCCGTTTCGGCTTGATAGAATGGCCTCCATGCTCTTCTTTTCCCTTCCGCCGTCCTGTTGACCCGAACCCCTGCGGTTCGGCGTTGTCTTTTTTAAAGCTTTGGTCCTGCATCCGGCAAGCACCGCATCGCTGCGGAGCGCAGCCCTTTTTACCCTTAATCCTGAACGAGGCTGACATATGAACTACAAGCTCGACATGATCACCGCCGCCGTCCTGTCCGCGCTCGCATTCGGCGCCGCACAGGCGGCCGACCTGCAGCCGTATTCGCACAAGGGCCAGGTGCTGCAGCGCCTGAGTTCCTTCGACAATCCGGAAGGCGCGATTTTCAGCGAGGACGGCAAATACGTCTTCGTCTCCAACGCGGCCGAGCTCGGCGATGCCAAGATCGGCTTCAACTGGACCGACGGCGCCGGCTACGTCAGCAAGCTCGAGGTGCAGCGCGACGGCACGCTGAAGCTCGTCGACGAGAAGCTCATCGCCGGCCTGACCGGGCCGCTCGGCTTTGCGGTCAACCCCGTCGGCACGAAGAAATTCCCCAAGGGCACGATCTTCCTCGTGCAGGCCACGGCGCCGCTCGCCGAAGCCAGCGGCACGCCGGTGAAGGACATCGCCAGGCACCATCCGAAGATCACCGCATTCGACACAGGCGGCAAGGTGCTCGGCGAGATCAGCCTCGGCAAGGGCTCCGCGGCGGAGAAAGCGGCAGGCGTGATCGCGACGCTGGGCAACGCCCTGGCATTCGACAGGCGGGGCAACCTGTACGTCGCGGAAACCGGCATCGCCGGTGCATCCTTCGACCCGCCGCTGCCGACCAGGGGCGGCGGCATCTACCTGTTCCCGCATGCGTCGCTCGATGCCCTGGCCGACGGCAAGGATGCGAAGATTTCCTATCTGCCCGTGCCCGAAGGCGGCCCCGACGGCATCGAGGTGGCGCCCGACGGTGCGATCCATTTCAACACCGTCGGCCTCGCCGGCGGGCTGAAGGACCCGGCGGAGGGCGGGCAGTACAGGGTCACGCGCAAGGACATCGAGTCCGGCAGGCTGCCCGCCCCCTTCGCGAAGGGCTATGGCGCGCTCGACGGCCTGGACTTCGCCGGCAAGGCGCGCCTCGACACCGAGATCAAGAACACCAACTCGGTGATCGTCACCGTCAACGGCAAGACAGCGACCCTGGCGTACGACAAGGACATCAAGCTCGCCGGTCCGGCAGACATCGCGGTGCGCAAGCAAAAGGACGGCAGCTACCTGCTGGTGATCCCGGAGCTCGCGGCAACGTCGCCGAACAACAAGGACAACACCGTCACCGTCGTGCGGCTGCCCGCTGGATTCGACAAACCTTAACGCCTGAGGATTCCACCCGACGCCTGGATCCTTACCGGCCGTACATGCCGGTCAGCGTGGCGGAGCCGAGCCGGTTGGCGTGAATGTTGAAGCCGACGAACGCGGCAGTGGCGTCGGGCGGGACGTCGAGCTTCTCGACTGCGAGCGCGTGCACGGTGAAGATGTAGCGATGCGGCTTGTCGCCCCTCGGCGGGCACGGCCCGCCGTAGCCCGGCCTGCCGAACTCGGTGTTCGCCTGGCGCGCGCCCTCGGGCAGGGGATTCTGCGCGGATGCGCCCGCGCCGGCGGGCAGGGCGGTCACGCCCGCCGGGATGTCGTACACGACCCAGTGCCACCATCCGCTGCCGGTCGGCGCATCCGGGTTGTAGATCGTCACGGCGAAGCTCTTCGTGCCCTGCGGCGCACCCTGCCACTGCAGCGCCGGCGAGACGTTGTGCCCGGTGCAGTCCATGCCGTTGTACAGATGCGCGTTGCCGATCGTCTCGCCGTCGCGCAGGACCGGACTCGACAGCCTGAATGCAGCCTCGGCCGCGTGCGCAGTGCCGCCGGCCTGTCCCTGTGCCATCGTCGTCTGCATGGCAGCCTGCCGGTCAGCGGCCCGCGTGCGCCGCGCGGGTGCGCGCGGCACGGTGTGCCGCAATCGAACGCGCGGCCGCCCCCTTGGTCGCAGCCGCCTTGCGGGCGGACGCCGAGCGGCTGGCGGCGCTGCGACGGCTGGCCGCCGCACGCGCCTGGCGGGAAAGCGCCTGCGTCGACGCCGCGACACGCGGCGCGCGCTTCAGGGCGCCGGTCGTGGCACGCGAGCGCCGGGCCGAAACGCCGCCGTCGCCGCGATGTCCCGCCGCGGAATCCCTCGCCGCCTTGCGCCGGACCCGCGGCGAGGCACCGGAGCCCGGAGGCGGGAGACCGACGCCGGCGCGGCGCGCTTTCGACAGACCGATGGCGATTGCCTGCCCGGCCGACCGCGCACCATGCTTGCCCGCGCGGATGTGATCGATTTCCTCGCGCACGAACTCTCCGGCCTGGGTCGAGGCCGACTTGCCCTGCTTCCTGTCCCGCTCGACGCGTTGCATGGTTCTCTTGTCCGGCATGATTTCCTCCTCGTGAATCGGCGTGCACGGGTCAGCGGTTGCAAGGTCCATGCCGCTCGCGTCCGCCGGCTCCGGACCCCCTGCGCAGCGGCGCGGGCGCGAATTTCCGGTCATTTGCGACAGCTCCCGGCTGCGCGAGGCGCGCAAGATTTGCAATGCGCCGGAATTTATTTCCGGTCCCGCGTGCAATCACGGCACGCCACCGAATGCGTGCAACGGCGCACGGGCGCTTCCTGAGCCTCCCTCGCGCCGCCGGCGAGGCTACTATCGTCAAGATGGCCCGGAAACGGGACAATACCGCATGACTTCCGGCCGGCGACCTCCTGCATGCGGCGCGGTGCCGCAACCGGAAGCTGACGGCTTCACATGACGCTCCAGCGCATCCACGCCATCCGTGTCCGATCTGCCCGATCCGGCGACTGAGCTCTCCGGCGAATCCGCGCCTGCCCGGGATGGCGCGGCCGAGGTCCGCCCCTGGTGGCGGCGCTCGCCGGGGCTCGCCGCGGCGGCCGCGGTCGCGATCGGGCTCGGCACGCTGTGGTTCGGCGACATGCTCGGCCGCGTGCCGCTCGGCGCCGACGCCACGCTGGGCTACCTGCTGATGCTGCCCCTGCTGCTCATCGTGCCGGCGTTCTCGGCGGCGGGACTGCGCCTGTCATGGATCGCGCTGCAGGGCCGGGGCGGCGCGCCGCTGGCCATCGGCGCCGCCGTGGCGGCGGCGACCGCGGCCAATGTCGCGGCCCTCGGGCGCTTCGTGGCTGCGCTCGTGCGCATCTTCGGGCACTAGCAGGCGCAACGGAAACAACCGGACACATCCGTGTAACCAAAGCTTCACAAATGCGGCACGGAAGCCGTGCTAGCGTGTGGCGAGTCGCGTCCCCTCCGGCCCGGTCCATGAACGAAGAAGACAAGCCGTACGTTCCACTCATCGAAAATGCCGCCGACTACGTGGATGCGCTGCTGCGCCCGCCGCTGAACGCCAGGCCGCCCTCCTGGAAGTTCGTCGAGGGGCGCAGGATGCGCGACAAGTTCCTGAACGAGGTCATCGTCCCCGCCGACGTCGACGTGCGGCGCGACTGATCCGGCGCGGCCGCCGGCCTCTCCGCGCCGATCACGGGTAGAATCCGGTTTCCGGTCGGGAACCGAACGAGGGAATCGCAGATGCGATTCCCTTTTCATTTTTGCCGCTCGCCCACTACCGTTCGCCGCTCACCGTTTGCCCTCCATGACCGATCGCCGCTTCGCCTGGATGCTCGCCGCGCTGTGCGCGGGAGTGTTCCTCGTCACCTCCGCGGGTGCCAGCACCGCCCCGTTCCTGAATTTCATCGCGAGCGACCTGTCGACCTCGCTGCCTGCGATCGCGCACCTGTTCTCCATCCAGGCGCTGACCTGGGGCCTGTCGTCGCTCGCTGCCGGCCTGCTGGCGGACCGCTTCCGGCGCCGGCGCCTGCTCGCCGGCGGGATTTTCCTGATCGGCCTGATGCGGCTGGGATTCTCCACGTCGGAGAGCTACGCGGCGGCGGTGACCTGGCAGATCCTGAGCGGCATCGGCGGCGGCGCGTTCATGGGGCTGGTCTACGCGGTGGTTTCCGAGCATGCCGCGCCGGAAGCCCGCGGCCGCGCCATGAGCTGGGTCATCACCGGGCAGTCGCTGTCGCTGGTGCTGGGCGTGCCGCTGGTCACGCTGCTCGGCAGCTTCGGCGGCTGGCGCGGTGCCATCGCCACGCACGGCGCCTGCGTCATCCTGGCCGCGGTCGGCGTGCGCCTCGCCACGCCGCCGGACCCGCCGGTCCATCCGCACGCCGGGCGCCGCAAGACGCCCTACGCGCTGCTGTTCAGGCCGAGGCTCATGGCACTGCTCGTGGCCGGCACCACCGAGCGCCTGTGCTTCGCCATCGTCGCCATCTTCCTGCCGGCCTACCTGCAGCACGCCTACGACACGCCGCTCGGCGGGCTGGCGCTGGTGCTGGCGCTGGTTGCCGTGGGCAACCTGTCCGGCAACATCCTCGGCGGGCGCATCGCGGATCGCACGCGCTCGCGCGCGAAGGTCTTCGCCCTCTCTTCGGCCGCGACCGCGGCCATCGCGCTGCCGCTGCTCGCCTGGCATCCCGGGCTCGCGGCGTCCGTGGCGCTGGGCTTCGCCTATTCGTTCGTGAACGCCGCCGGCCGGCCCTCGCTGATGGCGACGCTGGCCGAGGTGCCGAACGAGATCCGCAGCGCGCTGTTCGGGCTGAACATCACCATGGCGAGCCTGGGCTGGCTGCTCGCGGGCTCGGTCGGGGGATCGCTGCTCGCGGTCGGCAGCTTTGCCTCGCTCGGCGCCTTCGCCGCCGCCGCCGCGGCGCTGGGCTGCGTGCTCGCGCTCTACAGCGCCTCACGGCCGCGTACTGCCTAGGACTTTCCACCTAACACAGAGGTACAGAGAACACAGAGGAAAGACAAGAAAACATTTGGACAATGATCGGTGTCAACGGTGACAGAGTCGGCAATCGAGTCGTCCATTCCACTCCTTTCCATATCTTGCTTTTTCTCCGTGTTCTCTGTGTCCTCTGTGCCTCTGTGTTGAGATTTTGACCTTGCCCGAGTCGCCTTACTGAGCGACCCAGCCGCCGTCGATGGAGTAGGCGGCGCCGGTGATGGACGACGCAGCATCGCCGGCGAGGAAGACCGTCAGCGCGGCGACTTCGTCGACCTTCACGAACTCCTTGGAGGGCTGGCGCTCGAGGATGACGTTGCGGATGGCGTCCTCGCGCGAAATGCCGCGCTCGCGCGCGCGATCCTGGATCTGGGTCTCGACCAGCGGCGTCAGCACGAAGCCCGGGCACACGGCATTGCAGGTGATGCCGCTGCCGGCCGTCTCCAATGCGACGGTCTTCGTCAACCCGACGACGCCGTGCTTGGCGGCGACGTAGGCGGACTTGAAGGGCGAGGCGACCAGCCCGTGCGCCGAGGCGATGTTGACGATGCGACCCCATCTGGCTGCCTTCATGCCGGGCAGCGCGGCGCGGATGGCATGGAACGCGGACGACAGGTTGACGGCGATGATGCGGTCCCACTGCTCGACCGGGAAGTTCTCGACGGGCGCCACGTGCTGGATGCCGGCGTTGTTGACGAGGACGTCGACCGTGCCGAATTGCTTCCGCGCGTCCGCCACCATGCCGGCGATGTCCACGAGCCGGCTCATGTCGGCGGGCGAATAGGCGGCCTTCACGCGGAACTCCGATTCGATCGAGGTGCGCAGCTTCTCTATCTGCGCGGCATCGCCGAAGCCGTTCAGCATGAGATTGCAGCCCTGCGCGGCGAGCGCGCGGGCGATGCCGAGCCCGATGCCGCTGGTCGAGCCCGTGACGATGGCGGATTTGCCTTTCAGCATGCGATTGCTCCGGAAAACCGGATCGAGTTTAGCAGAGCGTCAGGCGGGCCCGCGCAGCGCGGCGACGAACTTCGCGACGGCCTGCAGCGTCTCGTCCCTGTTCGTCTGGTGCGGCGCATGCGCGCAGTCGGGCAGCATCAGGACCTCGACCGGCCCGGAGACGCCGCGCGCGACGGCGTCGACCTGCGCGCGCGTGCCGTACTGGTCGTCCTCGCCCTGGATCAGCAGCACCGGGCAGCGGATGCCGGCGAGGCATGCCTCGATGTTCCACTGCAGGAAGTCCGGATGCAGCCAGATGTCGTTCCAGCCGCGGAACGTCGATTCGACGTCGTCGTGGAAGCGTCCGAGCCTCTGCGGCAGGTCCGTGGTCGCGAACGCCACCTTCGCCTGCGCGATGCTTCTCACCGTGACGTCTTCCACGAACACGTGCGGCGCCATGGCAACCACGCCGCGTACCGGCCACCTGCCCGCGCCGGCATGGATCAGCGCGATCGATGCGCCGTCGCTGTGCCCGACCAGGACGGGGTCGCCGATGCCGAGCCGGTCGAGCACCTCGGGCAGGACATCGAGCGCCTCGCGGTGCATGTAGTCCACGCCGTGCGGCGCCGCGAGCCGGTCGGACTTGCCGTAGCCGTAGCGCGAATACGCGAGCACGCGCGCACCGGTCACGGCGGCGGCACTCGCGGGAAACGTCTTCCAGAGCGCCACGGAACCCAGGCCTTCATGCAGCATCACCAGCGCCGGCGCGCCGGCGACGGCGGCCGGCGGATCGAGCAGGACGTATTCGAGGCGGTGGCCGCCGGCGGTCAGGAAGGGCACGATGGATCGCGGAGGGTGCTTTCCGCGATGGTACCGCAGCGCCGGATCAGAACGTGTATTCGACGCGCACGTCGTAGCGTGCGCTGTCCTGGTCCGGCTGGATCTTGCGCAGCGCGAAGCCTCCCACGGTGTGAGCTGCGCGGACGGGCGGTATTGTCCGGGTCTTGTGAACCTGCGCAACCGTTTTGTAGGACAGACACCGATAGCCACGCCGATGCAATGCCCTAAAATAGCGGCGATACGCTTGCCAAGGGGGGAAGCAGTTTCATGGCAACTACCAAGCCGCAGGCGGGGCCGCGCTTGCGGCCGTTCGTCATGACGGCGATGTTCGCGGCCGTCGCGATGGCGCTGCCCGGACTCGCCGTTTCGCAGGACAACGGCCAGGATCTGGCGGAGCTGTCCCTCGAGCAGCTCAGCAACATCGACGTCACTTCCGTATCCAAGAAGTCGGAACGCCTCATCGACGCGGCCGCGTCGATCTTCGTCATCACCCACGACGACATCCGTCGCTCCGGCGCGAAATCCCTGGGCGAGGCGTTGCGCCTGGCACCCAACCTGCAGGTGGCCCAGACCAGCGCCGACACGTTCGCGATCAGCGCGCGCGGCTTCAACAATTCGAACGCGCTCGCCAACAAGCTGCTGGTGCTGATCGACGGCCGCACCGTCTATTCGCCGGACTACTCGGGCGTTTTCTGGGATCAGCAGGACGTGATGCTCGAGGACGTGGACCGCATCGAGGTCATCAGCGGTCCCGGCGGCACGCTGTGGGGCGCCAATGCGGTGAACGGCGTCATCAACGTCATCACCAAGCCCGCCGGCACGACCCAGGGCGCGCTGGTTTCGCTGGGCGGCGGCGACAGCGCCCTGGGCGGCGCCGTGCGCTACGGCAGCAAGCTCGGGGAGACGGGGCACTTTCGCGTCTACGCCAAGGCCTCGGACTTCAGCAATACCCAAAACGCCGCCGGCACCGCGCTGACCGACGGCTGGACTACGGAGCAGATGGGATTTCGCGCGGACTGGGGCAGCGGCCGGCGCGACTTCACCCTGCAGGGCGACGCTTACACCGGGCGCGGCGACGACCGGCCCGTCGCCGGGCCGGTCACCGTGGACGGTTTCAACCTGCTTGCGCGCTGGAACGAGCGCTTCGATTCGGGCTCGGACCTGCAGCTCCAGGCCTATTTCGACCGCAGCGACCGCGAGGACCACGCCGGCTTCCAGGGCGACGCCGACACCTACGACATCGAATTCCAGAACGGCATCCCGATCGGCGCGCACAAGATCCTGTGGGGAGGAGGCTACCGCACGGCCCACGACACCGTGCAGGCTACGTCCATCCCGTTCGCGCCGCTCGTCTTCCTCGTGACCACGTTCCAGCCCGAGAGCGCAAACCTGGAGTGGGAAAACCTGTTCGTGCAGGACGAGATCAGCCTGACCGCCGCCTTGAAGCTCACGCTCGGCGTCAAGTTCGAGCACAACGATTACACCGGCTGGGAGAACCTGCCGAGCGCGCGCCTCGCCTGGAAGCCCACCGACGACCAGCTGGTCTGGGGTGCGGTCTCGCGCACCGTGAGGGCGCCGGCACGGCTGGACCGGGATTTCTTTCTGAACATTTCGGTGCCCATCCTCAACATCAACCAGCCAGCCATCGTGGGCGGACCCAACTTCGTGTCCGAGGTCGCCAACGTGAGCGAACTGGGCTACCGCGCCCAGGCCTGGAACCGGGTCACGTACTCGATCACGGCCTTCTATAGCGACTACGACCGGCTGCGCAGCGGCGAGCCGCCGCCGGCTATGATCCAGAACCGCATCCAGGGCGACACCTATGGCGTCGAGGCGTGGGCCACTTTTCAGGCCACCGACACGTGGCGGCTGAGCGGCGGCCTCATGGAGCTGCGCAAGAACCTGCACGAGGATGCGGGCGTGATCGACCCCGACGGCGTTTCCAACCAGGGCAACGATCCGGAGCATCAATGGCTGCTGCGCTCGTCGCTCAATCTGACGCCGCACCACGACTTCGACGTCATGGTGCGCGGCGTGAGCGGCTTGCCGGACCCCGTCGTGCCGGGCTACACGGCCATCGATGCCAGGCTGGCATGGCGCCCGCAGCCCAATACCGAGCTGTCGGCCACGGTGCGCAACCTGTTCGATCCGGGCCACGTCGAATTCGGCGACCCGGCCACCGCCAGCGAGGTGGCGCGCAGCTTCTTCCTCAAGGCCGTCATGCAGTTCTAAGCCCTTCCCGCGACACCGGGCGGGGGGGTGCGCCGCGCTCAGCGGGCCTGCCGCAGCCTGAAGCGCTGGATCTTGCCGGTCGCGGTCTTCGGCAACTCCGTCACGAACTCGATCCAGCGCGGATACTTGTACGGCGCCAGCCTGCCCTTGACGTGGGCCTTGAGCGCTTCGGCCAGCGCCGGCGTGGGCGTGACGCCGGCCTTCGCCACGACGAAGGCCCTGGGCTTGACGAGCTTCTGGTCGTCCTCGGCGCCGACCACCGCAGCCTCGAGCACATCCGGGTGTGTCATCAGCGCCGCCTCGACCTCGAAGGGCGATACGTACATGCCGCTCACCTTGAGCATGTCGTCGGAGCGCCCGCCGTACGTGTAGTAGCCGTCGGCGTCGCGCGTGTACTTGTCGCCGGCGCGCGTCCACGGGCCGACGAACGTCGCCAGCGTCTTCTCGCGATTGCCCCAGTAGTGGCTCGCGCTGGTGGAGCCGCTGATCTGCAGCTCACCGATCTCTCCCGTGGCCGCTTCATTGCCCTGGTCGTCGACGAGCCGGATGCCATAGCCCGGCACCGGCTTGCCCGTCGTGCCGTAGCGGACCTCGCCGGGACGGTTGGAGATGAAGATGTGCAGCATCTCCGTGGAGCCGATGCCGTCGAGGATCTCCACGCCGAAATGCTCCGTCCAGCGGCGGCCGAGATCCGCCGGCAGGGCCTCGCCGGCCGAGGTGCAGACGCGCAGCGCCACTTCGTCCCGCCGCGGCAGGTCGGCGCTCGCGAGCAGCGCACCATACAGCGTGGGCACACCGTAGAAGATCGTCGGCCCGTGCTCCTTCAGCCGGCGGAACACCGCGGCAGGCGTGGGACGCTCCGCCATCAGCACTGCGGTGGCGCCGACCGCCAGCGGAAACGTCAGCGCGTTGCCGAGCCCGTAAGCGAAGAACAGCTTGGCGGCGGAGAACACCACGTCGTCCTCGCGGATGCCGAGGATGGGCCTGGCGTACAGCTCCGCAGTCTGGATCGGGCTCGAATGCACGTGCACCGCGCCCTTCGGCCTGCCGGTCGATCCCGAGGAATAAAGCCAGAAGCACGCGTCGTCGCGGGTGGTCGGCGCCGGCTCGAACGACGTACCTGCGCGCGCCATGAGCGCTTGCAGGTGCAGGTGCCCGTGCGCATCCTTTCCGGAAACGATCACGTGCTTCAGGAAAGGCAAATCCTCGAGCAGGGGCGCGAACGCCGGTAGCAGCGCCTCGGACACCACCAGCGCGCGCGCCCGGCTGTCTTCCAGCATGTGCCGGTAATCCGCCGTGGTCAGCAGCGTGTTCGCCGTGACCGGCACGATGCCGGCCTTGATGGCGCCGAGAAACACGGCCGGGAAATCGATGGTGTCGAGATGCGCGAGCATGATGCGCGCTTCCATCTCGAGCCCCAGCCCGGTCAGCGCATTGGCCGAGCGGTTGACCCGCTCGGCGAGCTCGCCGTACGTGTAGCGGCCCTGGTCGTCTATGTAGGCGACCTTGCCCGCGCGCCCCGCAGCGAGGTTGCGCTCCACGAGGTCGTGCGCCGCGTTGTACGCGCGCGGGATCTCGATCGACGGTGGGCTGGTGCTGTGGTCCGCCCGGCTGAGTCCTGCCACTTTCTCCTCCCCCAACAATTTAATTCAACACCCAACACAGAGGCACAGAGGTCACGGAGAAAAAGCAAGATCTGGAAAAAATGAAATGGACCAGGCGATTCGAGTGCCGACGCTGTCGCCGTTGACACCGATCATTGTCCGAATCTTTTCTTGTCTTTTCTCTGCGTTCTCCGTGTCCTCTGTGCCTCTGTGTTGGGTTTAATCCCTGGGTTCCTACCGGGCCGTCTGGGCGAGCTCGGCCCGCGCCAGCTCGATCCACTCCCCGACCCACTCCGCGGCTTCGTCCTCGGGCAGGTTCGCGTTGGAATCGTTGAACAGCGGCTCGCCGATGCGCGTGGCGCCCAGCTCGCCAAGGAGCTTGTCGAACTTCTTCGCGGCGAAGCAGAACGTCGCGCCGTGCGTGCCCCGGTCGCCAAGTCCTATCAACCCGTAGCGCACGCTCGACAAGTCCGGCCGCGCCCGCATCAACTCGTCGTAGAACGGCTTCGCGCCGTCGGGGACATCGCCCTGGCCGTAGGTCGACGTGCAGACCAGGAACAGGCCGCCGCCGGCGAACACGGAAATGTCCGCATCGTCCATCAGCAGCGTCCCGGGCCGGATGTCGCCGCCGTCGAGGCGCAGCTCGATCTCCTGCGCGACGAGCTGCGCGACCCCGGTCTGCGTGCCTACGAGGATGGTCAGGTCCAGCGCCACTTCTCCTCCGTGCCTGCGATTGCAGATGTGCCGCCATTATGGACTATCATGGTGAGTGTACTATCGTGCATTGCAATATGTGAACATGCATTATCTTGCATTGACGCCGAGGGACGCTTGATGGGTGCTCGCGATGCGGATGGCGGTGCCCTGGCGGACGGGGACTTCCTCGCCCGCCTGGGGGAAAAGGTCCGGGACGCACGCACCCGGCGCGGGCTGACGCGCAGGGCGCTCGCCCGCGAGTCCGCCGTATCCGAGCGCTACCTCGCCGAGCTCGAGGCGGGTCGCGGCAACATGTCCGTGCTGCGGCTGCGCCAGGTGGCCCGCACGCTGGGCATGACGCTCGCCGAGCTGCTGCAGGAAAACGGCAGGCAAGACCCCGAGCTCGCGCTGATCCAGGAATTCCTGCAGCGGCTGCCGAAGCAGCGGCTGGCACGTGTGCGCGCCCGGCTGCAGCGCGATTTCGGCGCGAACCCCGCTGCGCGCAGCGGGCGTATCGCCCTGGTGGGCCTGCGCGGTGCGGGCAAGTCGACGCTGGGCGCGGCGCTTGCCGCCGAGCTGAAGGTGCCATTCATCGAGCTCGACCGCGAGATCGAGCGCGAAGCCGGCACCGGCCTGCCGGAGATCTTCCTGTTGTATGGCCAGCAGGGATACCGGCGCTATGAACTGCTTTGCCTGCAGAAAATCCTGGAAACTCAGGCACGCTGCGTGATCGCCACCGGCGGCAGCATCGTGTCCGATCCGGCCACCTACGACCTGCTGCGGGCCTCCTGCTTCACCGTATGGCTGAAGGCGAAACCAGAGGAGCACATGTCGCGCGTGGTGGCGCAGGGCGACACGCGGCCGATGGCCGGCAACGCGCAGGCCATGGCGGACCTGAAGCGCATCCTGCACAGCCGCGCGGCGCTGTACGGGCAGGCCGATGCCACCGTCGACACCGCCAGCCGCAGCGTGAAGCAGAGCCTGAAGGACCTCCGGCGAGCCGTATCTGCCTGAGGCGAGGAGAAGACCCATGAGCGCCGTTCCCGACCCGCAACCCTCTTCCGTCCCGACCACCTACGATACGCATCCCGGCCGCTACCGGCACTGGCGGCTTGCCTTCGACGGCGAGGTCGCCACCTTTGCGATGGACGTCGCCGAGGACGGGGGCCTGAAGCCGGGCTACCGACTCAAGCTCAATTCCTACGATCTCGGCGTCGACATCGAGCTCTACGATGCGCTGAACCGCGTGCGCTTCGAGCATCCCGAGGTCAAGTGCGTGGTCGTCACCAGCGCGAAGGAGCGCATGTTCTGCTCCGGCGCGAACATCTACATGCTCGGCTTGTCCTCGCACGCCTGGAAGGTCAACTTCTGCAAGTTCACCAACGAGACGCGCAACGGCATCGAGGACTCCAGCCGGCATGGCGGCCTCAAGTTCCTTGCCGCGGTCAACGGCACGGTGGCCGGCGGCGGCTACGAGCTGGCGCTGGCGTGCGACGAGATCCTCATGATCGACGACCGCTCGTCCACGGTGAGCCTGCCGGAAGTCCCGCTGCTCGGCGTGCTGCCCGGCACGGGCGGCCTCACGCGGCTCACCGACAAGCGCAGGGTCAGGCGCGACCTCGCGGACGTGTTCTGCTCGACTTCGGAAGGCGTGCGCGCAGATCGCGCGAAACAATGGAAGCTCGTCGACCACGTCGCGCGGCCACAACAGTTCGCGGATGCACTGAAAGCGCGTGCGGCGGCGCTGGCCGCCCAAAGCGATCGTCCCGGGAAGGGTAGCGGGGTGGCGCTGACGCCGCTGTCGCGGCGCATCGACGCATCGGGCTACCACTACGGGTGCGTCGACGTGGCAATCGACCGCGGGGCGCGCACCGCGACGCTGACGGTGTCCGCCCCCGGCGAGGAGCAGCCGGATGATCTCCCCGGCATCCACGCAGCCGGCTCGGCATGGTGGCCGCTGCAGCTCGCGCGCGAGCTCGACGACGCGATCCTGATGCTGCGCACGAACGATCTCGAGATCGGAACCTGGATCCTGAAGACATGCGGCGATGCGCAAGCGGTCCTTGCCTGCGACGCCGCGATGCAAGCCCATGCCGACGACTGGTTCGTGCGGGAAACGCTCGGCTGGCTGCGGCGCACGCTGGCGCGGCTCGACGTGTCCTCGCGCACGTTGTTCGCGATCGCCGACGAGGGTTCGTGCTTCGCGGGAACGCTGGCCGAGCTGCTGCTCGCAGCCGACCGCAGCTTCATGCTGCAGATGCCGGACGGCGACATGCCGGCAGTGACACTGTCTGCGATGAACTTCGGGCCGCTGCCGATGGTGAACGGCGCAAGCCGCATCGCCAACCGCTTCTGCGGCGAAACCGCGCCGGTCGAGGCGGCGCAGGCGGCGATCGGCCGTTCGCTGGATGCGGCGGCGGCAATGGCGCTGGGCCTGGTGACGTTCGCACCCGACGACATCGATTGGGACGAGGAAGTGCGCCTCGCCGTCGAGGAACGCGCGAGCCTGTCGCCCGACGCGCTGACCGGTCTGGAGGCGAACCTGCGGTTCACGGGAAGCGAGACCATGGCGTCGCGCATCTTCGCGCGCCTGTCAGCCTGGCAGAACTGGATCTTCAACCGGCCGAATGCAGTCGGCGAGAACGGCGCGTTGAAGGTATTCGGGACGGGCAGCCGGGCGAAATTCAATTGGGAAAGAGTCTAAGGCGATCTACACCCAACACAGAGGCACAGAGGATTCACTTCTATACCCCCCTGCGGGGTGCACGGAGAAAAGCGAGGGAGATCTGTAGAAGGAAGTTGTGGCCGTCCCGCTCACCCAATCGTCGCAAAAACCAGATCCACCTCACTTTTCCTTTTTACTCTTGTTCTTGCTCTTCTCTGTGAACTCTGTGTTCTCTGTGCCTCTGTGTTGGGTTTAATTCGGAGCAGATCATGAGCATCAACTACAGCGAACGCATACCGAATAACATCGACCTCGCCACCGACCGCGCGCTGCAGCGCGCGCTGGAACACTGGCAGCCGAAGTTCCTCGACTGGTGGAGGGAGATGGGACCCGTGGAGTCGGCCACCGCTGACGTCTACCTGCGCACGGCAGTGGGCGTGGACGCGCAGGGCTGGGCAAGCTACGGCACCGTGAAGATGCCGGATTACCGCTGGGGCATCTTTCTCGCCGATCGCATCCCCGGCCGCATCATCGGCTTCGGCGACCATTTCGGCGAGCCGGCGTGGCAGCAGGTGCCGGGCGAGCTGCGCTCGCAGTTCCGCCGCATCATCGTCACGCAGGGCGACACCGAGCCGGCCTCCGTGGAACAGCAGCAGCGCCTGGGCCTGACCTGCCCGTCGCTCTACGACCTGCGCAACCTGTTCCAGGTCAACGTCGAGGAAGGCCGGCACCTGTGGGCCATGGTGTACCTGCTGCACGCGCACTTCGGCCGCGACGGCCGCGAGGAGGCCGAGGAGCTGCTCTCGCGGCACTCGGGCGACGCCGACAAGCCGCGCATCCTCGGCACGTTCAACGAGCCGATCAGCGACTGGCTGTCGTTCTTCATGTTCACCTACTTCACCGACCGCGACGGCAAGTTCCAGCTCAAGAGCCTCGCCGAGTCCGGGTTCGACCCGCTGGCGCGCACCTGCCGCTTCATGCTGACCGAGGAAGCGCACCACATGTTCGTCGGCGAGACCGGCGTCGGCCGCGTGGTCAAGCGCACGCTGGAAGTCATGAGGGAGATCGGCAGCGACGACCCGCAGGCGGTGCGCAATCGAGGTGCCGTCGACCTGCCGACGATCCAGCGCTATCTCAACTTCTGGTTCACGTCCTCGCTCGACCTGTTCGGCTCGGAGGTCTCGTCGAATGCCGCGAGCTCGTTCGCCAGCGGCATCAAGGGCCGGCCGGACGAGACCCAGTACGAGGACCATGTCTGCGTGGACGCTGGCTTCGAGCTGGAGACGCCGCAGGGCAAGGAGTCCGTCAGCCTGCGCAACGCCATGAACGAAGTCATGCGCCAGTCGTACATCAAGGACTGCGAGATGGGACTCAAGCGCTGGAACAACCAGATCCAGCGCGCCGGCAATGCGTTCCGCCTGGCGCTGCCGAGCGCGCGCTTCCGCCGCGGCATCGGCGCCTGGGCCGGCGTCGCTACCGATCCGCAGGGCAATGTCCTCCCACGCGAGGAGTATGAGCGCCGCATGCCGGAATGGATTCCTTCCGAGGCCGACCGGGCGTTCGTGCACAGCCTGATGCGGCGCGTGGTCGAGCCGGGGAAGATGGCGGGATGGATCGCGCCGCCGGAGCGGGGGATCAACAGCCTGCCGGTGGATTACGAATACGTCAGGACGACCTAGGGCAGGGCGGAACGTTCGCACGTCATATTTGACGGCCCGCGAAGGCCAAGTATACAGTCGAGGCACTCGAGCCGGCGGGCATATTCTATGAATTCGGCATGGAATTTTCATCTCGCAGGGGAAAGATTGCCATGCGTGCGGGCAGGATACTTCGGGCGGTTGTGCCGGCACTAGCGGCAATTGCCGCTGGATGCACGGGCAACGGAGTGACCGCCGCGCCGGGGAATCGGGAGCCGCGGCCCTCCGTGAATGCGGAAATCATGCCGTCCATACCTACCCTGAGCGATTCCGGCAAGACCCTTCCCGGCAAGGTGACGCTGAATGCGAACCCGAGGCGGAACACGGAAGCCAAGAAGCTGGTCACCTACCTGCTGGAGCTCGTATCCCGTTCCTATGTCGACCCGATCGATTGGGATCGTCTCTTCACGGCATGCGAAAGAAAGCTGGAAGAACGCTACGGTCCCGCGTCTCGCGGCAACAATGCCTCCACTGCTTCCGATCGCAAGGGAAAGACCGCCACCACCCTCATTGCCGAGGCCGTCGATCGTTACGTTCCGGACGACAGCGCCCCTTCCAGGAGCGCAAACGTGGCAGCCGCATGCGCGCAGGGAGTCGTCGCGCTGCTGGACACGCACTCGGCGTTCATCGATCAGGAAGAATTCCAGGACCTGCAAACGGGGCCGCGGGCGACGGCGGCGCTGGGAGTCGAGTTGCAGGACAGAAAAACGTACTTCGGGGTCGTCCGGGCCTTTCCGGGCACACCCGCCAGCCAAGCCGGAATACGCGCCGGGGACCGCGTCGTGGCCGTGGATGGCAAGCCAGTTGCCGGCGCGACGACGTTGCAGGTCACGAAGTTGCTGAGGGGCAGCCCAGGATCGCGTGTCGTCATCACCCTTTCCAGGAATGAGGTGGAACCCGCCATCGATGTCGTGCTCACTCGGCAGACAATCACCATTCAGAACATCCATCACAAACAGCTGGATTCGGGTCTCCTGCTGCTACGCATTGACGCATTCAATCAGGACGCCGTGGGGGCGGTGGCTAATGCGTTGCAGGAGGATTTCCAGGCCGCCTCGCCTGCCGCGACGGGCATCATCCTCGATCTCAGGGACAATGCCGGCGGACTCCTGACCTCTGTCGTCGGTGTCGCAGCCGCCTTCCTGGGTGGCGACTCAATCGTTGCGCGGACCAAGGGTCGCGGCCGGGATAGCGACATGGAGCTGCGTGCAAGCCCGAGGTACTATGTCCGCGGCGAGCGTGGCGATCCCAATGCGAACCTGCCGCTGCAGTCGAAAACTCTGCCGATGGTCGTCCTGGTCAACGGCAGGACCGCATCCGGGGCGGAGATCCTGGCAGCGGCCTTGCGCGATCAAGGACGGGCTTTCGTGCTGGGCACGCCAACGTTCAAACTCGGCACCATCCAGACTATCCTGCCGTTGCCGATGCAATCCGCCCTCAAGCTAACCACCTCCCGCGTGTACCGACCCAACGGAAGACCGATCAACGAAGGAGTGGTGCCCGACGTGGCGCTGAAAAACCAGGAAAGGACGCCGGATTTCGCAGATGCCAGTGACCCCTACCTTGCCGAAGCCACCCGAATGCTGCGACCACGCTAGCGACATGCCTGACGACCCGCATCTATCTTCGCGGGTGACCCGGGATAATCCTCCACTCGTGATTGCGTGCGGCGTGGTGTTCAGCATGCTATGTCTGCTGGGCGCAACGTCCCCGGCCGCATCGGCGGCGAGCCGCATCGAGTCGGGCAGCTACTTCCTGCTGACCGACTCCGCACCTCGATGGATCGCCGACGTGCCGAAGTCATCGGCAGCTTCCACGCAGACAGCACGCGGCGGCTTCAAGTACGAGCTGCTGGACTGGCAGCTCGATTACACGGGCAGTGCCCCGGTCCAGTACTTTCACGCCGTCGGATTGATCGAGGAGAGCGCGGCACTCGGCCGCGCATCGAGCTTCGACGCGGAATACAACCCGGAATACCAGACGCTGACCCTGCATCACGTGAGCATCCTGCGGGCTGGCAAGACCATCGACAAGCTGCCGGGCCTGCGCGTGACGTTGGCACGTCGCGAAGGACGGCTCGAACAGAGCATCTATGATGGCATCGTATCCGCCAACATCCTGCTGGATGACGTCCGGGTCGGCGATCGCGTCAGCTATGCCTATTCCGTCACGGGAAGCAATCCGGTATTCGGCAAGCACGTCGACGAGACCTTCTCGCTCATGTCCTATACGCCGATCGAGGTGTTGCAAATTCGCGTGCGCGCCCCTTCGTCGACGCCTGTCAATACGCGATTCATCGGTGACGCCCGGGGCATCCAGGTCTCCAGATCGGGTGGCGTGACGGAGTATGTCGTGCGCCGCGAGCACGTCCCCGCGCTGGTCCAGGAAGAGGACTGGCCTGCCTGGTATTCTCCCGCCGCGCAGGTGCAGTTTTCCGACTACGGTACGTGGGGCGAGGTGTCTCGCTGGGCTGTCGATCTGTTCCGCATCTCCCAGGAACCGTCTCCTGATCTGCGCCAGGCGATCTCGCGCATCAAGGCGCAGCAGAAGGATCAGGAAACCAACGCACGACTGGCGCTGGAGTTCGTGCAGAACGAAATCGGTTACGTATCGCTCGCGATCGGGGACGGATCGCATCGTCCCGCGCAACCCAACGAGGTGCTGGCCAGGCGCTTTGGCGATTGCAAGGACAAGACGATGTTGCTGGTCGCCATGCTGCGGGCGCTCGGCATCCAGGCCGACCCGGTTCTGGTTTCGCTGCGCGAGTTGCGGATCATCTCGCAATGGCTACCCAGTCCGCACGTCTTCGATCACGCAATCGTCCGCGCCACCATCGACGGCCAGGTCTTCTGGATCGACGGCACGCGACGATATCAGGCAGGTCCGCTTGCCAGGCGCGGTATCACGCCCTTCGGCAAGGCACTCGTGATCCGACCCGAAACGACCGAGCTGGCCGACGTGTCTGCATCTACGCAATACATAGCCGAGGTCACGAGGCGGCAGGAGTTCGTCCTGCCGCGAGCCGACGCCCCCGCGCAATTGACGACGGAGTCACTGTATTCAGGCGAGGCCGCAGAGGGCACGCGTGCCGCCATCGCGCAAAGCGGCATCGAGGCAATAGACAAGGAAACGCTCTATTTCCTGACGAAGAATTTCGCTCCGATGCGTCAGGATGGGGCGACGACGGTCGAGGACGATTCCACCGGGAACACCGTCACCATCCGACGCCGTTACACTGTGGAGAACCTGTTCGAAAAACGGGATGGCCTCCTCGTTGGGAATTTCTCCGGTGCTTACCTGATGCCATTTGCGCGCATTCCCAGCAGCATGGATCGCACGAGTCCCGTCGGACTCTACTACCCTTGGGACGAAAAGCAGATCGTGACCATCGACGCCCCGTTCGTCCGCGGCATGCGCACGCGCCCACCCGAGGTCTTGGAGACTCCCTATGTATCCTTTTCGCGCAAATCCGAGGTCATCGGCTCGAGCCTGACCATCGAATACGCCTACCGCTCGCGGACGGACGCCGTTCCTGCTTCCGAGGTGGCTGGCCATGCATCGCTGATGCGGGAAATGCAGCGGGCCCTGTCGACCGAGATCACGGCCGGCTCCGGAGCGGATCCTGCGCCCAAGGCCAACCTCAGGCTGCCGCGACCCACCGGCAGGAATGCCGACCAGTAAGCTGCCGGCGCGCTGGAACGTGGAAATCGGTCACGAATTGCACGCGCGCTTGTAGTGCCCGCGTTCGATCTCCTCGAAAATGGACGGGCCCTTCGGCTTCCACGCCAGTTCCGCCCGCGCGCGCTTCGCCCTGACGCGGCTGTTGGATGCGAACGATGAATGCGCTTTCGGCCCGAGCGCCTTCTCCGCGTCTTCTGGCGACCAGTTGCGCGTCCTGCCGCCGAAGCCTAGCAGGCGGCTGATCGAGGCGACGACGTCCTTCAGCTTCTCTTCGCCGTTTTCCGCGTAGTACAGCGCACCCGCCGGCGCCTTCTCGAGCGCGAGCAGGTACAGATCGACGACGTCGTCGATGTGCACGTTCGACCAGATGTTCTCGCCACGGCCTATATGCAATCCAACGCCAGCCTTCTTCGCGTTGTCGATCAGCGCGGGCACCTGCGCGCTCTCGGTGCGCACGCCCTTGCCGCCGCCATAGATCATCGTGGGACGGATCACGACCGAGCGCACCCCCTGCTTCGCGCAATCGAAGACCACCTTGTCGATGGCCGCGCGCTGGACCATGCGTGGAAAGGCGGGCGTGAACGCGGAGTATTCGTCGTAGACAGCATCGACCGCCTCGCCCTTCGCGTCGGTGGCGACGATACCGGAGCCGCTGGTATGCAGGAAGAACTTGCCCGAGCCGCGCACCGCGGCGGCGATGGCGTCGACGACGCCGGGATGGTTGGCCTCGGCGGTGTCGAACACCGCGTCGGCCGCCTTTGCTGCCGCCGCGACCACGGCAGCATCGTCGAGGGTGCCGGCGACCGGCTGCATGCCACGGGCCTCGATGGCCTTCGCGCCTTCGGTCGACCGCACGAGTCCATACACCTCGTGGCCGAGCGCGACCAGGCGGGCGCCAACGGAACCGCCGATGTACCCGGTCGCGCCGGTCAGAAAGATTTTCATCGCACACTCCGGAAAAGGAAACGCCGCGATTCTACAACCGCGGCGCTTCCTGGAGCCGGCGTACCTAGTTGAGGTCGAACAGCAGGACCTCGGCGTTGTCGCCCTTCTCGATGACGACTTCACGCTCGCCGTCGACCTTCAGCGCATCGCCCGCCCCCAGCAATTGCCCGTTCACGGTCGCCGCACCGCGGGCGACGTGCACATAAGCACGGCGCCCTTCCCCGATCTCGTGCGTCACTTTTTCGGCGCCATCGACCAGCGCTGCGTAAAGCGAAGCATCCTGGTGGATCGTCACCGATCCGTCGCGTCCGTCCGCAGATGCCAGCAGCCTGAGCTTGCCGCGCTTGTCCGCGGGCCCGAAGAATTTCTGTTCGTAGCCCGGCTTCACGCCGAGCTCGTCGGGCTCGATCCAGATCTGCAGGAAGTGCACCGTAGCCTTCGCGGACGGGTTGTACTCGCTGTGGAAGACACCGGTGCCCGCGCTCATGCGCTGCACGTCGCCGGGCCGGATCACCGAGCCGTTGCCCATGCTGTCCTTGTGCTCCAGCTCGCCGTCGAGCACGTAGCTGATGATCTCCATGTCGCGGTGGGGATGCTTGCCGAAACCCTGGCCGGGCGCCACGCGGTCCTCGTTGATCACGCGCAGCGCGCCGAACCCCATGTTCTTCGGGTCGTAGTAGCCGGCGAAGGAAAACGTGTGGAAGCTCTTGAGCCAGCCGTGGTCGGCATAGCCGCGATCGCTGCTTTTCCTGAGGGCGTTCATTTGCGTCTCCCGTGGGCGCCGCCACCGTGGCCGCGCCGTCGATGGAGGCAATATAAGGTTCGGGCAGCGGGATTGATAGCGAGGGTTTTCGAACCGGTCGTTCGAAGGCATTGAACGACTTCAGGCCTCGATCCAGCCCTCGGACACCATCACCGACGCACCGCCGACCCGGATCGCGGCGATCCTTCCGTCCGCGACCTCGGCCTCCAGATCGAGGTGCGAGGGCCGGCCCATCTCGAAGCCCTGCTCCACCCGCCAGCGGCGCAGGCCATCCCGGGGACTGGCGTCGTGAAGCCAGCCCGCCAGGGCGGAAACCGCCGAGCCGGTGGCGGGATCCTCGCGCACGCCCAGCGCGGGCGCGAACATGCGGCCGTGGATGTGCGCATCGCCCGATTCCGTCTCGGTGGTGAACGCGAAGACGCCCCTCGCCCCGCCGCTCGGTGGCAGCTTTTCCCAGAGATCGGGCCGCAGCTTCACGCGCCGGATCGCTTCCAGGCCGCTCAGCGGTACGAACAGGAAAGGCAGCCCGCAGGAATAGGACGCTGCGCCCTCCAGCAAATCCGCTTCCGCGAGGGACAGCACGGCGGCGAGCTCGGCGCGCGACGGTGCCTGCGGCCCGCGTTCCGGCATGCGGGGCACGGACATCTGCGTCGCCACGGCCATGCCATCCCGCATCGTCACCTCGACCGGCACGTCTCCGACACCTTCCTCGAGAATCATCGCCGGGTCGGCCGCATCCAGCGTGACGAGGCCAAGGCTCGCGAGCAGGTAGCCCGTCCCCACAGTGGGATGACCCGCGAACGGCAGCTCGGTCGCCGGCGTGAAAATGCGCACGCGCTTGCGGTTCGCGCCCGCCTTCGCCGGCGCCAGCACGAACACGGTCTCGGAGAGGTTGAATTCCGCGGCGATCGCCTGCATGCGCCCGCCGTCGAGGCCGTCGGCATCGAGCACGACCGCGAGCGGGTTACCGCCGAAGCGCGTGGAAGTGAAGACATCGAGGATGTGGTATCGGTAGCGCATCGCGCGACCTCAAAGAAAGGAAAAGGTTAAAGGTCAAAGCGGAAAGTTGAACACGCAAGGCCCGGGCTTTCCACTTTCACCTTTGGCCTTTCGGCTTTCCGCTTCGTGCACCAGCCAATCCATGCAAACAAAAACGGCAGGTACATCCGTACCTGCCGCTTCTTTTGCGAGGGCTGGCTGGTGTGCTGGTGCTCGATCAGAGCTCCTTGTGCGGCGCGCTCATGGCGCCGCTGCCGCCGACGACGGGAAGCGCGACTTCCTCCTCCGCGCTCGCCATGTGCACCTTGCGCACGAAGATCGAGTAGATGGTCGGGATCACGAGCAGCGTCAGCAGCGTGCCGAAGGTCAGCCCGCCGACGATGACCCAGCCGATGGCCTGGCGCGACTCGGCGCCGGCACCGTGCGCGAGCGCCAGCGGTATCGCGCCGAGCACCATGGCGCCCGTGGTCATCAGGATCGGCCGCAGCCGCAGCGTCGCGGCCTCGACCACGGCCTCGAACTTCTCGATGCCCCGGCTGCGCAGCTGGTTCGCGAACTCGACGATCAGGATGCCGTGCTTGGTGATCAGGCCGACCAGCATGACCAGGCCGATCTCGCTGTACACGTTCAGCGTGCCGCCGTTGCCCAGCAGGGTGTTGATCCACATCGCCAGCAGCGCGCCCGTGATGGCGAGCGGCACCGTGAACATGATGACCAGCGGGCCGATGAAGCTCTCGAACTGGGCCGACAGCACCAGGTAGATGAAGACGAGCGCCAGCACGAAGGTGAGATAGAGCTGGCCGCCCGCCTCGCGGAATTCCCGCGCCTGGCCGTCGAGGTCGGTGATTGTGCCCGGCGCCACCTCCTTCACGACCTCGTCGATCTTCTCGAGCGCCTCGCCGAGCGAATGCCCCGGCCCGACGTTGCCGCTGATGACGGCCGCGCGCAGCTTGTTGAAGTGGTTCAGCTCCTTCGGCGCCACGGCTTCCTGGATCTGCACCAGGTTGGAAAGCTGGTTCAGCTGGTCGTTGTTGCCGCGCACGTAGATCGACGTCAGGTCGGTGGGCTGCATGCGCTTGTTGTCTTCCATCTGCACGACGACGTCGTACTGCTTGCCCTCGTGCTTGTAGCGCGTGACGTCGCGGCTGCCGAGCAGGGTCTGCAGCGTGTGGCCGATGACCTCCATGGACACGCCGAGGTCGGCGGCCTTCTCGCGGTTGATGTTGACCGCGAGCTGCGGCTTGTTCAGCTTCAGGTCCGTATCCAGGGCGATGATGCCGGGGTACTGCGACAGCTTGCCCATGATCTTGGCCACCTCGACCTGCAGTTCGTCGTAGCTGTTGCCATAGATCACGTATTCGATCTGCTTGGTCAGGAAGCCCTGCCCCAGCGACGGCGGGTTCAGCGCGAACGACAGCGCGCCCGGCAGGCCGCCGAACAGCTTCGGCCCGAGCTCCTTGGTGATCACGAGCTGGCTGCGCTTGCGTTCGCTCCATGGCTTGAGCACGGCGAACGCGATGCCGAGATTGACAGGGTTGGGCCGGTCCAGCCCCGGCGCGACGACCGCGAACATGGTCGAGATCTCCGGGATCGACTTCGTGATGTCCTCCACCTCGTGCATGTAGCTGTCGGTGTAGGCCATGGTCGAGCCTTCCGGCGTGATCACGAAGGCGAGGAACAGGCCGCGGTCCTCCACCGGCGAGAGCTCGGACTTCAGCTGCTTGAACAGGAAGAAGGCGCCGCCGGCGACCATCAGGAACACCAGCACGACGATCCAGCGCTGGCGCAGCGTGGCGCGCAGGATGCCGGAATAGACGTTGTTCATGCCCTCGAAGAAGCGCTCGGTGGCGAGGTACACGCGTCCGTGCCCGGGCTTGAGCAGGCGCGAGCACATCATCGGCGTGAGCGTCAGCGCCACGAAACCCGACACGATGACGGAGGTGGCCACGGTCAGCGCGAACTCGGTGAACAGCTTGCCGGTGTTGCCCGTCATGAGCGCCAGCGGGCAGAACACGGCCGCCAGCGTGATGGTCATGGCAATGACCGCGAAGCCGATCTCCTTGCTGCCCTGGAAGGCCGCCTGCATCGGCTTCATGCCCTCCTCGATGTGGCGGTGGATGTTCTCCAGCACGACGATGGCGTCGTCGACCACGAGCCCGATCGACAGCACCACGCCGAGCAGCGTCAGCGTATTGATGGAGAAGCCCAGCACCTTCAGGAACGTGAAGTGGCCGATGACCGACACCGGGATGGCGATGGCCGGGATCAGCGTGGCGCGCGCGCTGCGCAGGAACACGAAGATCACCAGCACCACGAGGATCAGCGCCTCGCCCATGGTCTCGTAGACGGACTTGATCGATTCCTCGATGAAGACCGAGGTATCCACGGCGATCCACATCTTCATGCCCGGCGGCAGCGTCGACTGCAGCCGCGGCAGGATGGCCTTGACGCCGCGCGCGACCTCCAGCGTGTTCGCGGTCGATTGCTTGACGATGCCCAGGCCGATGGCCTCGTTGCCGCCGACACGCACGATCTTGCGGTTTTCGTAGGGGCCGGGGGCGGCATGGCCGACGTCCTTCAGGCGCACGGGATAGCCGTTCGACATCGAGACGATCATGTTGTTGAAGTCTTCCGGCGAGCGCAGGTCGGTGCGCGGCTGCACGGTGAACTCTCGCGCGGTGCTCTCGATGCGCCCGCCGGGGGATTCAACGTTCTGGTTGTTCAGCGCATTCTCGACGTCCTGCACCGTCAGCCCCTGCGCGGCCAGGCGCTCGCGGTCGAGCCATACGCGCATGGCGTACTTGCGCTCTCCGCCGATGATGACGGAGGAAACGCCGGGCAGCGATTTCAGCGGATCCGTCAAATAGCGGTCGGCGAAATCCGTGATCTCCATCGGAGAGGCGCGGTCGCTGATGACCGCGACCCAGATGATGGCCTGGGCGTCCGCCTCGATCTTGGAGACGACGGGCTCGTCGATGGCCGCCGGCAGCTGCTTGCGGATGCGCGCGACGCGGTCGCGCACGTCCGCGGCGGCCGCATCGACCTCCCGGCTCGTCAGGAAGGTCACCGTGATCTGGCTGACCTCCTCGCGGCTGTTGGACTTGATGGTCTTGATGCCCTCGATGCCGGAGAGGGAATCTTCCAGCGGCTGCGTGACCGCGCTTTCGATGACCTGCGCGGTGGCGCCCTTGTAGACGGTGCGCACCGAGACGACCGGCGGGTCGATGTTCGGGTATTCGCGCACGGCCATGCGCGAGTAGGACAGGAAACCCACCAGCACGACGACCAGGCTCATCACCGTGGCCAGCACCGGCCGCTTGATCGAAATCTCCGAGAGAATCATCGTCGCGCTCCTGCGATCGGTTGGTTGAGGCGCCTCAGCTCTTGGCCGGTGCGCCGCCGGCGGGTTGCGCCGCGGGCGCGGGCAGCACCATCACCGGCGCGCCGTCCTTCAGCTTGATCTGCCCCTCGGTGACGATCACGTCGTTGGCCGCGAGCCCCTTGACGATCTCCACGGAGCCCGGCGTGCGGTTGCCGATCTGGACCTTGGTCAGCGCCGCCTTGCCGTCGACGACGCGGAACACGAAGCTGTCGCGCCCTTGCGGCCAGATCGCCTGCTCGGGCACGACAACGGCATTCGGCCGGCTGTCGAGCGTCACCGCCACGCGCACGAACATGCCGGGCTTGAGCTTGCCGTCCTTGTTCGGGATGCGCGCGCGCATGGCGATGGTACGCGTGCGCTCGTCGACCACCGGCTCGACCGCATAGACGCGACCCTTGAACTCCTGGCCGGGGTAGGCGTCGAGGGTGACGGAGATATCCTGGTTGGAACGCACTTTCGACAGATAGTTTTCCGGGATGCGGAAATCGACCTTGATGGAGCTCAGGTTCTCCAGTCGCACGATGTCGTCGCCGGCCTTCACGTAGGCGCCGGGGCTGACCTGGCGCAGCCCGAGCGTGCCGGCGAACGGCGCACGGATCACGGTCTTGGCGACGCGGGACTCGGCTTCCTCCACGTGCGCCTTCAGGCGCGCGACGTTGCCGACCTGCACGTCGAGCGCGTCCTTGCTGATGAAATTCTGCTGGTACAGTTCCTTGGTGCGTTCGAGCCGCTGCTCCTCGGTCTTGAGGTCGGCGCGTTGCGCCGCGAGCTGGGCCTCGTACTCGGCGGGATCGATGGTGACCAGCCTCGTGCCGGCGCCGATCGCCTGGCCTTCCTGGAAATGCAGGCCGATGATGCGCCCGTCGATCTCGGGGCGGATCATGACCGACTCCTCGGCCAGCAGGGAGCCGACTGCGGAAACATCGTCCGACACCTTCGAGACCTTCACCGGCTCGGCCTTCACCGGCAGGCCCCTGGGAGCGGCAGCCGCGGGCGCCGCGGGTTTGGCGCCTTCCGCCGGCTTGGCCGCATTCGCCTTGGGCGCGTCGGCCTTGGGCGCCGCGGTCGCGTCGCTCTTCGAGCCGCAGCCGGACAGGACCACCGCGGTGACCAGGATCGTCAGAATCGCTACATTACGAATGCGTGGCATATGCACAAACCTACCTCTGTGGGCACGGATCGGAAGCGGGCTCGACCGCGCCAAGTCATAACATCGCCAGCGCATATTGCCCCGCTGGCTGCGGACCGTCGGAAACGCTGTTGGGAAACGGGAAAATCCCGGCGGTATTTTGCTGACCGAAAAGTCAGTTATTTTTTCGCGGAATGATAGCCGAGTTTCCGGACCGTCACCATGAGAATTTCATTGGACGCCCTGCTGGTGCTTGATTCCATCTCCCGTAACGGCAGTTTCGCCGCGGCGGCGGAGGAACTGCATCGGGTGCCTTCGGCCATCACCTACACCATCCAGAAGCTGGAGCAGGACCTGGAAGTGAAGGTCTTCGACCGCAGCGGCCACCGCGCGAAGCTCACCGAAGCAGGCGAGGAGCTGCTGCGCGAGGGACGCCACCTGCTGCGGGTGGCCAGCGACATCGAGTGCCGGGTCAAGCGGGCCGCCACGGGCTGGGAGGCGGAATTGCGCATCGCCATGGACGACCTCATCCCCACGGAGCGGCTGTTTCCTCTCCTGAAAGATTTCTACCGGGAAGGTTCCGGCACGCGGGTGCGCCTGACGGCGGAAATCCTCGGGGGTTGCTGGGACGCCCTGGCGGGCGGCCGCGCGGATCTGGCGATTGCGGCGCCCGGCGACGCGCCCCCCGAGGGTTCGCTGGCGGTCGAGCCCATGGGGCAATTCGAGTTCGTCTTCGTGGTGGCCCCCGACCATCCCCTGGCCGGCGCGCAGGAGCCGCTGTCGTCCCAGGACCTGTTGCAGCACCGCGCCGTCACGGCCGCCGACACCTCCCGCAGCCTGCCGCCGCGCAGCGCGGGCATTCTCGAAGGCCAGGACGTGCTTAGCGTACCCGGCATGCGGGCCAAGATGGCAGCCCACATCGCCGGCCTGGGCGCAGGCTACCTGCCGCTGCTGTGGGCGGCACCCCACATCTCCGGAGGGCGCCTGGTCAGGAAGGAAGTGGAGGGCAGCAAGCCGTTGTCCAACGTCTGCCTGGCCTGGCGTCCCCGCCAGGCCGGCAAGGCGCTCAAGTGGTTCCTGGCGCGCCTGCGCGATCGCAGGGTGCAGGACTACGTGCTGGGGGAATCGGGCAACTACCCCGGGGCGGACAAGCCGGCGAGATAGCGGTCAGGGAAGCGGGCCGCCGCACGGACGCGCGCCACGTCGAGCGCGGTGGCGGACACGGGCCCACCCTCAGGACGATGCCCCGGCCGCCTCAGCTTCCTCTTCCGCGATCTGGCGGTGGACTTCCTTCATGTCGAGTTCCTGCGATTTGCGGATGACGGCGTCCAGGGCCGAAGCCGGCAGCGCGCCGGGCTGCGAGAACAGGATCACCTTCTCCCGGAACACCATCAGGGTCGGGATGGAGCGGATGTCGAAGCTGCCCGCTAGCTCGGGCTGCTCCTCGGTGTTCACCTTGGCGAACACCACGCCGGGATACTTCTCCGAAGCGGCCTCGAACGTCGGCGCGAAGCCGCGGCAGGGGCCGCACCATGGCGCCCAGAAATCCACGATGACCGTATCGTTGCCGGTCACCACCTGCTCGAAATTGTCCCTGGTGAGATTGATCGTCGACATGGGGATGGGCCTCCTTGCGGCCCCGCATTGGCGTATGTGCCGCCACTATGTGCCGGCGCAACCCGAAGAATCAAGCCCGGCCGGCGGCGGCGCGGCCGAAGCTGCCGAAATGCAGCAGGATGGCAGGCAATACCAGCAGGTTCAGGAGCGTCGAGGTCGCCAGCCCCCCGACGATGATCGTGGCCATGGGCCCCTCGATCTCGCGCCCCGGCTCGCCGCTGCCGAGCGCGAGCGGCATGAGCCCCAGCGCGGTGACCAGCGCCGTCATCAGGATGGAGGGCAGCCGCTCCCCGGCGCCCCGCCGGGCCGTTTCCGCATTCCAGGGCAGGCCCTCGCTCTCGACCAGGTGCTGGTAGTGAGACACCAGCATGATCGAATTGCGCAGCGTGATGCCGAACAGGGTCACGAAGCCGACCAGCGACCCCAGCGACATCCAGCCGCCGGCGGCGAACACCGCGAGGACGCCGCCGATCAGCGCGAACGGCAGGTTCACGAAGGTGATGAGCAGGTTCTGCAGGTTATTGAACGCGACGTAGAGCAGCAGGAATATGCCGATGCCGGCGAGCGCGGAATGCAGCAGCAGGTCTGCGCGCGCCTGCGCCTGCGCCCGCGCGGTGCCGGCGTAGGTTGCGTAGTTGCCCTCCGAGAGCCTGACCTGCGCCGCGAGGCGCGCGCGCGCGTCGCGCTCGAACTGCTCGATGTCGCGCCCCTCGACGTTCGCGGTGATGGTCTGGATGCGCCGCCCGCCGTCGTGCAGGATCTTGTAACGGCCGCCGGTCATCTCGACGTCGGCCACGTCCCCGAGGCGCAGCAGCCTGCCGTCGGGATTGCGCAGAGGCAGCGCCGCGACCTCGCTGATGCGGTTGCGGTGGGCCGGCGCCAGCACGACGACGAGGTCGATGACCTGGTTGCCGCGGAAGACCTGCGCGGCCAGCGCGCCCTCGTACGCCGCCTGCACCGCCTCGAGGACGGCGAGCGGCTGCAGCCCGAGCGCTGCCGCGCGCTCGGGGCGCAGCCGGATCGACAGCTGCGGGGCGCCCGGTTGCGCCTGCACCTGCACGTCGCGCGCGCCGGGCACCTGCGCGAGCGTGGCGGCCACGGCTTGCGCATCGCGGTCCAGCAGGTCGAGCGAGGCGCCGTAGAGGTTGGCGACGAAGGGTGCGGCGTAGCCGGTGATGGTTTCCTCGATGCGCTCGGTCAGGAAGGTGTTGACCGCGAAGGTCACGCCCGGGAACGCGCCCCCGCGCTCGCCGGAGAGCGTCTCGCGGATCTCGTCCAGGATGCGCACCTGCTCGCCGCCAGGAAGCGCGCCGATCTCGACCTCGAACTCGCTGTAATGCGTGCCGAAGGTGTCGGCGCCGTTCTTCGAGCGGCCGACCCATTGCGCGACCGACTTGACGCCCTTGATCGAGCGGATCGCCTCCGAGACCCTGTTGCCGATGCGCAGCGACTCCTCCTCCGACGTGCCCGGCACCGCCGACATGTGCAGGATGTAGTGGCCCTCGCGCAGCGCGGGGATGAACTGGCCGGCGAACAGCGGCAGCATGCCGATGCCGATCGCGATCATGACGCCTGTCAGCGTGATCACGCGCCCCGGATAGCGCTCGATGCGCTCGAGCAGCCACAGGTAGCGCGGCTTGAGCCAGCGCACGAACGGCGGGTCCTCGGCCGCGAGCCCGGCGCGCGACATCAGCAGATAGCACAGCGCGGGCGTCAGCGTCACCGCGATCAGCAGCGAAGCGAGGATCGCGAAGATGTAGGCAAGGCCCAGCGGAGCGAACAGCTTGCCCGCGACGCCGCCCAGCGTGAGCAGCGGCACGAACACGAGCGCAACGATGAAGGTCGCGTAGACCACGGAGCTGCGCACCTCGACGGAAGCGCCCAGCACGACCTCCCACGCCGGCCGCGGCTGCGCCGACGCGCGGTTCAGCCGCAACCGCCGGAAGATGTTCTCGGTATCGATGATGGCGTCGTCGACGACCTCGCCCAGCGCGATGGCGAGCCCGCCCATGACCATGATGTTCAGCGCCACGCCGAAATAGTCGAGGACCAGCACGGCGGCAAGCAGCGACACCGGGATCGCCGTCGCGCAGACGAAGGCCGTGCGCGCGTTGAACAGGAACAGGAACAGCACCACCACGACCAGCACCGAGCCGATCAGGATGTCGCGCTGGACGTTGTGCACCGCGGTCTCGATGAAGTTGGCGGGGCGGAACAGCTCCGGATGCAGTTCGACGCCTTCCGCCGCGAGCAGCGGCTTCAGCTCGCGCAGCGCGGCCTCGAGATCCTGGGTCACGGCATGGGTGTTCGAGCCGAGCTGGCCCTGGACCATCATGAACACGCCGGGCTTGCCGTTTATTGCCGCAGCGCCGATAGACGGCGCGGCGCCCTCGCCGACGGTGGCCACGTCGCCGATGCGCATCGCGCGGCCGTCGCGGTAGGCAAGCACCGCGCGCGCCACGTCGGACGCCGCGCCGGGCTGCACGTCGACCTGCAGCAGGACGTGCTGGTTCGGTGTCTTCACGAAGCCGGCGCCCGCCACGCCGGTCGCGCGGCGGGCCGCCGCGACCAGGTCGTCGAGCGAGAAGCCGTAACGCCGCAGCTTGTCCGGGTCGGCCTGCACCTGCCACTGGCGCACGTCGCCGCCGAAGACGTTGACTTCCGCGACGCCGCGCACGGCCAGCAGGTGCGGGCGGATGACCCAGTCGGTGAGCGAGCGCTGCTCCATGAGGCTGCGCTTGTCGGAGGTGATGCCGACACCCAGTACCGTGCTTGCCGAGGAGGTGAGCGGCGTCATCGCCGGCACGATGCCGGCGGGAAGCTGGCCCGCCAGCACGGCAAGGCGCTCGGCGACGACCTGGCGGTTGCGGTAGACGTCGGAGCCGTCCTGGAAGAACACGTGCACGACGGACAGGCCGGGAATGGACTGCGAGCGCAGGCTGTCGAGCCCCGACGCGCCGGAAAGCGCGTTCTCGATGCGCTGCGATATCTGGGTTTCCACCAGCTCCGCCGACAGCCCGGGCGCCTCGGTCTGGATCACGACCTGGCTCGGGGAGAACTCGGGAAAGACGTCCAGGTGCGCGCGCGACAGCGTGTACAGCCCATAGACGACGATGGTCAGCGCCAGCGCGACGATGACGCCCGGGTACCGGATCGACTGCCTGACGATGAAGGAGATCATCCCACCTCACCCCGTCCCTCTCCCCCCAAAGGGCGGAGAGGGTGAAAGGGCGTGCCGCCTTGCGATCGGCGCGGGTTCAAGCCCCCTCTCCAGTTCGCTGGAGAAGGCGGGGGGTGAGGTCAATCGTCGTTTTCATTGCGGATCTGGTACTTCAGTTCCTCGGAAAGCAGCAGCTGCGCGCCGCTGACGACGACCTCGTCGTCCTCGTCGAAGCCGGTGGCGTTGAACCATCCGCCCTCGACCTCGTCCGCCGTGGACACCTCGTGGCGCGCGAAGCCTTCCTCGTCCTTCACGTAGGCCCAGGCCTTGCCCGCGTGCCAGACGACGGCGGCCGCGGGCACGACGACGCCGGTCACCGCTGCGTCGCCCGTGGGAACGCGCGCGACCACGCGCATGCCCGCACGGAAACCCGCGCCGCCGACCAGGTAGAAATAGGTTTCGCCGGGGAACGCCGGGTCGAGTTGCGGGGATTCGCCGACGAAGCTCGCCGGCTGCGGGCGCGCGCGCGCCACCGCTGGCGCGATCGCGATGCGCCCCCGCATCGCGGCTCGCGGGCGATCGAAGGGGTACACGAGCTGAACGAGGAACGACGACTGGTGCATCAGCGCATGCATGACCGGAGAATCCGGGGTCACCGCCCACGCGGTGACGGCCTCCCCCCAGCTGCCACGCATGGCGTCGCGCAGGCTCGCGACCGCCTGCTCCGCCGCCACCTTCCGGGCCAGTTCGGACTGATATTTCGCCTGTGCAGCCCTCGCCGCCCGCTCGGACACGTTGCGGTCGTCGCGAAACAGCGCGTCCATGCGGCGCGCCTCGGACTCGGCCGCCGCGGCGGAAGCCCTGGCCGCGGTCGCCTCCGCCACCGCTGCGAGGTAGCGCCCGCGCGCCTCCGCCAGGGGTTGCAGGTTCACGACCAGGCCGTAGACCTCGAAGGAAGCCGACCTTTTCTCGGTCTCGAGCGACGCCACCACGATGCCGGCTGCCTTCTGGCTTTGCGCCGACAGCCGCACGACCGGCCGGCCTTCGTCGATGCCGGCCATGGAAACCGTCTTGACGTCGTCGTCTCGCCCCTTTGCCTGCGTGCCGAGCTCGTCGCGCGAGAAATAGATGAGCGACCAGGACAGCACGGCGATGATGCCGGCCATCGCTGCGATGACCGCGTAGGCGGGCCGCATCTTCATTGCAACCCCGCCGCGCTCATGGCGTGCCCGCCGTGTTCGCGAGCGCGGTGGCGGGCGCGACTCGAACGTCGGGAAGCTGGCGGAAATCGCCGAGCAGCGGCCGCTGGATGGCGTCCTCCAGGCCGGCCGTGGCGCGCGACTGTTCCACGCGGGCCGCCTGGAGCACCGTCTCGGCGGCCAGCGTCTCCAGCCGGGCGCCCACGCGCTGCACGCGGTCGGCGGCACCGCTGTCGAACTGGCGTGCGATGCGGGCTTCCTGCTCGCGCTGCAGCTGCAGCTGCCGGCTCGCGGCGTCCACGCGGTCGCGGGCCTGGCGGACCTGCGCTGCCGCGCGTTGTGCCGCCGAAATCGCGCCAGCCTGGATTGCGGCGAAGCTTTCCGCGGCCAGCTCGCGCCGCGCCTGGGCCTCGCGCACGCCGGCCCGGGCCTGGCCGGACGGCAGGGTGAAACCCACTGCCAGCGACCAGACGTTGTCGCCCTGGTCCCAGGCATAGCCCGGCCCGAGCGTGATCTCGGGGTTCTGCGCCGCCACCGCGGCTTTCACCTCGGCGTCGGCCGCGCCGAACTCCAGCAGCTTGCGATGCACGTCCAGCCGGTTGCGCAACGCCAGACGCTGCAGCGTCGCGGCGTCAAGCATGACCCCCGTGTCTTCGCGCACCTCGGTGCGGATGGACATGCGCTCGACCACGTCCAGGGGCAGCCCGAGCGCTGCCGCGAGCTCACCCTGGGCACGCTGGCGGCGCGCCGCCTGCTGGCCACGCAGCAGGCCGAGCTGCGAGACCACCAGGCGCTCGATGCCGAGATCCTGTGCGGAGGCAAGGCCCGCCTCCACGCGGCGCGCGACGAGCGCCTGCAGCTGGTCGCGGGCCTGCAGCTGCGCGTCGATCAGGGCCAGGGCCTCGCCGCTCGCCGCCAGTTCCATGTAGCTGTCGCGCACGCGCGCGCGCGCGATCCATGCGGCATCGGCCACGTCCAGGTCCGCCGCATCGGAGAGAAAGGTGCCGCGTTCCACGCGCGCCGCCTTCTTGCTCTGGGCGACCAGCGGAATCTCCAGCTGCAATCCGAGCGACCACGGCGCCTTGTCCTCCGGCAGCTGGCGGCTGTGGTATTCCGGGGCAAGCCTTGCCGACCAGGGTGGCGCAGAGGACGCGGACCCGAGCTCGGCGCGCGCGACGGCGGCCCGCGCGCGGGCCATGCGGATGTCGGGATGGAAGTAAAGCGCCGCCAGGGTGAGCTCCTGCAGACCCCATTGCGCGGGCGGCCACTGCGCCGCGTCGTAGCCGTTGGCGACGGCGAACGCCTTGAGCCCTTCGGCGTCCACGCTGCGCGCCTGGTAGGACGCCGCGGCCGCCTCCGGATCGATCGGCCTAGAGGTGTAGGGCAGCGTCGAGCAGCCGCCCAGAAACGCCGCCATCGCGTATGCCAGCATGAGATCGCGATGCGCCATGGCCGGCCCCTCAGTGCAGCTTGACGTGGGGCTCGGTGCGCCTCGTGATCACGCGCGCGAGCGTATCCAGGAAAACCTTGGTGAAGCCGTGCAGCGCGAGCTCGTGCATCTTGTAGAGCGAGAGGTACATGAGCTTGGCGAAATAGCCCTCGATCATGACGCTGCCGCGCGTGAGCCCGCCCATCAGGCTGCCAACGGTGCTGAACTTGCCCAGCGAGACCAGGGAGCCGAAATCCCGGTAGACGAAGGGCCTGACGTCCTCGCCGCGCAACCGCCGCGGCAGCATTTTCGCCAGGTGCGTGGACTGCTGGTGCGCCGACTGCGCGCGCGGCGGGATGGTGGAATTTTTCTCCGGCCAGGGGCAGGCTGCGCAGTCGCCGAAAGCGAAGACGTCCGGGTCGCGCGTGGCCTGCAGGGTCTGCGTGACGACGAGCTGGTTGATGCGGTTGGTCTCCAGGCCGTCGAGGTCCTTCAGAAAATCCGGCGCCTTGATGCCGGCGGCCCAGACCACGAGCTCCGCGGGCACGTCACGCCCCGCGGCCGTCTTCACGCCCTCCGCCGACACCCCGGTGACACGCTCGCCGGTGAGCACCTCCACGTTGAGCTTCTGCAGCAGGCCGAGTACCGCGGTGGACAGGCGCTCCGGCAGGGCCGGCAGGATCTTGGGCGCGGCTTCGATGACGCTGATCTTGATGTCGCGCGCCGGGTCGATGCGGTCCAGGCCGAAGGAAACGAACTCGCGGATGGTGTTGTGCAGCTCGGCCGCGAGCTCCACGCCCGTGGCGCCTGCGCCGATGATCGCGATGTGCAGCTGGCCCTTCTGCAGCGGCCCCGGCTGCGCGTTCGCACGCAGGCAGGCGTTCAGCAGCCGCGAATGGAACAGCGCGGCCTGGCCCGGATTGTCGAGCGAGATGGCATGCTTCGCGGCCCCGGGCGTGTTGAAGTCGTTGGTTGTGCTGCCCACTGCCATGACCAGCGTGTCGTAGGCGATCGTATGCGCGGGGATCACTTCGTTGCCGGCCTCGTCGAACGTGGGCGCGAGCCGGATCTGCTTCGCCTCGCGGTCCAGGCCGTTCATGCTGCCGAGGCGAAAGTGGAAATGGTGCCAGTGCGCTTGGTAGAGGTAGTCGAGTTCGTGGTCGTTCAGGTCCATGCTGCCGGCGGCGACCTGGTGCAGCAGCGGCTTCCACAGATGGGTGCGGAAGCGGTCGACCAGGGTGACCAGAGCCTTGCGCCGGCGGCCCAGCGTGCGGCCGAGGCGGGTCGCCAGCTCGAGGCCTCCCGCCCCGCCACCGACGATCACGATCCTGTGCGGCGCGCGGCCTGTGTTGTTTTCGGTAACCATGGTCTGCGGAGCACGGCCGGGACCGCATGCGGGAAAATTTCCCGGCCTGGGACGAAGTTTATCCTGTCGCGGTCGCGGCGTCGCCCATGAATGAAAAAGCCCGCCTCACGGCGGGCTTTTCCGTGCCGCGTGGCGCCGGCGCTCAAGCGGCGGCCGCGCGCGGTCCCGGCTCCCCCACCGTGATCAGGCCTCTCTGCGCTGCGCGGTTCACGGCCGAGAGCACCGCCCGCAGCGTGGCCGTGACGATGTTGCCGTGCATGCCGACGCCGTACAGGCTCTGCTCGCGGCCCATGCGGATCTGCACATAGGCCACCGCCGTGGCATCCTCGCCGCCGCCGACCGCGTGCTCGTGGTAGTTCATGACGTGCACGTCCACGCCGCAGCCGTCGCGCAGCGCCTGCACGAACGCGTCCACCGGGCCGTTGCCCTTGCCCGTGATGGCGATCTCGCGCCCGTTCAGCTTCAGCCGCGCGGACACGTGCTCGATTTCGCCGTGCCCCGCGTCGTGCGTGATGCGGTGCTCGATGTAGCCGAACGGCGTGTCGACCTTCAGGTACTCGCGGTCGAAGGCCTCCTTGATCGACACCGAGGAAAGCTCCTTGCCGGTCGCATCCGTGATGGCCTGGATCACCTGGCTGAACTCGATCTGCAGAAGGCGCGGCAGCGAGAAGCCGAAATCACGCTCGAGCAGATAGGCGATGCCGCCCTTGCCCGACTGGCTGTTCACGCGGATGACGGCGTCGTAGGCACGGCCAAGGTCGGCGGGGTCGATCGGCAGGTAGGGCACTTCCCAGAGGTCGTCCGCCCTGCGCGCGGCCAGCCCCTTCTTGATGGCATCCTGGTGCGACCCGGAGAACGCCGTGAACACCAGCTCGCCGCCGTACGGGTGGCGCGGATGCACCGGGAGCTGGTTGCAGTGCTCGACCGTGCGGATCACCGCATTGATGTCGGAAAAATCCAGCCCGGGATGGACGCCCTGCGTGTAGAGGTTCATCGCGAGCGTGACGAGGTCGACGTTGCCGGTGCGCTCGCCGTTGCCGAACAGGCAACCCTCGATGCGCTGCGCGCCGGCCATGACGGCGAGCTCGGCGGCAGCCACCGCGCAGCCGCGGTCGTTGTGAGGGTGCACGGACAGCACGATGCTGTGGCGGTTGGCGATGTGGCGGCCGAACCATTCGATCTGGTCTGCATAGACGTTCGGCGTGGACATTTCCACGGTGGCCGGCAGGTTCAGGATCACCGGCTTCTCCGGCGTCGGCTTCCAGACTCCGTTGACGGCGTCGCAGATCTCGACCGCGAAGTCCAGCTCGGTGCCCGTGAAGCTCTCGGGCGAGTACTGGAAGATCCAGTCGGTCCCCGGCTGCTCGGCGGCACAGTCGCGCACCGCCCTGGCACCCTCGACGGCGATGGCGACGATGCCGGGGCGGTCCAGCCCGAACACCACACGGCGCTGCACGGTGGACGTGGAGTTGTACAGGTGCACGATCGCCCGCTTCACGCCGCGCAGGGATTCGAAGGTGCGCCGGATCAGCGGCTCCCGCGATTGCGTGAGCACCTGCACCGTCACGTCGTCGGGGATCAGGTTTTCGTCGATGAGCTTGCGCACGAAGTCGAAATCGGTCTGCGAGGCTGCCGGGAAACCGATCTCGATTTCCTTGAAGCCGATCTTCAGCAGGTGCGTGAACATGCGCAGCTTGCGCTCGGCGTCCATGGGCTCGATGAGCGCCTGGTTGCCGTCGCGCAGGTCCACGCTGCACCAGACGGGAGGCTTGGTGATGACCTTGCTCGGCCAGGTCCGGTCCGGCAAGGCGACCGGGGCGAAGGGGCGGTACTTCTGCGACGGGTTCGTGATCATGGTTGCGCTCGCACGATGAGTTTATGCCGCTGCCGCCGGGCTGCGGCCTGGCGGCGACTGGGGTACTGCGGTATGGGGGGCTGGATTATGTGCGCGCGAGGCGCAGCAGCAGGCCGCCCAGCAGGAGGCTGGGAAGAAGGATCGCGGGTTGGCCATGCTGTCGGGACTTCATGGGCCCGAATATAAGGCGATTCCCGGGCAGGCGCAAGCCCCCGCGGGCCGGCAGCCTAGCGGTCCGCCCCGGACGGGGGCGGGGGCGGCGAAGCGGGCTTGCGGCGCAGCCTGCCCGCGGCCCACATCACGTAGCCCGACGCCGCATAGATCGCGAACAGGCTGAACAGCAGCTCGGGCAGGTTGTTGGCGACCTGCATCAGCGCTACGACGCTGAGCGCGATCATCACGAGGATGCGAAACGGCACCGCCTTGCGCAGGTTGATGTCCTTGCCGCTGTAGAACTTGACGCTGCTGACCATGGTAATGCCGGCGAACAGCGTCAGCGCCCACGCGAGCAGCGGGATGTCGGCGCGCGCGACGTCGTAGGACTCGAGCGCCCACACCAGCCCGGCGACGAGCCCGGCGGCGGCCGGGCTGGGCAGTCCCTGGAAGTAGCGCTTGTCGACCACGTCGATGTTGGTGTTGAAACGGGCCAGCCGCAGGGCCGCGCAGGCGCAGTAGACGAAAGCGGCGAACCAGCCCAGCTTGCCCATGCCCTTGAGCGACCACTCGTAGATGACCAGCGCAGGAGCCGCCCCGAACGAAACCATGTCGGACAGGCTGTCGTATTCCGCGCCGAACTCGCTCTGGGTGCGCGTGAGCCGCGCGACGCGCCCGTCCAGCCCGTCGAACACCATCGCGACGAATATGCCCTTGGCCGCGAGCTCGAACTGCAGGTTCATGGCCTGCACGATGGCGTAGAAGCCGGCGAACAGCGAGCAGGTCGTGATGGCGTTGGGCAGCCAGTAGATCCCCGTGCGCCGGATGCCGGTGCGGGAGAGCCAGCGGGATTTCGGGGAGGGCCTGTCCATGCTGCGGTCAGGTCTTCGCCGCCGGCAGGCGCGCGAGAATGGTTTCCCCGGCGAATACCTTGTCGCCGACGGCCGCCTCGGCCCGGGCATCGGGCGGCAGGTAGACGTCGACGCGGGAGCCGAAGCGGATGAAGCCGAAGCGCTGGCCGCGCACGAGCCTGTCCTTCGCCTTGACGTAGCAGAGAATGCGCCGCGCGATCAGGCCGGCGACCTGCACGCAGGTGATTTCCGCGCCGCCGTCGGCATGAATCCACAGCGCATTGCGCTCGTTCTCGACCGAGGCCTTGTCCAGCGCGGCGTTCAGGAACCTGCCGCCGAAATACCAGCCTTTCCTTACCTCACCGTCGACCGGGCTGCGGTTCGAATGCACGTTGAACACGTTCATGAACACGCTGATCTTCAGCGCCTGGCGGTCGAGATAGGGATCGCGCGCCTGCCCGACGGCGACGATGCGCCCGTCGGCGGGGGATATCACCGCATCGGCATCCGCCGGCACGTTGCGCGGCGGGTCGCGAAAAAACTGCAGGACGAAGGCGGCGGCGAGCCAGAGCGGCGCCGACCACCATCCCCAGCCGAGCGTCACGACGACCGACGCGATGACGGCTGCCGCCAGGAACGGCCAGCCTTCCTTTGCGATGATCGGATGGGGATACGGGGTCATGGACCAGGGAACGAGGAACGAGGAGCGGGAGGGGATTGGGCGCAAAACTTCACTTCGATCCTCGCTCCTCGATCCCCGATCCTAGTTCTTGCTCTTGTCCACCAGCCTGTTGGCCTTGATCCAGGGCATCATCGAGCGCAGCTTCTCGCCGACGATCTCTATCTGGTGCTCGCGGCCGATGCGGCGCATGGCGCCCATCTTGGTGACCCCGGTGCGGTTCTCGAGCAGGAACTCCTGCGCGTAGGCGCCGGTCTGGATCTCCTTGAGGATCTTCTTCATCTCCTTCTTGGTTTCCTCGGTGATGATGCGCGGCCCGCGCGTGAAATCACCGTATTCCGCGTTGTTGGAGATCGAGTAGCGCATGTTCGCGATGCCGCCCTCGTAGATCAGGTCGACGATCAGCTTGAGTTCGTGCAGGCACTCGAAGTAGGCCATCTCGGGGGCATAGCCGGCCTCGACCAGCGTCTCGAAGCCCGCCTGGATGAGTGCCGTGGTGCCGCCGCAGAGCACGACCTGCTCGCCGAACAGGTCGGTCTCGGTCTCCTCGCGGAAGTTGGTCTCGATGATGCCGGCCTTGCCGCCGCCGATGGCCGCGGCATACGACAGCGCGAGGTCGCGCGCCTTCTTGGACGGGTTCTGGTGGATCGCGATCAGCATCGGCACGCCGCCGCCCTGGGCGAACGTCGAGCGCACGGTGTGGCCCGGCGCCTTGGGCGCGACCATCACGACGTCGAGGTCCGCGCGCGGCACGACCTGGCCGAAGTGGATGTTGAAGCCATGGGCAAAGGCCAGCGCGGCGCCCTTCTTCAGGCTCGCCTCGACTTCCTTGTAGACCGCGGCGATGTTCTCGTCGGGCAGCAGGATCATCACGAAGTCGGCGTTCCTGACGGCCTCGGACGGCTCCTTCACGTCGAAGCCGGCCTTCCTGGCCTTGTCCCAGGAGGCGCCGCCCTTGCGCAGGCCGACGGTGACCTTGACGCCGGAGTCCTTGAGGTTCAGCGAATGCGCGTGCCCCTGCGAACCGTAGCCCAGGATGGTGACTTTCTTGCCCTTGATCAGACGCAGGTCCGCGTCCTTGTCGTAGAAGACTTTCAATGTTCCCCCTAAAGTGAGAAATGCGCGAGGGATGAGGGGCGAGGGGCGAGGGATCGGAACCGCTGTTTCCCCCTCACTCCCGACCCCCGACTCCTCACTGTACTTTCAGAATGCGCTCGCCGCGGCCGATACCCGAGGCGCCGGTGCGCACCGTTTCCAGGATCACGCCCGGTTCGAGCGCGCCCAGGAAGGCGTCGAGCTTCGCGCCGGTGCCGGTGAGCTCGATGGTGTAAGCCTTGTCGGTCACGTCGAGAATGCGGCCGCGGAAGATGTCCGCCATGCGCTTCATCTCCTCGCGATCCTTGCCCGAGGCGCGCACCTTGACCAGCATGAGCTCGCGTTCGATGTGGTCCCCGCCGGAAAGGTCCACGACCTTGACGATGTCGACCAGCTTGTTGAGCTGCTTGGTGATCTGCTCGATCACGTCGTCGGAGCCCGCCGTGACGACGGTCATGCGCGACAGCGACGCGTCCTCGGTGGGCGCGACGGTCAGAGACTCGATGTTGTAGCCGCGCGCGGAGAACAGGCCGGCCACGCGCGACAGTGCGCCCGGCTCGTTTTCCATGAGTAGCGAGATGATGTGGCGCATGGGCGATCAGACCAGGATCATCTCCGACAGGCCCTTGCCGCCGGGCACCATCGGGAACACGTTCTCGGTCTGGTCGGTCACGAAATCCAGGAATACCAGCTCGTCCTTGCGGGCGAACGCCTCCTTCAGCGCGGGCTCGACGTCCTGCGGCTTGTCGATGCGCATGCCGACATGGCCGTAGGCCTCGGTCAGCTTCACGAAGTCGGGCAGCGCGTCCATGTAGGACTCGGCGTAGCGGTTGCCGTGGAAGAATTCCTGCCACTGGCGCACCATGCCCATGTAGCGGTTGTTCAGGTTCACGATCTTGACCGGCAGCCTGTACTGTTTCGCGGTGGACAGCTCCTGGATGCACATCTGGATGCTGGCCTCGCCGGTGATGCAGGCGACCGTGGCCTTCGGGTGCGCGAGCTGCACGCCCAGCGCATAGGGCAGACCCACGCCCATGGTGCCGAGACCGCCGGAGTTGATCCAGCGGCGCGGCTTGTCGAACTTGTAGAACTGCGCCGCCCACATCTGGTGCTGGCCCACGTCCGAGGTCAGGAACAGGTCCGTGCCCCGGGTCAGCTCGTAGAGCTTTTCCACGACGTACTGCGGCTTGATGATCTTCGCGGCGCGGTCGTACTTCAGGCAGTCGCGACCCTTCCAGGCGCTGATCTGGTCCCACCACGCCTTCAGCGCCACCGGGTCCGGCCTTTCCTTCGCTGCCGCGAGCTGGCGGTTCATCTCCTGCAGCACCTCGCGCACATCGCCGACGATGGGAACGTCCACGCGCACGCGCTTGGAGATCGACGACGGGTCGATGTCGACATGGATGATCCTGCGGTCCTCGCGGAAGAAATGCGCCGGGTTGCCGATCACGCGGTCGTCGAAGCGCGCGCCGACGGCGAGCAGCACGTCACAGTCCTGCATCGCCATGTTGGCCTCGAACGTGCCGTGCATGCCGAGCATGCCGACGAACTGCGGGTCGGTCGCCGGGTAGCCGCCCAGCCCCATCAGCGTGTTCGTACACGGGAAACCCAGCGCGCGCACGAGCTGCGTGAGTTCCGCCGCCGCGTTGCCCAGCACGATGCCGCCGCCGGTATAGATCATCGGCCGCTTCGCTTCCAGCAGCAGCTGGATCGCCTTGCGGATCTGGCCGCCATGCCCCTTCACCACGGGGTTGTACGAGCGCATCGGGACGGTTTGCGGGTAGAAGAAATTGGTCTTCGCGGTCTGAACGTCCTTGGGGATGTCCACCAGCACCGGCCCGGGGCGACCGGTGGCGGCGAGGTAGAACGCCTTCTTCATCGTGGCCGCGAGGTCCCTGACGTCCTTGACCAGGAAATTGTGCTTCACGCAGGGACGCGTGACGCCGACCGCGTCGACTTCCTGGAACGCGTCCTGGCCGATGGCGTGCGTGGGCACCTGGCCGGTGATGACGACGATGGGAACCGAGTCCATGTAGGCCGTGGCGATGCCGGTCACCGCGTTGGTCACGCCGGGACCGGAGGTGACGAGCACGACGCCGACCTTCTCGGTCGAGCGCGCATAGGCGTCCGCTGCGTGCACCGCCGCCTGCTCGTGGCGTACCAGCACGTGCTTGACCTTCTCCTGCTTGAAGATTTCGTCGTACAGGGGAAGCACCGCGCCGCCCGGATAGCCGAACATGAACTCGACGCCCTCTTCCTGCAGGCATCGCAACGTGATCTCGGCCCCGGACAACTCGGTGGTAACGCCGGCGGTCAGTTCCATGGAAACACCCGAAAAACAGTCAGTTGAGATTGTGCTGCGAAAACTTCGCAAGATACCGGCATCGGTCAGGCCGGTCAAGGAAAGGCCGGCTACTGGCGGGCGCGGATCCAGCGCTTCCAGGCGTCGAACAGCGTGACGTCGCGCGCGGCGACGGCCGAGCGCTGCCACAGGGTGTCGACCCAGAAGTCGTCGTGCTGCAGCGTGCACATGACCCCACCCGCCTCCTGCAGGATCAGCGAGCCGGCGGCGTAGTCCCAGAGCTTCTGGCCGCCGTGCAGGTAGACGTCGAAACGGCCGGCCGCGACATAGCACCACTCCAGCGTGCTGGCGCCGAAATTGCGCTGGGATGCATAGGGCGGGCCGGCGACCAGCTCGCGCGCAAGGCGCTCGGGCAGGCGCTTGAAATCCACCTGCGCCATGGCGTTTCTCAGGTGGGGCACATGCTCCTTGATCGGCAGCGGCTCACCGTTCAGGTAGGCGCCGCCGCCCTGCTCGGCGTAGAACATCTCGTCTGCGACCGGGTCGTAGACCACGCCCAGCACGCTGCGGCCCTTCTTCATCAGTGCCACCGACACCGCGAAATACGGCAGGCCGTTGACGAAATTGGAGGTGCCGTCGATCGGATCGACGCACCACAGGCCATCAGAGCCCGCGAGCCAGCGCTCGGCCTGCTGCTCCGGCGTCATCTCCTCGCCGACGATCGGGCCGTGGTAGATCTCGGGCAGCGTCTGCGACAGGGCTTCCTGAGCGGCGAGGTCCGCCGCGGTGAACAGGCTGCCGTCGGACTTGCGCTGCTGCGCGACCTTGAGGTAGCGCGGCATGACCTCCTTCGCGGCGACTTCGCGCACGCACGCGATGACCTCCTGCAGCATGCCGCGCACCGGACGGATCACCGCCTCCATTTGATCGAGCACCCCATGCTCGGGACCTGCTCGGCGGGCCCCTTCCCGGTCTGCGCGACCATCTTCATGGCCTCGTACAGGTCGCGGCGCACGTTCGGCACCGGCGTCGTGCGGGATGCGTCGAGCCGGCCGCGGTACTGCAGCTCAAGCTCGCCGTTGAAGCCGAAGAAATCGGGCGTGCATACCGCGCCGTAGGCGCGCGCAACGTCCTGGGACTCGTCGAACAGGTAGGCGAACGGGAAGCCGAAGTCGCGTGCCACCGCCTTCATGTTGTCGAACGAATCCTCGGGATAGTCCTCGGGATCGTTGGCGTTGATCGCGACGATACCGATGCCGAGCGCCTTCAGCTCCTTCGCCTCGCGCACGAGCTTTTCCCGTATCGCCTTCACGTATGGACAATGGTTGCAGATGAACATGACCAGCAGCCCGGCCGGGCCGCGCACGCCGGCCAGCGCGTAACGCCTGCCGTCGGTCGCCGGCAGCTCGAAAGCCGGTGCCTTCCAGCCGAAATCGCAAACCGGCGGCTGGGCCATGGTCAGTTGGCGGCCTCCCGCGCCGGACGTTGCCGGGCGACAGGGGGACAGTGGCTTTGGTGCATGGCAAAATCTTAGCATGGCTAAAGACTTAGGCAAGAAAGCCCCGGCCAAATCCGGCGCCAGGTTCCACATCCGCGACAAGCTGGGCAACGGCTCGGAGCTGCGCCTGCCGGCGGAAGCCGCCCACCACGCGGCGCGCGTGCTGCGCCTGGAGACCGGCGACGCGGCCGTGCTGTTCGACGGCCGCGGCGGGGAATTCGACGCCCGCATCACGCGCATCGAGCGCGGGGAGGTCTGGGTCAAGACCGGCGCACACCGGGCCGTCGAGCGGGAATCCCGGCTCGACGTGTGCCTCGTGCAGGGCCTGTCCAGCGGCGAGCGCATGGACTTCACCCTGCAGAAGGCCGTGGAGCTCGGCGTGGCGGCGATCCAGCCCGTCGCCACGGAACGCAGCGTGGTCAGGCTCCGGGACGAGCGCGCGCAGCGGCGCGTGGAGCACTGGCAGAACCTGGTTGCGGCCGCCTGCGAGCAGTGCGGCCGCAACCGCGTGCCGCCGGTCGCGCCGCTGCGCGAATTCCGGGAATGGATCGGCACGCTGCCCGACGCGCCGGAGACCCGCCTGCTGCTGTCGCCCGATGCGCCGACCGCGCTGAGCGAGATCGCGCCGCCGCCCGGCAGAATCCTGCTGCTCGCCGGTCCCGAAGGCGGGCTCACGCGTGCCGAAGTCGAGATCGCGCAGGCGCGCGGCTTCGTCGCCGTGCGCCTGGGCCCGCGCGTGCTGCGCACCGAGACCGCGGCACTCGCCGCGCTGGCGGCGATGCAGGCGCTGTGGGGGGATTTTTAGCCCCCGCTGCTATACTTCGCCGCTGCCTGATCCGGCGCACACTGGATACAACGACATGGACATCCGCAACAGCACTTTCATCGTCACCGGCGGAGCCTCGGGGCTCGGGGCCGCCACCGTCGAATTGGTCGTCTCGGCGGGCGGCAACGCCATCATCGCGGACGTAGCCAGGGCGCAGGGCGAAGCGCTCGCCGCGAAGCTCGGCAAGAGCGTCCGTTTCGTCGAGTGCGACGTCACGCGCGAGGACCACGGCAGGGCCGCCGTCGAAGCGGCGCTGAAGAACTTCGGCGGCCTGCAGGGCCTGGTCAACTGCGCCGGCATCGCCATCGGCGAAAAGACCGTCGGCAAGGACGGCCCGCATTCGCTGGAGAAATTCGCGCGCGTCATCAACATCAACCTCGTTGGCACCTTCAACATGATCCGGCTCGCGGCCGACGCGATGGGCAAGGGCCAGCCCAACGCGGGCGGCGAGCGCGGCGTGATCGTCAACACGGCCTCGGTCGCGGCCTTCGACGGGCAGATCGGGCAGGCCGCCTATTCGGCCTCCAAGGGCGGCATCGTCGGCATGACGCTGCCGATCGCGCGCGACCTGTCGCGCAACGGCATCCGCGTGGTCACCATCGCGCCCGGCATCTTCGAAACCCCGATGCTGCTCGGCATGCCGCAGGAGGTGCAGGACGCGCTCGGCAAGATGGTGCCCTTTCCGCCGCGGCTCGGGAAACCGGCCGAGTACGCGCAGCTGGTCGCAGCCATCGTCCAGAACACCATGCTGAACGGCGAGGTCATCAGGCTCGACGGCGCCATCAGGATGCAGCCCAAGTAAGCGGGCGATGCAGCCCTCCAAGCAGGCCGATTTCGTCAAGTGGTTCCGCGAGGCGGCGCCGTACGTGCACGCCTTCGGCGGGCGCACGTTCGTCGTCGCCTTCGGCGGCGAGGTCGTCATGGACGGCTCCTTCGTCGCGCTCACGCACGACCTGAACCTGCTGGCAAGCCTGGGCGTGCGGCTGGTGCTGGTGCACGGTGCGCGCCCGCAGATCGAGGCGCAGATGAAGGCCGCCGGCCTGGAGCCGAGGTACGTGCGCGGCATGCGCGTCACCGACGAAGGCGCGCTCGCCTGCGTGAAGCAGGCAAGCGGCCAGGTGCGCGTCGAGATCGAGGCGCTGCTGTCGATGGGTCTGCCGAACTCGCCGATGGCCAACGCGGACATCCGCGTCGCCTCGGGTAATTTCGTGATCGCGCGCCCGCGCGGCGTCGTCGACGGCGTGGACATGTGCTACACGGGCGAGGTCCGCAAGGTCGACGCGGATGCGATCAACGTGCGCCTCGACGACGGCGAGCTCGTGCTGCTCTCCCCGCTCGGCTATTCCCCCACCGGCGAGATCTTCAACCTGACGCTCGAGGACGTGGCGGCGGAAACGGCGATCGCACTGGGCGCGGCGAAGCTCATTTTCCTCATGGAGGAACCGGGGCTGAAATCGAAGGGCGGGCGGCTGCTGCGCGAGCTCACGGTGTCGGACGCCGAAAAGCTGATGCGCAAGGGTGCGCTGCGCTCGGACGACGAGCGGCTCTACCTGCCGCACGCGATCAAGGCCTGCAAGGGCGGTGCCGAGAGGGTGCACCTGATCAGCCGGCACGCCGACGGCGCGCTGCTGCTCGAGCTGTTCACGCGCGACGGCGTGGGCAGCATGGTCAGCCGCGACCCGCTCGAGCAGCTGCGCGACGCGACCGTCGAGGACGTGCGCGGCATCATCGGCCTGATCGAGCCCCTGGAGGCCGAGGGCACGCTGGTCAAGCGCTCGCGGGAGCTGCTCGAGCGCGAGATCGGGCGCTTCGGCGTGCTCGAGCACGACGGGCTCATCGTCGGCTGTGCCGCGCTGTATCCCTTCGCCGGCGAGAAGGCTGCCGAGCTCGCCTGCCTGGCGGTCGCGCCGGATTACCGCGATGCGGGCAGCGGCGAGCTGCTGCTGAAGTGGATCGAGGAGAAGGCGAAGAAATCGCGGGTCAAGCGCCTGTTCGTGCTGACCACGCGCGCCTCGCACTGGTTCATCGAGCACGGCTTCCGCGAGGCCGGCGTGGAAAGCCTGCCGAAGCAGAAGCAGGCCCTGTACAACTACCAGCGCCGCTCCAAGGTCCTGGTCAAGCAGCTGTAGCCGGCGGGCGCCCACCCGCGACGGGCCTATAATTGCCCGAAATCCCGCGCCGGTTTCCTGTCACGGGACTGTAACCACGGCACCCGGATTTCCCTCTAACCTGTTGATGGCAAAAAAATGGCAAGGACGGTCAAGTGCGTCAAGCTGGGCCGGGAAGCGGAGGGGCTTGATTTTCCCCCGTTCCCCGGCGAGCTCGGCAGGCGCCTGTTCGAGAACGTCTCCAGGGAGGCATGGACGGGCTGGCTCGAGCACCAGAAGATGCTGGTCAACGAGAACCGGCTGAGCCTCGCGGACCCCAAGGCCCGCAAGTACCTGCTCGAGCAGACCGAGAAGTATTTTTTCGGCTCCGGCGCCGACGCGGCCTCAGGCTACGTCCCGCCATCGAAGGAATAGTGCGACTCGCCGGGCGAACCCGAGACCGGGTGTGCCCGCCCCCGCCATGCAAACCGGCGAACAGAAAACCAGCAAGGCCGCACCAGCCAAGGCCGAGGCAGGCGAACGCACCGGTGCGACCATGCCGGAAAAGGCGGCACGCAAGCGCGCCGCGCTGGTCGCCGACAAATCGGGCAAGGTCCGCCGCTCGAATCCGCAGCTCTACCTGAACCGCGAGCTCGCGCAGCTCGAGTTCAACCGCCGCGTGCTGGCGCAGGCCGAAGACGCGGAGGTGCCGCTGCTCGAGCGCCTGCGCTTCCTGTGCATCGTCAGCAACAACCTCGACGAATTCTTCGAGATCCGCGTGGCCGGCCTGAAGGCCCAGATCGAGCTCGGCACCGACTTCACCGGCCCCGACGGCGCGGCGCCGTCGCAGGTGTTCCGCGAAGTTTCGCTGCGCGCGCACGAGCTCGTCGCCCGGCAATACCAGATCTGGAACGACGAGCTGCTGCCGCAGCTCGGGCGCGAAGGCGTACGCTTCCTGCGCCGCGCCGACTGGAGCGATGCGCAGAAGGCCTGGATCAAGGCGTATTTCCTGAAGGAGATCATGCCGGTCATGACGCCGATCGGCCTCGATCCCGCGCATCCCTTCCCGCGCATCCTCAACAAGAGCCTGAACTTCGGCGTGCAGCTCTCCGGCAAGGACGCCTTCGGCCGCAATTCCGGGCTCGCGCTGGTGCAGGCCCCGCGCGTGCTGCCGCGCGTGATCCTGCTGCCGAAGGAGGTCTCCGCCGAGGGCTACGGCTTCGTGTTCCTGTCCTCCGTCATCCACGCGCACGTGGACGAGCTGTTCTCGGGCATGGAGGTGCTCGGCAGCTACCAGTTCCGCGTCACGCGCAACAGCGACCTGTTCGTCGACGAGGAGGAAGTCAAGAACCTGCGCCTCGCCCTGCAGGGCGAGCTGCCGCAGCGGCACTTCGGCGACGCGGTGCGCCTGGAGGTCGCCGACCTGTGCTCGCCCGAGATATCGGATTTCCTGCTGCAGCAGTTCAACCTGACGCCGCAGGACCTCTACCAGGTCACCGGTCCGGTGAACCTCGTGCGGCTGATGCAGATCCCCGACCTCGTGGACCGGCCGGACCTCAAGTATCCGGCCTTCACGCCCGGATTTCCGGCCGCGCTCATGAAGGCGCCCGACCTGTTCGAGGCGATCCGCAAGGAAGACATCCTGCTGCACCATCCCTACCAGTCGTTCCGGCCGGTCATCAACTTCATCCAGCAGGCGGCCGTCGATCCCGACGTGGTGGCGATCAAGCAGACCGTCTACCGCACCGGCGCCAACTCCGAGCTCATGCAGGCCCTGCTGCAGGCCGCCGGCAACGGCAAGGAAGTCACGGTAGTCGTGGAGCTGATGGCCCGTTTCGACGAGGAAGCCAACATCAACTGGGCCGCGAAGCTCGAGGAGGTTGGCGCGCACGTGATCTACGGCGTGGTGGGACACAAGACCCACGCGAAAATGAGCATGGTCCTGCGGCGCGAGGGCGACGCGCTGCGCCGCTACGTGCATCTGGGCACGGGCAACTATCATGCACGCACGGCCATGTCCTACACCGACTTCGGGCTGTTCACCTGCCACGAAGACATCGGCGCCGACGTGAACGAGGTCTTCATGCAGCTCACCGGCCTGGGCAGGGCCGGGAAGCTGAAATACCTCTGGCAGTCGCCTTTCACGCTGCACGCGCAAATCCTCGCCGCGATCCGCCAGGAGACCGAGGCCGCCAGGGCCGGCCGGCCGGCCGGCATCGTCGCCAAGATGAACGCGCTGCTCGAGCCGGAGATCATCTCCGCGCTGTACGAGGCGTCCATGGCCGGCGTGCAGGTCGACCTCGTCATCCGCGGCGTGTGCGCGCTGCGCCCCGGCATTCCCGGCCTGTCCGACAACATCCGCGTGCGGTCCGTCATCGGGCGCTTCCTGGAACACCACCGCGTATTCCATTTCCGCAGCAGCGATTCGGTGCTGCTGTCCAGCGCCGACTGGATGGACCGCAACTTCTTCCGGCGCGTAGAGGTCTGCTTCCCGGTGCTCGACGAGCGGCTGAAGAAGCGCGTGGTCGACGAGTCCCTGAAAACCTACCTGGCCGACATCGGCGAAGCCTGGGAAATGGACGGCGACGGCCGCTACAGCCGCCGCAAGACAGCTCACGGCAAGCGCGATGCGGCGCAGGCGGCGCTGCTCGCGAAGCTGGCATCGATGCCGGCGCCGAGCTGAGCCGCCGCGCCGGGACCGACGGAAGCCCTCGGACCGTGGACCTGATCCTGTGGCGGCATGCGGATGCCGCCGACGGTTCGCCGGACCTCGCCCGCCCGCTCACGGCCAAGGGCGAGAGGCAGGCCGCCGAAGTCGCGGGCTGGCTCAAGCCGCGGCTGCCGAAAAAAACGTGCGTGCTCGTGAGCCCCGCGCGCCGCGCCCTGCAGACCGCCGATGCCCTGACCGGCGATTACGAAATCGTGCGCGACCTCGCTCCGGGTGCCTCGCCCCAGGCCGTGCTCGCGGCGGCGCAATGGCCGGAACACGGCGGCGCCGTGCTGGTGGTGGGCCACCAGCCCACGCTGGGCCTGGTGGCGTCGACGCTGATGGCGGGCGAGCCGATGCCATGGAGCGTGCGCAAGGGCGGCATCTGGTGGCTGTCCCACCGGCTGCGCGGCGAGCTGCCGCAGGTCGTGGTGCGCGCCGTGATCGCGCCGGATTTCCTGTGAAACCCTGCTTCCTTGCGTCGCTGCCCGCCACGCGCCCCGTGTCGCGCTCGCAATACGAGCGCGAGGAGCCGCAGTTACGCGAAGCGTTGCTCGACGCGCAGTACGACCTGTTCCGGGCCGCGCGCTTTCCGGTGATCGTGCTGGTCGAGGGTTTCGACGGCGCCGGCAAGAGCGAGACCATCAATCTGCTGAACGAGTGGATGGACGCGCGCCACATCCGGACGCGGGCTTTCGGCCCGCAGAGCGGCGAGGAGCGCAGCCGGCCGGCGATGTGGCGCTACTGGCAGGCGCTGCCGCCGAAGGGAAGGATGGGCGTGTTCGGCAATGCGTGGTACGGCGACGTGCTGCGCGGCCGCGCGTTCGGCAACCTCGGCCGCCAGGCCTTCAAGTCCCGCCTGGAGCGCGTGGCGCGCTTCGAGCGCCTGCTCGCGGACGAGGGCGTGCTGCTGCTCAAGTTCTGGTTCCATCTGTCCATGCCGGCGCAGAAGAAACGCCTGAAGACGCTGGAGGCCGACCCGCTGACGCGCTGGCGCATTCGCGAAGAGGACTGGCAGCGTTTCCGCCACCACGGCCGCTTCCTGAAGACGGCCGAGGCGGCAATGCGCCGGACCAGCACGGAAGCCGCGCCCTGGCTGGTGGTGGACGGAGCCGACGAGCAGTTTCGCAACCTTGCCGTGGGCAGAACGCTGCTTGCCGCCATGCGGCTGCGGCTCGATGCGCCGCAACGGCGGCGGCGTGGCAGTGTCGGTGCTGCCGCGGCGCGCGACGTGCTGGCGACGCTCGACCTGTCGGCGCGGCTCGACCGCCGCAGGTACGAGGAGGAACTCGACCGCCTGCAGGCGCGCCTGAACGGCCTGTCGCGTCACCGGCGGCTGCGCAAGCGCTCCGTGGTGCTGGTGTTCGAGGGCCAGGACGCCGCCGGCAAGGGCGGCGCCATCCGCCGCGTGATCCGTGCGCTCGACGCGCGCTGGTACGAAATCGTGCCGGTGGCCGCCCCGTCGGAGGAGGAAAGGGCGCAGCCTTACCTGTGGCGCTTCTGGCGCCACGTGCCGGCACACGGGCGCTTCGCCATCTTCGACCGCTCGTGGTACGGCCGGGTGCTGGTCGAGCGCGTGGAAGGCTTCGCCGCCCCGGCGGACTGGAAGCGCGCATACGACGAGATCAACGACTTCGAGCGCCAGCTCGCGCGCGCCGGCGCGATCGTGGTCAAGTTCTGGCTCGCGATCAGCAGGGACGAGCAGTTCCGTCGCTTCCTGGAGCGCCAGGAAACCGGATTCAAGCGCTTCAAGATCACGCCCGAGGACTGGCGCAACCGCGCGAAATGGCAGGCCTACGCCGGAGCAGTGAACGAGATGGTGGACCGCACCTCGACGGGCCACGCGCCCTGGGTCCTGGTGGAGGCGGAGGACAAGCTCTACGCGCGCACCAAGATCCTGCGCGCGCTCTGCGAGCGCCTCGAGCAGGAGTTCGGCGAGGGCGCGCAACACCGGCCCGTACCGGCAGGCTAGCCGGCCCCGGGCGGCTCTGACGCGGCTTCGATCTCGGCGAGTTGCGGCACCGACAGCTCGATGCCCAGCCCGCGCCATTCCCTGATCTCGTCGCGCAGCTCTGCGGCCGTGAGCGGATTGGCCGCCAGCCAGCGCGCGTCGATGTCGAAGCTGAACGCCGACTTCCGGCGCGAAACGCGCACGGCGGGCAGGCGCATGTCGCTGCGGCTGCGGTAGAGCAGGGCTGCCAGGCGCAGCGCCACCAGCAGCGACCAGTCGTGGTCCTGCCCGACCAGGCCCTTCAGCTTCGACAGCGAGCCGCGGTGTGCGAGCACCATCATCGACAGCTGCGACTGCTCCATCCGGGAGAAACCCGGCATGTCGGCGTTGGCGACGATGTAGGCCGAATGCTTGTGGTAGCCGGAGTGCGCGACCGTCAGGCCGATTTCCTGCAGCCTGGCCGCCCACGACAGCATCTGCATGGGGTATTCGTTGTCGTCGCGGCCGCCCTCGGCGAGCTGCTCGTACAGCCGCAGCGCGAGCTTTTCGACGCGGTGCGCGTGGGTCGCGTCGACGTGGTAGCGCTTGACGAACTGGCGCACGGTGAGCTCGCGCATGTCGCGCCGGTGGGCGCGGCCGATCATGTCCCACAGGATGCCCTGGCGCATGGCGCCGTTGGCGAGCTCCATGTGCTCGACGTCGAGCTCGGAAAAGATCGCGCTCATGATCGCGAATCCCCCCGGCAGCACGGCGGCACGGTCTTCCTTCAGCCCCGGCAGGTCCAGCCGCGCCGCCTCGCCCGCCTTCAGCAGCGCGGAACGCAGCTTCTCCATGCCCTCGCGGGTGATCCCCGAGGCGCTCCAGCCGGCGGACTCGAGGATGTCGCCGATGGCGCGCGCCGTTCCCGACGAGCCCACGGTCTGGCGCCAGTGCCTGCGGGAAAACTGGCGCTTGATGGCCTCGATCTCGACGCGGGCGGCGGTCTCCGCCTGCTTCATGTCCGACTTGCCGATCCTGCCACCCGCGAAATAGCGCAGGCTGTAGCTCACGCACCCCATGTACAGGCTTTCCAGCCGGTGCGGCTGGTGCCCGGCGCCGATGATGAACTCGGTCGAACCGCCGCCGATGTCGACGACCAGCCGGGCCTCGGCTGACGCCGGCAGGCTGTGCGCGACGCCGAGATAGATCAGGCGCGCTTCCTCGCGACCGGCCACGACTTCGATGGGAAAGCCCAGCGCCGCCTCGAAGCGCGGCATGAACTCGCGTGCGTTCTTGGCCACGCGCAGGGTGTTGGTGCCTACCGCGCGCACGGCGCCCGGCGGCAGCCCGCGCAGGCGCTCGCCGAAGCGCTTGAGCGCTTCGAGCGCCCGTGCCTGCGCGGCCTCGTCCAGGTGCTTGTCCGGGGTCAGGCCGGCGGCCAGGCGCACCGGCTCGCGCAGGGAATCCAGCGGATATATCTGGTCGTCGACCACGCGCCCGACCTGCAGCCGGAACGAATTCGAGCCGAGGTCGACGGCCGCAATGGTGGAGAACGTCTCCATCGCGGTCATTCTGCCTCAAAACCCTCGGGAATCTGACGATCAGCCCATGACTTCGCGCTCGATCTCCTCCAGGGTCACGTGGCGCACGTCCTTGCCCTTGACCATGTAGATGACGTACTCGGAGATGTTCTTGGCATGGTCACCGATGCGCTCGATGGCCTTGGCGATGAACAGGATCTCGATCGAGACCGAGATCGTGCGCGGGTCTTCCATCATGAAGGTGATGAGCTGGCGCAGCACGCCGCGGAACTCGTCGTCGACGTTCTGGTCGCGCCGCACGACCTCGGCGGAAGCGGCGAGGTCCAGGCGCGCGAACGCGTCCAGCGACTTGCGCAGCATCTCCAGCGCGATCGCCGACATGCGGCGGATCTCGGCCGTGCGCGGCTGGTGCAGCCGGTCCGCCGAATAGATGAGCTTGGCCATGCGCGCGATCTTGGCCGCCTCGTCGCCGATGCGCTCGAGGTCCGTGATGGTCTTGACCACGGTCATCAGCATGCGCAGGTCGCCTGCCGCGGGCTGGCGGCGCGCGATGATGGAGCTCACGTCCTCGTCGATGCCGACTTCCTGCGCATTGACGAGGTGGTCGTTGTTCTCGACGCGGGCGCACAGGTCCAGGTCGCCGGAGCTCAGCGCGTCGAGTGCGAGCTTGATCTGCTCCTCGACGAGCCCGCCCATCTGCAGCACGCGCGCGCGCACCGCCTCGAGCTCGGCCTCGAACTGCTTGGACGTGTGTTCGTGATTCATCATCGTTGCCCGCCTCCCGGGTCTCCCGCCGTCGGCGCGACGCACCGCCCGCCTCGCCAGTCTAGGCCGGCAGGGTTACAGAATGGTTTCACGCCGGGCGCGCCATGGCCTGCACGCCGGCGGGCGTGCCGAGCAGCAGCACGTCGGCGCCGCGGCGCGCGAACAGGCCGTTGGTCACCACGCCCACGATCTGGTTGATGGCAGCCTCCAGCGCGGGGGCGTCGGCGATGTCGAGGCCGTGCACGTCCAGGATCACGTTGCCGTTGTCGGTCGTGAATCCCTGGCGCAGCTCGGGCTGGCCGCCCATGCGCAGCAGCTCGCGCCCGACATGGGAACGCGCCATCGGGATGACCTCCACCGGTAGCGGGAAGCCCCCCAGCCTGTCCTTGAGCTTGGAGGCATCCGCGATGCAGACGAACTTGCGCGCGACCGCGGCCACGATCTTCTCGCGGGTGAGCGCGCCGCCGCCGCCCTTGATCATGTGCAGCCGCCTGTCGATCTCGTCGGCGCCGTCCACGTAGACCGGCAGGTCGTCCACGGCGTTCAGGTCGAAGACGCGGATGCCGGCAGCCCTGAGGCGCGCGGCGCTTGCCTCGGAGCTCGCCACCGCGCCCTCGATGCGGCCCTTGACCGCGGCCAGCTCGTCGATGAAGAAATTCGCGGTAGAGCCCGTGCCCACGCCGACGATGCAGTCGTCCGGGACGTGGCCGACGGCCGCCCGGGCTGCCGCCCGTTTCAGCGCGTCCTGGTCCGTGTTTTTTGCGTCCGGCATGGCGTGTAAGCATAGCGGCAACGCTCGCGGCATACAAACCGCGGCCTCGGCTTGCGCGCAGCCTCAGGCGGCTGCTAACCTCCTCGCCCCCGGAGGGCCCCGTGAAGCACGATTACCTGGAAAAGATCCTGGCCGCGCGCGTCTACGACGTGGCCGTCGAGTCCGCCCTCGAGGCTGCGCCGGCGCTGTCGAAGCGCCTGCGCAACACGGTTCTGCTCAAGCGCGAGGACCTGCAGCCGGTGTTCTCGTTCAAGCTGCGCGGGGCCTACAACAAGATGGCGGGGCTCTCCCCCGCGCAACTGGCGCGCGGGGTGATCGCTGCTTCCGCCGGCAACCACGCCCAGGGCGTGGCGCTCGCCGCGCGGCGCCTGGGCTGCAAGGCCGCCATCGTGATGCCGGCGACCACGCCGCAGATCAAGGTGACGGCGGTCGCGGCGCGCGGCGCCCGCGTCGTGCTGTCGGGGGACTCCTACGACGATGCCTGCGCGCTCGCGCTCGGCATGGCGCGGCGCGAAAAGCTCACCTTCGTGCACCCTTACGACGATCCCGACGTGATCGCCGGCCAGGGCACCATAGGCATGGAGATCCTGCGCCAGCACGGCGGCCCGATCGACGCGATCTTCGTGCCCGTCGGCGGCGGCGGCCTGATCTCCGGCATTGGCGCCTTCGTCAAGCGCCTGCGACCGCATACCAGGCTGATCGGCGTGGAGCCGGTCGATGCCGACGCCATGGCGCGCTCGCTCGCGGCCGGCCGGCGCGTGAAGCTCGACCAGGTCGGGCTGTTCGCGGACGGCGTCGCGGTCAAGCAGGTCGGCGAGGAGACCTTCCGCCTGTGCAGGGACCTCGTCGACGAGATGGTGCTGGTGGACAACGACGAGATCTGCGCCGCGATCAAGGACGTGTTCGAGGACACGCGCTCCATCCTGGAACCGGCCGGGGCGCTGGCCGTGGCCGGCACCAAGGTCTGGGCGCAGCGCCACCGCGCGCGCGGCCGCACGCTGGTGGCCGTGGCGAGCGGCGCCAACATGAACTTCGACCGCCTGCGCTTCGTCGCCGAGCGCGCGGAGCTGGGCGAGCAGCGCGAGGCGGTGCTGGCGGTGACCATCCCCGAGCAGCCGGGCAGCTTCCGGCAGTTCTGCACGCTGCTGGGCCCGCGCAGCGTGACCGAGTTCAACTACCGCTACGCCGACCCGCGGCAGGCGCACGTCTTCGTCGGCGTGCAGGTGCGCGACCGCGGCGAGATCCGCACGCTCGCCGCGCGCCTGCGCCGGCACGGATTGCCCACGCGCGACCTGAGCGACAACGAGATGGCCAAGCTGCACGTGCGCCACCTCGTCGGCGGGCACGCCCCCGGCATCCGCGACGAGATGCTCTACCGCTTCGAGTTTCCCGAGCGCCCCGGCGCGCTGATGAACTTCCTGAGACGCATGGGCGAGGGCTGGAACATCACGCTGTTCCACTACCGCAACCACGGCGCCGACTTCGGCCGCGTTCTGGTCGGCATGCAGGTGCCGCCGCGCGAGAAGCCGGCCCTGCGCAGCTTTCTGCGCCAGCTCGGCTATCCGTGCCGCGAGGAAACGCGCAACCCGGCCTACGCGATGTTCCTGTCCTGACAAGGGCGGTCCGCGCGCGCCACCTATAATCACGCCTGCAACTCTTCGCCGGACGCGCCTGCCTAAAGACCGTTGAAAACCGTTCTCCTTGCCCTGTTGCTCGCAGCCGGCGCGGCATCCGCCGCGACGCAGGACGATGCATTCCTCGAAGCCCGGGAAGCCTTCCAGCGCGGCGACATCGCCAGGCTCAACGAGCGTGCAGCGAAGCTCGATGAGGACTATCCGCTCCTGCCCTACGTGCGCTACTGGCAGCTGCGCTCGAGGCTCGCGGACGCGCCCGTGGCGGACATCCAGGGCTTCCTCGCGCGCCACGCCGGCAGCCTCGTGGCCGAACGGCTGCGCTCCGACTGGCTGCGCCTGCTCGGCCGCGGCGGCGACTGGCCCGCGTTCCAGCGCGAGTATGCGAAATTGGTCTCACCCGACACGGAACTCATCTGCTTCGCCTTCCAGGCGGGGTTGGCGCTGGCAGATGCGGGGGTGCTCGCCAGAGCGCGCCCGCTTTGGTCCAGCGCCCAGGTCCTCCCGGAAAGCTGCCTGCCGGTGTTCAAGGCCATGTTCGAGCACCAGATGCTCACGAGCGAGGACGCCTGGAACCGCCTGCGGCTCGCGCTCGAGAGTGGCAACCTCAGCGGCGCAAAAATGCTGTTCGCCTACCTGCCGCCGGCACAGCGGCCCGACGCGAGGACGCTCGATGCCGTCACGAAGAAGCCGCAGCGTTACCTGGACAGATCCCCGCCGCTGCAGACCCGCGCGCAGCGCGAAACGGCCATCTACGCGCTGTACAAGACGGCGGAGTCCTGGCCGGAGGTCGCCGCGGAGCGCATGCGCCGCATGTCGGCGAAGCTGTCCGCGGAAGAACGTGAATATGCCTGGGCGCAGATTGCCTCGGTCGCGGCGCGCAACCTGCATCCCGATGCGCTCGAATGGTTCAAGGACGCCGGCCGGGGCATGAACGAGCGCCAGCTCACCTGGTATTGCCGCGCGGCCCTGCGCGCCGGCGACTGGGAGCAGGTGCTCGCCGCGATCGACGCCATGCCGCCTGCCGAGAAGCAGCGCGCGCAATGGCGCTACTGGCGCGCGCGCGCGCTGGCCGCCCTGAAACGGCCGCTGGAGGCCAACGAGCTGTTCGCGCCGCTGTCGAACGAGTTCAATTTCTACGGCCAGCTCGCCGCGGAGGAGCTCGGCACGTCCATCAGCTCCGCGCCCCAGACCTACCATCCCACGGACGAGGAGGTCGACGCCGCGGGCGCCGAGCCGGGCATCAGGCGCGCGCTCGCGTTCTACCGCGCAGGCCTGCGCTACGAAGGCGCGCTGGAATGGCAATGGTCGATCAAGGACTACGACGACAAGCAGCTGCTCGCCGCGGCCGTGCTGGCGGTGCGCAACGACTGGTACGACCGCGCCATCGATACGGCCGAGCGCACGGTGATGCTGCACGATTTCGGCCTGCGCTATCCCGCGCCCTACCGCAAGGTCGTGCAGGACTACTCCCAGCAGCTCGACCTCGACGAGGCCTGGGTCTACGGCCTGGTGCGCCAGGAAAGCCGCTTCGCCCACACCGCACGCTCCGCCGCCGGCGCCAGCGGGCTCATGCAGCTGATGCCGGCGACCGCGCGCTGGGTGGCGCGGCGCCTGGGCATGAACGGGCATCACAGCACGCTCACGGGAACCGTCGACACCAACATCGGGTTGGGCACCTACTACCTGCGGCAGGTGCTGGATTCGGTGGACAAGCACATGGTGCTGGCCTCGGCGGGCTACAACGCCGGCCCGCGTCGCGCGCGGGACTGGGCGGCGAACCGCCCGCTGGAAGGCGCCATCTACATCGAGACCATCCCGTACGCGGAAACGCGCGAATATGTCAAGAAAGTCATGAACAACACGTTGTTCTACGCGCGGCTGTTCCATCAGCCGAGCCTGAGCCTGCGCGAGAGGCTCGGCATCGTGCCGGCAAAAACCGCCACGCAGAACAACTGAAGGCGCGCGTCATATAATTTGCGCAGCAGGGCGGCCCTCCCCGCCAGGCGGCATTTCCAACGACAGGCATCCATCCTCAGATGAAAATCCGGTCCGTCTGCCTCATCGGGGGCTCGGGTTTTAGTTCCGGCATAACCTGGCGAGCCAGGTTAGCCTGCACTGAAACTTCGCCCTTGCCCGCCGTCGCGCAGGGGTGTCGATAGATGAAAATCCTGTCCGTCTGCCTCATCGGGGGCTCGGGTTTTAGTTCCGGCATACCCTGGCGAGCCAGGTTAGCCTGCACTGAAACTTCGCCCTTGCCCGCCGTCGCGCAGGGGTG
>DASUFB010000021.1:0-62938 GCA_036274775.1 Burkholderiales bacterium | reverse complement strand
GTTCGAGGAGAAGTTCCTGAAGTGGATCGCGGCGGCCGCGCGCGGCGCCGCGCAGCTCTACGGCCGCTTCCCGGTCGAATCGCTGCAGGTCGTCGTGGCGCCCACCCCGCGCGGCCGCGGCCCGGTGCCCTGGGCCTACGTCTCGCGCGGCGGCGGCCCGGCGGTGCACCTGTTCGTGAATGCCACGCGGCCGCTGCAGGAGTTCGAGCGCGACTGGAGCCTCACGCACGAGATGTCGCATCTGTTCCTGCCCTATGTCGTCTCGCGCGACACCTGGTTCTACGAAGGGCTGCCGACCTACCTGCAGGGCGTGCTCATGGCGCGCGGCGGCGCGATCACGGCCGACGAGGCCTGGCAGCGCATGCGCGCCGGGTTCGAGCGCGCCGCCGCCGTCGCGCCGGGCCTGAGCGTGGCGCGCGCGAACGAGCGCGTGGGGTTCGGCGGCGTCTATCTGCGCGTGTACTGGGGCGGCGCGGCCATGATGCTCGCGGCCGACCTGCAGCTGCGTACCGCGTCCGGCGGCGCGCAGTCGCTCGGCTCGGCGCTCGACCGGCTCGCGCGCTGCTGTGCGGCCGAGCCGCGGCGCTGGACGGCCGCGGAGGTCGTCGCGAAGCTCGATGCGCTGGCCTCGACGACGGTATTCGGCGATGCCGTCGAAGCCCTGCTTGCGTCGCAGGGATTTCCCGACTACGCAGCGACGCTGGATCGCGCGGGCGTACGCTTCGATGCGGCGGGCGTGCGGCGTGACCCCGGCGCACCGTGGGCAGGCGCCGCCGCGCGGCTCATGGAGCCCGTGCGCTAGGCAGCCGCGGCGCGTGCCCCGGCCGATTCGGCTACCATGGGCGCCTTTTTCCGGGCGGTGCCATGCATTCCGAGGAACTGTGCTTTCTGCCGGCCTTTGAGCTGGCCCGGCGCATTCGCGCGCGGCAGGTTTCGGCCGTCGAGGTCATGGATGCGCATCTCGCGCAGATCGAGCGCGTCAACCCGTCCGTCAACGCCATCGTGACGCTGCTGCCGGAAGCCGCGCGCGCGGGGGCCCGCGCCGTCGATGACGCCATCGCGTGCGGCGAGGACCCGGGCCCGCTCGCCGGCCTGCCGGTCGCGCACAAGGACCTGACGCCGGCGAAGGGCGTGCGCACGACGTTCGGCTCGCCGATCTTCAGGGACTTCGTGCCCGACGCCGACGCGATCATCGTCGAGCGCCTGAAGAAGGCCGGCGCGGTCACGATCGGCAAGACCAACACGCCGGAATTCGGCGCCGGTTCGCAAACTTTCAACGCCGTGTTCGGCGCGACGCGCAACCCCTACGACCCCGGCCGCACCTGCGGCGGCAGCAGCGGCGGTGCGGCGGTCGCGCTGGCCTGCGGCATGCTGCCGATCGCGGACGGTTCGGACATGGGGGGCAGCCTGCGCAATCCCGCGAGCTTCTGCAACGTGGCCGGCCTGCGGCCCTCGTCCGGGCGCGTGCCGCACTGGCCGAGCGTGGCGGGCTGGTTCGATCTCGGCGTGGTCGGGCCGATGGCACGCACGGTCCGGGACCTCGCGCTCATGATGTCGGCGATCGCCGGCCCGGACGCGCGCGCGCCGGGCTCGCTGCAGGAGGCCGGCACGGTATTCGCGCGGCCGCTCGAGCGCGACATGCGCGGCGTGCGCATCGCGTGGAGCGCCGACCTGGGCGGGCTGCCCGTCGAGCCTGAAGTCACGCGCGTGCTCGACGCGCAGCGCGCGACCTTCGAGGCCCTGGGCTGCGTCGTCGAGGACGCCACGCCGGATCTGCGCGACGCGGACGAGGTCTTCGGCGTGCTGCGCGCATGGAGCTTCGAGCTCGCCTTCGGCCACCTGCTGAAGGCGCACCGCGGCAGCCTCAAGGACACCGTGGTCTGGAACATCGAGCAGGGGCAGCGCCTCACCGGCCCGCAGCTCGGGTCGGCCGAGGCCAAGCGCACGCAGCTGTTCCACCGCATGCGCGGCTTCATGGAACAATACGACTTCCTGGTCGCGCCGGTCGTGCAGGTCCTGCCCTTCGACGTCGGCACGCCGTACGTGACACGCATCGACGGCGTCGAGCTCGAGACCTACATCGACTGGATGCGCTCGTGCTCGCGCATCACCGTCACGGGCGCGCCGGCGCTGTCCGTACCCTGCGGGTTCGGCGCGGGCGGGCTGCCGGTCGGGCTGCAGATCGTCGGCCGCTACCGGGACGACTTCGGCGTGCTGCAGGCCGCGCATGCCTTCGAGCAGGCCACCGGGTTCTGGAAGCGCTCCCCCGCCATCGCGCGGCAACAACACTGAAGGACATCGTCGGGAATCACGCATGCGTCAGGTCTCTTGCCTCATCTGCCTCACCCTCACCCTCGCCCTCGCTGCCGTCCCGCCTGCCTCCGCGCAGACGCCTCCACCGGCCGCCGCGGCGCGCAAGGACCGCGTCTACCTGAAGGACATCGAGGGTATCTGGATCAACGAGGCCTACCTGAAGGTGCTCGCGGCGCTGAAGAGCCCGCACGCCGCCGCCAGGAAGGCCGCACCGGTGGTCATCGCCATCCGGCGCGACGGGCGCGCATGGCCCATCGTGGTCACGGACTTCAACAAGGCCACGCTGCAGGCCGTGCTCGACGTCGAGCCCGACGGCAGGCCCGGTGCCTATCGCCTCGTGGTCGGCGCCGACGACAAGCCGACTTCGTCCGCGGACGCCAAATACATCCGCTTCGAAGGCACGCGCAACGCCGAAGGAAAATTCGACAGGCTGCGCGTGGCCGAGCCGGATTTCATGAAGGGCAGATGGGCCGACTACGTGCCCATCGCCGGCGAGCTGAGCCCGCAGATGAACCGCTTCGTCATCGCCGGCAAGTACGCCGACGAGGCCGGGCGGTCGTGGACGTTCGCCGAATCCGGGGAAGCGGTCTGGCCGGACGGCAAGTTCAACTACGAGCTTTCGCTGAACGACCCGCGTGCCGGCTGCGACTACCTGCAGGGCGAGCCGGGCCCGGGCGACGAGCGCAAGCGCTACGGCTACCGCTGGAAGGCCGGCAAGCTCGCGATCCTGCCGGCGCGTCTCTCGGGCAAGCGGGTCGTGTGCGGCGCGAAGCCCCTGGCGGTGCTCACGCCGCAGTAGGCCGGGGCACGCGAGCCGGCGTGTGTCCGGCGCGAGGATGGCGTATCGTAGATGCCCGGCGTTCGCGCCGGGCTTGGACAATCAAAAAACCGAAACGGAGGAAACATGGAACGGCTCTATGGGCTGGCTGCGGGCATGGCGATGCTGGGTGCGGTTGCGGCGGCCCCGGCCATGGCGGCGCAGGGCTGCAGCGGCAAGGTCACCGAAGCCGAGGTGCTCGCCGCCGAGGATGCGCGCTACGCGGCGCAGACGGGCGACGATTACGGCGCGCTGGACAAGCTGCTGGGCGAGGACCTCGTCTACACGCATTCGTCGGCCGTGGTCGACAACAAGGCGAGCTACGTCGACTCGATGAAGTCCGGCACCGTGAAGTACCGGGTCATGCGCCGCAGCGACGTCAAGGTGCGCACCTACGACTGCGTGGCCATCATCACCGGCCAGGGCAACTTCGACGTCACCGTCAAGGGCCAGGACATCGCAGTGGAGCTGCGCTTCACGAGCGTGTGGGCGAAGCGTCCCGGCGGCCTGCAGTTCATTTCCTGGGAATCCACGCGCATGCCGCAGAAGCAATAGCCGCAGCGCGTGCACGGACGACGGGGCCGCTTGAGGCCCCGTTTTGTTTTTCCGGCCGCACGCATGCAGTATCCTTCGCCCTGACTCCACACGGATCCGAGCGATGGCCAAGGCAACGAAAAGGAAAAAGCGCGCGCAGAGCGTGCAGGACAGCCTGGAGCAGGTGCGCGCGCTGCTGCAGAAGCACCGCCTGGTCGAGGGCGTCGTGCACCGGCAGGACATGCCGCGCCACGAGCTCGTCGAGTCGCTCGTGCACAAGCAGAACCTCGCCGAGCTGCAGAGAAAGCTCGACGGCCTGCATCCCGCCGACGTCGCCCTCATCCTCGAGGCGCTGCCGCTCGACGAGCGCCTGGTCGTCTGGGAACTCGTCAAGGCCGAGCGCGACGGCGAGATCCTGCTGGAAGTCTCCGATGCGGTGCGCGAGTCGCTCATCGAGAACATGGACTCGAAGGAGCTGGTCGCCGCCACCGAGCAGCTCGACACCGACGAGATCGCCGACCTGGTGCCCGACCTGCCGCAGGACGTGGTCGACGACGTCCTGCATTCCATGCCGGTCGAGGAGCGCGAGCGGCTGCGCGCGGCGATGTCCTACACCGAGGACTCGGTCGGCGCGCTCATGGACTTCGACATGGTATCGGTGCGCGAGGACGTCACCCTGGAAGTCGTGCTGCGCTACCTGCGGCGCATGGACGAGCTGCCCGACCACACCGACCAGGTGTTCGTCGTCGACCGCGGCGACATCATCAAGGGCGTGCTGCCGGTCGGCCGGCTGATCGTCACCGATCCGGAGACGCTGGTCGGCACGGTCATGAAGACCGACTTCATCACGCTGTCGCCCGACGACAAGGCGCAGCAGGCCGCGCAGGCCTTCGAGCGCTACGACCTCGTCTCCGCGCCGGTGGTCGACCAGGGCAACCGCCTCGTCGGCCGCGTGACGGTGGACGTGGTCGTCGATTTCATCCGCAGCCGCAGCGAGGCCGAGCAGCTGAGCCACGCCGGCCTGCGCGAGGAGGAGGACATCTTCGCCTCGGTCTGGAAGAGCGCGAAAAACCGCTGGCTGTGGCTGGCGGTCAACCTCGGCACGGCGTTTTTCGCCTCGCGCGTGATCGGCGCCTTCGAGGGCACCATCGAGAGGCTGGTCGCGCTGGCCACGCTCATGCCCATCGTCGCCGGCATCGCCGGCAATTCCGGCAACCAGACCACCACGCTCATCATCCGCTCGCTCGCGCTCGGCCAGGTCACGCCGGACAACGCCAGGCGGCTCATCGCCAAGGAGCTCGCCATCAGCCTGCTCAACGGCGCGGTGTGGGGGGGCGTGGCGGGGCTGTTCGCATGGTTCCTGTATCGCAGCGTGCCGCTCGGCCTGGTCATGACCGGCGCGATGCTGCTGAATCTGCTGGTCGGCGCGCTGGTCGGCATGCTGGTGCCGCTGGTCATGCAGAAGATGGGCCGCGATCCCGCGATAGGCTCCAGCGTGCTGCTGACCTTCACCACGGACAGCATGGGGTTTTTCATTTTCCTGGGGCTGGCAACGCTGTTCCTGATGTGAGCATCCGTCCGGGCGCGCGGCGCGTACATGCAGCAGGACGCGTACTGCGGGCCCGCAGGTGTATCCTGAAAACGCGCGCCTGCGCCGTCTTCCCAACCATCGAGGAACGCGACCATGCTGATTCGCCGGCCTGCCGACATCCGGCCCTCCGAGATCACCGACCGCCGCGCCGTTGCCGGGCGGCGGCTCTTCCTGCGCGCGGCCGCGGGCCTGGGCCTCGCGGGCGGGCTCGCCACCGGGCTGCCGGGGGTGCGACACGCGCACGCCGCCGCGAAGCTCGCCGGCGTGTCGAAAAGCGCCTACGTGCTCGACGATGCGCTGACGCCGCTCGAGGCCGTCACGCACTACAACAATTTCTACGAGTTCGGCACCGACAAGGACGACCCCTCGGCCAACGCCGGCACGCTGAAGACGAAGCCCTGGCAGGTCAGGGTCGAAGGCGAGGTGCACAAGCCCGGGACCTGGGACATCGACGAGCTGCTGAAACTTGCGCCGCTCGAGGAGCGCGTCTACCGCATGCGCTGCGTGGAAGGCTGGTCGATGGTGATCCCGTGGGTCGGCTACCCGCTCTCGCAGCTGGTCAAGCGCGCGCAGCCCACCGGCAACGCGAAGTTCGTGGAGTTCACGACGCTGCTCGACGCGGCCCAGATGCCCGGCCAGTCGGTCGGCGTGCTGCAGTGGCCTTATGTGGAAGGCCTGCGCATGGACGAGGCGCTGCATCCGCTGACCTTGCTCACACTGGGGCTCTACGGCGAGGCCCTGCCGAACCAGAACGGCGCGCCGGTGCGCGTCGTGGTGCCGTGGAAATACGGCTTCAAGAGCGCCAAGTCGATCGTGCGCGTGCGCTTCGTCGAGCAGCAGCCGAAGACGTCGTGGGAACTGGCGGGGCCGCGGGAATACGGCTTCTACTCGAACGTCAATCCGCAGGTCGACCATCCGCGCTGGAGCCAGGCGAAGGAACGGCGCATCGAGAAGGCTTCGGTGCTCGATTCGCTGTTCGACAAGAAGCGCGCGACGCTGATGTTCAACGGCTACGGCGACCAGGTCGCCTCGCTGTACGCCGGCATGGACCTCAGGAAAAACTTCTGAACGGGTCTTGAGACAGCCTGGTCCGACACAGATCGCCTGGATCAAGGCCGCGCTGTTCGCGGCCTGCCTGGTGCCGCTCGGCCACCTCGTCTGGCAGGGCGCGCACAACCGGCTCGGCGCCAACCCGGTGGAATACATCACGCATTCGACCGGGTGGTGGGCGCTCGCCTTCATCCTGGCCACGCTCTGCGTCACGCCGCTGCGCCGGCTTGCCGGCATGCCGTGGCTGCTGCGGCTGCGGCGCATGCTCGGGCTGTACGCGTTTTTCTACGCGTGCCTGCATTTCCTGACCTACCTGTGGCTGGACCAGGACTTCGTCTGGAAGGACATCGTCAAGGACATCGGCAAGCGTCCCTTCATCACGCTGGGCTTCGCGGCGTTCGTGCTGCTCGTCCCGCTGGCGGCGACGTCCACGAACGCCATGGTGCGGCGCCTGGGCGCGCGGCGCTGGCAATGGCTGCACCGCCTGGTCTACGTGCTCGCCGTCGTCGCCGTGGCGCACTTCTGGTGGCTCGTGAAGAAGGACGTCACCGAGCCTTTGCTGTTCGGCCTCGCGCTCGCGGCGCTGCTGGCGGCCAGGCTGCCGGGGCTGCGGCGGCCGCGTCGCGACGCTGCCGAGGCGGCACGCTCTCAGGCGGCCTGACCGCGCTCGGCGCGGGCAGCCATGAAAATCCCCGCCAGCAGCAGCACGAAGCCGCAGAATTGCAGCGCCCCGAAGCCCTCGCCGAAGCAGATCCAGGCAAGCAATGCCGCGCCGACGGGCTCGCCGAGGATGGCCACGGCGACGAAGCTCGCGCTCAGGCGGCGCAGCGCCCAGTTGAGCGCCGTGTGCCCGACGAGCTGCGGTCCCAGCCCGAGGGCGGCCATGAGCAGCCAGGCCGACGCCGGCAGCGAGGCGAAAGGCACGCCGCCCGCGCCGGCGACGAGCAGCAGCACGACCGCGGCCGTGGCATAGGCCGCCCAGACGTAGGCGACCAGCGAAATGCGCGCGCGCAGCGCGCGGCCCGCGAGCAGGTAGCCCGATGCCGTCACGGCGCCGAGCACGGCGAGCGCATTGCCCAGCGCGTGCGAGTCCCGGGATGGCGCGTCGCCGCCGGCGTCCGCCGCGAACACCAGCACGCTGCCCGCAGCCGTGAGCGCGAGGCCGGCAACTGTGCCCGGCGCGGGCCGCTCGCGCAGCAGGAGCGCGGATGCGAGCGCGACCCACAGCGGGTTCGTCGTGACCAGCGCCGTGCTGCTCGCCACCGACGTGTACTCGAGCGAGGTGATCCAGGCCCAGAAATGGGCCGCCAGCAGCAGCCCGGACGCGAGGCACAGGACGAGGTTGCGCCCGCGCAGCGCCGCCAGCTCCCGGCCCGCGCGCGTCCATGCGAACGGCGCCAGCGCCAGCGCCGCAACGCCCAGGCGCACGGCCGCGATCGCGAGCGACGGGGCGCCCTCGGCATGGGCGAGGCGCACGAGGATGGAGGCGAACGAGACGACGGCCACGCCGGCGGCGAGCACGGCGAAGCCCAGGGCACGGCCGGGCATGGCGCGTTATATCACGCCGCCCGGCCCGCGAAGGCCGTGCAACCGTCAGTGGAGTTTTTCGGGAAGCGCCGGCGTGACCGGGATCGCCATCACGTCGACGCCCTCTTCCTTGAGCTCGCGGACTTCCTGGCCGGAGGCCGTGCCGCGGATGGCACGGGCCGGGACTTCCTTGTAGAAGATCCTGCGCGCCTCTTCCGCGAACCGGGGACCGACGTCCTCGGTGCTGTTGAGCACGTGCTCGACGAACTTGCGCTTGAGCTCCTGCGCCGCGTTCACGACGGAGACCGTTTCCTCGCCTCCCGCCTTCGGCGCATCCGCTCGGCTCGCCACGCGCGTGCTCACGTAGGGCGCGGAAGGCTGGCGCGTGATGTCCACCGAGCCGCAGACCGGGCAGGCGATGTCGCCGGCTTCGGCCTGGGCGGCGAAGTCGTCGGCGGAGCCGAACCAGCCCTCGAAGGGATGGTTGTTGCCGCAGGCCAGATCGTAGACGATCATGTCATTGCACCCGATTCATCTCATCGTGTCGCGGGCCGCCGCAGTTGCGGTACGACGGCAGTGCCGCAGCCGCAGTCTAGCATCCGCGGGAAGGGCGCCGTCCCGGCGCGAACGCCCGGGTCGGCAGATTCCGCGCTTTGCTTCGCGCGGCCTTGATCGAATAACGCCCCGCCGGCGGTTTGGATGACCGCCGCCGCCTCAGGGCAGCAGGTGCTCGCCGGCGAAGAGCTGCTCGATGCTCTCGCGCTCGCGGATCAGGTGCGCCGCCCCGCCGTCCACCATGACCTCCGCCGCGCGCGCCCTCGCGTTGTAGTTCGAGCTCATGCTCATGCCGTAGGCGCCCGCGGACATGATCGCCAGCAGGTCGCCCTCCTGCAGCGCGAGGTCGCGCTCGCGCGCCAGGAAATCCCCGGTCTCGCAGACCGGGCCGACGATCTCGTAGCGCATCGTCCTGCCCCTCGCGGGGCCGACGGGCCGCACCTCGTGCCAGGCGTCGTAGAGCGCCGGGCGCATGAGGTCGTTCATGGCGGCGTCGACGATCGCGAAATTGCGCGCCTCGCCGTGCTTCAGGTATTCGACGCGCGTGAGCAGCACGCCCGCGTTGCCCACCAGCGAGCGCCCGGGCTCGATCAGGACCTGCTCGCCGCGGTTGCCGAGGGTATCGAGCAGGGCCTTGACGTAGGCCGCCGGCGTCGCCGGCGATTCGTCGCGGTAGCGGATGCCGAGCCCGCCGCCGAGATCGAGATGCTCGAGCCGGATGCCTTCGCGCGCGAGCGCGTCCACGAGCTCGAGCACCTTGCGGACCGCGTCGACGAAAGGGGCCAGCTCCGTGAGCTGCGAACCGATGTGGCAGTCGATGCCCCTGACCTCGATGGCGGGCAGCGAAGCCGCCTGGCGGTAGGCCCGCAGCGCGTCGCCGAAGGCGATGCCGAACTTGTTCTGCTTGAGCCCCGTCGAGATGTACGGATGCGTCTTCGCGTCCACGTCCGGATTCACACGCAGGCTCACGGGTGCCCTGCGGCCGGCTTCCGCCGCCACGGCCGCGAGCCGGTCCAGCTCGGCTTCGGATTCGACGTTGAAGCACATGACGCCGGCGCGCAGCGCCTGGCGCATTTCCTCGCGCGTCTTGCCCACGCCCGAGAACACGGTCTTGCGCGGATCGCCGCCGGCGGCGATCACGCGCGCGAGCTCTCCGCCGGACACGACGTCGAAGCCGCTGCCCAGGCGCGCGAACAGGTTCAGCACGGCGAGGCTGGAATTCGCCTTCATGGCGTAGCAGACGAGGTGCGGGCGCGCGCCGAACGCCTGGTCGTACTCCCGGTATGCCTGCTCCAGGGCGGCGCGCGAATAGACGAAGCACGGCGTGCCGAAGCGCGCCGCGACCTGGGACAGCGGCACGTCCTCGGCGAACAGCTCGCCGGCGCGCGAAGTGAAGGCCTTCACTGCTCGATGGTTCCTTCCTCGGTCTTGCGGGGCTCGTGCTTCTTCGGATTGTCGTCCTCGTCGGGCAGCACGAGCGGCCCCTTCTGGCCGCAGGCCACGGCGAGGAAGGCAAGCAGGAGGATGAGGCAGAGCGTGCGCATCGGGGCCCGGGGAGTGTCGGGCGAGTGTAGCACAGCGGTTTTCTGATCTTGAACCACGGAGGTCACGGAGAGCACGGAGGAAAACCGAAATCAAGGGAAAATTGTTGTTGGGCATCGATGAAGTGTCGGAAGTGGAAACGACAGCCATCGATCAGTTTTTCCATCCCGATATTCTTGTCTTTAGTTTTCCTCCGTGCTCTCCGTGGCCTCCGTGGTTTAAATGGGATTGAAACGAACCCGGGCACGCACGGTGCGCTGCTCAGATGTCCATGTAGTACGGGCCCATGCGGTCCAGCTCGGCGCGGGCATCCGCGTACTGCGGGCACGCGCCGGCGACGAGCTTCCAGAAGCGGCGCGAATGGTTCATCTCGATCAGGTGGGCGAGCTCGTGCACGACCACGTAATCGATGGTGGGCTGGGGCGCCTGCACCAGGCGCCAGTTCAGCCTCACGTCGCCGCGCACGTTGCAGCTGCCCCAGCGCGTGCGCGCGGAGGACAGGAACAGGCGCGGCGCAGGCACTCCCAGGCGCGGCGCGAGCAGCGCGATGCGTTCCCGGAAATTCGCCTGCGCGTGCCCGCGGTACCACTGCACCACGGCCTCCCTGACGGGCGCCCCGGCGGGCAGCTCGAGGCACAGGCGGTCGCCCTCGTCGAGGCGCGCCAGCGCCACCGGTCCCGGCGCGACCTCGAGCCGCAGCTGGCGTCCCACGAAATGCAGGACGTCGCCGCTTGCCCACGCAGCCCGGCGCGCGGGATGCCGGCTCCAGGCTTCCAGCTTGCGCAGCACCCAGTCGGCGTGCTCTTCCACGAAGGCGGTGACGCGGCGTTCCGGAGTCTTCCAGGGCACGCTCACGGCGAGGCCGCGCTGATCCACCGTCATGACGATGCGCCGGTGCTTGAGGCTGCGCCTGAGCAGGTAGGGGACCTCGCGTGTGCCGAGCCGGATGGACTTCGGCTCGTCGACGGCGCTGACGGGGAAGAAGTCTCCTATGAGCGCGCGGTTCCGAGGCGGGCGACTTCGGTTTCTATCCAGTCTTCTGCTTTCCGGTTCAGGGCTTCGGGCGTCAGGCCTTCGGGCCGGATCGGCGCGCCGACGCTGACGGTGATGGTGCCCGGATATTTTACGAAAGCGCCGCGTCCCCACAAGGTGCCGGCATTGTGCGCGATGGGGACGACCGTCGCACCGGTCTGGCAGGCGAGCCAGGCGCCGCCGACGTGATAGCGCCCGCGCCTGCCCGGCGGGGTGCGCGTGCCCTCGGGAAAGATCACGATCCACCAGCCTGCGGCCAGCCGGTCGCGGCCCTGCTCGAGCATCTGCTTCAGCGCCCGCGTCGCCGAGCCGCGGTCGATGGCGATCGGCCGCATCAGCGCGAGGCCCCAGCCGAAGAAGGGCACGCGCAGCAATTCGCGCTTCAGCACCCAGACCTGCGGGGGCAGGAGCACCTGGTAGGCGAGCGTCTCCCAGGCCGACTGGTGCTTGGACAGCACGATGCACGCCTCGCGCGGCAGGTTCACTGTCCCGACCATGCGGTAGCGTACGCCGCAGATCCGGCGCGCCGCGCCGATGACGAGGTGCGACCACAGCGTGATGAAGCGGTAGCGCGCGCGTACCGGGAAGGGCACGGTGGCGAGCGACAGGACCGCGAACACCACCGTGAGCGCGGCGCGCACGGCCTCGAAGGCCGCCGAGCGCAGCAGCGCGACGGCGAAGCTCATGCGGTGACGACGATATGCCGCACGGCTTCGGCGAGGTCGGCGAACACCGGCGTGCCCGGCGGCAGCCCGCCGGCAGCCTGCGTCTTATCGCCCTTGCCCGTGAGCACCAGCATGGGCTGGGCACCGGCGGACGCCGCAGCCTGCAGGTCGCGCAGCGAATCGCCGATGCTGGGCACGCCGGCGAGGGCCACGTTGAAGCGCTGCGCGATGTCGAGGAACATGCCCGGCCTGGGCTTGCGGCAGTCGCAGTTGGCCTCCGCCGCGTGCGGGCAGTAGAACAGCGCGTCGATGCGTCCGCCGACCTGGCCCAGCGCGCGGTACATCTTGTCGTTGATGGCGTTGAGCGCGCCCATGTCGAACAGGCCGCGGCCGATGCCCGACTGGTTGGAGGCGACGACCACGCGGTAGCCCGCGTGGTTCAGGCGGGCGATGGCCTCGAGGCTGCCGGGGATGGGTTTCCATTCCGCGGGGTTCTTGATGAACTGCTCGCTGTCCTGGTTGATGACGCCGTCGCGGTCGAGGATGACGAGCTTCATGGTGCGGTCGACCGTGATCGGCGAACGGTGAACGGCGGCTTCCGGGCGGTTGCGTTCGACATCTTGCCGTTCACCGATCGCCGATTGCGCACCACCGCTCAGGCGGCGAGCTTGGAGATGTCCGCGATGCGGTTCATCTCGTCGCGCAGGCCCTTCAGCAGCGCCAGCCGGTTGCTGCGCAGCTGCGCGTCTTCCGCCATGACCATCACGGAATCGAAGAACGCGTCGACGGGGGCCCTGAGCACCGCGAACGTCCTGAGGTAGCCGGCGAAGTCGCCCTTCTGCAGCAGCGGCGCCGCGTCGGCGGAAGCCTTGCCGAGCGCCGAGAACAGGTCACGCTCCGCCGCTTCCTTCAGCCCCTCGGCGCGCGCCTCGCCGAAGCTTTCCCCTTTCGCCTCGGCCTGCTTGAGGATGTTGGCCACGCGCTTGTTCGCCGCCGCGAGGCTTTCCGCCTCCGGCAGGCTGGCGAATGCGCGCACCGCCTCGAGCTGGCGCGGGATCTGGCTGAGTTGCAGGGGCCGCAGGCACAGCACGGCCTCGACCTCGTTGGCGCTGAAGCCCTTGTCGCGCAGGTAGCCGCGCAGGCGCTCGAAAATGAAGGTTTCCAGGCCCGCCTGCGCGTCCGCGACCATGCCTGGCGGGAAGACGGAAAAGGCGCCGGCCACCAGCTCGTCGACCGGCACCGCGAGGCCGCCCTCCACCAGCATGCGGATGACGCCGAGCGCATGCCGGCGCAGCGCGAACGGGTCCTTGTCGCCGGTCGGCTGCTGGCCGATGCCGAACAGGCCGGCGAGCGTTTCCAGCTTGTCGGCGAGCGCCAGCGTAGTGGCGACGCCGGCATCGGGCAGGGTGTCGCCCGCGAAGCGCGGGCGGTAGTGCTGCTCTATCGCGTCCGCGACACGCGCGTCCTCGCCGTCGGCGAGCGCGTAATAGCGGCCCATCGTGCCCTGCAGCTCGGGGAATTCTCCGACCATGCTGGTCAGCAGGTCGGCCTTGGCCAGCAGCGCGGCCCGGTCGGCCGCGGCGGCATCGGCGCCGGTCTTCTGCGCGACGAGCTTCGCGAGACCGCGGACGCGCTGCACGCGGTCGAGCTGGGTGCCGAGCCTGTTGTGGTAGACCACGGAGGCCAGACGGGGCACGCGCTCGGAGAGCTTAGTTTTCTTGTCCGTCTCGAAGAAGAAGCGCGCGTCCGCGAGCCGCGGCCGGACCACGCGCTGGTTGCCTTCGACGATGTTCTTCGAGTTGGCGAGCTCCATGTTCGACACGATCAGGAAGTTGTTCGTGAGTCTGCCACCGGCGTCGAACAGCGGGAAATATTTCTGGTTCCGGCGCATGGTCAGGATCAGGCATTCCTGGGGCACGGCGAGGAAGGCGGCGTCGAACTCGCCGATGTACACCGTCGGGCGCTCGACCAGCGCGGTCACCTCGTCGAGCAGCAGGGCATGGTCGGCCTCCTCCCCGAGCGAGCATTTCAGCGCCAGGGCTTTTTCCGCGAGCTGGCGCGCAACCTCCGCGCGGCGCTTGTCGAAGTCCGCGATGACGCGGCCTTCCTGCTCGAGCCGCGCCTCGTACTGGTCGGCGCGCTCCAGCGGGATGTCGGCGGCACCCTGGAAGCGGTGGCCGTGGACTACGCGCCCGGCCTCGAGGCCGAGGACGGAAACCGCCAGCACGCGCTCGCCGTGCAGGGCGACGAGCCCGTGAGCGGGGCGCACGAATTTCACCGTGGTGGTGCCGTCGGCGAGCTGGTAGCTCATGACCTTCGGGATCGGCAGCGCCGCGATCGCGTCCTCGATCGCCTTCGACAGCGCCTGCTCCAGGGTCCGGCCCTCGGCGACCGTGCGCAGGTAGACGCTCTCGGCCTTGCCGTCCGGCTTCACGAACAGCATGTCGGTGCCCACGCGCGTGTTGGCCGGCGCGTCGGCGAGCTTTTCGCGCTGCATGCCGGCGAGCTTGCGCCGCAGCGCATCGCTCCAGCCGCCGCCTTCCTGGCGCGCGACCGCAGCGGGCATGAGCTTGTGCTCCACGGTCCGGCTGGATGCCTTCGGCAGCACGGCCTGCACGTAGACCGCCAGGCGGCGCGGCGATGCGAACGCCCGCGATCTCGACGTGGCGTCGAGCAGGCCGCCGGCCCGCAGCCCTTCGACGATGCCGCCGGCGAAAGCCTCGCCGAGGCGCTTGAGCGCCTGCGGCGGCAATTCCTCGGTGAACAGCTCGACCAGCAGGTTCGCGCTCACGACGCTCCGGCCTTCTGCAAGGACGCCTTCAGCGCGCTGGCGTCGATACCCAGCTTCTCGAGCTGTCCGGGCCTGCACATCGGAAAGCCCGCGCGCACCCGCGAGTCGAAATAGGACTGCGACACGCCGCGCGCGAGGTTGCGGATGCGGCCGATGTAGGCGGCCCGCTCGGTCACCGAGATCGAGCCGCGTGCATCCAGCAGGTTGAAGGTGTGCGCGGCCTTGAGCACCTTTTCGTAGGCCGGCAGCGCAAGCTCGGCAGCCATGAGGCGCTTCGCCTCGGCTTCGTAGTCGGCGAAATGCCGGAACAGCATGCCGGGATCCGACTGCTCGAAGTTGTAGATCGACTGCTCGACCTCGTTCTGGAAGTAGACGTCGCGGTAGGTCAGCCCCGGCGTCCACACGAGGTCGAAGACGTTCTCGACGCCCTGCAGGTACATCGCGAGACGCTCGATGCCGTAGGTGATCTCCCCCGTGACGGGCTTGCAGTCGAGGCCGCCGACTTGCTGGAAATAGGTGAACTGCGTGACTTCCATGCCGTCGAGCCAGACCTCCCAGCCCAGCCCCCACGCGCCGAGCGTGGGGTTCTCCCAGTTGTCCTCGACGAAGCGGATGTCGTGGGTCCGGGGATCGACGCCCAGCGCGCGCAGCGAGTCCAGGTAGAGATCGATGATGTCCGGCGGCGAGGGCTTCAGCACGACCTGGAACTGGTAGTAGTGCTGCATGCGGTTCGGGTTCTCGCCGTAGCGCCCGTCCTTGGGGCGGCGCGAAGGCTGCACGTAGGCGGCGCGCCAGGGCTCGGGGCCGATCGCGCGCAGGAAGGTGGCGGTGTGGGACGTGCCGGCGCCCACCTCCATGTCGTAGGGCTGCAGGATCGCGCAGTCGCGCTCACCCCAGTAGGCCTGCAGCGCTAGAATCACATCCTGGAAGTTGGACATCGACGAAATTTCTGGGAATTGCTCCGGCGTTTCGGCCGCGCCGGGCGAAGCCGGAATTGTACTCAAATCCCGGAAGCGCAACGAGGATGAAACCCATGGTGACGAGGCTCGCGTTCGTGCTGTCGCTGCTGGCGTGGCTGCCATTGGCACAAGCGTCCGAGGGCGCCGGTGCGCCCTGGGGCCATGCGAAGGTCGTCGACAAGGCCTACAGCAAGCAGAAGGTCGTCTACGACGTCGCGGTCAAGAGCGTCGCCGAGCTGGAGAACGTGCTCGACCGCGCGAGCTACCTGTCGGCGCTGAACGAGGCCGACCCCTTCGACAGCCAGATCGTCATCGTGCTGCACGGTGACGAGATCGCCTTTTTCGCCACGCGCAATTTCGCGAAATACCGCGAGCTCATGACGCGCGCGCAAAGCCTCACGGTGGGCGGCATCATCGACATCCGCATGTGCAGGGTGTCTGCGCACCGGCGCGGCTTCGAGCCGCAGGACATCCACGGCTTCGTCACCATGGTCCCCATGGCGGACGCGGAGATCATCGACCTGCAGAAGCAGGGATTCGCGTACATGCGGTAGACGCGAGACTTCGATTCGACTCCTGGTGCGTAACCACGAATCCTATTGCGGAACCACGGAGGGCACGGAGCACACGGAGAAAGGCAAGAGCAGGAATTTCGGGAGGAGAAAATTGATATTGGTGGCTGTTGTATCCGCGCCCGGCATTTCTATCGATAACTATATTTTGTTATTGTTTTCCTCCGTGTTCTCCGTGCCCTCCGTGGTTCAATCCTGGTTTGAGCGGCGGAGCGAGAGTCCCGCGTGCACGGCGGCGAGAAGCATCAGCGCGCAGAGCGCGAGCATGCCGAGGTTGCCCCAGCGCACGTAGGGCGTGCTGCCCGAGTAGCCGTGCACCTCGGCGTTCAGGGAAGTCGTGGAAAATTCCGGCGCCGTGGCCAGTACGGCTCCGTCGGCGCCGATGACCGCGGTCACGCCGGTGTTGGTCGCGCGCAGCATCGGGCGCCCGGTTTCCGCCGCGCGCATCTGCGCGATCTGCAGGTGCTGCCGGGACGCGATGGTGTCCCCCCACCACGCGTCGTTCGTGAAGTTCGCGAGCAGCGTGGCCTGCGGCAGCTGGCGGATGATTTCCTCGCCGAACGCGTCCTCGTAGCAGATGTTGACCGCGACCTCCTGCCCCGCCACGCGCATCGGCTTCTGCACGGCCTCGCCGCGCGAGAAATCCGACATGGGGATGTGCAGCAGCTGCATGATCCAGCCGAGCAGGCTGCGCATCGGGAAGTAGTCGCCGAACGGCACCAGGTGGTGCTTGCGGTAGGTCTGCACCGGTGCCGTGCCGGCGCTGCGCACGCTGTTGAAGTAGCGGCCCGACGCGTCGAGCTCGGCGATGCCGTACAGCACGTCCCCGCCGTTGCGCGCGGGCCCCGCCGCGAGCGCGTCGAGGTAGTCCTTCGGCAGGTCGACGTCGAGCACGGGCAGCGCCGTCTCGGGCAGCAGCACCAGCCTGCCCGGCGCCTCGTGCATGAGCTCGCGATAGGTTTCCAGGGTTGCGATCGCCCGCTCCGGCCGCCATTTCAGCTCCTGCGGGATGTTCCCCTGCAGCAGCGTGACCGGCAGGGGTTCGCCCGGCAGCGGCTGCGTCCAGGCGTGCTGCCTCGCCAGGGCCCCGGCGGCCACCAGCGCCACGGCAACGCAGGCGGCGATGGCGGCGTCGCGGTGTCGCCGTGCCGCCAGTCCCTCGGCCAGCAGCGCGCCCGCGCCGGCGAGCGCCGCCGCGGCGAGCGACACGCCGAACACGCCGCCAAGCGGAGCGTAGCCGGCGAGCGGGCTCGAGGGCACCTGCGAGTAGCCGATGGCGAGCCAGGGGAAGCCGGTGAACAGCCAGCCGCGCAGCCATTCCGAAGCCGTCCAGAGCGCGGGAAATGCGAGCAGCAGCCGGCACGCATCATTGCGAACCGGCAGCCTTGCCAGCAGCGCGCCGGCCACCGCGGGATAGCAAGCAAGGATCGTGCAGAACGCCAGCGTGAACAGCGCGGCGACCGGGGCGGCCATGCCGCCGTAGACGTGCAGGCTCACATAGACCCAGCTCACGCCGGCGAGGAACAGCCCGGCCCCGAACGAGAAGCCGGCGAGCGCGGCCGCGCGCGCCGATGCGCAGCGCCGCCATACCAGGGCCAGGCCCGCGAGGCTCGCCACCGGCAGCGCGTACAGCCCGAACGGCGAGAAACCCGCCACGGCAGCCGCGCCGAGCGCGAGGGGCGCAACGACCAGCCGGAGGGATCTCAGCAGCCGGCCCGCGCCTGGGTCAGGGCGCACTCTCCGTCCTGACCTTTTCGACGAGCAGCGCGTGCAGCCGGCGGCTGTCCGCGCGCAGCACCTTGACGTTCAGGTCGCCGATGCGGAACTGCTCGCCGCGCTTGGGCAGGCGGCCGAGGTGCGCGAGCACGAGGCCGCCGACCGTGTCGAAGTCCTCGTCGCTGAAATCACAGCCGACGGTGCGGTTGAAGTCGTCGATGTCGGTCTGCGCCTTGACGCGGAACTGGCCGCTGCGGTCGAGGATGATGTTGGCCTCGGTCTCGTCGAAGTCGAACTCGTCCTCGATCTCGCCGACGATCTGCTCGAGCACGTCCTCGATGGTGACGAGTCCCGCCACCCCTCCGTATTCGTCGACGACGATGGCGATGTGGTTGCGGTTGCTGCGGAAATCCTTCAGCAGCACGTTCAGGCGCTTGGATTCCGGGATGAACACCGCCGGCCGCAGCCGGTCGCGCACGTTGAATTCCTCGCCGGCGTAGTAGCTGAGCAGGTCCTTCGCGAGCAGGATGCCGATGACGTCGTCCTTGTTCTCGCCGATCACGGGAAAACGCGAATGCCCGGTCTCGATGACCCAGGGGATGAATTTCTCGGGTGCGTCCGCGATGTCGATCACGTCCATCTGCGCGCGCGGGATCATGATGTCGCGCGCCTGCATCTCGGAGACCTGCATGACGCCCTCGATCATAGCCAGCGCATCCGCGTCCAGCAGGTTGCGTTCGTAGGAGCGCTGCAGCAGCTCGATGAGCTGCTCGCGGTCCTCGGGCTCGCGCATCAGCAGTGCGCCGAGCCGCTCGAGCAGCGAAGGTTTATGCGGTTCGTCTTGCATAGGGATCAGCATACCCGAGCCCGGCGACAATTTCCGCCTCGCGGCCTTCCATGCGCTCGGCATCCGTGCTTCGCTCGTGATCGTAACCCTGCAGGTGCAGCATGCCGTGCACGACGAGATGCGCGAAATGCGCGTCCAGGGCCTTGCCCTGCTCGCGCGCCTCGCGCGCGATCACCGGTACGCACAGCACGATGTCACCGGCCAGCGGCCGCAGCTCCGGATACGCGAAGGTCAGCACGTTGGTCGCGTAGTCCCGGCCGCGGAACTCGCGGTTCAGCCTGCGACCCTCGCGCGCGCCGACCAGGCGCAGGGTGACCTGCGCGTCGGTTTCGAGCGCCGCGGCGGCCCAGTCGCGCAGCCGGCGGCGCGACGGCACCATTCGGGTGCGCGTGCCGTACTGCACGGCGAGCGCGAAGCCGCGCGTGCGCGCCTTATTCTGCGGCCTTGCCCGCGGACGCCTGGTGGCGCTCATAGGCCTGCACGATGCGCTGGACCAGCGGGTGGCGCACGACGTCGTCGGCGAGGAACTGCGTGAAGGCGATGCCGCGCACCGAGCCCAGGATGGTGGCGGCTTCCACGAGGCCGCTCTTCTGGTTTCTCGCCAGGTCGATCTGCGTGACGTCGCCGGTCACCACGGCGCGGCTGCCGAAGCCGATGCGCGTGAGGAACATCTTCATCTGCTCGGGCGTGGTGTTCTGCGCCTCGTCGAGGATGATGAAGGAATGGTTCAGCGTGCGCCCGCGCATGAAAGCGAGCGGCGCGATCTCGATGGAGCCGCGCTCGAACAGCTTGCCGACCTTCTCGAAGCCCATGAGGTCGTACAGTGCGTCGTAGAGCGGCCGCAGGTAGGGGTCGACCTTCTGCGCCATGTCGCCCGGCAGGAAGCCCAGGCGTTCGCCGGCTTCCACGGCGGGGCGCACCAGGACGATGCGCTTGACGGCATCGCGCTCGAAGGCGTCCACCGCGCAGGCGACGGCGAGGTAGGTCTTGCCCGTGCCGGCCGGCCCGATGCCGAACGTGACGTCGTGCTCGCGGATCTGGCGGATGTACTGGTTCTGGCGCGGCGTGCGCCCGTGCAGGTCGCGCCGCCGCGTCTGCAGCACCGGCTCGTCGTCCGCCGCGGGCGTGTCGGCGCCGGCGATCTCGATCAGGCCGAGCTGGATGTCCTCGCGGCTCAGGCCCGCCTGTGCCTGGCCGTAGAAGCGCCTCAGCGCCTCGGCGGCGAGCTGCACGGCGGACGGCGCGCCGTCGATGCTGAAATGCTCGCCGCGCCGCGCGATCGAGACGTCGAGCGCGCCCTCGATCTGCTTGAGGTTTTCGTCCAGCGCGCCGGTGAGGTTGGCGAGCCGCTGGTTGTCAACGGGGGTGAAGGACAGTTCCAGGGGCGTCAGGCGGTCTGCGTCATCGCGATCTCGCCGCGCAGCGTATGCGCCATCGCGGCGCCCAGGCGTACGTCGACGATGCGGCCGACCAGCCGCCGCGGACCTGCGAAGTTGACCGCGCGGTTGTTGCTGGTGCGCCCCGTGAGCTCGCGCGGATCGCGGCGCGAGGGGCCCTCCACGAGCACGGGCTCGACGCTGCCGACCATGCCCCGGCCGATGGCGTCGGCATTGGCCTGGATCGCGGCCTGCAGCCGCGCGAGCCTGGCCTGCTTGACGTCGTGCGGCACCTGGTCCGGCAGCTCCGCGGCAGGCGTGCCGGGGCGCGGGCTGTACATGAAGCTGTAGCTGTCGTCGAAGCCCACGTCGGCGACGAGCTTCATGGTCTGCTCGAAATCCGCCTGCGTTTCGCCGGGAAAGCCGACGATGAAATCCGAGGCCACGGAAATGCCCGGCCGTGCCGCGCGCAGGCGCCGCACGATGGATTTGTATTCGAGCGCCGTGTAGCCGCGCTTCATGGCGGCCAGCACGCGGTCCGAGCCGGACTGCACCGGCAGGTGCACGTGGTCGGCGAGCTGCGGCACGCGCCGGTAGGCATCGATCAGGCGCTGCGAGAACTCGCGCGGGTGCGAGGTCGTGTAGCGCAGGCGCTCGATGCCCGGCATCTCCGCCAGGTACTCGAGCAGCAGCGCGAAGTCCGCCGGCTCGCCGCCGGCCACGGTGCCGCGCCAGGCGTTGACGTTCTGTCCCAGCAGCGTGATCTCGCGCACGCCCTGCGCGGCGAGCTCGGCGACCTCGGTGAGCACGTCGTCCAGCGGGCGCGAGACCTCCTCGCCACGCGTGTACGGCACCACGCAGAAGCTGCAGTACTTGCTGCAGCCTTCCATGATCGAGACGAAGGCGGTGCAACCTTCCGCCCGCGCGGGCGGCAGCGCGTCGAACTTCTCGATCTCGGGGAAGGAGATGTCGACCTGCGCGCAGCCTTCGCGCCGGCGCGCGTCGATGAGCTGCGGCAGGCGGTGCAGCGTCTGCGGGCCGAACACGACGTCGACGTGGGGCGCGCGCTCCACGATCGCGGCGCCCTCCTGGCTCGCGACGCAGCCGCCGACGCCGATGATGAGGTCGGGGCGCGCCTGCTTCAGCGGCCGCAGCCGGCCGAGCGCGTGGAACACGCGCTCTTGCGCGTTCTCGCGCACCGAGCAGGTGTTGAACAGGATCACATCCGCCTCGCCGGCATCGTCGGTCTTCTCGTAGGCGCCCGCCGCGCCGAGCACGTCGGCCATCTTCGCCGAGTCGTATTCGTTCATCTGGCAGCCGTAGGTGCGGATGTACAGCTTCTTCATGCGCGGCGGGCTATTTCGGCAGCGGACGGCGGGCGGCTTCTTCGGACGTGAGCAGCCAGACCTCGGCGAGGTCGCCGCGCATGTCCAGCGTGTACATGATCGGCGCCAGCTGGCGCTGCAGAGACGCCGGCATGATGATGAGGTTCTGCTCGTTGAAGATGCGGCTGCCCGGCGACAGCCGGTAGACGTAGTCGCCTATCTTCATCGCCGGATACGAGTAGGCTTTCATGTCGCCGCGCCTGGCTGCCTGCGGAAACACGCGCTCGGCCGAGGACTGCAGCGGGCACAGCGCGGCCGCGACCAGGGCGAGGGCGGCGATGAGGGATTTTTGCATGGCCATGATGTCGGAAATGCACCTTCGCGGCCCCACATGGATGCGGCTCGGGCATGCGCGTCGGGCGCGGGGGCATTGTATCGCGCCGCCGGGAAGGCCGGGCGTTGCGCCGGATCCCTCCCGGTTCGCGACTTCGGGTTTGCGTGGTGGTGATAGGTGGACTTGAACCACCGACCCCAGCATTATGAGTGCTGTGCTCTAACCAGCTGAGCTATATCACCGGAAGCTGGAACTGCCGGATTGCACGGGGATTTTCGCCGTCGCGGCGCACCCTCTCGGCAGGGTGCGCAAGATTACTGAGCCCCCCCTCCATTGTCAAGGCGACGGCCGGCAGGTGCCATCGCGCGCGCGAGGTAGACTGCGCGCATGGGATTTGATGTGGCCATCATGGGCGGCGGCACCGTCGGTTCGAGCCTGGCATGCGCACTCGGGCAAGCGCGCGTCAGCGTGGCGCTCGTAGAGCCCAGGCCGGCCCGGACGCTGCCTGCCGCGGGCTTCGATACGCGCGTCTACGCGCTCAACGCGCGCAGCCGGCGCTTCCTCGAGGGCCTGGGTGTCTGGCAGCGCCTGGCGCAGGAGCGCGTCGCGCCGGTGTTCGACATGCAGGTGTTCGGCGACGACGGCGGTGCCATCGAGTTCAGCGCCCTGCGCAGCCGGGTCCCGGAACTCGCGGCGATCGTGGAGGAAGCCAACCTGCTGCAGGCGCTGCGCGCGGGCCTGCCGGCGCGGGACGGGCTGCATCTGGCGGCGGCGGCCTGCGCCGGCGCGTCCTGGGAAGAGGGTTGCGTGCGCATCGCGCTCTCCGACGGCGGCTCGCTCGAGGCCGCGCTCGCGGTTGCCGCCGACGGCGCGGACTCGCCGCTGCGCAGGGCGGCCGGCGTGTCCTGCGACGTGCACGACTACGGCGCGCAGGGCGTGGTCGCGAATTTCCGCTGCGAGAAGCCGCATCGCGGCGCGGCCTGCCAGTGGTTCATGGACGGCGGCGTGCTCGCGCTGCTGCCGCTGCCGGGACGGCACGTGTCCATGGTGTGGTCCGTGCCGGACGCGCAGGCCGCCGGGCTGCTGTCGCTGCCCGCGCACGAGCTCTGCGCCCGGGTCGAAACGGCCAGCGGCCGCCGCTTCGGCGCGCTCGAGGTCGTCGGCCAGCCCGTGGCGTTTCCGTTGCGGCGCCTGCGCGCGCGCAGGCTCGTGGCCCCGCGCCTTGCCCTGACCGGGGACACCGCACATAATGTGCACCCGCTCGCCGGGCAGGGGCTGAACCTCGGTCTGGCGGACGCGCAGGCGCTGGCGGATGTCATCGCGGCCCGCGGCATGCAGCCGGACTGCGGGGCCATGTCCCTGCTGAGGCGATACGAGCGCCGCCGCCGCGAAGAACTGCTGGCCATGGAAGCGGTCACCGACGGCCTGCACGTCCTGTTCGGCAGTTCCGCCCCCGGTGCGCGGCGCCTGCGCAACGCGGGGCTGGGCCTCGTGAACCGGGCGCCGGCGCTGAAACGCCTGCTGGTGAAACATGCGACGGGGTAACACGGTCCAACGATGCCTTTCATCGTCCCACTGGAAACGATCCTCACAATCATGCCCAAGCGTTTGCTGACCGGTTTTCTGTGCGCCTGTGCCCTGGCTGCGGGCAGCGCGCGCGCCGACGAGGCGTCGATCCGCGCCGAGTTCATGAAGAAGTACCCGCAGGCCAATATCGAAAGCATCACGCGCACGAACTACCTCGGCCTCTACGAGCTGCTGGTCGACGGCGAGGTGCTCTACACCGACGCGGACTTCAACTACCTCATCGTCGGCAGCATCATCGACACCAAGACGCGGACCAACCTCACGGATGCGCGCCAGCGCGAGATCGAGGACAAGAAGCTCAAGAGTCTCGCGTTTCCGTTCGAGCAGCTTCCCTTCGATCTCGCCATCAAGAAGGTCAAGGGCGACGGCAGCCGCAAGGTCGCCATTTTCTCGGACCCGGACTGCCCGTTCTGCCGGCGCCTGGAGAAGGAGCTCGACAAGGTCACCGACGTGACCATCTACATTTTCCTGTTTCCCATCGAGCAGCTGCACCCGAAGGCGCCGGAGATGGCCCGCGCCATCTGGTGCGCGCCGGACCGCGTGAAAGCGTGGGACGAGTACATGTTGAAGAACGTCGTGCCCAAGGCGGGCAAATGCGACAACCCGGTCGACAGGATCGTGGCCTACGGGCAGTCGAAGAAGATCAACGGCACGCCCACGATATTCTTCGCCGACGGCAAGCGCGTGCCGGGAGCGATCCCGGTGGACCGTTTCGAGGAACTGCTCAGCAAGGCTGCCGCCGGACCCGGCAAATCCTAGGGCCGTTCGCGCGGGCGCCGGCGCCCGCTGAAATCGCCGGCACAGCGTGGCTACCGGGAGCGCAGCATGCGCAGAATCCGGCAGATCTCTGCGGCCTTGCCGCGGCCGGCGTGGCGTCGCGCCACGGCGGCCGTCGCGGTTTCGGCTGCGCTGCACGCTTTTCTTATCTTCGGTATTGTGCCGCCGGTTTCCCCCGGTGCCGGGTCGCGCGACCTCGTGATCCATGCGCGCATCCGGGGTGACTCCCTGCAGCCTGCCGCCGCATCCTCCATCGCCTTGCCGGGACGACGACAAACGGATCGATCTGCCGCGCCCGGGCCGGCCCCCGCGATTGCGCCGCAGCCGCCGGTGCCCGTGCGGGAGGCCCCCGCCGATGTACCGGCTGGCACGCAGGCTGCCGCAGCCGACTCGCGCGAAAGCGGGCCGCAGGCGCTGCCGGACCTCAACTATTACGCGGCCGCGGACGTCGATGTCTATCCGCGGGCGCAAGCGCCGATCGTTCCCGCCTATCCGCAGGCCGCCCGCGATGCGCGGGTATCCGGGGCGGTGACGCTGCGGGTCAGCATCGACGAGACCGGCCGTGTCGAGGACGCTTCCGTGGAGGATGCCGAGCCCGCCGGCGTGTTCGACCGGGCCGCGCAGGAAGCCGTGACGGCCGCGAGCTTCTCCCCGGCGCAGAAGGACGGCCGGCGCGTGCGCAGCCGCATGCTCATCCGCGTCGAGTTCGACCCCGGAGCGCGGTGACCGCCGGCCGTCAGGGTGCCGATGGCGTCCAGCCTTTCGGATACAGCAGCCACATGCGGCCGTTCTGGCGCATGCGGCCGGCGGACTGGCCTGCCGTTTCCCCGAACCCGAAGAAGTAGTCCGCGCGAACCGCCCCCTTGATGGCCGTGCCGGTGTCCTGCGCGAGCACGAGGCGATTGAGCGGCTGCGCGGAAAGCGGCTGCGTCGTCGACAGGTACACCGGGGCGCCCAGCGGCGTCGTCATGGCATCCACTGCGATGCTGCGGCCGGGCGTGAGCGGCACGCCCAGCGCGCCGATGGGGCCGAGCGGCGAGGCCGGCAGCTCGCGGAAGAAAACGTATGCGGGGTTCGTCTGCAGCAGCGCGGCCACCCGCGAGGGATTTTTCGCCGCCCACTGCTTGATGCCCTGCATGGACGCCTTGTCCGCGGCGAGTTCCCCGCGCTCGATCAGCACCCTGCCCACCGACTTGTAGGGATGGCCGTTGTGCTCGGCAAACCCCACGCGCACCGTTTCCCCGCCGGGCAGGCGCACGCGGCCGGAGCCCTGCACGTGCAGGAAGAACAGGTCCACCGGATCGTCGACCCAGAGGATCTCGCGGCCGCGCAGCGGCGCGAGCCCGCGCTCGATTTCCGCGCGCGTGAAATAGGGCACGAGCCTGCCGCCCTGCATGCGCCCGCGCAGCCGCATCCCCCTGAGCTCGGGATTGGTCTGCGCGAGGTCGACGACGACGAGGTCGGGCGGCGGGCCGTAGATGGGATAACGGTAGGCGCCGCCGAACTTGCGGCTGCCGCGCAGCAGCGGCTCGTAATAGCCGGTGACGAGCCCGTCGGCCGAGCCGGACGCATCGCGGATCAGCCAGGGGCGGAACGCGCTTTCGAAGAACGCGCGCGCGCCCATCGCATCGCCTTCGCGCACCTGCGCGGCCGCTGCGCACGCGGCCGTCCATTGGGGAGCCGATTTCAGCGCGCCGCAGGACAGCAGGAAGGCGGGCAGCGCCTGCGCGAGGTTGTCGGCGTTCCAGTCCGGCAGGGCCCGCCAGTCCTGCGGCTCGTAGGCGCGTGGCGCCGGCTGCGGGGCGGCGACGGCCGAAGGCTCGGGCGCCGGCGGTGAAACGGGCCCGGGCAGTGGCGGCACCTGCACGGGCGGCTCCGGCGACACGAGCGGCGGCTCGGGTGATTCCTGCGCTGGCGGCGGCGGGACGGGATTGGTTACACTCGCGCATCCTGCGGCCAGTGCCGCACCCAGCATCGCGACCTGCCAGAGCCTCATGATGCGTGAACAGAATCGCCCGCAATCCTGCCGCGGCGTGACGCCGCGCGCGCAAGGTTGTCGTCCATGATCTGGCTCGCGCTCGAGGCGGTGATTTCGCTGGTCCTGTTCCTGCTCATCATCTGGTGGACGCTGCCGCGCAGGCGTGACCGCGACCGCGACGGCAAGTGAGCCAAGCGGCTCGCGCGGCCGCCACGATTCTGTGGTTACCCGGCTCTGCGGTTTTCCGGCCCCGTGTTTCCCGTGCGCAGACACGGCCGCATTTGACCCGAATCATGGACGGGCGGCAAGGCTGGACACGGTACAATGCCGCCGTTCCCGCGCACCGGCCCCTGCATGCACCGCATCGCTCCGAGCATCCTGTCTGCAGACTTCTCGAAACTCGGGGAGGAAGTGCGCGCCGTCGCGGCGGCGGGCGCGGACCTGGTGCACTTCGACGTGATGGACAACCATTACGTGCCGAACCTGACGGTGGGCCCCATGGTGTGCGCGGCCATCCGCCCGCTGACCAGTGCCCTCATCGACGTGCACCTCATGGTGAAGCCGGTCGACCGCATCGTCCCGGATTTCGCAAAGGCCGGCGCCGACATCATCAGCTTCCATCCGGAAGCCTCCGGGCACGTCGATCGCACCATCGGTCTCATCAAGGAATGCGGCTGCAGAGCCGGGCTCGTGTTCAATCCGGCCACGCCGCTCGACTGGCTCGACTACACGCTCGACAGGATCGACCTCGTGCTGGTCATGTCCGTGAATCCCGGCTTCGGCGGACAGAAATTCATCCCGCAGTCGCTGCAGAAGCTGCGCGACGTGCGCCGCCGCATCGCGCAGTCCGGCCGCGACGTCTGGCTCGAGGTCGACGGCGGCGTCAAGGTCGACAACATCGCCGAGATCGCGCGCGCGGGCGCGGACACCTTCGTCGCCGGCTCGGCCATTTTCGAGACATCCGACTACAAGGCCACCATCGCGGCGATGCGCGGGCAACTGGAAGGCATAAGTCTTTAACCACGGAGGCCACGGAGAGCACGGAGGAAAGCAAAGACAAGAACAACGGGACGAAAAACTGATCGGCGGCCGTCGTTTCGGCGTTCGACACTTCGTCCATGTCCGATAACATCTTTCCCTTGATTTCGGTTTTCCTCCGTGCTCTCCGTGGCCTCCGTGGTGAATAAGCCTTGAAGTTTCCGATTGAAGTCGAGGCGGTGGCGTTCGACCTCGACGGCACGCTGGTCGAGACCCTGCCCGACCTGCATGAATCGGCCAACCGCATGCTGGCGCGGCTCGGCATGCCGCCGGCCGGCGAAGCGGTGGTGCGGGCGTACATCGGCGATGGCGTCGATCGCCTGGTCAAGCGCCTGCTGACCGGGTCGAGCGACGGCGAGCCCGAAGCGGCGCTGTTCGAGCGCGCGGTCGCGGATTTCCGCGCCCACTACGCGCAGTTGCTGACGCATGCCTCCCATCCTTTCGCGGGCGCCGCGGAAACACTCGACCTGCTGCGCGTCCGGGGGGCGAAGCTCGCATGCGTGACCAACAAGCCGGCGCGCTTCACCGGGCCGCTGCTCGCCGGCCTCGGGCTCGCGCGACGCCTGGACCTCGTCCTGAGCGGCGACAGCTTGCCGCAGAAGAAGCCCTCCGCCATGCCGCTCGCGCACGCGGCGGCGGCCTTCGGCATCGCCCCGGCGAGGCTGCTGATGGTCGGCGATTCCGCGGTCGATTGCGGCGCGGCACGGGCGGCCGGCTGCCCGGTCGTGTGCGTGCCTTACGGCTACCGCGGCACGATGGGTGTGCAGGAGCTCGATTGCGATGCTATAGTGCCCACGCTTTCCGATCTGCCTGACCTGATCCGAATTCCGCATTCGTGAACTCTTCGAAACTCGACAAACTGGGGCTGGAAATCCTGGCCGGCTGGCGCTGGTGGCGCCTGTCCGCGGCCTGGCGTCGCGTCTGAAGGACGCTGTTATTAGGTTTTCCCCCGTTTTCGCCGCAGTTCCAGGAGTTCATCATGACCGAGCAGGAATTCACGCAGCTTGCCGCGCAGGGCTATAACCGCGTCCCCGTGGTGCTGGAAACCTTCGCGGACCTCGATACCCCGCTTTCCGTCTACCTCAAGCTCGCCAACAAGCCGTATTCCTACCTGCTGGAATCGGTGCAGGGCGGCGAGCGCTTCGGCCGCTATTCGTTCATCGGCCTGCCGGCGCAGACACGCTTCGAGGTCCGCGGCCACGTGTGCAGCGAATACTGCGGCAACGAGCTCGTCAGCCGGACCGAGAGCGCCGATCCGCTGGAATTCGTGTCCGCCTGCCACGCCCGCATCAAGGCCGCTCCCACGCCCGGCCTGCCGAGGTTCCTCGGCGGGCTGGTGGGATGCTTCGGATACGAGACCGTGCGCTACATCGAGAGGAAGCTCGACCGTGCCGCCAAGCCGGACGCGCTGAAAACGCCCGACATCCTGCTGCTGCTCTCCGAGCAGCTCGTGGTGCTGGACAACCTGTCGGGCAAGCTTTATCTCGTGGTCTATGCGGACCCTGGCCAGCCGGGCGCCTACGAGCGAGCGCAGCAGAGGCTGCAGGAGCTGCTGTGGATGCTGCGCCAGCCGGTGGTCGTGCCGCCGGAAGCCCCGGTCGCGCCGGCGAAGCCGGTCAGCGAGTTCAGCCGCGAGGCCTTCATGGCGGCCGTGGAGCGCGCCAAGCGCTACATCTTCGACGGCGACATCATGCAGGTCGTACTGTCGCAGCGCATGAGCCTGCCGTTCCGGACCTCGCCGCTGTCGCTGTACCGCGCGCTGCGCGCGCTGAACCCGTCGCCCTATATGTTCTATTTCGACATGGCCGATTTCCACGTCGTCGGCGCCTCGCCGGAAATCCTGGTGCGGCTGGAAAGCGGTGCGGTGACCGTCAGGCCGATCGCGGGCACGCGCCCGCGCGGGGCCACGCGCGAGCAGGACGTCGCGCTCGAGAGGGAGCTGCTGGCCGATCCGAAGGAGCGCGCGGAGCACGTCATGCTCATGGACCTGGGGCGCAACGACGTCGGCCGCGTGGCGCAGACCGGCAGCGTGCGCGTGACCGAGAGCATGACCATCGAGCGCTATTCGCACGTGATGCACATCGTCTCGAACGTGGAAGCGGCGTTGAGGAAGGGGCTCGACGCCATGGCGGTGCTCAAGGCCACCTTTCCGGCCGGCACGGTGAGCGGCGCGCCCAAGGTCAGGGCCATGGAGATCATCGACGAGCTCGAACCCGGCAGGCGCGGCATCTATTCGGGCGCCGTGGGCTACCTGGGCTTCAACGGCGACATGGACCTCGCGATCGCCATCCGCACCGCCGTCGTCAAGGACGGCACGCTCTACGTGCAGGCCGGTGCCGGCATCGTCGCCGACTCCGTGCCGGAAAGCGAATGGACCGAGACGCAGAACAAGGCGCGGGCGCTGCTGCGCGCGGCCGAGATGGCGCAGGCCGGCCTCAACAGCGGCATCCGCTAGGGGGGGGCGGAATGTCCGGAAAAGAACATTCGCATACCGCCCGTCCCCGGACGGTTAGGACATCGGTATACTGCCCCCAAAACGGGGGAGGGCAGGCCAATGAAGGACGTGATCGTCATTGACCAGGCTGTGCCGGCGGGCGTCCAGGACATGCTGGAAGGCATCGCGCTCGGCGACAAGATCAACTGGTTCCGCCAGGCCGCAACGACCTATTGCAGCGAAAGCTCCCCGGTGATTTTCCCGGTGACCGCGGATTCCATGGACGTGCACGGGTTCGTGCACCTGATCTGCGACGAAAAGCAGCCGGTGTCGCAGCTGTATCCCGCCATCCTGCCGGTGATCACGGCCATCCCGTATACGATCAAGCAGCTGCTCCGGGTCAAGATGAACCTGGGCGTCTATGCCCGGACCGAGAACCCGAACGCGCACGGGATGCCGCACGTGGACTATACGAACAGGACCAGGAAGGCGGAGCAGCTGATCTCGGCGGTCTACTACGTCAACGACAGCACGGGCGACACCCTGATATTCGACCAGAGGTTCGGGGAAAGCGTCCCGCTGACGGTGAAGACGAGGGTGCCGCCGAAGAAAGGACGGCTGGTGGTGTTCGACGGGGAGCTGCTGCACGCCGGCAATACGCCCAAGACCAACGTCCCGAGGATAAACATAAATTTCAATGCCTTCGTATATGAAGGGGCGCAGACCCTGCAGGCGGGGATAGGCGGCGGAGGCGCCTGACCGGTGATTTCACCGGGCGGTGCCCCATCTTGCCGATCCATGCCAGACTTATGACTGCGCAACCCAACGTCCCCGCACCCGCTGCAATCGTCATGTCGAAACATCTCGTCCCCGGCCGCCGCTGGCGTCGATCCCCCCGCTGAACCGTTTCCCGCAACGCTGGTAGCGGGCGCGGCCGCGCCCGGTCGGGCGGCCATTTCCGGTTATTGATCAATCCGATAGATCGAGTATCCCATGCTGCTGATGATCGACAATTACGATTCGTTCACCTACAACCTGGTGCAGTATCTCGGCGAGCTCGGCGAGGACGTGAAGGTCGTGCGCAACGACGAGGTCACGATCGGGCAGGTCGAGGCGCTGCGGCCCGCGCGCATCGTGGTCTCGCCGGGACCTTGCACGCCGGCCGAGGCGGGCATTTCCGTGCCGCTGATCCAGCGCTTTGCGGGAAAGATCCCGATCCTGGGCGTGTGCCTCGGGCACCAGAGCATCGGGCAGGCCTTCGGCGGGCGCATCGTGCACGCGAAGCAGCTCATGCACGGCAAGGTGTCGGACATCCACCATCGCAACCAGGGCGTGTTCCAGGCGCTCCCCGATCCGCTGTCGGCGACGCGCTATCATTCCCTGGTCATCGAGCGCGAGTCGCTGCCGGACTGCCTCGAGGTCACGGCGTGGACCGACGATGGCGAAATCATGGGCGTGCGGCACCGGCAGCTCGAGGTCGAGGGCGTGCAGTTCCACCCGGAATCCGTCCTGACCGAGCACGGCCACGAGCTGCTCGCCAATTTCCTTGGGCTTGCCGGACGATAGGTTCCCGAGATCACGGAAATTCTCGAACAACGGAGATCAAAAATTCTCGCACCACGGAGGACACGGAGGAAAACCAGCGAGGGAAAATTGCATAGGGTATCGACGAGATGCCGGGCACTGAAACGGCAGTCATGGATATTAGCCTTCCATCCCGATATTCCATGTCTTTCGCCTTCCTCCGTGCCCTCCGTGTTCTCCGTGGTGAAATCTTGACTTTGGTGTGATGAGATTTTGGTTTTCGGATTTTGGAGGCAGGAATGACGCCGCAGGATGCGCTGGTAAGAGTCATCGAGCACCGGGAGATTTTTCACGACGAGATGCTCTCGCTCATGCGCCAGATCATGGGCGGGGAGATGTCGCCGACGCTGATCGCCGCGATCATCGTCGGCCTGCGCGTGAAGAAGGAAACCATCGGCGAGATCGCCGCCGCGGCGCAGGTCATGCGCGAGTTCTCCACGCGCGTGGAGATCGCCGACCGCACGCACCTGCTGGATACCTGCGGCACCGGGGGCGACAGCGCGCATACCTTCAACATTTCCACGGCGGCGGCGTTCGTGGCGGCGGCGGCCGGCGCCAGGGTCGCCAAGCACGGCGGCCGCTCGGTATCGAGCAAGTCGGGCAGCGCGGACATCCTCGAGGCGCTGGGCGTGAACCTCGACCTCACGCCCGCGCAGGTCGCGCAGTGCATCGAGCGCACCGGCGCCGGCTTCATGTTCGCCCCCAACCACCACAGCGCCATGAAGCATGCGGCACCCGTGCGCCGCGAGCTCGGCGTGCGCACGCTGTTCAACATCCTCGGTCCGCTGACCAATCCGGCGGGAGCGGAAAACCAGCTCCTAGGCGTCTTCCATCCCGACCTCGTCGGCATCCTGGCGCGCGTGCTGCAGCGCCTGGGCGGCCGCCACGTGATGGTCGTGCATGGCATGGAAGGCCTCGACGAGATCTCCGTGGGCGGCGAGACCCTGGTCGCCGAGTTGAAAGACGGCGAAGTGCGCGAATACCGCGTCCATCCCGCGCAACTCGGCCTTGCGCAGAGCAGCCTGTCCGACATCCAGGTGCCGGACGCGGCGCGCTCGCGCGAGATGCTGCTCGGCGTGCTGGCCGACCGGCCCGGTCCCGCGCGTGACGTCGTCGCTCTGAACGCCGGCGCGGCGATCTACGTCGCCGGGCTCGCGGGCAGCCATGCGGACGGCGTTGCCAAGGCCCTCGAAGTGATCGCCAGCGGCGCCGCGAAGGCCAAGCTGGATGAGTTTGTCGCTTTTACCCAAAAGCTGAAGAACTGAACCACGGAGCCCACGGAGAACACGGAGGAAAACCGATATCAAGGGAAAGATGTTATCGGGCATGGATAAAGTGTCGGACTCCGAAACGACAACAGCCGATCAGTTTTTCCATCCCGATATTCTTGTGTCTTTAGCTTTCCTCCGTGTTTTCCGTGGTAAATCGTGATTTTCGCTGCCATCTGCGCGATGGCAGGATAAAACGTCTGGTGAATGGATAATATTCTTGCTTTTCCTCCGTGATCTCCGTGTCCTCCGTGGTTCAGACTGACATTCTCGAGAAAATCCTCACTGTGAAGCGCGCGGAAGTAGCCGCGGCGGCGAAGCAGCGGCCGCTTGCCGCGGTGCAGGCCGGCGCGCGGGATGCTGCGAAGCCGCGCGATTTCGAGGGCGCGTTGCGCGCCCGGGTCGCCGCGGGCGTGCCCGCCGTCATCGCCGAGATCAAGAAGGCAAGCCCGAGCAAGGGCGTGCTGCGCGAAGACTTCGATCCTGCGGCGATCGCGCGTTCCTATGCCCGCCATGGCGCCGCCTGCCTGTCCGTGCTGACCGACAGGGAGTTTTTCCAGGGCGACCCGGCCTATCTCGCGCAGGCGCGCGCGGCCGGCGACCTGCCGGTGCTGCGCAAGGATTTCATGATCGACCCCTACCAGGTCTACGAAGCGCGCGCCCTGGGCGCCGACTGCATCCTGCTCATCGTAGCGGCGCTCGACGACAATGCCATGGCCGGCCTCGAGGACGTCGCGCTCGGGCTGGGCATGGCGGTGCTGGTCGAGGTGCACGATGCCACCGAGTTCGAGCGCGCCCTGAAATTGCGCAGTCCCTTGCTGGGCATCAACAACCGCAACCTGCGTACCTTCGAGACCCGGCTCGAGACCACCCTCGGCCTGCTCGACCGGGTGCCCGAGGGCAAGCTGGTCATCACGGAGAGCGGGATTCTCGAGGCCGCCGACGCCGGGCGCATGCGTGCCGCAGGCGTCGGCGCGTTCCTGGTCGGCGAAGCGTTCATGCGCGCGTCCGATCCGGGTGTTGCGCTCGAAAAGCTGTTTGGATCGCTGCCGCGCAGGGCTTGAAACCTCCTCATAGAAGTTTCTTTAGCTACCCGTCTTAACGCCATGTTTCGGATGAAAAACCGCTTTTGAGGCCATCCGGGGCTTTTTTGTGCAGTGCGATGTTGCAATCGTGCAACAAAAGCGTCGAAAAACTGCATCCGCCCGAGAGAAATCGCTTGCCCCCCTTTGTTGCGTTTTGGCAGAATCGCGGCAACTTCTTTCTTCCCGGGAGAGGTTGAATCGTCGGCGCACGCGTCGTGGCGCCACAGGGAGGGCGAGTTAACCGCCCGACCGATCGAGCCAAATCAAAACAGGAGATCGCATGAAGAAGAGTCTGATTGCAGTGGCGGTTGCGGGCTTGTTCGCCGCGCCGGCCGCGATGGCGGAAGTCACCATCAGCGGCGCCATCAACGTTGGCGTCAGCTACGGGAAGTCCAGTGACATGGGGAACGGACAGAGCAAGACCGTCACCGGTATAGCTTCGGGCGGCCACTACTCGCACCTCGACATCGAATCGGTCGACGACATCGGTGGCGGCAACAAGGTCATCATGCACTACCAGTTCGACATTTCGGGTACGTCCACCGCGGGCTTCGGCTCCGCAGGCGGTGCAGTCGGCAACCGCAACAGCTACATCGGTATCGCCGGCGGCTGGGGTGCGGTGAAGGTCGGTACGAACGAAAACGTGTACGAGCGCATGCTGTACACGGCTGACCCGCTGGACGGCGCTGCCGGCGCCGGCGGCAACCTGAACCTCCTGGGCATACCGGGCGGCCTGGGCTTCGCAGTCGGCCAGAATCCCGCTGGCGGGGCCACGGGCTGCTGCTCGCCCGCGTTTGGACCCGGGGGGGCGGGCGGTGATCCGGGCTTCTATCGCCGTGCCAACCAGGTGATCTGGTACGAAAGCCCGAACTGGAACGGCTTCTCGTTCGAAGTCGACCAGACCATGAGCGCGTACAAGCAGACCATTGGCGGCTCCGAGATCAACCCGATGATCACGTCGCTGGGCGGCAAGTTCGCTCCCGACGGCGCGCCGTTCTACATCTCGGCAGCCTGGGAGCAGCACAAGGACATGTTCGGCATCAACTTTGTCGCGCAGTCCCAGGCCGGGACTTCCACGGTGACGAACTCGAAGGACAACGCCTACATGATCGGCGCGGGCTGGAAGTTCAGCAGCATCGGCCTGGGCCTGGACTTCATCTATGAACACCTGGACTACAAGGCGGATGGCGGCACGGTGAGCCTGGGCGGCAACATTGGGCAGACCGGCGTGGACGACTACAAGCGCGACGCCTACTGGATCGGCGCCAAGTACGACCTGCCGAGCGGCTATCTGGGCGCGGAATTCGGCATCGCCGAAGACGGCAAGACCAACGTCGGCAAGGCCAACGATACCGGCGCCAAGATGTTCGCCATCGGCTACTACCACAACCTGTCGAAGCAGTCGCAACTGCAGTTCGTTTACGCGCGCACCGACAACGACGACAACGCCAACTACATCCAGTTCGACGCACCGAGCGGAGCGCTGGGCTCGACGAACCAGGCGTTCGAAGTCAACATCAAGCACACGTTCTGATATCGGCTGAACCCGATACCGGCACGACATCCACGGGCGCCTTCGGGCGCCCGTTTTTTTGTTGCTTACTCCGTGCGATTCGCGGCCAGCGCACGCCGCAGGTCGGCACGCGCCGCAGGCAGCCCGCGCGACACCACCAGCGTTCCCAGCAGGCAGCACAGGCCGTTGAGCATTGCGGCCGACGGCGCGCCGAGGTGCCCGGCGACGGACCCCGTCACCAGGCCGCCGACCGGCGCCAGGCCGAGGAAGGCCATGGCGTAGAAGCTCACGATGCGCCCGCGCTTGTCCTCGTCCACGATGGACTGCAGCATCATGTTCACCGAAGCCGCCGTGACGATGATGCCGAATCCCAGGCAGGCCATGAACGCGAGCGACAGCGCGTACCAGCCGGAAAATCCCACGGCGACGAGCGCGATGCCCGCCGCGGCCGCGGTATACGGCACGAGCCGGCTCAGCGCGTACACCTCCGGGCGCGTGGCCAGGAAGGCCGTTCCGGCGACCGCGCCGAAGCCGGCGGCGCCGACCAGGAAGCCCAGCGTGTGCGCGTCGCCGCCGAACACGTCGCGCGCGAACATGGGCATCAGCACCGTGTACGGTGAAGCCGTCAGGCTGATCAGCGCGACCAGCGCCAGGAACAGCCGGATCGGCCGCATCGACCAGGCGTAGCGCGCGGCGATGCCGAATTCCTGCAGCAGCGACGACGGGGCCGCGCCGGGAGCGCGCCGTCGCGGGGGCACTTTCATCAAGGCGACCGAGGCGATGATGGCCAGGAAGCTCGCGGCATTGATCAGGAAGCACCAGCCTTCGGCTACGAAGGCGAGCAGCACGCCGGCGACGGACGGCCCGACCAGGCGGCCGCCGTTCATGAGCACGGAATTCAGCGCGATCGCGTTCGGCAGGTCAGTCCGGTTGTCGACCATCTGGCTGATCAGGGACTGCCTCGCCGGGGTCTCGAATGCCATGATGGTGCCGTAGAGAAACCCCAATGCGAGGATTTGCCACATCCTGATGGTGCCGGCGAGTGTCAGCAGGCCGAGGACGGTGGCCTGCAGGATCGCCAGCACGTAAGCGCCGGCCATGATGCGGCGGCGGTCGTGGCGGTCGCTGAACAGCCCGGCGAGCGGCAGGAACAGCAGCATGGGGACCTGGCTGCAGAAGGTCACGAGGCCGAGCAGGAAGCCGGAGCCGGTGGTGCGGTAGACCAGCCAGGACAGCGCGATCTGCTGGATCCATGTGCCGGCGAGCGAGACGGCCTGGCCGGCGTAGAACAGGCGGAAATTACGGTGGCGGAACGCGCGCAGCGCTTCTCGCATCGGCGGCGCGGGGCCTTCAGGCGGCGCGCCGCTTCAGGCTCGCGAGCTGCGCGTTGAGCTTTTCCAGCGTGGCCTGGAAGTCGGCGAGCCGCTGCTTCTCCTGCGCGACCACGGGGGCCGGAGCGCGCGCGACGAACGACTCGTTCGCGAGCTTCGAGGCCGCCCTGCCGATTTCGCCCTCGATGCGCGCGGCCTCCTTCGCGATGCGCGCGATTTCCGCGCCCACGTCGACCTTGATCTCCAGCATGAGGCGTGCGTCGCCCGCCACGGCGGTCGGCGCGTCGGTGTCGGGCAGCGCGTCGACGACCTTTGCATCCGAGAGCCTGGCCAGCGCCTGCATGTACGGGAAGTAGGCACCCAGCGAGCCCGCGTCGCCGGCAGCGAGCAGCGGCACGCGCTGCGCGGGCGACAGCCCCATCTCGCCCCGCAGGGTGCGGCAGGCGTCGACCATCGCCTTGAGGCGCGCGACCCAGGCTTCCGCCTGCCCGTCGATGCGCTCCGGCTGCGATTGCGGGTACGGCTGCAGCATGATCGAGGCTTCGCCGCCGGGATGCCGCAGCGCCAGGGGCGCGACCTTCTGCCACAGCTCCTCGGTGATGAACGGGATGATGGGGTGGGCGAGGCGCAGCGTGGCCTCGAGCACGCGCAGCAGCGTGCGCCGCGTGGCGCGCTGCGCGCCCTCGGTGCCCGACTGCAGCTGGACCTTGGCGAGCTCGACGTACCAGTCGCAGTACTCGTCCCACACGAACTTGTAGATCGCGCTTGCCGCGTTGTCGAAGCGGTACTCGGCGAAGGCCCTCGCCACTTCGGCCTCCGTGCGCTGCAGCCGGCTCACGATCCAGCGGTCGGCGGGGGAGAATTCGAGGTAGCCGGCAGCGCAGTCCGCCGGCGTGTGATCCTCCAGCCCGCAGTCTTTTCCCCCGACGTTCATGAGCACGAAGCGGCTGGCGTTCCAGAGCTTGTTGCAGAAATTGCGGTAGCCCTCGCAGCGGTTCAGGTCGAAGTTCAGCGTGCGCGCGAACGTCGCGAGCGAGGCGAAGGTGAAGCGCACCGCGTCCGCGCCGAAGCCGGGGATGCCGTCAGGGTAGTTCTTGCGGATCGCCTTTTCGATCTTCTGCCGGTGATCGGCGCGCAGCAGGCCCACGGTCGACTTCGCGATCAGCGCGTCGAGCGTGATGCCGTCGATCAGGTCCAGCGGGTCGATGGTGTTGCCTTTCGACTTGGACATCTTCTGGCCTTCGGCATCGCGCACGATGGCGTTGATGTAGACGTCGCGGAACGGCACCCTGCCGGTGAAGTGCAGGGTCATCATGACCATGCGTGCGACCCAGAAGAAGATGATGTCGAAGCCCGTGACCAGCACGGAGGAAGGCAGGAAGGCGTCGAGCTCCGGCGTCTTGTCCGGCCAGCCCAGCGAGGTGAACGGTACCAATGCAGAGGAGAACCAGGTGTCGAGAACGTCGCTGTCGCGACGCAGCGAAGCGCGAGGCGCGAGGCGCGAGGCGTATTTCCTCCGGACTTCGTCCTCGCTGCGGCCCACGTAGACGTTGCCCGCGTCGTCGTACCACGCCGGGATCTGGTGGCCCCACCAGAGCTGGCGCGAGATGCACCAGTCCTGGATGTTCTCCAGCCAGTGGTCGTAGGTCGCCGTCCAGTGCTCCGGGTAGAACTTCACCTCGCCGTCCGCCACGGCCTTCAGGCCGCTGCGCGCGAGGCCTTCCATTTTCACGAACCACTGGTCCGTGAGCATGGGCTCGACGATCACGCCGGTGCGACCCGAGCGCGGCACCTTGAGCTTGTGCGGCTTTTCCGACACCAGCAGCCCCTGCGCCTGCAGGTCCGCCAGCACGCGCCTGCGTGCCTCGAAGCGGTCGAGCCCGCGATAGGTCGCGGGCGCCGCCTCGCCGATCTTCGCGTCCAGCGTGAGGATGTTGATGAGCGGCAGGCCGTGGCGCGCGCCCAGCGCGTAGTCGTTGAAGTCGTGGGCCGGCGTGATCTTCACGCAGCCCGTGCCGAAAGCGGGATCGACGTAGGTGTCCGCGACGACCGGGATCTCGCGTCCTGCGAGCGGCAGCACGACTTTGCTGCCCACCAGCGCCCTGTAGCGCCCGTCGTCCGGGTGCACCGCGACGGCGACGTCGCCTAGCATGGTTTCCGGGCGCGTGGTCGCGACGACGAGGCCGCCTTCGCCGGCAGCGAGCGGGTAGCGGATCTCCCAGATGCGGCCGTCCTCCTCCTCGCTGTCCACCTCGAGGTCGGAAACCGCGGTGCCGAGCACGGGGTCCCAGTTCACCAGGCGCTTGCCGCGGTAGATGAGGCCCTCCTCGTGCAGGCGCACGAACACCTCGACCACGGCACGCGACATCCTCGCGTCCATCGTGAAGTAGCCGCCCTTCCGGCCTTCGGTGTCCGCGAACGTCCAGTTGCCGGAGGCGCCGAGCCGGCGCATCTGCCGCGTGATGGTCGAGCCCGACTCCTGCTTCCAGGCCCAGACGCGCTCGACGAACTTCTCGCGCCCGAGATCGTGCCGGGTCTTGCCCTCGGACTCGAGCTGGCGCTCGACCACGATCTGCGTGGCGATGCCGGCGTGGTCCGTGCCGATGACCCAGTTGGTCGCGAAGCCGCGCATGCGATGGTAGCGGACAAGCGCGTCCATGAGCGTCTGCTGGAAGGCATGGCCCATGTGCAGCGTGCCGGTGACGTTCGGGGGGGGCAGCTGGATGCAGTACGACGGCTGGCCGGCCTTGCCGTGCACCTGGAAATAGCCGCGCGATTCCCACTGGGGGTACCAGCGCTGCTCGATTTCCCGGGGCTCGAAGCTCTTGGCGAGTTCCATGGTGCGGCTGCGAAAAAATGCAGCGCGAATTATAGCCGAGGGACTTACCCGTCCTTCGGCCGGACGGCGTCTTTTTCGGGGAACGCCGCGCGCACCGCGCCCGGCAGGACGCGCTTGAGCTCGGCGACCAGACGGTCGAGCTGGCGTACCTGCTCGACGTCCGCTCCGGCGAGCGCGCGCAGGCGGTCGTGCTCGGCATCGAGCGCCAGGACGAGCCGGCGCAGGATCAGCGCGCTGCCGATCGCCGCCGCGCGCGGCGGAAGCTGCTCCCGGACCGGATCCGGGGCGGCGACGACGTCGGTGAGCATGGGGATGCCGTCGTCCGGCGGCGGCTCCGCATCGGCCTCCGTGAGCAGGGGGATTTCGCCCGCGTCCGCGGCTTTCGACCGGTGCCGGTTCAGGAACTCGTCGATCTTGCCGACGACGTCGTCCGGCGCTCCGTCGGGCCCCGGATCGGATTGCCCGGAGTCTTCTGCCATCCCGCTACGCGGCACCGAGCTGATGCGTGCGGATCTCGTATCCGCGGTCGCGGTAGAAGCGGAAGCGCGCGCGTGCGGCCTCACGGTCGGCGTCGTCGGTGCCCACGATCTCGACCAGGCGCTGGAAGCGGCTGAAGACCGCCGGGGTCTCGTCGCAGAGATTCACGAGCACCTGGTCGTGCAGCAGAGGCTCGGCCACGACGTGGTCGACGATGACGGGCGTGACGGGCGCCAGGCGATGGTTGCTGCGGCAATGGGGCACGAATCCTGTCGAGGGCACGCTCCAGATCAGCGCGCTCAGCTTCTCGGTGGCGGCGGCGTCGGGCGTGAGCAGCATCACGCGCATGCCTCGCGAAAGCGCCTTGGCAGTCAGCGTGCATGCCGTCTTCAGCTTGTCTTCGGCGTGCGTGTAGAACAGGACCTCGGTCATGCCGGATCTCCAGCCCTGTGAACCACGGAGGGCACGGAGGACACGGAGAAGAGCCGGATCGGAGGCCGGGCCACGTCAACCCGCAATGGCGTCAATCTCCCGCGCAAGATGCGGGTACTGCCGGATTTCCCCTGGAAGAGTTTTTCCTCCGTGATCTCCGTGCCCTCCGTGGTGAATTCCCGAATCCGAAGCTACCAGCCGGCACGCGTCATCAGGAACTGCACGAGCAGCGGCACCGGGCGGCCGGTCGATCCTTTCTCGCGGCCGGATTTCCAGGCGGTGCCGGCGATGTCGAGATGCGCCCACTTGAAATTCTTCGCGAAGCGCGACAGGAAGCAGGCCGCCGTCACGGCTCCGGCCGGCCGGCCACCGATGTTGGCCACATCCGCGAAGTTGCTGTGCAGCTGCTCCTGGTAGTCCTCCCACGCCGGCATGTGCCAGACGCGGTCCCAGGACTTGCGTCCCGCCGTGACGACCTCGTCCGCGAGCCGCTCGTCGTTCGTGAACAGCCCCGAGGCGACGTGGCCGAGCGCGATCACGCAGGCGCCGGTCAGCGTGGCGATGTCGATGACGGCGGCGGGATCGAAACGCTCCGAGTAGGTCAGCGCGTCGCACAGGATCAGCCGCCCCTCGGCGTCGGTGTTCAGGATCTCGATGGTCTGGCCCGACATGCTGGTGACGATGTCGCCGGGTCGCGTGGCGTTGCCGCCGGGCATGTTCTCGGTGGCCGGCACGACGCCGACCACGTTGAGCGGCAGCTTCATCGAGGCGACCGCGCGCATCGTGCCAAGCACGCTGCCGGCGCCGGACATGTCGTATTTCATCTCGTCCATCTCGGCTGCGGGCTTGAGCGAGATGCCGCCGGTGTCGAACGTGATGCCCTTGCCGACCAGCACGACCGGCTTCTGCTTTTTCGGGCCGCCGCGGTATTCGAGGATGATCAGCTTGGGCGGCTGGCGGCTGCCGTCGGCCACCGACAGCAGCGAGCCCATGCCGAGCTTGCGCATGTCCCCGCGCTCGAGCACGGTGACCTTGAGCTTGTGCGTCCTGCCGAGCGCGCGGGCCTGGTCGGCGAGGTAGGACGGCGTGCAGATGTTGGGCGGCAGGTTGCCGAGGTCGCGCGCGAAGTTCACGCCCTCGCCGGTGGCGATGCCGCGCTTCAGCGCTTCGCCGGCGGCCTTCGATTCGCGCTGCAGGCCGAGCACGGCGTGTCTCAGGCGCTTGCGTCCGCCGCCGGACTTGCTCTTCAGGCGGTCGAAACGGTAGGTCGACTCCAGGCACGCTATCGCGGTCTGCGACACGGCCCACGGCGCGTCGCGCTCCTGTGCGGCGACGTCGGAAAAATACAGGGCGGCCTCCGCGGCGCCCGCCTCGCCGGCGGCGCGCACGGCGCCGCGCACGCCGTCGCGAAAGGCCTTCGCCGTCGTTTCGCCGGCGGTGCCGAACCCGGCGAGCAGCACGCGCCGCGCGGCGATGCCGGCCACGTCGTGCAGCATCAGCGTGGAGCCGGGCTTGCCCTCGAAGTCCGACTGCCTGAGGGCGGCGGAAATCCTGCCCCTGGCGGCACGGTCGAGCGACCGGGCTGCGGCTGACAGCCTGGCGCCGGCGAACACCGCGACCACCACGCAGTCGCCCTTCCACTTCTCCGGTGCCGCGGCTTTTATGCTAAATTCCACTGGGTACCTCGCTATGGCGTTGGCGCGTCGAACTGGCGGGGATTATCCCTTTCGCGTCGGGCAAAAGTCAAAGCAGCGCATGATTTTCCAGCGCTCCCTGCTGAGGGAATTCACCGCGACCGGAATCGCCACTTTCTTCGTTCTGCTGGCGATCACCATCACGACCCAGCTGATCCGCTTCCTCGGCTACGCCGCGCGCGGCAACATCTCCTCGGACGCGGTGCTGACCTTCCTGGGCTTCGCCAGCCTGCGCTACCTGCCGCATCTGCTGTCCATCACGCTGTTCATCTCCGTGCTGCTCGCGCTCACGCGCAGCTACCGCGACTCGGAGATGGTCGTGTGGTTCACCTCGGGACAGGGGCTCAACGCGTGGATACGGCCCGTGCTGACCTACGCGGCGCCGATCGTCGTGGTGATCACGGTGCTGGCGATGTTCCTTTCGCCGTGGGCGATGGCGAAGACCGAGGAGTACCGGCGCCAGCTCGAGACCCAGGACGACATCGCGGCGATCTCGCCGGGCGTGTTCAAGGAATCGCGCAACGCGGAGCGGGTGTTCTTCGTCGAGAAGATGGCGGCGAACCTGTCCACGGTGGCCAACGTCTTCGTGCACTCCGACGAAAACGGCGAGATCGGCACGACGGTGGCCAAGCGCGGCTACCAGGAGATCGCGCCCAACGGCGACAAGTTCCTGGTCATGCTGAACGGCAGGCGCTACCTGGGTCCGCCGGGCTCCGCCGAATACCGCATCGTCGAGTTCGAGAAATACGCCGTGCGCGTGGAGGCCGGCGAGGTCAAGGACGTGCCACCCACGATGAAGGCCACGCCGACCGCCGCGCTGCTGCCGAACGGCTCGCCCGCGGCGCGCGGCGAGCTGATCTGGCGCATGGGATTGCCGATCAGCGCGTTCGTGCTGAGCCTGCTCGCGATCCCGATGAGCTTCGTGAACCCGCGTGCCGGACGCTCGCTCAATCTCATGCTCGCCGCGCTGCTGTACATGGTCTATTCGAACATGCTGTCGATTTTCCAGGCCTGGGTCGCGCAGCAGCGCGTGGGCGTGTTCGCCGGCATGTGGACCGTGCATGCCGCCATGCTCGCCATCGTGGCGCTGATGTTCTACGCGCGGTTGTCGGTGAAGCCGCTTCTGCGGCGCCGGAAGCAATGAGGATCATCCGGCGCTACGTCGCCGTGCAGATCTTCTGGAGCGTCGCGCTGGTGTTCTCGGCGCTGCTGCTGCTGTTCGCGTTCTTCGACTTCATCCAGGAACTGGGTGACATCGGCCGCGGCACCTACCGCCTGTCGCTCGCCGCGCTGTACGTGCTGCTCAGCCTGCCCGGCAGGGCCTACGAGATCCTGCCCGTGGCCTCCCTGATCGGCACGCTGTTCGCGCTTGCCCAGCTCGTCGCGCATTCGGAGTACACGGTCATGCGCGTGTCCGGCGTCTCCATCCGCAACATGGCGGTCGCGCTGGTGCAGATCGGCGTGGCGCTGTCGGTGCTGACATTCCTGGTGGGCGAGTTCGTCGCGCCCGTGAGCGAGCAGGCGGCGCAGAGACTGCGCCTGAAGGCCACCTCGAGCAACGTCGTCGCGCAGGCGTTCCGCTCCGGGCTGTGGGTCAAGGACGACACCAACTTCGTGAACGTCGCGCGCATCATGCCGGAGACCGTGATTCACGACGTGAAGATCTACGAGTTCGACGCCGACTACCGGCTGCGCGCCATCAGCCGGGCGAAATCCGGCGAATACCAGCGCGAGAATCTGTGGCGGCTGAAGGACGTCGTGCAGACCCGCTTCGAGGAAAACGCCACCACGGTCAGCAGGCTGCCGGAGGCCTACTGGCGCTCGGTGCTGAACCCCTCCATCCTCAACGTCCTGATGGTCGTGCCCGAGCAGATGTCCCTGCTCGACCTCGTTTCCTACATCGAGCACCTCAGCGAGAACCGCCAGGAGACCTCGCGCTACGAGATCGTGCTGTGGCAGAAGATCATCTACCCGTTCGCCGTGCTGGTCATGATGGTGCTCGCGCTGCCGTTCGCCTATTTCCAGGTGCGGGAGGGCGGCGTCAGCGGCAAGATTTTCACCGGCATCATGCTCGGGCTGGGCTTCCACCTTTCCAACCGGCTGTTCGGCCATCTCGGCTTGCTCAACGCGTGGCCGCCGCTGTTCAGCGCGGTGTTCCCGACGCTGGCCTTCCTGGGCGCAGCGGTGTTCATGATGTGGCGGGTGGAAAGACGGTGACCGGCGAATAGCGAAAGGCCGGATCCTGAACCACGGAGATCACGGAGATCACGGAGGAAGGCAAGGGCAAGGGAATGAAAACCCGCAACAACGATTGTCGTCCCGCCGGCCGAAAGTCTCACTGAAGTCCATTCACATTCTTCTGGTCAGGTTTTCCTCCGTGCTCTCCGTGTCTTCCGTGGTTCGCAGTGGGATCGAATCCGTGGTTTCGCAACGGGGTTGAATCGACGTTTGGCACTCGCTCCATCCTCACGATGAGCGTGCCCGCGAGCCTGTCGTGCAGGAACAGCTTCTCGCGGTCGAACAGCGCCCAGAGCACGGCGGTGCCGGACATCATCCCCGGGACGGCCAGCACGTAGCGCCATGCCGCCTGTCGCGGGGAAAGCAGCCGCCCGTCCCGCGTCGTGACCTTGAGCCGCCAGGTTTTCATCGGCAGCGTCTGGCCCGTGCGCGTCCAGCAGTAGACGAAATAGGCGCCGCAAACCGCGAGCAGGTAGATCTGGAAGACGGTCCGGGGCCATCCGGACTGCGCGTCGCGCGCGAAGGCGAGGAACAGATACGAGGCGAGGAACAGGATGGCGATGAGCAGCATGACCTCGTAGACCATGGCTGCCAGCCGCGGCCTCAGCGCGGCGGGCGGCGCGGCCTGCGGCACCGTGCCGGGCACCGGACTACTTGCCCGGCGCCGGGGCGGCGTGGGGGTCGCGCAGCTTCTGGCGCTGCTCCTCCGGCAACGCCTGGTATTCGCGCCAGCGCTGGTGCAGCTCCTCGTGCTTTTCCGGGGGCAGCTGCTTGATGCGCTTGTAGCGCTCGATGGCCTGCTTGCGCTGCTCGGGAGTCAGCGACGCCCACTCGTGGATGCGCTGCTGGACGGCCTGCTGGCGCTCGGGTGGCAGGGAGGGATAACGCGACGCGAGCCCGATCCAGCGCTTGCGCCGCTCAGGATCGAGCGAGTCCCATTCCTTCTGCAGGGGCGCGAGCAGGGACTGTTGCTCCGGCGTGAGCCGCGACCAGGCGTCGCCGGGGTTGTCCGCCCGGGCGGGCAGGGCGACGAAGACGGAAAGCGCCAGGACTAGCGTTGCGGCTGCGTGTAAGCAGAATGCTTTAGCCAAGTTTCGAAACCCGGATCGGTATAGGCATGCAACGGCAGTTCGCCGGCCAGCAGGCCGGTGTCCAGCTCGTCTTCATGCTGATTCGACATCTGCCAATAGATCAACCCGGTGACGCTTGCCAGCACGATGGCCGCGGGCAGAACCAGGCGCGTGCCCAGCCCCCTCCCGAACAGCCATGCGCTCAGGGCATGCCCGGGGCGGGCGTGCCATCCCTGGACGGGGCGATGAGCCGAAACGGCCGTAAGCCTGGCGGCCTGCAGCTTCCGGACGACAGACGGCGGCAACTCGACCAACGCCTGGTCGAGTTGCGCGGCGATTTTCCTGCCGACCTCGTTTTCGTTCACAGTTCCAGCCCTTTTTCCTTCAGGAACGCCGCCAGGGCGTGTGTCGCCCGGGAACAGTGAGTCTTTACGCTGCCTTCCGAGCAACCCATCGCCTGGGCAGTTTCCGCGACATCCAGTTCCTCCCAGTAACGCAACAGAAACGCCTCGCGTTGACGGGGAGGCAGGCGCTGCAGCCCCTCCTCGATGGCCTTGCCGACCTGCGTGCGCTCCAGCCTGTCGGCGGGACTGTCCCCCCTGCCGCCGGGGCCGTCCGTCTGCATCGACTCCAGCGGATCGTACTCCTCGTCGTCGTCCTTCGACTGCAGCGACGAGAACAGCGTGGTCCACAGCGATCGCACCTTCTGCCGGCGGTAGAAATCGCGGATCGTGTTCTGCAGGATGCGCTGGAACAGCAGGGGCAGCTCGGCCATCGGCCGGGCGGCGTACTTGTCAGCAAGCTTCAGCATCGCATCCTGGACGATGTCGAGCGCCAGGTGCTGGTCACGTACCGCAAACACAGCCTGCTTGAACGCGCGCCGCTCGACCTCGGCAAGGAAGGCGGCCAATTCCTGTTGGGTAGCCAGAAAATCCCCTCGAACTTCGCTCGATTCCCTGCGCGACTCGCCGCCGGCCGGCCGGAATACCCGCATTTCGGTGGCCGGCGCGAGCGGCAGGCCACCGTCTTCCAGGCCGGATTATACGGGTGGGCACGCCGGGTTTGTGGCGCGGACCGCCGGACGGGTAAAATGGGCAGGGCGCGTCCATGCAAAGCGTGAACCTTACCAACCACTTCCTGATCGCCATGCCGAACATGGCCGATCCCCACTTTGCCAAGTCCCTGACCTTCGTCTGCGAGCACAACGAGCAGGGCGCGCTCGGCGTGGTAGTCAACCGTCCCACCGACATGACCCTCGATGCCCTGCTCGAGCAGATCGAGATCCCGCTGGACAATCCCGCCGCGAAGAACGTACCCGTCTATTTCGGCGGACCGGTGCAGGTCGACCGCGGCTTCGTGCTGCACCGGCCGCTGGGGGGCTGGCAGTCGACGCTCGCGATCAACGGCGAGCTCGGACTGACCACGTCGCGCGACATCCTGCAGGCGCTGAACCGCGGAGGCGGCCCCGGGCTCGGCAACATCCTGGTGTCGCTGGGCTATGCCGGCTGGGCGCCCGGCCAGCTCGAGCAGGAGCTCGCGCAGAACGCCTGGCTGACCGTCGAGGCTCAGCCCTCCGTGATTTTCGACCTGCCTTCGTCCGAGCGTTTCGTGGCCGCGATGGAGCTGCTCGGCTTCGACCCCGCCAGCCTCTCGGAAGACGCCGGGCATGCGTGACGCGGGAGCCGGCGCATGAGTCCGAAGGAGGCCGCGGGCGCGCCGGTGCGGGACATACGCTCGGGCACGGTGCTCGCCTTCGATTTCGGCGAGCGGCGCATCGGTGTCGCCGTGGGGGAGATGCAGCTGGGGGTTGCGCACCCGCTCGCCACGATAGAGGCCGGGTCCAGCGACGCGCGCTTCGCGCAGATTGAGGCGCTGCTTCAGGAGTGGCAGCCCGTGCTGCTGGTGGTCGGACTGCCGCTCGCGCTCGACGGCAGCGAGCATGCCACGACCGCGCTGGCACGCAAGTTCGCCCAGCGGCTGGAAGGGCGCTACGGCATCGAGACGCGGCTGGTCGACGAGCGCTTCACGTCGGTCGAGGCGGAGAGCCAGGCGCGCGACATGGGGCTGCCGGCGCGCGCGGCGCGGCTGAAGGTGGACCGGCTGGCCGCCAGGCTGATCCTGGAAAGCTACCTGAACCAATGACGACGTCCCTGCCGCAGGCCGAGGAACTGCTGGCGGCGCTCGCCGAGCGCATGCGCCCGGCCGTGACGCCGGACACCGCGCTGATCGGCATCCACACCGGCGGCGTGTGGATCGCGCAGCGCCTGCACCAGATGTTCTCCACGCGCCCCCCGCTGGGTACCGTCGACGTGTCCTTCTATCGCGACGATTACGGGAGCCGCGGCCTGCATCCCAAAATCAAGCCCTCCGACATACCTTTCGACGTCACCGGTGCGGACATCGTGCTGGTGGACGACGTGCTGCACACCGGGCGCACCATCCGCGCCGCCATGAACGAGCTGTTCGACTACGGCAGGCCGCGCAGCATCCGGCTCGCGGCGCTCGTCGACCGCGGCGGGCGCCAGCTGCCGATCGCGGCCCAGTTCGTCGGCGCCGAGCTCGACGTGGCCGGGGACGAGCAGATCGAGCTCACGCGCGACGCCGCGGGGCGGCTCGGGCTCAAGCTGAACCGCGCAGGCGCCGCATGACGGGCCCCAATCCCCAGCTCGACTCCCACGGCGGGCTGCGGCATCTGCTGACCACCGAAGGGCTGCCGCGCGAGATCATCCTGCACATCCTCGACACGGCGCATTCCTTCCTCTCGATCGGCGAGCGCGAGATCAAGAAGGTGCCCCTGCTGCGCGGCAAGGCGATCTTCAACCTGTTCTTCGAGCCCTCGACGCGCACGCGCACGACCTTCGAGATCGCCGCCAAGCGCCTGTCCGCCGACGTGATCAACCTCAACGTCGGCACATCCTCGCAGAGCAAGGGCGAGACCCTGCTCGACACGGTGGCGAACCTCTCGGCCATGCATGCCGACATGTTCGTCGTCAGGCATTCGCAGAGCGGCGCGGCCCACCTCATCGCGCGGCACGTCGCGCCCTACATCCACGTCGTCAATGCCGGGGACGGCCGCCACGCGCATCCCACGCAGGGCCTGCTCGACATGTTCACGATCCGCCACTACAAGAAGGAATTCGCGTCGCTGCGCGTGGCCATCGTCGGCGACGTGCTGCATTCGCGCGTGGCACGCTCGCAGATCCACGCGCTCACCACGCTCGGCGTGCCCGAGGTGCGCGCCATCGGGCCGCGCACGCTGCTGCCGACGAACGTCTCCGACCTCGGCGTGCACGTCTACCACGACATGGCGGCCGGCCTGAAGGACGTGGACGTGGTCATCATGCTGCGTCTGCAGAACGAGCGCATGAACGGCGCGCTGCTGCCCTCGGCGCAGGAATTCTTCAAGTACTACGGCCTCACGCCCGAGAAGCTCGCGCGCGCGAAGCCGGACGCGATCGTGATGCACCCGGGCCCGATGAACCGCGGCATAGAGATCGATTCCAGCGTGGCCGACGGGCGCCAGTCGGTCATCCTGCCGCAGGTCACCTTCGGCATCGCCGTGCGCATGGCCGTCATGTCCATCCTCGCGGGCAACGCATGAAGATACGCATCAGCGGCGCGCGCGTCGTCGACCCGGCCAGCGGCCTCGACAAGGTGCTGGACGTCTTCGTCGCGGCGGGCAAGGTCCTCGCCCTGGGCGCGGCGCCCGCGGGCTTCGCCGCCAACCGCGTCATCGATGCGGCGGGGCTCGTCGTCTGCCCCGGACTGGTGGACCTCGCGGCGCGGCTGCGCGAGCCGGGCTACGAATACAAGGCCACGCTCGAAAGCGAGATGGCGGCGGCCGTGGCTGGCGGCGTGACCTCGCTCGCCTGCCCGCCCGACACCGATCCCCCGCTCGACGAGCCGGGGCTGGTGGAAATGCTCAAGCACCGCGCGCGCAGCCTGAACCAGGCCCACGTCTACCCCGTGGGCGCGCTGACGCAGGGCCTCAAGGGCGAGCGCATCACCGAGATGGCGGAGCTGCTGGACGCGGGTTGCGTGGCGTTCTCGCAGGCCGATGCGCCGATGCCAGACAACCAGGTGCTGCTGCGCGCCCTGCAATACGCCGCGACCTTCGGTTACCCGGTCTGGCTGCGGCCACGCGACGCGGCCCTGGGGCGCGACGGCGTCGCGCACGACGGCAAGGTCGCCACGCGGCTGGGCCTCGCGCCCATCCCGTCCGTGGCGGAGACGGTCGCCCTGTCCACCATCCTGCTGCTGGTGCGCGAGACCGGAGCGAGGGTGCACCTGTGCCGGCTGTCCACGGCGGACGGCGTGGACATGGTGCGCCAGGCCAAGGCGCTCGGCATGGCGGTCACCTGCGACGTCTCCGCTAACCAGATCCACCTGAGCGAGATGGACATCGGCTATTTCGACGCCAACTGCCACCTGGTGCCGCCGCTGCGCTCGGAGCGCGACCGCGAGGCGCTGCGCCGCGGGCTGCAGGACGGCACCGTGGATGCGGTCTGCTCCGACCACACGCCCGTGGACGACGATGCCAAGCAGCTGCCGTTCGGCGAGTCCGAGCCCGGCGCGACCGGCCTCGAGCTGCTGCTGCCGCTCACGCTGAAATGGGCGGAGGAGGCGAAGCTGCCGCTCGCCGCCGCGCTCGCCCGCATCACCTCGGCCCCGGCGCGGCTGCTGGGCCTGCGCGCGGGGGCGATCGTCCCCGGAGGCAGCGCGGACCTGTGCGTGTTCGATCCCCTGGCAGGCTGGAAAGTCGAGCCGGCGCGTCTGCGCAGCCAGGGCAAGAACACGCCGTTCGCGGGCTACGAGCTCGCGGGCCGGGTGCGCTACACGCTGGTCGAAGGCCAGGTCGTCCATGAAGGCTGAGGCCGGGCCGCGGCGGCCGCGTTGCGCCGCCGGGCATTGAATTCGCGGCCGGCGGCCGCCATGTCTCCCACCTGCACACCCCGAAGGCAACTGCCATGAACCCCCTGCTGGATTTCTCCGGGCTGCCGCGTTTCGCCGAGTTCTCGCCGGCGGCGGTGACCCCGGCCCTCGACGAGCTGCTGGCGCAGAACCGCGCGCTGGTCGGCGCGCTGAAGCAGCAGCGGGCGGCGCCGGACTGGGACAACTTCATCGCCCTCCTGGACGACGCCAACGAGCGCTTGCGCCGTGCCTGGGGACAGGTGTCGCACATGAACGCGGTCATGAACAGCCCGGCCCTGCGCGACGCCTACAACGCCAACCTGCCGCGCATCACGCAGTATTTCACCGAGCTCGCGCAGGACGAGGCGCTGTTCGCGAAGTTCAAGGCGCTGCGCGCGTCGGACGTCTTCGTCCGGCTCGATGCCGCGCAGAGGAAACTCATCGACAACGAGCTGCGGGACTTCCGCCTGGGCGGCGCGGAGCTGCCGCCGGAGCGCAAGAAGGAATTCAAGGCCGTGGTCGAGAAGCTCGCCGGCCTGTCCTCGCGCTTCAACGACAACCTGCTCGATGCCACGAACGCGTTTTCCCTGGTCACCGAGGACGGGGAGCGCCTGCGGGGCGTCCCCGCGGACGTGCTGGAGGCGGCTGCCGAGGCGGCCCGCCAGGCCGGCGCGGCCGGCTGGAAGTTCACGCTGCAGATGCCGTCCTACCTGCCCGTCATGCAGTACGCGCAGGACCGCGAATTGCGCGAGCAGCTCTACCGTGCCTACACGACGCGCGCCGCCGAGTTCGGCGACCCGAAGTGGGACAACACGGCGATCATCCTCGACATCCTGCGGCTGCGCCGCAGCCAGGCGCGCCTGCTGGGCATGGACAGCTTCGCGCAGCTGTCCCTGCAGCCGAAGATGGCCGATTCGCCGGACGAGGTGCTCGGCTTCCTGCGCAGCCTCGCGCAGCGCGCGCGTCCCTACGCCGAACGCGATCTCGCGGAGCTCCGCGCGTTCGCGGCGGGCGAACTGGGCCTCGAACGGCTCGAGCCCTGGGACGTGGCGTACGCGTCGGAGAAATTGCGGGTCGCCCGCTATGCCTTCTCCGACCAGGAGGTCAAGCAGTATTTCCCCGAATCGCGCGTGCTCGAAGGCATGTTCGGTGTCGTCGGGGCGCTCTACGGGCTGTGCATCGAGCCCGCCGAGGCACCGCGCTGGCACGAGGACGTGCGCTTTTTCGCGATCCGCGACCGCAACGGCGCGCTGGTCGGCCAGTTCTACCTCGACCTGTACGCGCGGTCCTCGAAACGCGGCGGCGCCTGGATGGACGACGCCATCACGCGCCGGCGCCGGCGCGACGGCGTGCAGACGCCGGTGGCCTACCTGAACTGCAATTTTTCCGCACCCGTCGGCGGCAAGCCGGCGCTGTTCACGCACGACGAGGTCATCACGCTGTTCCACGAGTTCGGCCACGGGCTGCACCACCTGCTCACGCGGGTGGAGGTGCTCGGCGTCTCCGGCATCAACGGCGTGGAATGGGACGCGGTCGAGCTGCCCAGCCAGTTCATGGAGAACTTCTGCTGGGAATGGGACGTCTTGCGCAACATGACGCACCACGCCGACACCGGCGCGAGCCTGCCGCGCGAGCTTTTCGACAGGATGCTGGCGGCGAAGAATTTCCAGAGCGGCATGCAAACGGTCAGGCAGCTCGAGTTCGCGGTCTTCGACATGCGCCTGCACGCGGACTTCGACGCCGACGCCGGGCGCACGCCGCTGCAGCTGCTCGACGAGGTGCGCGACGAGGTCGCGGTGCTCGTTCCGCCGGCGTACAACCGCTTCCCCAACAGCTTCTCGCACATCTTCGGCGGCGGCTACGCGGCCGGCTACTACAGCTACAAGTGGGCCGAGGTGCTGTCCGCCGATGCGTACAGCCTGTTCGAGGAAAACGGCGTGCTGAACCCGGAGATCGGCCGGCGCTTCCGCGACGAGATCCTCGCTGCGGGCGGCAGCCGGCCGGCGCTCGAGTCCTTCGTCGCCTTCCGCGGCCGCAAGCCGACCATCGACGCGCTGCTGCGGCACAACGGCATGGCGCAGGCAGCCTGACGCTGTGGCATGATTTCGCCGAGGAGGTTGCCATGAGAATCTGGATCTGCCTGCCGCTGGCCGCGCTGGCCTGGACCGTGGCGCACGCCGACGTGTACCGCTGGGTCGATGCCGACGGAAAAGTCCACTACAGCGATCATCCGCCGCCGGCGAGCGTCAAGCAGGTCGAGAAGAAAAAAACCGGCGGTGGCAAGCCGTCGGAGGCACCGCTGCCCTACGCCCTGCAGCAGGCGGTCAGCAATTTCCCGGTGACGCTGTACACCAGCCAGTGCGGCGCGCCCTGCACGCAGGCGCGCGAGCTGCTCGCCAGGCGGGGCGTACCCTACACCGAAGCCGACGCCACCGACGTGGACATCCAGCAGAACCTCAAGAAGCTGACGGGGGGCGAGGTGGAAGTCCCGGTGCTGAAGGTCGGCCGCGGGCTGGTCAGGGGGTTCGAGACAGGCAAGTGGAACGATGCGCTCGATGCCGCGGGCTATCCGCAGACCGCCGTGATCCCCCCGCGCCCGCCCGTCAAGGCTGCCCCGAAGCCCGCCGCGGCTTCGCCCGCGGCCGAGGCGCCCGCGCCGGCCGACGCCGCGCGCTAGCGCCTTGAAGCTCGCGGCCTGGAACGTCAATTCGCTGAAGGTCCGGCTGCCCCAGTTGCTCGACTGGCTCGCGGCCGGCAGGCCGGACGTGGTCTGCCTGCAGGAGCTCAAGCTCGAGGACGCCGCGTTTCCCGCCGCGGAGATTTCCGCGGCCGGGTATCGCGCCGTGTTTTCCGGCCAGAAAACCTACAACGGCGTGGCCATCCTGGCGCGCGAGCCGCCGCAAGATGTGACGGTCGGCATCGACGGGTTCGACGATCCCCAGCGCCGCGTCATCTCCGCCACCGTGGGAGGCATTCGCGTGGTCAGCGCCTACGTGCCCAACGGGCAGAGCCTCGATTCCGACAAGTACCGCTACAAGCTCGGCTGGCTGGAGACTTTCACCGCGTGGCTGCAGGCAGAGAAGGCGCGGCATCCGGCGCTCGCCGTGCTCGGCGACTACAACATCGCCCCCGAGGATCGCGACGTGCACGACCCCAGGGCGTGGGAAGGCCAGGTGCTGGTGAGCCCGCCGGAGCGCGCCGCCTTCCGGGCGCTGCTCGCGCTGGGATTCAAGGACAGCTTCCGGCTGTTCGAGCAGCCCGAGAGGTCGTATTCCTGGTGGGACTACCGCATGAACGCGTTCAGGCGCAACCTCGGGCTGCGCATCGACCACGTCCTGCTGTCGGAGCCGCTGGCCGCGCGCTGCAAGTCGAGCGGCATCCTCGTCGACATGCGCGGGCTCGAGCGGCCTTCCGACCACGCGCCCGTCATCGCCGAGCTGGTCTAAAGCGATATCACCACAGAGGCACAGAGAACACAGAGGAAAGGCAAGAACGGAATGAACATTATGGGACGGGTGAAGCTACAGCATGCCCCATGATCCGTGGGAAGCAATCGTTGCCCCCGATCTTCTTCATCCTTGTCTGGTTTTTCTTTTCTCCGTGTCCTCTGTGCCTCTGTGGTGAGCAAGCCTTGAAGACTATTTCTCCCGGCCGGCGTCGTCGCCGAGCCCGAGTTCCTGGATCTTGCGCGTGAGCGTGTTGCGGCCCATGCCGAGCAGCACGGAGGCCTCGATGCGCCGGCCGCCGGTGTGCGCGAGCGCACGCGTGATCAGCGCGCGCTCGAACTGGCGCGTGAGCTCGTCGAGGATCGCGCTGTCGCCGCGCTTGAGCGAGGCGTCGGCCTCGCGCTCCAGCGCCGTGACCCAGTTCTCGGCGGAGACGACGCGGGTTTCCTCGCGCAGCTCGGGCGGCAGGTCCTTCACGTCGACGTTCATGCCCGGCGCCATGACCGTGACCCAGTGGCACAGGTTCTCGAGCTGCCGCACGTTGCCCGGGAAATCCAGCGACGCGAGGTATTTCATGGCCGCTTCCGAGAGCTTCTTCGGCTCGACGCCGAGCTCGCGCGCGCTCTTCAGCAGGAAATGGCGGGCGAGCAGCGGAATGTCGTCGCGGCGCTCGCGCAGCGGCGGCAGCCGCAGGCGGATCACGTTCAGGCGGTGGAAGAGGTCCTCGCGGAACAGTCCGTTCTTGACGCGGGTTTCCAGGTCCTGGTGGGTCGCGGCGATGATGCGCACGTTGGCCTTGATGGGCTGGTGGCCGCCGACGCGGTAGAACTGGCCGTCGGAGAGCACGCGCAGCAGGCGCGTCTGCAGGTCCGGCGGCATGTCGCCGATCTCGTCGAGGAACAGCGTGCCGCCCTCGGCCTGCTCGAAGCGCCCGCGGCGCATGGCCTGCGCGCCGGTGAAGGCGCCGCGCTCATGGCCGAACAGCTCGGATTCGAGCAGGTCCTTGGGGATCGCCGCGGTGTTGATCGCGATGAAGGGCTTGGTGGCGCGCGGGCTGTGGCGGTGCAGGGCACGGGCGACCAGCTCCTTGCCGGTGCCGGATTCCCCGTTGATCAGGACCGTGGCGTGCGATTGCGTGAGCCGGCCGATGGCGCGGAACACCTCCTGCATGGACGCGCCCTGGCCGAGGATTTCCGGCGATTCCTGCGCGATCTCGGCGACGTCGTCCTGGCGCAGGCTTTCCTCCATGGCGCGCCGGATGAGGTCTACCGCGTGGTCGACGTCGAAGGGCTTCGGCAGGTACTCGAAGGCGCCGCCCTGGAACGCCGCGACCGCGCTTTCCAGGTCCGAGTAGGCCGTCATGATGATGACGGGCAGGGCCGGGTGCCTTTCCTTCATCTTCTGCAGCAGCTCGAGCCCCGAGCTGCCCGGCATGCGGATGTCGCTCACGACGACCTGCGGCGTGGCGGTCTCCAGCGCCTGCAGCGCCTCCTGCGCGGAGGCAAACACCCTGAACGCGATGTCCTCGCGCGCCAGCGCCTTTTCGAAGACCCACCGGATGGAGCGGTCGTCGTCTATGATCCAGACTGGTTTCATGGCTCGATGCTTGCGGTTGATGACGAATAGGCAATGCCGCCCCGCGGCATTGCCTATTTGCCATTGCCGGCGTCGGCCCCCTGCGAGATGGGGAACAGGATCGTGAACCTGGTCTCGCCGGGGCGGCTGTCCACCTCGATCGTGCCGTGGTGCTGGCTCACGTAGGTCTGCGCGATGGTGAGGCCGACCCCGTGGCCGCCTTCCCGGCCGGAGACGAGGGGGAAGAAAATCTTGTCCCTGAGCTCGTCGGGGATGCCCGGCCCGTTGTCGATGATGTTGATCATGAGCGCGAGCTTGTGCATCTTCCTGGCCAGCGTGACCCGCCTCGCCACGCGCGTGCGCAGGATGATCCTTCCGCGCCCCCGCATCGCCTGCGCCGCGTTGCGCGCGACGTTCAGCAGGGCCTGGATGACCTGCTCGCGATCGGCAGCGAGCGGCGGGAGGCTCACGTCGTAGTCGGGCACGATGGTGATGTCGTCCGGGAATTCGACGAGCAGCAGCGTGCGCACGCGCTCCAGCGCCTCGTGCACGTTGAACTGCGTGACCTGCGGCAGGCGGTGCGGCGTCAGCAGCCGGTCCATCAGGGACTGCAGCCGGTCCGCCTCCTTCATGATGACCTGGGTGTACTCGTGCAGCTCCGGGCGCTCCAGCTCGCGGTCGAGCAGCTGCGCCGCGCCGCGCAGGGCGCCGAGCGGGTTCTTGATCTCGTGTGCGAGGTTGCGTATCAATTCGCGCGTCTGCGTGCTCTGGTCAATCAGGCGTTCTTCCCGCGCGATGCGCAGCTGCTGCTGCAGCGGGCTCAGCTCGATCAGGAATCCCGACAGCTCGGGCAGGTCCACCGGCGTGACCGTGCACGAGACCTCGTGCTTCGCATGGCCGGGGGTCGAAAGCGGCAGCTCGTGCTGCGTGTAGCTGCAATTGTTCTCCTTCGCGTAACTCACCGCCGCGAGCACGAGCTCCGGCTCGGCGATGACCTTCTCCAGCGGCACGCCGGCAACGTTCTTCGCGCTCACTTCGAGCAGGTTTTCCGCCGCCGGGTTCGCGTACTGCACGACCTGCCGCGCATCGAGCAGCAATACTGCAGTGGCGAGCGCGTCGAGCCCGGGGTAGTTCAGCGCGGCCACGGCGGGAAGCTGCCTGGGACTGCAGCGCGTTCGGCACGCAAGGGTTCAGCAAGAAGCGAGCCACGGCACATCGCGCAGGCCGATGCGTCGCGTCCGGCGCGCAAGGCGCCTATTTCAGGTTGGCGAGCTCGCGCTTGAGGGCGTCGATGTTGCGTTCGTGCGTGGCGACTGCGTCCCGGTAGGGCTGCACGCGGTCCAGATAACGCTGGTAGTTGCGCTCGTTGCCGTTGCGCACCGCCTCCTGCTCGGCGAGCTGCTGCTTCGCCTGCGCAAGCTGGTTCGTCTCGTCGGCGAGCTCCTGCTCGAGAATGCGCCGGCGGTCGTCGTCGCGTGTCTTCTGGGCGCTGTCCGATGCGGATGGCCTGGGCCGCGCGTCGCTGGTTCCGTTGGGCTTCTGCTCCTTGGCCGCGGCCGGCGGAGCCGGCGCCGGATCGGCGAAGCATTTGATCTTCGTCGCGCCCTTCGGCGGGCTGCTCGGCGTGTTCGAATAGATCACACGGCCGTCGCCGTCGACGTACTTGCAGGTTTCCGCCAGCGCAGCCGACTGCAGCGCCACCAGGGCGAGAAACAACGCGATACCGCGAAAGCGCATTCTTGCCACCCGTTTCGTTGAACAGGAAGACGGGACCGCGTCGCCGGGACATGATCCCAGGATCGAGTCTATGACAGGTTTTTTCGATTATCAATCCGCGGCTTCCGGCAGGTTTCTGGCATCGGGAACAAAAAAGGGCGGGAGAGCCCGCCCTTTTCCGGAACAGGACGGCTTCCTACGAGCTGTAGTACATGTCGAACTCGACCGGATGGGTGGTCATGCGGAAGCGCGTGACTTCCTCCATCTTCAGGTCGATGTAGGCGCCGATCATGTCCTCCGAGAACACGCCGCCCTTGGTCAGGAAGGCGTGGTCGGCCTCCAGGTGCTCCAGCGCCTGGTCGAGCGAGTGGCACACGTGCGGAACCTTTGCGGCTTCTTCGGGCGGCAGGTCGTAGAGGTTCTTGTCGATCGGGTCGCCGGGGTGGATCTTGTTCTGCACGCCGTCCAGGCCCGCCATCAGCATCGCCGCGAAGGCGAGGTAGGGGTTGGCCGTGGGGTCCGGGAAGCGCACTTCGACGCGGCGGCCCTTCGGGCTGGCCACGTGCGGAATGCGGCAGGATGCGGAACGGTTCCGGGCCGAGTAGGCCAGGTTGATCGGGGCCTCGAACCCCGGCACGAGGCGCTTGTAGGAATTCGTGCCCGGGTTGGTGATCGCGTTGAGCGCCTTGGCATGCTTGATGATTCCGCCGATGTAGTACAGGGCGAAGTCCGACAGGCCGGCGTAGCCGTTGCCCGCGAACAGGTTCTGCCCGCCCTTCCACACGGACTGGTGCACGTGCATGCCGGAGCCATTGTCGCCGACCACCGGCTTGGGCATGAAGGTCGCGGTCTTGCCGTAGGAGTGCGCGACGTTCCAAACCGTGTATTTCAGGATCTGCAGCCAGTCGGCGCGCTTGACCAGCGAATTGAACTTGGTGCCGATCTCGCACTGGCCGGGGGCTGCCACCTCGTGGTGATGCACTTCGACTTCCACGCCCTGCTGCTCCAGGGCGAGGCACATGGCGTTGCGGATGTCCTGCAGCGAATCGACGGGCGGGACCGGGAAATAGCCGCCCTTGACCGGCGGGCGGTGGCCCATGTTGCCGCCCTCGAACTCCTTGCCGGCGGACCAGGGGGCCTCCTCGGAGGAGATCTTGACGAAGCACCCGGACATGTCGACGTTCCAGGTGACGCCGTCGAAAATGAAGAACTCGGGTTCCGGCCCGAAATACGCGACGTCGCCGATGCCGCTGGATTTCAGGTAGGCCTCGGCGCGCTTGGCGATGGAACGCGGATCGCGGTCGTAGCCCTTGCCGTCGGACGGCTCGATGACGTCGCAGGTGATGTTCAGCGTGACTTCGTCGGAGAACGGATCGAGGCGCGCGGAGTCCGGATCGGGCATCAGCAGCATGTCGGAGGCCTGGATGCCCTTCCAGCCGGCGATCGACGAGCCGTCGAAAGCGTGGCCATCCTCGAATTTCGACTGGTCGAAAACGTGGGCGGGGACGGATACGTGCTGTTCCTTTCCGCGGGTGTCGGTGAACCGCAGATCGACGAACTTCACGTCGCTTTCTTTGATCGTTTTGAATACGTCTGCAACCGCCATTTTTTCTCTCCTGAGTGGGAAAATTGACCGCGGAAATTTCAGCGAGCCAAGCAGTCAGCAGGAACCATGCCCAGCCGAAAGAACCGGAAACCCCATTTTCGACAAGTAGTTACGGAGCCACATTCCATGCTGTGCGCACCAATGCAAAGCGAGCCGTCAGGGGATGCGCGAAACTAGTGCATGCCATGCCGGTTGGCAAGAAAAATCTGGCCATTCCGGAAGCCAGATGCCCCTGAATGGCACCGGGGGAATTGCTGTCCAAATGCCAGGAACGCGAGTCCTAAAAATTTATATGGATGATAAATAAAGAAAAATGGATGAAACATCAGAAATTTTGAATAAGGCTGACCAGCGGCGGGAAGAGAAAGGGCTGCCCTATGCCGGTGCATTATTGCCGCCGGAGGCCTATCAGCTCCTGCGCAACGTGCCGGGCGCATTCCTGGTGGATGTGCGTACACGGCCGGAATGGGACTATGTGGGCAGGGTGCCGGACAGCGTGATGATCGAGTGGCAGAGCTATCCGGACGGCCGCCCCAACCCTGAATTTCTGGAGAGGCTGCAGGAGTGCGTACCCAAGGACGCGGTCGTCATGTTCCTGTGCCGCAGCGGCACACGCTCCCATGCCGCGGCCACCGTTGCCGCGCGCGCGGGCTATGCGAAGAGTTTCAACGTGCTGCAGGGATTCGAAGGCGACAAGGATGCACAGGGCCACCGCGGCACGGTGGGGGGATGGAAGGTGGCGGGACTACCCTGGACGCAGGGGTGAGGGCCGTGAATGTCGTGAAAGCCGTGAATAACGTGAATGTCGTAAATGTCGTGAATCCCGCAAGAGCCCTCAAGCTCTAGATCGATATTCACGTATTCACGTTATTCACGACATTAACGGCCTCTATTGACTTGTCCAGTCGACCAGGCCGGTCCAGGCCGTCAGCAGCACGATCAGGCCGAAGGCGATCCGATACCACGCGAACAGGGTGAAATCATGCCGGCTGATGTAGCGCAGCAGCCAGCGCACGCACAGGAAGGCCGAGCAGAATGCCGCGACGAATCCCGCGCCGAACAGGCTGAGATCGTCGGTGGAGAGCAGGTGGCGGTGGTTCAGCAGCTCGTAGAACGAAGCTGCGAACAGCACGGGAATCGCGAGGAAGAACGAGAACTCGGCCGCGGCGCGCCGCGACAGGCCGAGGAACAGGCCGCCGATGATGGTCGCACCGGCGCGCGAGGTGCCCGGGATCAGGGCGAGCGTCTGCGCAAGCCCCACCTTGATGGCGTCGGTCCAGCGCATCGCGTCGACATTCTCGACACGGACCTGGTGCCTCCTGCGCTCGGCCCACAGGATGATGACGCCTCCCGCGATGAATGCGAGCGCGACGGGCACCGGCCTGAAAAGCAGCGCCTTGATCGTCTTGCCTAACAGCAGCCCCAGCACTGCGATCGGCACGAAGGCGACGACCAGGTTGGCGACGAAGCTCCGCGCCTGCGGATCGTGCGGCAGCCGCGCGACCACGGACGCAAGCTTCACCCGGTATTCCCATACGACCGCCAGGATGGCGCCGCACTGGATGACGATCTGGAAGATTCTTGCTTTCTCGTCGTTGAAGCCGATGAGGTCGCCGACGAGGATCAGGTGCCCTGTGCTGGAGATCGGCAGGAACTCCGTGAGCCCCTCGACCACGCCGAGCACCAGCGCCTTCAGTATCAGTGCAGCATCCATCGGATTTTCCGGGATTCCCGCTCGAGACGGGCCGCCGCCCGGCGGCCCTGCCCCGGATCAGGCCTTGCGATAGACCTCGGCACCGGCGGTCACGAACTCCGCGGCCTTCTCCGACATGCCGCGATCCAGCGCTTCGGACTCGGACACGCCCTGCGCGGCCGCGTAGTCGCGCACGTCCTGCGTGATTTTCATGGAGCAGAAATGCGGGCCGCACATCGAGCAGAAGTGCGCGAGCTTGGCGCCTTCCTGCGGCAGCGTCTCGTCGTGGAACTGCCTGGCCTTGTCGGGATCGAGCCCGAGGTTGAACTGGTCTTCCCAGCGGAACTCGAAGCGCGCCTTGGACAGCGCGTTGTCGCGGATCTGCGCGCCGGGATGCCCCTTGGCAAGGTCGGCCGCATGCGCGGCGATCTTGTAGGCGATGATGCCGTCCTTGACGTCGTCCTTGTCCGGCAGGCCGAGGTGCTCCTTCGGCGTCACGTAGCAGAGCATGGCCGTGCCGTACCAGCCGATCATCGCCGCGCCGATGGCGGACGTGATGTGGTCGTAGCCGGGCGCGATGTCGGTGGTCAGCGGCCCCAGCGTATAGAACGGCGCTTCGTGGCAGAGCTCGAGCTGCAGGTCCATGTTCTCCTTGATGAGGTGCATGGGCACGTGGCCCGGGCCTTCGATCATGACCTGCACGTCGTGCTTCCAGGCGACCTGCGTGAGCTCGCCCAGCGTGCGCAGCTCGCCGAGCTGGGCCTCGTCGTTGGCGTCGTGGACCGACCCGGGGCGCAGGCCGTCGCCGAGCGAGAACGACACGTCGTAGGCCTTCATGATCGCGCAGATGTCCTCGAAGTGCGTGTAGAGGAAGTTCTCCTTGTGGTGGGCGAGGCACCACTTCGCGAGGATGGAGCCGCCACGCGAGACGATGCCGGTCATGCGCTTCGCGGTCAGCGGGATGTACGCGAGCCGCACCCCGGCATGGATCGTGAAATAGTCCACGCCCTGCTCGGCCTGCTCGACCAGCGTGTCGCGGAAGATCTCCCAGGTCAGCTCCTCGGCGCGGCCGTCCACTTTCTCGAGGGCCTGGTAGATCGGCACGGTGCCGATGGGCACCGGTGCGTTGCGCACGATCCATTCGCGCGTCTCGTGGATGTGCTTGCCGGTGGACAGGTCCATGACCGTGTCGCCGCCCCAGCGGATCGCCCAGGTCATTTTCTCGACCTCTTCCTGGATGCTGGAGCCGAGCGCGGAGTTGCCGATGTTCGCGTTGATCTTGACCAGGAAATTGCGGCCGATGGCCATCGGCTCGGATTCCGGATGGTTGATGTTGGCGGGGATGATCGCGCGACCGCGCGCCACCTCGTCGCGCACGAACTCCGGCGTGATGACCCCCGGCATCGCCGCGCCCAGCGCCTGTCCGGGATGCTGGTGCAGCAGCAGCTCCGGGAGCGCGTCGCGGCGCTGGTTCTCGCGCAGGGCGACGAACTCCATCTCGGGCGTCACGATGCCACGGCGCGCGTAGTGCATCTGCGTCACGTTGGCGCCGGCCTTCGCGCGGCGCGGCGCGCGCGCCAGGTCGAAGCGCAGCGGTGCGAGCTTCCGGTCCGCCAGGCGCACGCGACCGTATTCCGATGTCGGTCCGTCCAGGCGCTCGGTGTCGGCACGCTCCTCGATCCAGCCCTCGCGCACCGGCGGCAGGCCGCGCCGGATGTCGATCGAAGCCTGCGGGTCCGTGTACGGCCCCGAGGTGTCGTAGACGAAAACCGGCGGATTCGGCTCCGCGCCGAAGCTCGCGGGCGTGTCGCCCTGCGAAATCTCGCGCATGGGCACGCGTATGTCCGCGCGGGAGCCGCGCACGTACACCTTGCGCGAGCGCGGCAGCGGTTTCACCGCAGCCTCGTCGACGCGGGCGGTGGCACTCAGGAACTTGGGATTGGCATTCATGCGGCACTCCTCGGACGTTTCGGTCGCTGCAGGGGAGGAGGCGCGGACGCGCGGGGCTTCGGCACGCTTCCCTGCATCGGCATTATCCGTACAGGTTCAAAGGGTCTGTCTCACCCGCACGCTCGGCACGCGCAGGACCCCCAACGTAGTCATGAAGCTAAGTGAATTGTGTGATAATTGCAAGCCTTTAATCTTCGAATCCACGCTGCAGCAAATGAACCTGGAACAGGCACGCATCAACATGGTCGAGAGCCAGGTCCGCACGTGGGAAGTGCTCGACCAGACCGTGCTGGACCTGCTCATGCAGGTCAGGCGCGAGGAATTCGTGCCGCAACCCTACCGCAGTCTTGCCTTCGCCGACATGGAAATCCCGCTCGGCCACGGCGAGACCATGCTCACGCCCAAGCTCGAGGCGCGCATGCTGCAGGAGCTGGGTGTGCGCAAGACGGACAAGGCACTGCTGGTCGGCACGGGCAGCGGTTACGTCACGGCGCTGCTGGCGAAGCTCGCGGGGCAGGTCGTCGCCGTGGAGCTTCATGAGGATTTCACGGCTGCGGCGCAGCGCCGGCTGGCGGGCCACGGCATCGAGGCGCAGTTGATCACCGGCGATGCGGCGGCGGGCTGGCCCGCGCTGGCGCCCTACGACGTGATCCTGCTGACCGGCTCGGTGCCGATGCTGCCGGAGGCCTTCCGCCAGCAGCTCGCCGTCGGCGGACGCCTGCTGGCGGTGATCGGCGAATTGCCGGTGATGACGGCGACGCTGGTGACGCGGGTGTCGGACCGGGCGTTCAACTCCATCGGGCTGTTCGAAACGGCCATCGCGCCGCTGCACGGCATCCGCCAGCCCGAGCGTTTCGTGTTTTAGGAAGGCCGGCACCGCACATTCGATCAAACGCGGTCCGCGGGGCGCCGCACAAGAATACGCCGGGGCCTCCCGGCCTCCACAACATCCAGGGAAGAAATCGGGAACATGAAAAATTGGTCCAGGAACATGCTGGCAGCCGGACTGCTGCTTGCCGGCCAGGCTGCTGCTGCCGATCTGATGTCGATATACCGGGAAGCGCAGGTGCAGGATGCGACGTATGCGGGGGCGAAGGCGCAATACATTGCGGCGCAGGAAAAGCTGCCGCAGGCCAAGTCGCTGCTGCTG
>DASUFB010000020.1:0-12596 GCA_036274775.1 Burkholderiales bacterium | reverse complement strand
CACGCTATCTCATGGGCGTTGGCACGCCGGCGGACATCGTGCACGCCGTGATGAACGGCATCGACATGTTCGACTGCGTCCTGCCGACCCGCAACGCGCGCAACGGCTGGCTGTTCACGCGCGAGGGCACGATACGGCTGCGCAATGCGGGCTACCGCGCCGACACGCGCCCGCTCGACGAGTCCTGCACCTGCTATACCTGCACGCACTTCTCGCGGGCCTATCTGCATCACCTGCAGCGTGCCAACGAGATACTCGGCGCGCACCTGAACACCGTGCACAACCTGCATTTCTACGCGACGCTGATGGATGAGCTGCGCCGGGCCATCGAAGCCGGGACACTCGCCGAGCTCGCCTCTTCCAGGAGGTTTTCCGAGGAACAGCCGTGCTAGAATGCCCAGCTTTTCAGGCGGCGCGCATCGCGATTGCGCCCGCGCCGCCGCTGCCGGGAGCCCGCATCCCGGACCGACAATTGTGATGGAGGCATCCCGTGCTGATCAGTAACGCCTATGCCCAGGCCGCGCCTGCGGCGCAGGGATTCGACCTGCTGCAGATGCTGCCGCTGGTGCTGATGTTCGTCCTGCTGTATTTCCTGATGATCCGGCCGCAGTCGAAGCGCGCCAAGGAGCATCGCGCCATGCTGGCGGCGCTGCAGAAGGGCGACGAGGTCGTGACCTCCGGCGGCACCCTGGGGAAGGTGACTCGCGTCGGCGACAACTTCGTCTCGCTGGAAATCGCCCCGAACGTCGAGATCCAGGTGCAGCGGCCGTCGATCGCGACGCTGCTGCCGAAGGGAACCGTCAAGAACGCCGACAAGGGCTGATGCCCGGCGGCCGCCCCGGCCGCCGGCACCGCCGCCCCTCGCGCCGCCCGAGCCAACCATGAACCGCTATCCGCTGTGGAAGTACACCATCATCGCCGTCGCGCTGGTCGTCGGCTTCCTTTACACCCTTCCCAACTTTTTCGGCGAAGTCCCGGCGGTGCAGATTTCGCCGGCGAAGGCCACGGCCAAGGTCGACGAGGCGCTGCTGGCACGCGTCGACCAGGCGCTCGGCCAGGCGAGCATCAAGCCCGACGGCACCTTCCTCGATCCGACCAGCATCAAGGTCAAGCTCGCCACCACCGACACACAGCTCAGGGCAAAGGACGTGCTGCAGAACGCGCTGGGCGAGAGCTACGTCGTGGCGCTGAACCTGCTGTCCAGCTCGCCGCGCTGGCTCGCGAAGATCAACGCCCTGCCGATGTACCTCGGGCTCGACCTGCGCGGCGGCGTGCACTTCCTGCTGCAGGTGGACATGAAGGGCGCGCTCACGAAGGCGGCGGACCGCTACGTGGCGGACATCCGCTCCACGCTGCGCGGCAAGGAGATCCGCTACGCGGGGCTGGCGCGCGAGGGGCAGGGCATAACCGTGAAGTTCCGCGACGCGCAGACGCGCGACCAGGCCTCCGCGGAGATCGCCAGGCAGAACCCCGACCTGCTGCTCAATTCTATTGACACCGGCTCCGAGTATTCCATCACCGCGGCGCTGCGGCCGGAGGTGCAGAAGCGCATCCAGGAGTTCGCGCTGCAGCAGAACATCACCACGCTGCGCAACCGCGTCAACGAGCTCGGCGTGGCCGAGCCGATCGTGCAGCAGGCCGGCGCCGACCGCGTCGTCGTGCAGCTGCCGGGCGTGCAGGACACGGCCAAGGCCAAGGACATCCTGGGCCGCACGGCGACGCTGGAAGTGCGCATGGTCGACGAGGAGCACAGCGACGCTGCGTCGCTGCAGGCGGCGCAAGGGGGGCAGCTGCCGCTGGGCGACGAGCTGCTCTACGACCGCGAGGGCGTGCCGCACATGCTCAAGCGCGAGGTCATCCTGACCGGAGACCGCATCTCGGACGCGCAGCCCGGCTTCGACAGCCAGACGGGCGAGCCGGCCGTGCATGTGAATCTCGACGGCCGCGGCGCGACGATCTTCCAGCAGGTCACGCGCGAGAACATCGGCAAGCGCATGGCCATGGTGCTGGTCGAGAAGGGCAAGGGCGAGGTTGTCACGGCACCGGTCATACGCTCCGAGATCCCCGGCGGACGCGTGCAGATCAGCGGTCGCATGAACACGACGGAGGCCCGCGACGTGGCGCTGCTGCTGCGTGCGGGCGCGCTGGCCGCTCCCATGGAAATCGTCGAGGAGCGCACGGTGGGCCCCAGTCTGGGCGCCGACAACATCACCCGCGGCTTCCATTCGACGCTGATCGGCTTCGGCGCGATCGCCGTGTTCATGATCGCCTACTACGCGTTCTTCGGCGTCATCTCGGTGGTGGCCCTGGCGGTGAACCTGATGCTGCTGGTGGCGCTGCTGTCCATGCTGCAGGCGACGCTGACGCTGCCGGGCATCGCCGCCATCGCGCTGACGCTGGGCATGGCCATCGACGCCAACGTGCTGATCAACGAGCGCATCCGCGAGGAGCTGCGCAACGGCATCACGCCGCAGACGGCGATCGCCGCGGGCTACGAGAGGGCCTGGGCGACCATCCTGGACTCGAACATCACCACCCTGATCGCCGGCATCGCCCTGTTCATGTTCGGCAGCGGACCGGTGCGCGGCTTCGCCGTGGTGCACTGCCTGGGCATCCTGACCTCCATGTTCAGCGCCGTGCTGGTTTCGCGCGGGATGGTCAATCTCGCGTTCGGCGCCAAGCGCAAGCTCGAGAAGCTGCCGATCGGCAACACCGACTGGTACGCGCGGCACAAGTCCGCCTGACAGCGAAGCCCCGCAGAGGATTCAGAAATGGAATTTTTCCGCATCCGCCACGACATCCCCTTCATGCGCCACGCGCTGGTGTTCAACGTGATTTCGTTGATCACCTTCATCCTGGCGGTCGTGTTCCTGGCCACGAAGGGCCTGCACCTTGGCGTCGAGTTCACGGGCGGCACGGTCATGGAGGTCAACTACGGCCATGCCGTCGACGTCGACAAGGTCCGCGCGTCGCTCAATCGAGTGAACCTGCCCGATGCCACGGTGCAGAGCTTCGGCAGCTCGCAGACGGCACTGGTGCGCCTGCCGGCCAAGCAGGGCGTCACCGGCGCCCAGTTGTCCGAACTCGTCATCAAGGCCCTGCGCCAGGACGATCCGTCCGTCGAGCTGCGGCGCGTCGACTTCGTCGGCTCGCAGGTCGGCAAGGAGCTCGTCGAGAACGGCGCGCTCGCGCTGCTGCTGGTGTCCATCGGCATCGTCATCTACCTGGCGCTGCGCTTCGAGTGGAAGTTCGGCGTCTCGGCGATCATCGCCAACCTGCACGACGTGGTGATCATCCTGGGCTTCTTCGCCTTCTTCCAGTGGGAGTTCTCGCTGCCCGTGCTGGCGGCGGTGCTCGCCGTGCTGGGCTACTCGGTGAACGAGTCCGTGGTCGTGTTCGACCGCATCCGCGAGAATTTCCGCAAGATGCGCAAGGCGAGCACGCCGGAGATCATCAACAACGCGATCACCAGGACGATGTCGCGCACCATCATCACGCACGGCTGCACGCAGCTGATGGTGACGTCCATCCTGATCTTCGGCGGCGAGACCCTGCATTACTTCGCGCTCGCGCTGACCATCGGCATCCTGTTCGGGATCTATTCCTCCGTGCTCGTCGCGAGCCCTCTGGTGATGTGGCTGGGCGTCACGCGCGAGGATCTGGTCAAGCCGGAGAAGAAGCGGGAAGAAGCGGTGGTCTGAGGCGCCGCAGGCCGTGGATCTGCTGTCCGGGCTCCTTGACCTCCTGCTGCATCTCGACCGGCACCTGCGCGAGCTGGTGCAGGCGCACGGGGCCTGGGTCTACGCCATCCTGTTCGCGATCGTCTTCCTGGAGACCGGCGTGGTGGTCACGCCCTTCCTGCCGGGCGATTCGCTGCTGTTCGTGGGCGGCGCCGTCGCGGCGGCCGGCGGGCTCGACGCCGGGTTGCTGGCGCTGGTGCTGTTTGCGGCAGCGGTCGCGGGCGATTCGCTGAACTATTCCATCGGCCGCTACGTCGGGCCGCGCGTATTCCGCCGTGAGGATTCGCTGCTCTTCCGCCAGGAGTACGTGGACCGCACGCGCGCGTTCTTCGAGCGCCACGGCGGCAAGGCCATCGTGCTCGCGAGGTTCGTGCCCATCATCCGCACCTACGCGCCTTTCGTCGCGGGCATCGGTGCGATGGATTACCGGCGCTTCCTGACGTTCAACGTGGCCGGTGCGGCGCTGTGGGTGGGCCTGCTGGTCTATGCCGGCTATTTCTTCGGCAACCTGCCTTTCGTCAGGGACAACCTGACCGCCGTCATCCTCGCGATCGTTTTCCTGTCCATCCTGCCGGCCATCGTGGAGTACTGGCGCGCGCGCTGAGCGTCAGATGCGCCGGGCCAGCTGCTCGGCGAGCCCGGTATAGGTGGCCGGGGTCAGCGCGAGCAGGCGTTCCTTCTCGGCGGCGGGGATGGCAAGCCCCCGCACGAACGCGTGCAGGGCGTCGCGGGTCATGCCGCCCTTGCCCCGCGTGAGGGCCTTGAGCTGCTCGTAGGCGTCGTCGATGCCGTGGCGCTTCATGACGGTCTGGATCGGTTCCGCGAGCACTTCCCAGTTCACGTCGAGGTCCTCGGCCATGCGCGCCGGATCGGGCTCGAGCTTGTTCAACCCGCGCAGGCAGGCATCGTAGGCGAGCAGGCTGTGGCCGAACGCCACGCCCATGTTGCGCAACGCCGTGGAGTCCGTCAGGTCGCGCTGCCAGCGCGACACCGGCAGCTTGGACGAGAGGTGCGAGAGCAGCGCGTTGGCGATGCCGAGGTTGCCTTCCGAGTTCTCGAAGTCGATCGGGTTGACCTTGTGCGGCATGGTCGACGATCCGACCTCGGTCTGCTTGACCTTCTGCCTGAAATAGCCGATCGAGATATAGCTCCAGACGTCGCGGTCGAGGTCGAGCAGCACCGTGTTCAGGCCGGCGATCGCATCGAACAGCTCGGCGATGCAGTCGTGCGGCTCGATCTGCGTGGTATATGCGTTGAACTCGAAGCCCAGGGCCTCGACGAAGCGGCGGCAGAACGATTCCCAGTCGAAGCTCGGAAAGGCCGCGAGGTGGGCGTTGTAGTTGCCGACCGCGCCGTTGATCTTGGCCGTGAGCGCGACATCGGCCACGCGCGCGCGCTGGCGGCGCAGCCGGTGCACGACGTTGGCCATTTCCTTGCCCAGCGTGCTGGGCGTCGCGGCCTGTCCATGGGTGCGCGACAGCATCGGCTGCGCAGCGGTCGCGTGGGCGGTCGCCGAGAGCTTTTCGACGAGCGCGTCGACCGCGGGAAGCAGCACGTCCGCGCGCGCGTCCCGCAGCATCAGCGCGTGGCACAGGTTGTTGATGTCCTCGGACGTGCAGGCGAAATGCACGAAGCGCGCCGCGTCGGTGGCCTCGGCATTGCCCGAGAGTTTCTCCCGCAGCCAGTATTCGATGGCCTTGACGTCGTGGTTCGTGCGCGCCTCGATCGCCTTGACGGCGTCACCGTCGGCCGCGGAAAAGCCGTCCACGGCCGCGTCGATCCGGCGCAGCGCCGCCTCCGGCAGCCTGGGCATGCCCTGCGGGCCCTGTGCCGAGCAAAGCGCCTTGAGCCACTGCGCCTCGACGCGCACGCGGTAGCGGATCAGGCCGAATTCGCTGAAATGGTCGGAAAGCTTCGCGACCTTGTCGCGGTAGCGCCCATCCAGAGGCGAGAGGGCGGTCAGGGGGGACAGGGGCATCATGCGCGTAGCCATGATTTTATCATGCAGCCGCGCAGCGGCCGCGCTTGCTCAGCGCGCGGCGGCCGCGCATTCGATGATGCCGCCGCCGAGGCAGACCCTGGACTCGTAGACGACGACGGACTGTCCCGGCGTGACCGCCCATTGCGGCTCTGCAAAACGGATTTCGCAGCTTGCATCGCTGACGTGCTCGATCTCGCAGGGCGCGTCCTTCTGGCGGTAGCGCGTCTTTGCGCCGTAGACCCAGTTGCAATGCGGCGCCTGGCCGCTTACCCAGGTCAGGTTGCCGGCCTGCAGCGATTCGGACAGCAGCGCCGGATGGTCGTGGCCCTGCACGACCGTGAGGCGATTGGCGCCCATGTCCTTGCCGCTGACGTACCAGGCCTCACCGTCGCCCTGCCGGCGCCCGCCTATGCCGAGGCCCTGGCGCTGGCCCAGCGTGTAATACATGAGCCCCATGTGGCGGCCCACGACTTCTCCTTCCGGCGTGACGATGTCCCCGGGCTGCGTGGGCAGGTAGCGGTTGAGGAATTCGCGGAACGGTCGCTCGCCGATGAAGCAGATGCCCGTCGAATCCTTCTTGTCGTGGTTCGGCAGGCCGAGCTTGCGCGCGAGCGCGCGCACGTCGCGCTTGTACATCGCTCCGAGCGGGAACAGCGAGCGTGAGAGCTGAGTCTGGTTGAGGCGGTACAGGAAATAGCTCTGGTCCTTGGTCCCGTCCTCCGCCTTCAGCAACTGGAACAGGCCGTCCACCTCGCGAACCTGGGCATAGTGCCCGGTCGCGATGAGATCGGCGCCGAGCTGCAGGGCATGGTCCAGGAAGGCCTTGAACTTGATCTCCGCGTTGCACAGCACGTCCGGGTTGGGCGTGCGGCCCGCCTGGTACTCCGCCAGGAAGCTGTTGAACACGCGGTCCTTGTATTCCGTCGAGAAGTTCACGGCCTCGATGTCGATGCCGATCAGGTCGGCCACCGACACGGCGTCTACGAGGTCCTGCCGGGAAGTGCAGAATTCGTCGTCGTCATCGTCCTCCCAGTTCTTCATGAACAGGCCGACGACGTCGAAGCCCTGCTCCTTGAGCAGCCAGGCGGCGACCGAGGAATCCACCCCACCCGACATGCCCACGACGACGCGCCGCTTGCTTCCTGCCATGCCGATGCGCCCCTCAGCCGCAGTCCGCGAGCACGTCGAGCGGCGTGCGCCGGCCGGCGAGGTAGTCGTCCATGCAGCGCTCGACGAGCGGGCTGCGGTGGCGTTCCCGGCAGGCGCGCACCTCGTCGGGCGTGAGCCAGACCGCGCGCACGATGCCGGTATCGAGCGCGCGCCCGGGGTGATGCCGGCCGAGGTCCCCGCAGAAGGCGAAGCGCACGTAGCCGGCGGCGCTTTCCGGCTTCCAGCGGTAGATGCCGACGAGATGGCGCGGCGCGAATTCCCAGGCGGTTTCCTCGAGTGCCTCCCGGGCGGCCGCGGCGACCAGGGATTCGCCCGCCTCGAGGTGGCCGGCGGGCTGGTTGAGCAGCAGGCCGCGCTGCGTATGCTCCTCGACGAGCAGGAAGCTGCCGCCGCGCTCGACGACGGCTGCCACGGTGACTGCAGGTCTGTCGGCCATGGCGGTCGTCAGGACAGGCCCGGAAAAAGCTCGACGATGCCGCGGTAGACGTATTCGACGCCGATGGCGGCGATGATGAGCCCCATCACGCGGGTGATGATGTTCATGCCGGTCTTGCCGAGGCGATCGGAGATGCGTGTCGCGGCCGCAAGTACCGCCCAGACCGCAGCGGCAATGAGCGCCGCCGGGATCAGCAGCGTGAAATGGTAGAGATAGCGTTCGCCGTGATGGCTGGCGATGATCATCGTGCTGATGGCGCCGGGGCCGGCCAGCAGCGGCATGCCCAGCGGCACGACCGCCACGACGTCCTTCTCGGCGGCTTCCTCGGCCTCGTCCGGGGTCTGGCGGATGCCGCTCTCCCTCGCCTGCAGCATGGAGACTGCCATCAGCAGCAGCAGAATGCCGCCGGCGATCTGGAACGACGGCAGGCTGATGCCGAAGAAGCGCAGCACCTGCGTGCCGGCCAGCGCGGCGGCCGCCAGCACGCAGAACACGGTGATCGCCGCAACCTGCGCCACGCGATGGCGCTCGGCCCGCGTATAGCCGGTCGTCGTGCCCAGGAACAGCGGGATGCTGGCGAAGGGATCGACGATGGCCAGCAGCGCCACCGTCAGCTTCACGAGGTCGGTCCATTCCCCCACGGCGCAAGCCTCATGCCCGCTGTATTCGTCAAGAAACGAAAAAGGCAGGGCGGATCCCTGCCTTGGAGGCGGATGCAAACGGTCGGTTCGTAATCTTCCGGTTCCTCTGGATCGAATTGCTGGGACGGGACTGGCCTTCGACCCGGCATGCGCCGCAGGGCGGCACGTCTGTGCTGTGCACCGGCGGCGGGGATGCGCCGAAGAATAAGCAGTTTTGCAGGGAGCGTCAAACCGGCTGCAAGCGGGGTTTGCCGTTTCGTTTGTGCAAAAAAACAAGGCAGGGATCGACCCCTGCCTTGCGTGTTGCCCGGATGCGGCTGTTACTGCTTCGCGGGCGCAGCGGCGGTGGGAGCGGCTGCTCCTTCCTTCTTCGCCTTCTTGTGCTTCTTCGCCTTCGCCGGCTTCTCGGCGGGCTTGGCTTCGTCGGCAGCAAAGGCCACGACCGTGGTGGCGGCGAACAGGGCGGCGATCAGGGCGGCAATGAGCTTCTTCATGCGGGTCTTCTCCAGGTAAGTTTTATCTTCAAGGCGACACTCGGAACGAGTAGTCAGAGCCCTTAACGCCGGCCTCGTTGGTCGGTTGACATATTTTGTTACAACTGCATTCCGGACGCCAACGCCGCGGTTTCCTGGGCCGAAAGCAGCCGGTACGTGCCTGGCTGAAGGTCGCCCAGCGGGCAGTTGCCGATGCGATGGCGGATCAGGCGCAGCGTGGGATGGCCGGCGGCAGCGGTCATGCGCCGGACCTGCCGGTTCTTGCCTTCCGCGATGCCGATGTCCAGCCAGCAGGTCGGGATGTGCCGGCGCACGCGTATGGGCGGGATACGGGGCCAGAGGCCGGCCGGCTCCGGAATCAGGGACACTTCCGACGGCGCGGTCACGAAATCGCCGAGGTCGAGACCTCGGCGAAGCCGGTCGAGGGCCGCTGCATCCGGGATATTCTCGACCTGGACCCAATAGCGCTTGATCCACCTGGCGGCGGGATGACTGATGGCGTGCTGCAGTGCGCCGTCGTCCGTCAGCAGCAGGAGGCCCTCGCTGTCGGCATCCAGCCGTCCCGCCGGGTAGACGTCGCGTATCGGAACGTAGTCCTTGAGCGTGGGCTTGCCGGGCGAGGGGCTGAACTGGCAGACCACGCCATAGGGCTTGTTGAGCAGGACGACCCCGGGCATGGGGGAGGCGGGCGCCAGCGCCCCGTCGCGTCAGCGATGCTCGTGCGCGGTCACGTAGTCGTAGGCCGGCAGCGTCAGGAATTCCACGAACTCGTCGGCCAGCGTGAGCTCCTGGAACATCTTTGCGCCTTCCTCGTACTTGCCGGCAGCATAACCCTTCTCGCCGAGCATCTGACGGACCTTGGCGAGCTCCTGCGGCACCAGCTCGCGGAACAGCTCCTTGCTCACCTTGCGGCCGTCGTCGAGCACGCCGTGCTCGCTGCGGATCCAGTGCCAGATCTGCGCGCGCGAGATTTCCGCGGTCGCGGCATCCTCCATGAGATTGAAGATGGGCACGCAGCCGGTGCCCGCGAGCCACGCCCCCATGTACTGGATGCCGATGTTGATGTTGATGCGCACGCCCTGCTCGGTGATCGGCCCGCGAGGCTGGAAGTTGACGAGATCCTTGGCGGAAACATTCACGTCGTCGCGCTTCTTCGCGATCTGGTTGGGCGTCTTCATGACCTTGTCGAAGGCCTCCTTCGCGATCGCCACCAGCCCCGGATGCGCCACCCAGGTGCCGTCGTGGCCGTCGCTGGCCTCGCGCTCCTTGTCGGCGCGCACCTTGGCGAGCGCCGCGTCGTTGGCCGCGGCGTCGTTCTTGATCGGGATCTGCGCGGCCATGCCGCCCATGGCGAAGGCGCCGCGCCTGTGGCACGTCTTGATGAGCAGCAGCGAATACGCACGCATGAAGGGGCTCGTCATCGTGACCAGGCCGCGGTCGGCGAGGATGAAGTCCTTCTGGTTCTTGAATTTCTTGATGCAGCTGAAGATGTAGTCCCAGCGGCCGCAGTTCAGGCCGGCCGAGTGCTCGCGCAGCTCGTACAGGATTTCATCCATCTCGAACGTCGCGAGGATGGTCTCGATCAGCACGGTGGCCTTCACGGTGCCGCGCGGCAGGCCCAGCTCCTGCTGCGCGAACTCGAACACGTCGTTCCACAGCCGCGCCTCGAGGTGCGATTCCATCTTCGGCAGGTAGAGGTAGATGCCGGATTTCTTCTGCACGCGAGTTCTCGCGTTGTGGAAGAAGTAAAGGCCGAAGTCGAACAGCGAGCCGGACACGGGCTGGCCGTCGACCGTGACGTGCTTTTCCACGAGGTGCCATCCGCGCGGGCGCACGAGCAGGGTCGCGGGTTTCGCCGACAGCTGGTAGTGCTTGCCCTCGGGGCTCGTGAACGAGATGGTTCCCGCGATCGCGTCGCGCATGTTGATCTGGCCCTGGATCTGGTTGTCCCAGGTCGGCGTCGACGAGTCCTCGAAATCCGCCATGAACATGTTCGCGCCCGAGTTCAGCGCGTTGATGACCATCTTGCGGTCCGTCGGCCCGGTGATCTCGACGCGGCGGTCCTGCAGGTCGGCCGGCACCGGCGCGACCTGCCACTGCGCTTCGCGGATCGCCTTCGTTTCGGGCAGGAAATCGGGCAGCTTGCCGGCATCGATTTCGTTCTGGCGCTGCGCGCGCCGCGCGAGCAGCTCGAGGCGGCGCGCGTCGAACCTGCGGTGCAGCTTCGCGAGGAAGTCGAGCGCGTCGCCGGTGAGGATCTGCGCGTATTCGGGGGTGATCGGGCCGAGCACTTTCATGCCGCTCGGCAATGCGGGTTGGGTCACGGAAGGCCTCCGCTGCAAAATTTTACTATGTGAAAAATGATTTTACGGATTGACACGCAGCATAAAGAGGAAACGCCGCGGGGACAAGCTCGTCACGCCGCGGTGCCCGGTCGCACCCTCGCCTGAAACCTGCCTGCCCGGGAGAACTGCTCTTATCCCGTCGATCCGGTCAGTGCGGTGACCGACGAGCGGCCCGACCGGATCGCCAGCGTGACCTCGTCGAAGCGACCCGTGCAACGGTCGAGGTTCCACCTTGAATAGTCATGAAAAACAAAAATTAATATCCAGTTCGGTAAAATATTTTTGCAATGCCAAAAAGATTGCGGGCTTTCGGCTGTCGTTGCTTCGGGCGAAGGCGCACGAAGGGGGCATGCACGAGCGATTGGTTCGCGCCGCCGGCTTGGGCCGGGCGTGGGCGTTGCTTTACAATTGCGTGCCCTTGGCCATGCCGCACAAGCGCTTTCAATTCAATTACATCCACTCTTCGAGGCAGACTCCATGTACCAGCACATCAAGGTGCCGACGACCGGCGAAAAAATCACCGTCAAGAAGGATTTCTCGCTGAACGTGCCCGCCAACCCGATCATTCCCTACATCGAAGGTGACGGCACCGGGGTCGACATCACGCCGGTGATGATCAAGGTGGTCGACGCGGCGGTGAACGTCGCCTACGGCGGCAAGCGCAAGATCGTCTGGATGGAGATGTTCGCCGGCGAGAAGTCGTGCAAGGTCTACGGCGAGAACGTATGGCTGCCCGACGAAACCCTGCAGGCCAGCAAGGAGTTCGTGGTTTCGATCAAGGGGCCGCTCACCACGCCGGTGGGCGGGGGCATCCGCTCCATCAACGTCGCCCTGCGCCAGGAGCTGGACCTGTACGTCTGCCTGCGCCCGGTGCGCTACTTCAAGGGCGTGCCCAGCCCGCTGAAGCAGCCCGAGAAGACCGACATGGTGATCTTCCGCGAGAACTCCGAGGACATCTACGCGGGCATCGAGTGGGCCGCCGAATCCGACAGCGCGCGCAAGGTCATCGATTTCCTGATCAAGGACATGGGCGTCAAGAAAATCCGCTTCCCGGGGACTTCCGGCATCGGCATCAAGCCGGTCTCGCGCGAAGGCACGGAGCGCCTGGTGCGCAAGGCGATCCAGTACGCGGTCGCGAACAAGCGCCGTTCGGTGACGCTGGTGCACAAGGGCAACATCATGAAATTCACGGAAGGCGCGTTCCGCGACTGGGGCTACGCGCTCGCCAGGCGCGAGTTCGGCGCCGAGCTGCTCGACGGCGGCCCCTGGATGAAGCTGCCGAACGGCATCGTGATCAAGGACGTGATCGCGGACGCCTTCCTGCAGCAGATCCTGCTGCGTCCCGACGAGTACGACGTGATCGCCACGCTGAACCTGAACGGCGACTACATCTCCGACGCGCTGGCGGCCCAGGTGGGCGGCATCGGCATCGCCCCGGGCGCGAACACCAGCGACTCGGTGGCCATGTTCGAGGCCACGCACGGCACCGCGCCCAAGTACGCCGGCAAGGACTACGTGAACCCGGGCTCGCTGATCCTGTCGGCGGAGATGATGCTGCGGCACATGGGCTGGGTCGAGGCGGCCGACCTGATCGTCAAGTCGATGGAGGCGGCCATCAACGACAAGGTCGTCACCTCCGACTTCGCGCGCCTGATGGCCGGGGCCAAGCAGGTCTCCTGCTCGGGCTTCGGCGCGGCCATGATCGAGCGCATGCGCGCCTGAGGCGCAAACAAAAAGCCCGCGACCTCGGTCGCGGGCTTCGAATATTCTGAGCTGCTTTGCGGATCTC
>DASUFB010000019.1:0-77813 GCA_036274775.1 Burkholderiales bacterium | reverse complement strand
CCGGTCACGATCGCGACACGTCCCTCCAGCGGCTTCGTGCCGCTCATGGCGTGGCCACCATCGGCTCCGCGCCGGCCGCCGCCGGGAAGAAGGCGTCCGCATGGATGTCGCGCGCCGGCACGCCGCGCGCGCGCGCCAGCGCGGCGGCGGCATCGACCATGGCGGGCGGGCCCGCGAAATAGGCCTTGAAGCCCGCGAGGTCGGCAAAATCCGCCGCCACTGCGTCGGTCACCAGCCCGAGGCGTCGCGGCAGGAGCGTGGCGCGAGCGACCGGGCGGGCTTCGGACAGCACGACGTGCGGGACGAAGGACGGAAACGCCGCGGCGAGTTGCGCCAGTTCGCGCTCGAAGTAGACGTCGCGTTCCTCGCGCGCGCCGAAATACAGGTGCACCGGCCCCGCGAAGCCTCCGCGCAGCGCCGTCTCGACGATGGACTTGATCGGCGCCAGCCCGCTGCCGCCGGCCACGCACAGCATCGGGCCGGGATGGCGCTCGCGCAGATAGGACGTGCCGAGCGGCCCCGACACCCGGACGATGTCGCCGGCCCGCAGGGTGGCGGCCACGCGCCGGCTGACCGAGCCCGCCGCAGGCATGACGCGGATATGGAATTCCAGCGCCGGCTCGTCCGGCCGGCCGGCCATCGAATAGTCGCGCGCGATGCCTGGCGCGACCGGGAACTGGAGGCTCGCGAACTGGCCGGCGGAAAACGTGAACGGCCCGCCGGCCACGATGTCCATCCTGAGCCTGAGGATGTCATGCGTGAGCATGGCGATCTCCGTCACGCGGCAGCGCATCACGCGCGACGGGTGCACGACGAGGTCCCCGGCGTCGAGCCGGCGCACCACCGTGTCGCCCCACACCTGCGAGCGGCAGGCCAGCACGATGCCGCGGGCGCGGTCGGCGGCGGACAGCGCGTGCTCGGAGTATTCCAGCTCCATGACGTCGCCCGAAACCAGCTCGCAGCGGCAGGTGCCGCAATTGCCGGCCTGGCAGCTGTAGGCGAAGGCCACGCCGTGCGCGAGCAGCGCGTCGAGCACGGTCTGCCCCTCCTCGGCGGGAACGGACCGGTCCAGGTCGGCGACGGTGACGGTCACGCTCAAGGCTCTGCAATCCGCTGGAAGGGATCGGGCGAAAGGGCTACCATCGACCCCAGTATGGGAAGCAAACTGTTGGATGTCAAACAATCTGCCGGCGCGCGCCGGCCGGCCGGGACGAACGGCATCGGGCTGGGCCTGCTGCCGGGCCTGATCGGCTATCAGCTGCGCCTGGTGCAACGCGCCATATTCGCGGACTTCGCCGACACCGTCGGCGCCGAGGGCATCTCCCCGGGCCTGTTCGGCATCCTCGTCGTGATCGGCGAGAACCCCGGGCTCACGCAGCAGGCGCTCGCGAACGCGGCCCACCTCGACCGCTCCACGGTCGTCACGGTCATCGACAAGCTGGAGGCGCGCGGGCTGGTGGAGCGGCGCGCGGCGGACCGCCGCAGCAACGGCCTGTTCCTGGCGGCCAGGGGGGCCACGCTGCTGCGCAGCCTCAAGCGCAAGGTCGCCAGCCACGAGAAGCGCGTGGTCGAGAACCTGTCGGCTTCCGAGCGCGCGCAGCTGGTCGCGCTGCTGCAACGCATCCTGCCGGAGCGGCGCTGAAGTCCCGCGCCGAAGCCGCGATGGCGCGCAGGTCATAGCCCCGCGAGAAGATCTTCCGCCTGCGCGACGGCACGCCCGGGACGCCGGTCTGCGCCGCCGGCGAGGTGGCCGCGACAGCAGTGACGATGCTCGACTGCGGCGAGGACCGCGTGGTCGAGAACGAATCCGGTGCCGCCTGGTTCCGGCGACCTGCACGACCACGTCGTGAACGGCTCCAGGACGAATTCCCGGTGCCTGCGGCTGCCTTCCCTGAAATCTCCTCCCGTGCCCGCCCGCGGGCTTCCGCAACTTCCCGTCAGTCGGCGCCGGCCACCCGGCCGCGACCCTTTTTCACGGCCGAGCGGTTGCGTTTTACCGCAATGCGGCGTTCCTGCGATGCCCGCGTGGGGCGGGTGGCGACGCGGCGACGCGGCACGACCAGGGCGGCGTCCACCAGCGCCGCGAGGCGCGCCAGGGCATCCCGCCGGTTGGCTTCCTGGGTGCGGAAACGGCCGGCGTCGATGACCAGGATGCCCTCGCCGCTCACGCGCCGGCCGCCCAGGCGGCGTAGCCGCTGCTTGGCCTCCGCGGTCAGCGCGCGGCTCGCGCCGACGTCGAAGCGCAGCTCCACCGCCGTGGACACCTTGTTCACGTTCTGCCCGCCCGGCCCCGAAGCGCGCACGTGCCGGAACTCGATCTCGGATTCCGGAATGACTGCACGATGCCTGGTCACCGTCCCCTCCGCTGCCCGCCATTCTGACACCGTCCGCCGCATCGGGATTGCGCAGCGCAGCACGCGCAACCCCGCTTCCCGTAAGGGATGCGGGGCAACGGGAATTCTTCCCGCCGTGCTTGCAATGAAAAATGATGAGGACTACATTTGCGGCGGGCTCCCTGTGCGTGCCGACCAGCCCGGGCATTGGAAAAGAAAACCAAACTGGCGGCGCGGCGGGTCATCGTGGTTCTCCAAACAAGTTGCGCCCATCCACTACACAAATATGATCGGGAGAGAGTTATGAATCGATGGACATACGCAAAGGCCCTGTCCGCGGCGGCCTTCGTCGGGTTCGCATCCCAGGCCATGGCGGCAGACGTCACCTGGGATCGCCTGCTGAACGCCGACAAGGACGCGAACGACTGGCTGATGTACCACCAGTCGTTCAAGGGCTGGCATTACAGCGGCCTTGACCAGATCAACACCGGCAACATCAAGAACCTGCACGTGGCCTGGCTGCACACGCCGTCCGCGAGCAAGCGCGGCATCCAATCCTTCCCGCTGGTCGTCGACGGCGTGCTGTACTACACCAGCTCGTCCGGCCAGGTCTGGGCGCTCGACGGTGCCACCGGTGCCGTGATCTGGCGCTACCAGGCCAAGATCGACACGGAGCGCGCCGAAGGCACGTTCTACAACCCGTACAACCGCGGCCTGGCCATCGGCTACGGCAACGTCTACATCGGCACCGTCGACGGCCGCATGATCGCGCTGGACCAGAAGACCGGCAAGGTGGTCTGGGACAACACGATCCTGAGCGTCGAGAAGGGCAACAAGGGCTTCACCGGCGCCCCGGTCATCGTCAAGGACAAGGTCCTCATCGGCTCCAACGGCGGCGAGCTGTCCGGCTGCTGCGGTCCGATCTTCGCGGTCAACGCGAAGACCGGCGAGGTCGCCTGGCAGTTCGACACCATCGGCGGCGACGAGCGCTCCCGTGCCTCGTGGGGCAACGACTCGTGGAAGATCGGCGGCGGCGGCGGCTGGATGACCGGCTCCTACGATCCCAAGACCAACACCGTGTGGTGGGGCACCGCGAACCCGGCGCCCGACTACGACTGGGCCGGCGAGAACTGGAAGACCGATGGCCCGCGTCCGGGTGACAACCTGTACAGCTCCTCCGTGGTCGTGCTCGATGCCGATACCGGCGAGCTGAAATCCTACTTCCAGGAAATGCCGCACGATGCGTGGGACTTCGACGCCGCGCCCGGCGAGTTCGTTTCCCTGGAAAAGGGCGGCAAGCGCTACATGCTGCACCCGAACAAGGGCGGCATCATCTTCGTGTACAACGCGGACCAGCTCGGCGGCGGCAATCAGCTGAAGGTGGAAAACGCCTACATGCTGGGTGAGACCTACAACTACATCAAGGGCGTGGATCCGAAGACCGGCCAGCTCATCGGCCGCCGCGAGCTGCCCGAAGGCAAGCACACCAACGTGTGCCCGGCCATCGACGGCGCGATCAGCTGGAACACGGGTTCCTACAACCCCGGCACCGGCCTGTACTACAAGATCGGCCAGGAATGGTGCTTCGACATCGAGGTGGTCAAGGGTGACAAGCCCGCCGACTTCTCCGGTCAGGCCTATTTCGGCGCGTCGTGGACCTCCACGCATCCGCAGGGCAAGAAGGCCTACGGCCATGTCACCGGCCGCGACCCGCTGTCCGGCAAGATCAAGTGGCGCACCGAGTTCAAGTACCCGCCGCTCGCCTCGCTGCTGTCGACCAAGGGCAACCTCGTGTTCGTCCCGGGCGCCGACGGCACGTTCAGCGCGCTCGACGCCCGCACCGGCAAGGAGATCTGGAAGCACAACAACGGCATCGGCCACCATGGCGGCGTCATCTCCTACATGGCCGGCGGCAAGCAGTACATCGCCGTCGTGACCGGCTGGGGCAGCCACGTGGCCGGCAACTTCGGCCCGCTGTTCGGCCATCCGTTCACGGAAATGCCGACGGATGCCGGCCAGCTGGTGGTGTTCAGCCTGTAATCCGCCTTCGGCACCAAAGCGTTCTTGCGGGCGGGGGAGCAATCCCTCGCCCGTTTTGTTGTCGAAGCAGCACCGCCCCACTGCGGAGATTGGAAGAAATGAAAGCATCACGCAGCATCCACTTGCTGGCCGCAGCCGCCCTGGCCGCCGGCCTGCAGTCCGGCGCCGCCCTCGCCGACGTCACGGACGACGCGGCCGCGCCGGTCAACGAGAAGTACGGCCTCAACGTCAAGAAGCTGTTTTCGCAGAAATGCAGCTGGTGCCACCAGGGCTACGGCATGAAGGGCGCCGACGGTCCCAAGCTGGCCGGCACGAGCAAGTCGTTCGGAGAGGTCGTCACGCAGATCGTCGTGGGCAAGACGCCGATGCCCGGGTTCAGGAAGCAGCTCAAGCCCGAGGAAATCCAGGCTCTGGCCGAATACATCAAGGCGCTTCCCGCGGACTGACGCGGGCCGGCCCCAGAGAACCGGGGCGCGCGCGGCCGCCCCTTTGCGCCTTCCCTGCCGCAGGCTAGTCGGCGCGCTGCAGTTCCATGCGTGCGCCGAAGCCCCCGTGCTTGCCGTTGCCGCGCAGTTGCCTGCCGTCGGCGGACAGGCGCAGGCTCATCGCAAGAATCGCCCCGCTGGCGCCGGTGGCGCTGAAGGCAAGCACGCCGCCGGAGAAGGACTGCCTGGCGAGCGCCACCGGCTTGTCCCCGAACTCGTCGAGGTTGGTGAGCGCGATCGTGCCGGCGCCGTCTGCGGCGATTTCCATCGTGGCCATGCCGCTGCTCATGCCGATGTACCAGGGGCCCTTCCAGGTCCCGCTCGGATCGCCGGTGTCGGCAAGGGCGGGCACGGCCCCCAGACAGGACGCAAGAATCGCGATGGCAAGTTTCCGGATCATGTCTGGCTCCCGTCACGGAGGGATGTCACCGGGAATTCTAACCGCAGTCGCGCGGCGCGCGCGACTGCGGCCTATATAATGAAGCACTGCCCGCTTCGCTCCTTCCAACGATGAATTTCTGCAGCCACTGCGGTGCGCGCGTCGAGCGCCGCGTGCCGGACGGCGACAACCTGCCCCGCCACGTCTGCGCGAGCTGCGGAACCATCCACTACGAGAATCCCAAGATGGTGGTGGGTTGCATCCCGGAATGGGAAGACCGTGTCCTGCTGTGCAAGCGCGCCATCGAGCCGCGCCCCGGCCTGTGGACGGTGCCCGCCGGCTTCATGGAAAACGGCGAAACCACCGCTCAGGGTGCGGCGCGCGAGACGCTCGAGGAAGCCAATGCGAAGGTCGAGGTGCTGGGCCTTTACGCGCTGTTCAACATCCCGCACATCAACCAGGTCTACATGCTGTTCCGCGCGCGCCTGCTCGACCTCGATTTCAGCGCCGGCGCCGAGACGCTGGAGGCCCGCCTGTTCGCCGAGCATGAAATCCCCTGGGACGAGATCGCGTTCGTCACCGTGCGGCGCACGCTGCGGCACTATTTCGACGACCGGCGCTCCGGCAGCGGCTTCACGTTCCACATCGGCACGATAGAACCCATGCCGAAGCCGGAAAAATCCGGCTGATGCATCGCGCTCACGGCGCGCGCAGGGCGTCGACGATGTTGAGCCTGGAGGCGCGCACGGCGGGCAGGAAGCCGCCGATGAGCCCCATCGCCAGCGCGAAGGCGATGGCCTTGACGGCGATCGCCGCGTTCAGGGTAAACGAGAAGGCGAGCTCGGCGAACGACTGCCAGTTCATGGTCGAGATGGTCAGCAGCTGCATGAACGAGGCGAGGAACAGCCCGGCCGCGCCGCCCGCCAGCCCCAGCAGCAGGGCCTCGAGCAGGAACACCGCGAGGATGCCGCCACGGCGGAAGCCGAGCGCGCGCAGCGTGCCGATTTCCGCAGTGCGGCTGGCAACCGAGGCGTACATCGTGATCATGGCGCCTATGGTCGCGCCGACCGAGAAAATGACGGACAGCGTCAATCCGAGGTAGCCGATGAAATTGGACAGCACCTCGGACTGCTCGGCGTAGAACGCCGTTTCGCGCCTGGCCTCGACGGTGAGCCGCGGGTCGGATTCGAGGCGCTGCCTGAGGACGCCGAATTGCGCCGGATCGGCGAGCTTCAGGATCAGCGACGAGTAAACCGGCCGGCGGAAAGCCTGCATGAGCTGGTCGGCATCGCCCCAGATCTCCGAATCGAAGCCGCTGCGGTTCGCATCGAAAATGCCGACCACGGTCCATTCGCGCATGCCGAAGCGCAGCTTCCCGCCGAGTCCCGCGCCGCGGAAGCGCTCGGCCACGCTCCTGCCCGCCACGATCTCGGACAGCCCGGGCCGGAACGCGCGCCCCTCGACGATGCGCACCTGCGGCCGCAGCCCGAAGCCCTGCGCGCCGACGCCGCGGATGATCACGTTCGCCGGCTTGCCGGTGTCACGCTTGGAGAGCGTGATCAGGACCACGGTCTCCTTCGACACCCGCGCCATGCCGTCCTCGCCGTAGGCGATCTCCGGCTGGCTCTCGACGATGCCGGCCTGCAGCCGGTCGATCCCGCTCTGCACCTCCGTGCCGGCCGAGCGCCGCGTGACCACGACGTTGTCCGCGGAGCCGGTCTCCACCAGCGTTTTCCTCAGCCCCTCCTGCAGCATCAGCACGGTGGCGAACACGAACACCACGAGCGCCATGCCCGCGGCGGTGAGCGCCGTGGTCAGCTTGCGCGCCGAGAGGTTCTTCGCCGCGTAGGAGAATGGAATGGCCATGATGACTTGAGAGCCGTGAATGCCGTGAATGCGTGAATATCGTGAATATCGCGGAAATGCACCATGACTCACTTCAAGAAAGACTACCCTTCCGGGAAGCCGGACACGGCCCTTCTCATCCTATGCTGCGCAATCCGTCGACGATGCGCAGCCGCGCGGCGTGCACGCCGGGGAAGACGGCCGCGACCGCGCCGACGAGCAGTGCCGCCCCGAGCTGCATCAGCATGGTCTCGCGCGACACGCCGAACACCGGGAACAGCGTGCCGAGCCGGGAGGCGAACCAGTCCGCCACCGGCCGGGTCGCGGCCATGCCGGCCGCGGCGCCGGCCAGCGCGATCGCCAGCGACTCGCCGAAGATCAGCGCCATCAGCCGCGCGGGACCGAACCCGAGCGCCTTCATGGTCGCATGCTCGGCCAGCCTTTCGCGCGAGGTCATGGCCATGGTGTTCGCCATCACCGCCATGATCACGAAAATGACCAGGAAGGAGACGATCTGGATGGCCACCACGATCGCCTCCGTCATGGCCACGAATCCGAGCTGGAAGGCCTTTTCGGTCTCCGTGAGGGTTTCCGCCAGCGAGTTGCGGAACGATTCGTCGATCGCCGCGCTGACGGCCGCGGCGTGCTGCGGCCGGCCGATGCCCACGACGTAGACGCCGACGGTGTTCGCGCGCCGCGGCACGGTCTTCTTCAGGGTTTCGTTCAGGTAGTCCCAGTGGAAGAAGAACTGCGAGGTGTCGGTCTTCTGATCCGCCCCGTCGTAGATGGCCTCGACGCGGAATTCCCAGGTGCCCGGGAAGATCGTGCCGCGAAGCGGCACGACGTCCCCGACCGCGAACCCGTACTGCCGGGCGAGCTTGCGGCCGACGATGCAGCCCTTGCGGTCGCGCATGAAGGCCTTCATGCGCGCCGGCTCGATGCGGTATTCCGGGTACATGGGGAAATACGTCGCCACGTCCACCGCGAACTGCGGGAAGAAGTTCTTCTCCGAGACGTACACGCCGCCGAACCAGTTGGCGTGGCTCACGCTGGTCACGCCCTCGACCCGGCGGATGCGCTCGCGATAGGTGATCGGCAGCGGGAACACCAGCGAGATCGCATTGCGCGTGACCAGCCGCGTCGCGGAAGCGTTCTCGGCGCCCGCGAACCAGGCATCCACCACCGTGCGCAGCAGCCCGAACGCCAGGATGGCCACGAAGATGCCGAGCACCGTCAGGCCGGTGCGCAGCCTGTGGCGCAGGGCGTTGCGCACGATCAGCTTCGCGAAGTGCATCCTGCAAGCCTTTCAACGCGAGGGACGCGAAGGAACGCAAAGGAGTGCAACGACCGAATATGAAAGGGGCTGTTCTCGCCGGCTGCCAGCCAATCCGTTCGATGCTGGGAACGGCGATATTCGAACCCGTATCGCTCTGCCATTCTCGTCGCGTTCTCCTTCGCGTATCGGGTTTTCAGCTACGGGGTTCGAGTCAGGGCTCCGGCCTCCCGGGCACCGATCAGCTCGCCCTTCTCGAGCTGCATGATCCTGCTGGCGCGTTCCGCGGCGCGCTGGTCGTGCGTGACCATGACGATGGTCTTGCCCAGCTCGCGGTTGAGCCGGTCGAGCAGGCCGAGGATCTCGCCGGCCGACACCCGGTCGAGGTCGCCGGTCGGCTCGTCCGCGACGATCAGCAGCGGGTCGGTGATGATCGCGCGCGCGATGGCCACGCGCTGCTGCTGGCCGCCCGACAGCTCCGGGGGATAGTGGGAGGCCCGGTCGGAGAGGTTGACCATCTGCAGGGCGAGCTGCACGCGCTCGCGGCGGTCCCTGCGCCCCAGCCCGGTCAGCGTGAGCGGCAGCTCCACGTTCTCGAACGCCGTGAGCACCGGCATCAGGTTGTAGAACTGGAAGATGAAGCCGATGCTGGCGGCACGCCAGTCGGCCAGCGCGGATTCCGAGAGCGCGGCGATGTCCTCGCCGCCCACGCGCAGCTCGCCGCTGTCCGCCTTGTCGATGCCGGCGATCAAATTCAGCAGCGTGCTCTTGCCCGACCCGGACGGCCCCATGAGCGCCACGAACTCGCCCTCGTCGATGTCCAGGCTGAGGTCGTTCAGCACGGGGACGACCTGCCCGCCGCGCCGGTAGGACTTGCAGAGGTGGCGGATCTCGACGATCGGGCGGCCGGCCATCTACTTCGACGCGAGCTTCACGGCCGTGCCGGCGCGGAGCTTCTCGGAGGGTTTCAGCACGACCTTGTCGCCCGCCTGCGGCCCGCGCCTGACCTCGACCAGGTCGCCGAGCCTCGCGCCCGCCTCGACCGGCACCTCGTCGAGCTTGCCGTCGCGCACGACGAACACGACGTCGCGGCCGCCGCGGCGGGCGATCGCCGCGGGGCTGACCGCGGGCAGCGCGGTGCGCTCGGCATCCGTGATCGGCCGGGACAGGAACGCCGCCTTCGCGCTCATCTCCGGCAGGATGCGCGGATCGGGCTCGAGGAAACGTATCTTGGTCGTCACCGTCGCCTTCGAACGGTCGACCGTGGGCACCATGCGGCTCACCTCGCCGCGAAAGCGTGCGTCGGGAAGCGCGTCGAGCTGGATTTCCACGGGCTGGCCGACCCGCACGCGGGACAGGCTGGATTCCGAGACGTCCGCCTCGACCTCCAGCGTGGACATGTCGGCCATGGTCACCACCGCGCCCTTGCTGTCCAGCGCCGACGAAAACGGCGTGACGATGTCGCCGACGTTTGCGGCCTTGGTCAGCACCACGCCGTCGAAGGGCGCGCGGATCAGCGTCTGCTCCACGGCGACCTGCGCGCCGCGCGAGTTGGCCAGCGCCGCCTCGATGGCGGCCTGCAGGCTCACGATCTGCGCCCTTGCCTTGTCGAGCCGGGCGACGGCGACGTCGTGGGAAGCCTGCGAGACGAATTTCTGGGCGAGCAGCTCCTGCGATCGGCGCACGGCGGTCTCCGCGTCCCTGAGCTCGGCCTCGCCCTGTGCGAGGTTCGCGCGCGCGACCTGCACGTTCGCGCGCGCCTGCTCCCGGGCGGCCTTGACGTCGAGGTCTTCGAGCCTGGCGATGACGTCGTCCTTGCGCACGCGGCTCCCCTCCTGCACGCCGAGCCAGACCAGGCGGCCGGTGGCCTTGGAGGCCACCGCGGCCTTGCGTTGCGCCACCACGTAGCCGGTCGCGGTCAGCACCGTGAAGGCCTGCGAGGGATAGGCCATGGTCACGGACGCGGTTTCGACCTCCACCGGAGCGGTCATCGCGCGATAGCCTGCGAGCGCGGCGACGGCGAGCACGGCAAGCACCAATGCCGCCGGCATGAGCACGCGCCTGCGCCGGCCGCCGCGCGGGCCCTGCGCGAGGCGAGCACGATCGATCTTGAGCTTCGAAAGGTCCGGCGTGTCCACGCGGAAATTCACACGGAATCGGAAACCGGCATTATGAACGATGCGGGCCCGTTGGACCGCGGGCCCATGCGGCCGTGCCGCCGCGGGCGAAAAAAAAGCGGCGCACGCGCGCCGCCCGGGAACGATCCGGCCGCCCGCGCTACCAGCTCACTTCCTTTTCCGGCGTCGCCGAGATCTTGTGGACGCTCAGGTCCGCGCCCATGAACTCCTGCTCCGCGTCCAGCCTGATGCCCACCGTCGCCTTCAGGGTGCCGTATACCAGCAGCGCGCCAATCACCGCCACGACGACACCGAGGACGGTTCCGGCGAGCTGAGACATCAGGCTCACGCCGCCCAGCCCGCCCAGCGACTGCGCGCCGAACAGGCCGGCGGCCACGCCGCCCCAGACGCCGCACAACCCGTGCAGCGGCCAGACGCCGAGGACGTCATCGACCTTCCAGCGGTTCTGCGTGATCGTGAACATGAACACGAACAGGGCGCCGGCGATCAGGCCGGTGGCGAGCCCGCCCAGCGGATGCATGAGGTCCGAGCCGGCGCAGATCGCCACCAGCCCGGCGAGCGGGCCGTTGTGGACGAAGCCCGGGTCGTTGCGTCCGGCAAACAGGGCACCCAGGGTGCCGCCCGCCATGGCCATCAGCGAGTTCACGGCCACGAGGCCGCTGATCTTGTCGATGGTCTGCGCCGACATGACGTTGAAGCCGAACCAGCCCACGGTCAGGACCCACGCGCCCAGGGCAAGGAAGGGGATGCTGGACGGCGGATGCGCCGCCACCGCGCCTTCCTTGTAGCGGCCGCGGCGCGCGCCCAGCAGCAGCACGGCGACCAGCCCGATCCAGCCGCCCACCGCGTGCACGACGATCGACCCGGCGAAGTCGTGGAAGGGCGCGCCGAAAGACGACTCCAGCCAGGCCTGGATGCCGTAGTTCGAGTTCCAGGCGATGCCCTCGAAGAACGGGTAGACGAAGCCGACGAGCGCGAACGTCGCGGCCAGCTGCGGGTTGAACTTCGCCCGCTCCGCGATGCCGCCCGAAACGATGGCCGGAATGGCGGCCGCGAAGGTCAGCAGGAAAAAGAACTTCACGAGCTGGTAGCCATTGCCGGCGGCGAGCGTCTGGGCCCCGGTCATGAAGTTCACGCCGTACGCGACGGCATAGCCGATGAAAAAATAGGCGATGGTCGAAACCGCGAAATCCGCGAGGATCTTGACCAGCGCATTGACCTGGTTCTTGCGCCTGACGGTGCCCAGCTCGAGAAAAGCAAACCCTGCATGCATGGCGAGAACCATGACGGCGCCAAGCAGGATGAACAATGCATCGCTCCCGGTTTTCAGATTCTCCATGTCCCCTCCCCGGAACAAAAAATCCAGGAATTCAAGCAATTCCCATTCTCGAATCGTAACCTGCTGCTTTAGATGTACTTTGTATGTCTTCTGCCCGTGAAGGCCGAGCCTTATGAACCGATTATGTGCGAAATGTCATGAATTGGCCTCATATTGGTGCGTTCCCGCCTTCCGTTTCGGCGCCGGCCCCCGGGCAACGGGCCGGATTTGGAGCCGTACTGGCTCCGGTTTATAGTGCCGCCACAGATTCGTCCGAGGCCTCGATGCCCGCCACCCCTCCCGCAGCCCCCGCCCCCCAGGCCGAAGCCTCCCGCAAGGCGCCGGCCGGGTCGCCGCCCCCGGTGCAGGCCAAGGGTCAGAAACCGGCGGACAAGAAACTGACCATCGAGCAGCTGGCGGGCGACCTGGTGGCCGACGGGCTGGTCACCCGCGAGGTGGCCGACAAGCTCGTCGCCCTGCGGCGCAGCCTGCGCGCCCAGGACGTGCATCCGCTGGTCGTGCTCGCGGACCAGAAGTGGAAGGACCCGCGCAATCCCAAGAAACTGCTGACCCTGGAAGTCCTGACCGAGTGGCTCGCGGACAAGGTCGGCCTGCCCTACCTGCACATCGATCCGTTCAAGATCGATTTCGCGGCCGTGACCAGGGTCATGTCCAAGACCTACGCGGAACGCTTCAAGATCCTGCCGGTGCACGTGACGACGGCGGAGGTGGTGATCGCCACCTGCGAGCCCTTCGTGCACGAATGGGAGGCGGAGATCGCACGCATCATGCGCCTGGAGATCAAGCGGGTCATCGCCAACCCGCAGGACATCAACGGCTTCCTGGTCGAGTTCTACAACCTCGCCCGCTCGGTCAAGAGCGCCACGGAGAAGCACGGCGCGGCGATGTCCGACATCACGAACTTCGAGCAGCTGATGCAGCTCGGCAGCAGCGGCAAGCTCGACGCCAACGACCAGCACATCATCCGGCTGGTGGACTGGCTGCTGCAATACTCGTTCGACGAGGGCGCGAGCGACATCCACATCGAGCCGCGGCGCGACATCGCCAACGTGCGCTTCCGCATCGATGGCGTGCTGCACCAGGTCTACCAGATCCCCACGCCGGTCGTGGCGGCCATGACCAGCCGCATCAAGATCCTCGGCCGCATGGACGTCGTCGAAAAGCGCCGCCCGCAGGACGGCCGCATCAAGACCCGTACCTCCGAAGGCGGGGAAGTGGAGCTGCGCCTGTCCACGATGCCGACCGCCTTCGGCGAGAAGCTGGTCATGCGCATCTTCAATCCCGACGTGATCGTCAAGGAATTCAAGGAGCTGGGCTTCTCCGACGACGACCGCGACCGCTGGCAGAAGACCGTGAAGCAGCCGCACGGCATCGTGCTGGTGACCGGGCCGACCGGCTCGGGCAAGACGACTACGCTGTACTCGACGCTGAAGCAGCTCGCCACTCCCGACGTCAACGTCTGCACCGTCGAGGACCCGATCGAGATGGTCGAGCCGACGTTCAACCAGATGCAGATGCAGGCCGGCATAGGCCTGGACTTCGCGGCCGGCATCCGCACGCTCATGCGCCAGGATCCGGACATCATCATGGTCGGCGAAATCCGCGACCTCGAGACGGCCGACATGGCCATCCAGGCCGCGCTGACCGGCCACCTCGTGCTGTCCACGCTGCACACGAACGACGCGCCCTCTGCGGTCACGCGCCTGCTCGACCTCGGCGTGCCGCCCTACCTGATCCACTCGACCATACTCGGCGTCATGGCGCAGCGGCTGGTGCGCACGCTGTGCCCCCACTGCCGCGAGGCCGCGGAAATCGACGCGGAGACCTGGAACATGCTGATCGCGCCGTGGCAGGCCGAGAAGCCCCAGCAGATGTATTTCGCGAAGGGCTGCCTGGAATGCCGCATGACGGGCTACCAGGGCCGGGTCGGCATCTACGAGATCATGCTGATGACCCAGGCGCAGCGGCCGTTCATCACCGCCGACGCCGATTTCACGCTGATCCGCGACCAGGCCTATCGCGACGGCATGAAGCCGCTGCGCATCTCCGGCGCCATGAAAGTCGCGGCCGGCATCACCACGGTCGACGAGATCCTCAAGGCTGCGCCGCCCCTGGGCGGCGACCGCAGAAAAAAAACCTGACGCGGCAGCCGGCGCGCCCCGCGGGGCACGCCGCACGCACCGGCACCATGAAAGACACGCTCAAGCCCGGCCTGACCCATTCGTTCCGGTTCCGGATTCCGTCGACCAAGACCGTGCCGCACCTCTATCCCGAATCGGGCATGTTCCGCGAAATGCCGGAGGTGCTGGCGACCGGGTTCATGGTGGGCCTGCTCGAATGGGCCTGCATCGAAGCCATCCGCCCCCACCTCGACTGGCCGGCCGAGCAGACGCTGGGCACGCACGTGAACTTCTCCCACGAAGCCGCAACCCCGCCGGGGCTCACCGTCACGGTGAGCGTGCGCCTCGCCGCGGTGGAAGGACGCAAGCTCACGTTCGAGGTCGATGCCCACGACGGCGTGGACCGCATCTCGCACGGCACGCACGAGCGCTTCGTCATCGACGCCGCGCGCTTCCGGGCCAAGGTCGCGGACAAGGCGGCGCGCGCGGCCCGGAAGTAGAATCGCGCGGCGACTTTTCCCACGGGACGGCAGGCCCCTTGCAAATGGAGCAGGATCGCGTACTGGCGACGTACCTGATCGAGACGCCGCATCCGCTGGAGCACGCCGCCGCCGTGGTCGCCGGCGAGCAGTCGAGCGGCACGTTCGTCTCCGTGCCCGGCGAAACCGCGGAGCTCAAGGAACGCTTCGGTGCGCAGGTGCTGGGCATCCAGCCGCTCGAGACCGTCGACCGGCCCAGCCTGCCCGGATCGAAGCCGCCGAAATCGGCGGCCGGCAAGGCGCAGTACCGGCGCGGCATCGCGAAGATCTCGTTTCCGCTGCACAATTTCGGCCCCTCGCTGCCGGCGCTGCTGTCCGCCGTGGCCGGCAACCTCTACGAGCTGCAGGAAGTCTCCGGCGTGCGCCTGCTGGACCTCGAGCTGCCGCCCGCCTTCACCGGACGCTATCCGGGCCCCGCCTTCGGCATCGCCGGCACGCGCAGGCTGGCGCAGGTCGAGGGCCGGCCGCTGATCGGCACCATCATCAAGCCCAGCATCGGCCTGTCGATCGCCGGGCTGCGTCCGCTCGTGCGCGATCTCGCCACGGCGGGACTGGACTTCATCAAGGACGACGAGCTCAACGCCGACCCGCCCTACGCACCGCTCGCGCAGCGCGTGCCGGCCGTCATGGCGGAGATCGAGAAGGTCGCGGACAAGACCGGCAGGAAAGCCATGTACGCCTTCAACATCACCGGCGACGTCGACGACATGCTGCGCGGCCACGACCTCGTGTGCCGTTTCGGGGGCACCTGCGTCATGGTCAACGTCAACTGCGTCGGCATCGCCGCGGTGGCCCATCTGCGCCGCCATTGCGGGCTGCCGATCCACGGGCACCGCGCGACTTTCGGGGCCCTGGCGCGCGACCCGCTGCTCGGCATCGGCTACACCGCCTGGCAGAAAGTCTGCCGCGTGGCCGGCGTCGACCACCTGCACGTCGGCGGCTTCAACAGCAAGTTCTACGAGACCAACGAGGAAGTCGGGCGATCGATCCGCGATTGCCTGACGCCGCTGTTCGGCGGCTATCGCGTGATGCCGGCGATCTCGTCGGCGCAGTGGGCCGGCTCGGCCGTCGACATCTACGCCGCGACGAACACGCTGGACGTCATCCACCTCGCCGGCGGCGGCATCATCGCGCACCCCGGGGGCACGGCCGCGGGCGTGCGCAGCATGCAGCAGGGCTGGGAAGCAGCCACGGCCGGCATCCCGCTCGCGCAGTACGCGCAGACGCGCCCCGAGCTGCGCGCAGCGATCGACAAGTTCGGCGCACGCTGACATGGACGGCAAGCCGCTGCTCGCCTTCTACGGCGACGACTTCACCGGCTCCACCGACGCCATGGAGGCGCTGGCGCTCTCGGGCCTGCGCACCGTGCTGTTCCTGTCGCCGCCGGACGCGCGAGTCCTCGGCGAGCGCTTCGCCGGCGTGCGCTGCGTCGGCGTGGCGGGCACCAGCCGCGCCATGACGCCGGCGGAAATGGACGCCGAGCTCGAGCCCGTGCTGCGCAAGCTCTGGGCCATCGGCGCGCCGCTGCTGCATTACAAGGTCTGCTCGACCTTCGACTCCTCGCCGGCCATCGGCAACATCGGCCATGTCGTGGACATGGCGCACGGCAAGCTCAACGGCGGGCGCACGATCTCGGTGCTGGCGGGCGCGCCGCCGTTGCGCCGCTACACCGTCTTCGGCAACCATTTCGCCGCAGCAGGCGATGAGATCTACAGGCTCGACCGCCATCCGACGATGTCGCAGCACCCGGTCACGCCCATGCACGAGGCGGACCTGCGCGTGCACCTTTCCGGGCAGACGAAGTCGTCGATCTCGCTGATGAGCCTGGCCGATCTCGATGGCGACCGGCACGCGGACGCACGCTACGCGGAACGCATGCGCGAGCGGCCGGGGATGCTGCTCTACGATGTGCTCGACGACGAGCGGCTGCGCACGGCGGGCCGGCTGATCTGGGAGGACGCGCAGCGCGCGCCGCACTTCGCGGTCGGTTCTTCCGGAGTCGGCTATGCGCTGGCGGCGCACTGGCGGACGACCGGGCTGATCCCGGCGCGGCGCGCCGCGTTCGCGCCGGTGGCGCCGGTCAGGCAGCTTCTCGTCATGTCCGGCAGCGCCTCGCCGATGACGGCACGGCAGATCGCATGGGCGGCGGAACACGGCTTCGACGCCATCCGCTCGCCGTCGGAAGAGCTGGCGCAGCCGGCGCGCGCGCAGGTCGCGTACGAGCGCGTGATCGAGCGCGCCAGCGCCTCGCTCGCCGCTGGCAGGAGCGTGGTAATCTACTCTGCATCCGGCCCGGACGATCCCGGCATCGGCGCAACGCGTGCCTACCTCGGCGGCAGCAATGCCGCGCGTCTGCTCGGCACGCAGATGGGCCGCATGGCGCGCGATCTGATCGGGCGCAACGGGCTGCGCCGCCTCGTGATCGCCGGCGGCGACACGTCGAGCTACGCCACCCGCGAGCTCGGCCTCTACGCCCTCGAGATGGCTGGCGAGCTCACGCCCGGCGCGCCGCTGTGCCGTGGCCATTCCAGCGAGTCGCGCCTCGACGGCCTGGAGATCGCGCTCAAGGGGGGGCAGATGGGCAAGGCGGACTATTTCGGCCTGGCGCGGGGAGACCGCCCGTGAAGCGGGATGATGCGCGCGTCGCGCTGGTAACCGGCGCCGCCAAGGGCATCGGCGCCGCCATCGCGGACAAGCTCGCGCGCGACGGCATGCATGTGCTGATCGGCGACCTCGACGAGGCCGCGGCGCGCACCAGGGCGGACGAGCTCGCAGCCGCGGGGCTCGCGGCCTCGCCCCTGCTGCTCGACGTGGGCAACGCCGCCTCGGTCGGGGCCGCGTTCGCCTCCATCGACAGCCAGTGGGGGCGCTGCGACGTCGTCGTCAACAACGCCGGCATCGCCAGGACCTTCCCCTTCGTCGACTTTCCGCTGGACAGCTGGCAGGCCCACATGAACGTCAACGTGACCGGCACGCTGCTGTGCGCCCAGCACGGCGCGCGCATGATGGTGCGCAGGAAATGGGGACGCATCGTCAACATCGCCTCGGTGGCCGGCATGCGTGCGGTCGGCGTCGGCCGCACCGGTTACGGCACGTCGAAAGCCGCGGTGATCGGGCTCACGCGGCAGATGGCGGTCGAGCTCGCGGAACACGGCGTGACCGCCAACGCGGTCGCTCCCGGGCCAGTCGACACGCCGATGACGCGCGTGCTGCACTCGCCCGAATTCCGCCGCAGCTATACCGGTGCGATCCCGATGAACCGCTACGGCACGCCGGAGGAAATCGCGGCCGCCGTCAGCTACCTCGCCTCGGACGGCGCCGCCTACGTCACCGGCATCGTGATCCCCGTCGACGGCGGCTTCCTGGCTTCCGGTGCCCGCTAGCCCGGGGCGCAGGCCCTAGCGGGCCAGGGCGCGCATCGCGCGGTCCAGCCCGTCGAGCGTGAGCGGGTACATGCACCCTCCCATGAGGTTGCGCACCATGCCGATGGACTCGTAGTAGCCCCAGCGCTCCTCGGATGTCGGGTTGAGCCAGGCCGCGTGCGCATAGACGTCCAGCATGCGGCGCAGCCACACCGACCCCGCCTCCTCGTTGTGGTGTTCCACGCTGCCGCCGGGATAGCCGATCTCGTACGGGCTCATCGCCGCGTCGCCGACGAATATGAGCTTGTAGTCGTGCGCGTACTTGTGCAGCACCTGGAACGTCGGCACGCGCTCCGAATGCCGGCGGCGGTTGTCGCGCCACACCGACTCGTAGACGAAGTTGTGGAAATAGAAGTATTCCAAGTGCTTGAACTCGGCGCGTGCCGCCGAGAACATCTCCTCGCAGACCTTCACGTGGTCTTCCATGGAACCGCCGACGTCCAGGAACAGCAGCACCTTCACCGCGTTGTGCCGCTGCGGCACCATCTTGATGTCGAGGTAACCGGCGTTCCTGGCCGTCGAGCGTATGGTGTCGTCGAGGTCGAGCTCCTCGGCGGCGCCCTCGCGCGCGAACTTGCGCAGCCTTCTCAGCGCGACCTTGATGTTGCGCACGCCCAGCTCCAGGGAGTCGTCGAGGTTGCGGTACTCGCGCCTGTCCCAGACCTTCACGGCGCTGCGGTTGCGCCCGCCGTCCTGGCCGATGCGCACACCCTCCGGGTTGTAGCCGTAGGCGCCGAACGGCGACGTGCCACCCGTGCCGATCCACTTCGAGCCGCCCTGGTGGCGCCCCTTCTGCTCCTCGAGGCGCTTGCGCAGGGCCTCCATGAGCTTCTCCCAGCCGCCCAGGGACTCGACGAGCTTCTTCTCCTCGTCGGTCAGCAGCAGCTCCGCCTGCCTGCGCAGCCACTCCTCCGGGATTTCCGCGATCAGGCCGTCGGGCAGCGAGGCGATGCCCCTGAAATAGGCACCGAACACGCGGTCGAACTTGTCGTAGTTCGCCTCGTCCTTGACCAGGCAGGCGCGCGACAGGTGGTAGAACTCGTCGAGGCTGCCGCCGATCACGTGCTTCTGCAGCGCCTCCATGAGCGTCAGGTATTCCTTGACCGAAGCGGGCACGCCGCCCTGCCTCAGCTGCAGAAAGAAATCGATCAACATCGGCCGATCCTACCTATTGGCCATACGGCGCGCCGTAATGGCTTCCAGCCAGCGCATCTCGGTCGATGGCTCCGTCCCGGCCTGCAGATGCTTCGGCAACTCGCCGAAGACTTCGGCCGCTTCTCCGGTTTGACCGAGCGCGAGCCGACCGAGCACTAGCGCCGCCGCGGCGTACTGCGTGTCCCGGGATGCGAATTGCGGGTCCGCGGTGGCGAGCAACTGACCGCCCAGCCGGACCATGCCGATGGCGTCTTTCGCGGAGACTGCCTCGAAAAGCTCGAGCGACAGCCTGGATCGCGCGCTCAGGCGACCGCGACAATGCTCGGGAACGAGCTGTCCCCAGAACAGCCGCCGCTTGTCCGCATCGACGTAGCGGGCCGCGAACCGCGCAACCGCCATCCATGACGACTCCCATGACCTCGGGGCCTGCGCGCCGCAGTCACGCGCGCCGGAACGCACGACGGCGACCGGCAGCCTCATCTGCATCAGCACGGCGTCGTCGAGGCCGTCCATCACGCCCCGGATCGCCAGTTGACCCAGGCCCCGGTCCGACGGATTCTGGATGGTCAGCGCCGCCCAGGTGGAATCGTCGCGGTCGTCGGCGAGCATTTCCGCGATCGGCAGCTCGGCAGCCAGCAGCTGCATCGGTTCGGCGGCGCTCAGGCCGAGATAGCGCGCGCGCACGGCCCGATTGTCCATGAACGGAAAATAGTCCGAATTCGCGGGCGCGCGCGAGGCTCCGAAATACGGATCGAGCACGGCCTTGCGCCCCACCTCGACCGCCCGCACGTCGTCGGGCTTGTTCACGAAGACGTGCCGGAGCTGATCGCGCAGATCCGTCAAGCCGAAGATATGGCCGTCGAGTGCGCCCAGCTTTGCGCCGCGCCTCGCCACCACGATGATGTTCATGCCGTCCGCGACATAAACCGCATAGTCTTCGAAAGATGGCGACATTGCCTTCATGACGGACGCGATCGCTGCAAAATCGATCTCGTAGAGCTGCACCCACTGCACCAGCACGCCCCCTTCGCGCAGATGGCGCGTGATCCGCCGATAGAATTCCTCCGTGAACAGCGAGGACACGCCGCTGACCCACGGATTGGACGGCTCGGACACGATGATGTCGTAGGTCCGGCCGGACATCGAGAAATAGGTCTTGGCGTCCTCGATGTGCACGTGGCTGCGCGGGTCGTCATAGGCAAGTCGGTTGCGGGGATAAAAGCCCCGGCGCGCGGCTTCGACCATGCGCGACTCGATCTCCACCGTATCGACCCGCTCCAGGCCGGAGTCGGCGAGCAGGACATGGGTCGTCACGCCGGAGCCGAATCCGATCACGGCGGCCGTCTGCGGATGCGGACGCAGCATCAGAGGCAGCGCGCCCAGCAGCAGCTGCGTCACCTCGTCGCGGCCCGGAGGCCCGGCTCCCATGTTGATGGCGGCATCCACCTTGCCGTTGGTGGCCAGCGCGATCTGCTTCCCCTTGCGCATCAGGCTCACATTGGCAGTCTTCCCGTCCTTCAGGTAGAGCACCTCATCCTGTGTACTGCGGGCGGCGCCGTAGCGGAACACGCTGGAGGTAACTTTGAGCGGATCGACGTTGCCCGCGAGTATCGCCAGCGGGAACGCCACGATGCCGACGGCGGCGGCAACGGCCAGCCGGCTCGTCCGCAACGTCGGCGCCCCGCCCCGCATCAATGCCAGACCCAGCGCGAAGTCGATCGCCGCCCCTGCTACGATGACGCCTTTCGCGTTGAACACGGGCATCAGCACGTGCGTGGCGAGCACGACTCCCGCGATCGCCCCGATGGTATTCGCCGCGTAGATGCCGCCGACGGCTCGCTCGCCGACGCCGCCCCTTAGCGCCGCGTGGGTGATGATCGGCAGCGTCATGCCGGCGCAAAAGGTGGCTGGAAGCATGATGGCGGAAGCGATCAGATGGCTGGCCAGGTTGAAGCCGGAATATCCGGCATCGGTCTTGCTGAAGATATTGAAGACCTGCTCCATCCACTCGAAGGTGCTGCCGTACAGGAGCAGCGTGGACAGGGCGAGCACGGCCATCGCCAGCTGGACGTAGGCGAGCAGCGCGCGCGGGTCCGGCGCCCGATCGATGTGGCGCGACACCGCCAGGCCGCCCAGCGCGAGCCCAAGGATGAAAGACGAGACCATGATCTCGAACGCGTGCGTGCTTGCACCCAGGACCATCACCAGCATGCGGATCCAGCCGATCTCGTAGCAGAACGAAGCCACGCCGGTGACCAGCGAGGCGGCGAGCAGCAGCCGATAGCTCATGCCGCCGTCCGCTGCGGCGGTCGCGGAAGCGTCGGGGGCCTCAGGCAGCGCACCGCCTTTCGAGGCGGCGGAGCCGGCCCTGACCACCAGCCAGGAAAACAGGGCGACGGCGAAGTTGAGCAGGCCTGCGGTCAGTATCGTTCCCGGCAATCCCACGCGCGGGATCAGGAGAAATCCGCTGGCGAGGATTCCCAGCGCACCCCCGGCGCTGTTGGTGAAATAGAGCAACGCCACCGACCGGCCGGTCCGCAGGGGCGAAAAGCGCAGGAATGCTGCCGTCATCAGCGGAAACGTCATTCCCAGCAGGACGGATTGCGGCAGGATCATCGCCGCGCCCAGACCCCACTTGTAGACCTGCACCGCCGAGGCCGATCCGAGCGCGGGAATCACGTGCGCGAACGATGCTTCGGTAATGCCCACGAAGGCATGGTGAAAAGCGAGCGCCATCATGCCTATGACGGCTTCGACGATCGCGTAGCCCAGCAACACCTCGCTCCAACGGACCGAAAAGCGTGCCGCCAAGGCCGACCCGATCGCCAGGCCGCCCATGAAGATGACCAGCACCAAGACCTGCGAATACGCCGCGTGGCCGAGGAACAGCTTGAGGTAGTTGCTCCAGATCGACTCGTAGATCAGGCCGCAGAAGCCGGACACGGTGAAGATGGAGAACAGCAGAAGCGACGCTCCGTTCCTGCGCACGGTGACTCCTTTTCTTCCGTCGTCGCGTTCAGCCGTTCGCGGGCGATGCGCCATCGAGCAGCCGTGATTGCGTTTGGCCGGTCGCGTCGTAGACGACCACGCGGTTGCGCCCGAGCGCCTTGGCGAGGTAGAGCGCACGGTCGCCGTTGCGCAGCAGCTCCTCCGCCGAGCCGCCGTGCTCGGGAAACACGGCGATGCCGACCGATATGGTGCACTTCAGCGCGCCCTGGTCGACCGGCACTTCCGTGGCCGCGAACATCTCGCGCCAGCGCTCGGCGCGCGCGCGCGCCGCATCCAGGCTCATCTTGGGCAGCAGCAGCACGAATTCCTCCCCGCCGTAGCGGCAGGCCACGTCGCTGCGCCGCGCCTCCCCGCGCAGGATGTCGGCCAGCATCTTCAGCACCTCGTCGCCGGTCTGGTGGCCGTGGGTGTCGTTGACGCGCTTGAAATGGTCGATGTCCACCATCATCAGGGCAAGCGGAGAGCGCTCCCGCAGCGCGCGCGAGATTTCCACCGGCAGCGCGTCGTCGAGGAAGCGGCGGTTGTACATGCCCGTCAGGGGGTCGCGCATGACCTGCTCGCGCAGCTGGGCCTGCAGCTTGTGGATGTCGTCGAGGCGCTGCTTGAGCTCGGTATTGACTTCCTGCAGGGTCGCGCGCGCGCGCTCCCGGTCGGTCACGTCCTGCGCCAGCGACAGCACCGAGTCCGGCCGGCCGTCGGAGCCGGGCACCACGGTGTTGTGCCATTCCACCTCGATGAGGCGGCCGTCCCGGGTCAGGTTGGAGTTCACGGAGTGGCTCTCGATGCCGCGCTCGATGGCGTCCTCGACGATGAGGCCGACCTCGGCGTTGGCGCTCGCCGGCACCATGAACGTCATGAAATCGCGCCCGATCACCTCCCGCTCGCTCCAGCCGAAGGTCTGCTGCGCCTGCCGGTTCCAGCCGGTGATCTGGCGCCGGCGGTTCCAGGTCACCATGGCGAGCGGCGCGCGCTCGACGAGCGTGCGGAACCGCTGCTCGCTGCGGCGCAGCTCCTCCTGCGCCTCGCGCCGCGCGCTCACCTCGGCGGACAGCCTGAAGTTGAGCCGCAGCAGGAACACCACCACGGCGCCGGCGATCAGCAGCACCAGCGCACCGATGGCGCCGGCCCGGTAGAGGATCGCCCAGTCCACCGGCCGCGCCGGCCGGAACAGCAGGCCGTCGAGCGAATAACGGGCCGGCAGCATGCCGACCTGCGCGTAGGTTTCCGCTATGTGGCCCCAGCGGCCGGCGTTCATGTGCCCGATCTCGATCAGCTGGGGCTGCATGAGCCGGCGCATTTCCTCGGCCTCGAACAGCAGGTGCTCGCGGCTTTTGCGCTGGCTGACACGCGCGATGATGAGCCCGGCGACCTCCTCCGCATGGTCCATCGCGTACTGCCAGCCGCGCAAGCTCGCCGCGGTGAAGGCCGCCACGCGGTCCGGGTGTGCCCGCGCGAGCGCCTCGGTCGTGAACAGCGAGTCGCCGTAGAAATCGATGCCGCTCGCGCGCGGCGAGAACAGGCTGTATTGCACGCCGGCCTTCTTGAGCAGGTAGGGCTCGTCCGTGGAGTAGCCGGACGCCGCGGCGACGCGACGCTTCAGCAGGTCGTCGAGGTCGAAGCTGTGCGGCACGACGGTGAAGCGCGACAGCGGCAGCCCCTCGCGCTGCAGGTAGGCCAGGAGCTCCGTTTCGTGAGGCAGCAGCATGATGCGCTTGCCGGCCAGCTCCTGGACCGTGCTGCCCGTGTTGCCCACCGCGATCAGCACCAGCGGTGAATGCTGCAGGATGCTGGCCATGACCACGACGGGCTGCCCCAGCCCGCGGCGCAGCGCCAGCTCGGAGGCACCCACACCGAACTGCGCGCCGCCGGACAGCACCTCGTCGATGGGATCGCGCCCGTTCTGGACCTCCTGCACGCGCACCTCGAACCCGGCCTCGCGGTAGTAGCCCTTCTCGATGGCCGTGTAGTAGCCCGCGAACTGGAACTGGTGCTTCCAGTTGAGCTGCAGCGTCACCGGCTGCAGCTCGCCGGCGCGCGCCGGCGCGGCGGCCGTGACGGCCGCAACCAGCACAAACGCAGGAAGCAGGCGGCGCGGCACGGTCGCCTAGCGGTTGTGGCGGGACATGAACGCCAGGCGCTCGAACAGGTGCACGTCCTGCTCGTTCTTCAGCAGCGCACCCGCCAGCGGCGGGATCAGCTTCGACGGGTCCTTGCCGCGCAGCACTTCCGGCGCGATGTCCTCCGCCATCAGCAGCTTCAGCCAGTCGAGCAGCTCGGAGGTCGAGGGTTTCTTCTTGATGCCGGGTACCTCGCGGATCTCGAAGAACACCTCCAGCGCCTCGCGCAGCAGGAATTTTTTCAGATCCGGGAAATGCACGCCGACGATCCTCTGCATCGTCTCCTTGTCAGGGAACCGGATGTAGTGGAAGAAGCAGCGGCGCAGGAAGGCGTCCGGCAGCTCCTTCTCGTTGTTGCTGGTGATGATGATGGCAGGACGGTGGCGCGCGCGCACGAGCGTCTGCGTCTCGTAGACGTAGAACTCCATGCGGTCGAGCTCGCGCAGCAGGTCGTTCGGGAACTCGATGTCCGCCTTGTCGACCTCGTCGATCAGCAGCACCGCCGGCCGGTCGGACTCGAAGGCCTCCCACAGGGGGCCGCGCACGATGTAGTTGGCGATGTCGTGCACGCGCCCGTCACCCAGCTGCGAATCACGCAGCCGCGACACGGCGTCGTACTCGTAGAGGCCCTGCTGTGCCTTGGAGGTCGACTTGACGTGCCACTGCAGCAGCGGCCGGCCGAGCGCCCTGGCCACCTCGACGGCGAGCATGGTCTTGCCGGTGCCCGGCTCGCCCTTGACCAGCAGCGGCCGCTCTAGCGTCACGGCGGCGTTGACCGCCATCATCAGGTCCTCGGTGGCGACGTAGGTATCGGTTCCGCTGAATTTCATCGGGCTCTCGCTGGCGACGGGCATTCCACCGCCCGGATTATAACGGCGCGGGCCGCTATAATTGAGCCTCCCGCCAGACATTTCCGACAATTACGGGAGGATCCATGCCGAAGTTCAATGCCAACCTCTCCATGATGTTCAACGAGGTCGGCTTCCTCGATCGTTTCGGTGCCGCGGCCAAGGCCGGCTTCAGGGGCGTCGAGTTCCTGTTTCCCTACGACTTCCCCGCGGCCCAGATCCGCGAGCAGCTGGACCGGCACAAGCTGGAGATGGTGCTGTTCAACATGCCGCCCGGCAATTTCGCCGCCGGCGAGCGCGGCATGGCCTGCGACCCGGCAAAGGTTGCCCAGTTCCAGGAAAATCTGGGCAAGACGCTGGAATACGCCAAGGCGCTCGGCGCGAAGCAGATCCATTGCATGGCCGGCCTGAAGCCGGTCGGCGTGTCGGAGGAGCGGATGCGCGAGACCTACATCGCCAACCTGCAGTTCGCGGGGAAGGAGCTCGCCAGGCAGGGCATCAGGCTGCTGATGGAAGCCATCAACACGCGCGACATTCCCGGCTTCTACCTGAACACCTCCCGGCAGGCGTTCGACATCATGCACTACGCCGGCGTGCCGAACCTCTATTTCCAGTACGACATCTACCACATGCAGATCATGGAGGGCGACCTCGCGCCCACGGTGGAGAAGAACCTCGCGAAGATCGCGCACATGCAGCTCGCCGACACGCCCGGGCGGCACGAGCCCGGCACCGGCGAGATCAACTACCCCTTCCTGTTCCAGCACTTCGACAGGATCGGCTACCAGGGCTGGATCGGCTGCGAGTACCGCCCCGCCGGCCGGACCGAGGACGGCCTCGGCTGGCTCAAGCCTTACCTCTAGGAATTCCGTGAAACGCAAAGGACGCGAAGGAACGCAAAGGAAAACAAATCGGGACAATGGTTCGGTGCGAATGGCGGCGCTGCCGGCAGGTCGGCAGGACCGATCAATGACCCACGCGATTATTTGCTTGGCCCTTTTCTCCTTTTCTTTCCTTTGCGTTCCTTCGCGTCCTTTGCGTTGAAAAACTGATCTAGTCACTGGAGAAAGCAATGAACGTAGGCTTCATCGGTCTGGGCATCATGGGCAAGCCCATGGCGCTGAACCTCATCAAGGGCGGTCACACGCTGTACCTGGCGAGCCGCAGCGGCGTGCCGCAGGAACTCACGGCGGCGGGCGGCAAGGCCTGCGCCTCGGGCAGGGAGGTGGCGCAGAAGTCCGACGTGGTCATCACGATGGTCCCGGACACGCCGGACGTCGAGAAGGCGCTGTTCGGCAAGGACGGCGTCGCCGAGGGCCTGTCCGCCGGCAAGATCGTCGTGGACATGAGCTCGATCTCGCCGATCGAGACCAAGGCCTTCGCCGAACGCGTCGCCAAGGCGGGCGCGGACTACGTGGATGCCCCGGTCTCCGGCGGCGAGGTCGGCGCGAAAAACGCCGCGCTGACGATCATGGTCGGCGGCTCGGAGGCGGCCTTCGCCAGGGTCAAGCCGCTGTTCGAGCTCATGGGCAAGAACGTCACGCTGGTGGGCGGCGTCGGCGCCGGGCAGACCACCAAGGTCTGCAACCAGATCATCGTCGCGCTCAACATCGAGGCCGTGGGCGAAGCGCTGCTGCTCGCCTCCAAGGCCGGTGTCGATCCCGCAAAGGTGCGCCAGGCGCTCATGGGCGGCTTCGCGGCCTCGCGCGTGCTGGAAGTGCACGGCGAGCGCATGGTCAAGCGCACCTTCGATCCCGGTTTCCGCATCGAGCTGCACCAGAAGGACCTGAATCTCGCGCTGTCCTCGGCGCGCGCACTGAAGATGAGCCTGCCCAACACCGCCACCGCGCAGGAATTGTTCAGCGCCTGCCAGGCCCAGGGCGGCGGCAAATGGGACCACTCCGCGATGGTCAAGGCACTGGAAACCCTCGCCAACCACGCGATCGAAAAATAAGTATCAACGCAAAGGTCGCGAAGGAACGCGAAGGACAGCAAAGGCGATGTACAGGAACGGCAAATACCTGTCCGCTGGAACGCACCCGTCGACCGCAACGTCCGGATCGACGGACGATTCCGGGCAATTTGTCATCGATTCTTCTTGCTCTCGTTTTCCTTTGCGCTCCTTTGCGCCCTTTGCGTTGAAAGAACTTTGGCCGGAAACTTGCGAGCGATTCGCACCTGGCGCATGAAAAGCGATCCTCGAGACCTGCTGCGCGCGATGTTCGACGCGGCCGTCGCCGCCGCGCAGCCCGACAAGACGCTGCCGGCCTTCCTGCCGCCACCGCCGAAGGGCCGCACGCTGGTGATCGGCTGCGGCAAGGCCGCCGCCAGCATGGCGAAGGCCGTCGAGGACCACTGGCCCGGCGAGCTCTCCGGCATGGTCGTCACGCGCTACGGCTACGGCGTGCCGACGCGGCGCATCGAGGTCGTGGAAGCCGCGCATCCCGTGCCCGACGAGGCCGGGCGCAGGGGCGCCGAGCGCATGCTGAAAATGGTGCAGGGCCTGTCGGCGGAGGACCTCGTGCTGTTCCTGGTCTCCGGCGGCGGCTCGGCGCTGCTGCCGCTGCCGGCCGGCAACCTGACGCTCGCGGACAAGCAGGCGATCAACAAGGCGCTGCTGAAAAGCGGCGCCAACATCACGGAAATGAATTGCGTGCGCAAGCACCTCTCGGCAATCAAGGGCGGACGGCTCGCCGCGGCCTGCGCGCCGGCGCGCGTGGTCACGCTGGCCATCTCCGACATCCCGGGCGACGATCCGGCCGTCATCGCCTCGGGGCCGACGGTCGCCGATCCGACGACCTTCGCGGATGCGCTCGCGATCCTGGAGAAATACCGCATCGCCGAGCCCAGGGCCGTCGTCGACCATCTCAGGGCTGCCCGCGGGGAAACGCCCAAGCCCGGCGATCCGCGGCTGGCGCGCACGGAGCTGCACATGGTGGCCGCGCCCCAGATGTCGCTGCAAGCCGCGGCCGCGGTGGCACGCAAGGCCGGCGTGACGCCGGTCATCCTGGGCGACGCCATCGAGGGCGAGGCGCGCGAGGTCGCCATCGTGCATGCCGGCATCGCACGCCAGGTCAAGCGCCACGGGCAGCCCGCCCCGCGTCCCTGCGTGCTGCTGTCCGGCGGGGAGACGACGGTCACCGTGCGCGGCAAGGGTCGCGGCGGCCGCAACGCGGAATTCCTGCTCGCGCTGGCGGTGGCGCTGGGCGGCGAAGCGGACGTCCATGCGCTCGCGGGGGACACCGACGGCGTGGACGGCACCGAGGACAACGCCGGGGCGATCCTGGCGCCCGACTCGGTCGCGCGCGCCGCGGCCCGCGATGTGGACGCCAAAAAGATGCTCGCGGATAATGACGGTTACAGCTTCTTCTCCGCGATCGGCGACCTCGTCGTCACCGGCCCGACGATGACCAACGTCAACGATTTCCGCGCCATCCTGATCGCCTGAGCCGCCATGGGCATGCCCGAACTGCTGTCGTCCGAGCTGCTGCAGCCCCAGGTTGCGCACGCCGACCTCGTCGCGCAGCTTTCCGCCGCGCTGCCGCCGGCCTGCCTGCTGCACGAGCGCGAGGACCTGAAGCCCTTCGAATGCGACGGCATGACGGCCTACCAGCGCCTGCCGCTGATGGTGGCGCTGCCGGAAAACGAGGACCAGGTGCGCGAAGTGCTGCGCATCTGCCACCGCGGGCGCGTGCCGGTGGTATTCCGCGGCGCCGGCACCGGCCTGTCCGGGGGTGCGCTGCCGTATGCGCACGGGCTGCTGCTGGTCATGGCGAAAATGAAGCGCATCCTCGACATCGACCCGGTCGCGCGCACCGCCCGCGTGCAGCCGGGCGTGCGCAACGCGGCGATCTCGGAAGCCGCCGCCATCCACGGCCTGTACTACGCGCCGGACCCGTCGAGCCAGATCGCCTGCTCGATCGGCGGCAACGTCGCCGAGAATTCCGGCGGCGTGCACTGCCTGAAGTATGGCCTGACGGTGCATAACATCCTCAAGCTGCGCGTGGTCACCATCGAGGGCGAGCTGCTGGAGGTGGGCTCCGACGGGCTCGATTCCCCGGGCTACGACCTGCTGGCGCTCATGACCGGCTCCGAAGGCATGCTGGGCGTGGTGACCGAAGTGACCGTGAAGCTGCTGCCCAGGCCGGAGAAGGCACAGGTCGTGCTCGCCGCCTTCGACGACGTGCTCAAGGCCGGCCAGGCGGTCGCCGACGTGATCGGCGCCGGCATCATCCCGGCCGGCCTGGAGATGATGGACAGGAAGGCGACCGCGGCCGTGGAGCAGTTCGTGCACGCGGGCTATCCCCTCGACGCCGCGGCCATCCTGCTGTGCGAGGCCGACGGCACGGCCGAGGAGGTCGCCGGCGAGATCGCGCGCGTGAAGGCCGTCATGGAAAAGGCCGGCGCCACCGAGATCCGCGTCTCGCGCGACGAGGGCGAGCGCCTGAGGTACTGGGCCGGGCGCAAGGCGGCCTTCCCGGCGGTGGGCCGCATCCTGCCGGACTACTACTGCATGGACGGCACGATCCCGAAGAAGCGGCTGCCGTACGTGCTCAAGCGCATCGACGAGCTGTCGGAGAAATTCGGGCTGCAGTGCGCGAACGTGTTCCACGCCGGCGACGGCAACCTGCACCCGCTGATCATGTTCGACGCCGCGGTCGGCGACCAGAACGAGCGCGCGCAAGCCTACGGTGCAGCGATCCTCGAGCTCTGCGTCGAGGTCGGCGGCACCATCACCGGCGAGCACGGCGTGGGCATCGAGAAGATCAACGAGATGTGCGTGCAGTTCCGCACCGCCGAGCTGGAGACCTTCCACGCCGTGAAGCGGGCGTTCGACGAGCACGGCCTGCTCAACCCCGGCAAGGCCGTGCCCACGCTGCAGCGCTGCGCCGAGTTCGGCGTCATGCACGTGCACCGCGGACAGGAAAAGTTTTCCGACCTGCCCCGCTTCTAGGGAAAAGATTTCAACGCAAAGGACGCAAAGGTACGCGAAGGAAACAGAAGAACGACGCCAGGCATACGGATTGAGCCGATAGCGGAGTAACCAGCGTGGATGAAGAAAGCATAGGTCGGGCAATCCTCGACTCCGCCATGAAAGTCCATTCGACGCCGGGTTCCGGGTTGCTGGACAGTGCCTACGAAGCGTGCCTTGCCTACGAAATCAGAAAAACGGGGTTGCAGGTGCAAACCCAAGTGGTTCTGCCGATTGTCTATGACGGCCAGTGTCTCGATGCAGGTTACAGAATCGACCTGTGGATAGAAGATGCGGTCATGGTGGAAGTCAAGGCAGTGGAGAAAATCATGCCGATCCACGGTGCACAACTGCTGAGCTACCTTCGATTGAGCAAGTGCAAGTTGGGCTTTCTGCTGAACTTTAACGTTACCCACATGAAGGAAGGCATCAAGCGCATCGTGAATAATCTTTGAATTCCTTTGCGAACCTTTGCGTCCTTTGCGTTGAATAGGCCTTTGACCTAGATGCAGGAAGTCCTCCAACAGTTTTCCGAGACCATCCGCCAGGCGGCCGCCGAGGGGCGCCAGCTGCGCATCCGCGGCAGCGGCAGCAAGGATTTCTACGGCCTGGCGCTGATCGGCGACGTGGTCGACACGCGCAGGCTGACGGGCATCGTCGACTACGAGCCCACCGAGCTGGTGCTCAGCGCGCGCACCGGCACGCCGCTGCGCGAGGTCGAGCGGGCGCTCGCCGAGCGCGGCCAGATGCTCGCCTTCGAGCCGCCGCATTTCGGCCCGGACGCAACCCTGGGGGGATGCATCGCCTCGGGGTTCTCCGGCCCGCGGCGCGCCGCGACGGGCTCGGCGCGGGATTTCGTGCTCGGCGTGCGCATGATCGACGGCCTCGGCGAGGACCTGCGCTTCGGCGGCCAGGTCATGAAGAACGTCGCGGGCTACGATCTGTCGCGCCTGATGGCGGGCTCCTTCGGCACGCTGGGGCTCATCACGGAAGTCTCGCTGAAGGTGCTGCCGGTTCCCGAGGAAGACCGCACGCTGCGCTTCGAGCTGTCGGGCGCCGCGGCAATCGAGGCGGCGAACAAATGGGCGGCCAAGCCCCTGTCCCTGTCCGCCACCTGCCAGGTCGGCGATGCGCTGTACGTGCGGCTGTCCGGCGCCGGCGCCGCGGTCGCGGCCTCGCAGAAGAAGCTCGGCGGCGAAGCCGTTGCCGATGGCGGTACCTTCTGGCAATCGATCCGCGAGCAGACCCATCCCGCGTTCCGTGGTGCCCCCGCCCTCTGGCGATTCTCCATCCGTTCCACCACCACGCCGCTCGGCCTGGGCAGGGAAACGGCCGAATGGAACGGCAGCCTGCGCTGGGTCGCGTCGGACCTCGATCCCGCGAAGGCCTTCGATGCAGCGCACCGCGCCGGCGGGCATGCGACGCTGTTCCGCGGCGGCAACAGGAAGCACGGCATCCAGCAGCTCTCCGCCGGGCTGCTCGCCGTCCACAAGAAGCTCAAGCGTGCGCTCGACCCGCACGGCATCCTCGGGCCCGGCCGCATCCACGCGGATTTCTGATGTCTGCCCCGCACCCTAGACCCAACACAGAGGCACAGAGGACACAGAGAAAAGCGAAGAAATGAATGAGAAAATGGTCGTTTGGGCGGCAATGTCGGTCACGCCAGCAGGATCTTTCCCTTTTTCAGCTCGGACTTCTCCGTGTCCTCTCTTTTCCTCTGTGTCTCTGTGCCAAGAATTTGAAGTTGAGAATCTGGCGTAAATGAAAACCAACCTCGCGGAATCGATCAAGGACACCCCGGAAGGCAAGGAGGCGGATGCCATCCTGCGTTCCTGCGTGCACTGCGGCTTCTGCACCGCTACCTGTCCGACCTACCAGCTGCTGGGAGACGAGCTCGACAGCCCGCGCGGGCGCATCTACCTCATGAAGGAGGTGCTCGAGGGCAACGAGGTCACGGCGAAGACGCAGTCGCACCTCGACCGCTGCCTGACCTGCCGCGCCTGCGAGACCACCTGCCCGTCGGGTGTGCAGTACGGCCGGCTGGTCGACATCGGGCGCGACATCGTCGAGCGCCACGTCGGGCGCTCGCCGCTCGACGCCGCGCTGCGCGCGGCGCTGCGCGCCGTGGTGCCGCGGCCCATGCTGTTCCGGCCGCTGCTCGGCGCCGGCCGGCTCGTGCGCCCGCTGCTGCCGGCGGCGCTGAAGAAGAAGATCCCTCCGCGCAAGGACGCGAACCTCGACTGGCCGGCGCCGCGCCACGCGCGGAGGATGCTGGTGCTCGACGGCTGCGTGCAGCCCTCGCTCGCGCCCGCCATCAATCCGGCGACCGCGCGCGTGCTCGACCGCCTCGGCATCTCGCTCGTGAAGGACGAGGCCGCCGGCTGCTGCGGCGCCGTGACCTTTCACCTGAACCGGCAGGACGACGGCCGCGACTACATGCGCCGGAACATCGATGCCTGGTGGCCGCACGTCCAGGCAGGCGCAGAAGCCATCGTCATCACCGCCAGCGGCTGCGGCACGCTGGTGAAGGAGTACGGCCACCACCTCGCGCACGACCCGGCATACGCGCAGAAAGCCGCGCGCATCGGCGAGCTGGCGAAGGACATCGGCGAAATCGTGTTCGCCGAGAGGGACAAGCTCGAGACGCTCTTACCCTCCACTCAGTCCTCGGCCATCGGCACTGCGAGCGGCACAAAGCGCCGCGTAGCGTTTCACTCCCCCTGCTCCCTGCAGCACGGACAGCAGATCCGCGGCAAGGTGGAAGCCATCCTCGCCTCCGCGGGCTTCCAGCTGACGATGGTCCCCGACTCGCACCTGTGCTGCGGCTCGGCGGGTACGTATTCGATCCTCGAGCCCGGGCTTTCGCAGCGGCTGCTCGGCAACAAGGTGGCCGCGCTGGAATCCGGTTCACCCTCCGCAGTGGCGACCGCCAACATCGGTTGCCTGACCCACATCCAGGGCGGCACGGCGCTGCCGGTGAGGCACTGGATCAATCTCCTCGAAGAAAGGCTGACATGACCAAGACCGCATTGATCACCGGCGCGACCTCCGGATTCGGCGCCTCCGCCGTGCATCGCTTCGTCAAGGGCGGCTGGCGCGTGGTGGCGACGGGACGCCGCGCGGACCGCCTGAGCAAGCTCGCCGACGAGCTGGGCAGGGACAAGGTGCATCCGGCGGCGTTCGACATGCGCAAGCCGGCCGACATCGAGGCCGCCGTCAAGGCGCTGCCCGGCGCCTTCGCGGAGGTGGATCTGCTCATCAACAACGCGGGACTGGCGCTCGGCACGGCGCCGGCGCAGAACGCGAGCCTCGAGCAGTGGAACCAGATGATCGAGACCAACGTCACCGGGCTCGCGACCATGACCCACAAGCTGCTGCCGAAGCTGGTCGAGCGCAAGGGGGCGGTCATCAACATCAGCTCGGTGGCCGCCACGTATCCGTACCCGGGCGGCAACGTCTACGGCGGAACGAAGGCCTTCGTGACCCAGTTCACGCTCGGACTCAGGTCGGACCTGCACGGCACAGGCGTGCGCGTCACGTCGGTCGAGCCGGGCATGGCGGAAACGGAATTCACGCTGGTGCGCACCAGCGGCAACCGGGAAGCCTCGGACAAGCTCTACAAGGGCGCGAACCCGATGACCGGCGACGACATCGCCGAGACGCTGTTCTGGATCGCCGGCCTGCCGCCGCACATGAACGTCAACCGCATCGAGCTGATGCCGGTGAACCAGTCCTTCTCGCCGTTCCAGGTGTTCCGGGGATAAGGGAACAAGCCCGGGTCGAGCCACAGAGGCCACGGAGGACACGGAGGAAAGCAAAGGCAGGAATATCGGAATGGAAGAATCGATGGTATTGGCGGCTGCTATTTCGACGTCCGATATTCCATCGACGATTACATCTTGTTGGTCTTCCTCCGTGCTCTCCGTGATCTCCGTGGTTCAAGATCTGAATTTATCGTGTCTGGCATTGTCTGCCAGGTCAGATAGCGACGATTGCACTCAGTCCCTCAATCGCGCGCCGTGCGCCAGCGGCGCCGCAGGAGGCACACGACGGCGGCCGCGGCCAGCACGATGAACGCACCCCAGGCCCAGGTCGCGTAGACCGAGGGCAGCGTGCGGTCGGCGGGCACGCCGCGATCCCGCAACTCTTCCGGGAACGGCCGCGGTGCGACCGGGATGATCTTCCATTCGGATTTGTCTGCGGGCACGCGCGCCAGGTAGTCGTCCATCGACAGCACCGGCGCCTGGCCGAACGCGCGCGACGACGGAAACTGCGGGATGCGCAGGAAAACGACCGCGTCGAGGTCCTCGGCGAGCATGCGCTCGAAGCGCGAGCCGCCCTGCAGACCGGCCGCGACGCGGCCGAGCAGGTCGCGCCCGATGGCGTCGAACGCGGCGAAGGGATACAGGTCGGTGCGCTCGGCGGCCAGGTAGTCGAACGCCTGCTGCCCGCTCGCCAGGCTGGCGTCCTTCGCCGCCATGAACGGCAGCGCCACCGCGGCCTTCGCGAAGCTGGTCGGCCCCTGCCTCGGGATGGCCCACCCGAGCGAGCGCAGCGTCTGCATGCTGATGCCCGCACAGTTCGCGATCGAGTGGCGGTACAGGAAATCGTGGCGGTAGAAATGGTTGTACACGCGACCGATCGCCTGCTGGTAGAGCGCCGCCGTCCTTTCGCGCTTGAGCACGGCGACCAGCAGGTAAGACGGCCGGTACCAGGCCTGCCCGCTGTTGAGGTCCGCGAGATAGGCGTCCATCGGCAGGGTCGAGGCGATGATGCCCTTCTCGCTGACCGCATCCAGGTTGTAGAAATTGTCGACCAGCCAGTCGCCCCATTCTCCCGACGGCCCGAAGGCGCCGGTCACCACGGCGAAGTGGCCGCCATGTGCCTCGTCGTCGTCGCCCTGCGCGCCGTTCAGCATGAATGCCAGCACCGGCCTGCCGGCCCAGCCGGGAGCCGCGCCGGCATCGCGCCGCCAGAGGACGCGCGCCGCGAAGGGCTCGCGGGCGCCGCCTCCGTCCGCGCGCACCAGGCTCACCAGCGATTCCTGCGATCCGAGCGGCCGCAAGGCCGGCTGCCGGAAATCGAGAGCGTAGTCCAGCGGCCAGAGCGTGCGCGCCACGAACAACCCGTCCTGCGTCCGGCCGCGCATCTTCAGGGCGCGCCCGTCGAAGTGACGCGCGCTCGATGCGTCGAAATACGAAAGATTGGCGGCTATCTTCGGGGCGAGCGCGTAGCCGAACCGGCCGGCAACCGGCGACGCCGCGACGTCGCGGGGCAGCCGCCCCGCATCGACGATTTGTGGCGAGCCGATCCAGATCAGCGGAGGCCTCGACCCGTCGCCGTCCGGAAACGCATGCAGCCAGCCGCGCACGTCGTCCTGCGCGGTGCGCTCGCGCGCGAACCCCGACGGCTTTTCCGCGGGCACGGCGACGACGTCGTCCCGAAAATACCAGAGGGCCTGCGGAATGGTTCCGCAATCGGCACACGCGCCTTCGGCCACGCGAAAATCCCTGGCGTCGTACAGGCCGAGGCGGCCGCCGTCGAGGGCGCTGCGGACATCGCCCGGCGCCGCGTGGGCGCCGGGCGCAGCCATGGCGCAAAGCAGGAGGACCCGGGCCGCTCGGTCAGCCGTCACTGTTTTCCATCATCCGCCTTGTGCGCCTGGACGAGCTTGTCCACGCATGCCTTGATCCCGACCAGCGTGGCGTCGGGAAGCTCGTCCCCGCAGCGCCGCAGCTCGTCGGCATGGTCCACGGAGTAGGCCCGCAGGACGGGCATGACGGCGATGTCGTCGTCCACGCAGCGCTTGACGATGTCCCACATCTGCTTGCGGCGTCCGCAATTGCCGATCAGGTGCCGGTATTCCGCAGGATAGCGCTGCAGCTCGGCGCGGGCCTCGAAGTTGTCACGGATGCAGATGTGGATCATGTCCACGCCGAACTCGGCATTGGAGACATTGCAGCTGGTGACGATCTCGGCATCGTCGTCGTCGGCCGGGCACGGCGCAGGCGGCAGGATCAGGATTGCCGCAACGACGAGCTTTCTGATGGGCGACGGAATCATGCGCGGGGGTCCGGTTCCGGAGCGACAGCCGGATTGTCCTCCTTTTTCTGGAAAACCTTCGAGTGCCGCACCGGCGCAGCGCCGGCGCGCTCAGCCCGCGCCTGCCGATGCGTCGCCGGAGGATCGGCCGCGCGCAGCGCCTTCCGGCCTCGCGCTGATCGCCGTCACGATCCCCTGCATGAGGGCCAGCGGCGTCGGGGGGCAGCCGGGCACCGCGACGTCCACGGGAATCACGTTTGCGATGCGCCCGCAGCTCGCGTAGCTCTGCCCGAAGATGCCGCCGGTGCAGCCGCAGTCGCCGACGGCCACCACGAGCTTCGGCTCGGGCGTGGCGTCGTAGGTGCGCCTCAGCGCGGTCTGCATATGGCGGGAGACCGGACCCGTGACCAGCAGCATGTCGGCGTGCCTCGGGCTCGCGACGAAGTGGATCCCCAGGCCTTCGAGGTTGTAGTAGGGGTTCGTCAGCGCATGGATTTCGAGCTCGCAGCCGTTGCAGGACCCCGCGTCGACATGGCGTATCGCCAGCGCCCCGTCGAACGTGGCGAGCACCTCGCTTTTCAGGCGCTGTGCGGTCGTGCGCAGCGCCTCGTCGGCCTGCGGCGGCGCCTCCGTCCTGATTCCCGACCTGGCGATGAGCTTGATCGTCTGGTACATGGATGGTCTGTCCCCGCTACAGGTCGTGCCCGCTGTAGCTCAGATTGAAGGATTTGTTGATCAGCGGGAAGTCGGGCACGATGTTCCCGATGATCGCATGCTCCACCAGGGGCCAGTTCTGCCACGACGGATCGTGGGGATGCACGCGGCGGATGCCTCCCGCCGCATCGGCATGGATCGCAAGGAAGATCTCGCCCCGCCAGCCCTCGATCCAGCCGGCGCCGAAGGCATTCCGCGGGCCGCCCGCGGGCAGCGGTGCGGACACGGGACCGTCCGGCATCCGCTCCAGGACGAGCCGGCAGATCCGGATGGCCTCCGCGACCTCGTCGAAACGCACGGCCACGCGTGCCGCCACGTCGCCGCCCTGGCGCGTCGCGATGCGCACCCCGATGCGGTCGTACGGCGGCACCGGAAAGTCCGAGCGCAGGTCGCGGGCCTGACCGCTCGCGCGCCCCGCCAGGCCGATGAGCCCCAGTCGCGCAGCCAGCTCCGGCGCGACGCGCCCGGCTTCCATGAACCGGTCCTGCAGGCCCGCGTGATCGTCGTAGATGCCGCGCAACCGGGCCACCGACGCTTCGAGCTCTTCCAGCGCCGCGAACAGCCTGCTGGCGCCGGCGCGCTCGAGGTTCGATGCCACGCCGCCCGGCACCACCGCATCCATCAGGTAACGATGCCCGAACAGCTCGGCGTTGGAACGCAGCAGCTGCTCCTTCAGGCTCGAAAACTGCGCGAGGCCGAAGGCGAACCCGGCATCGTTGCCCAGCGCGCCGAGATCGCCCAGATGGTTCGCGATGCGTTCGCGCTCCAGCATCAGGGCGCGCAGCCAGAGCGCCCTTTCCGGCACGGCCGCCCCGCTCATGCCCTCCACCGCCATGGCGTAGGCCCAAGCGCAGGCGACGGTGGAATCCCCGCTGATCCGGCCGGCAAGGCGCGCGCCCTGCTCGAGCGTCATCGACTCGAACCGCTTCTCGATCCCCTTGTGCGTGTAGCCCAGGCGCTCTTCCAGGCGCAGCACGCGCTCGCCGACGATGGAAAAACGGAAGTGTCCGGGCTCGATCGTCCCGGCGTGCACGGGACCGACGGGGACTTCGTGCACGCCGTCCCCCTCGACGAGGGTGAACGCATAGTCGTCGGGCGCCTGCGCGTACACCGTGGCGGCATCGGCGTCGCCGCGCAGCGGGAACCGGTCGGGCGGCCACGCGCCGTGCCGCAGCCACGGGCGCGTGTCCGGCTGACCGGCCGCCCTGAGCCCCATGAGGTCGGCGACCGCCCGCTGCATGCGGTTCGCCGCCGGGAAAAGATCGGCGATGCCGGCGTATGTGTGACCCTGCACCGGCAGCGTCAGGCAGACCAGCCCGGAGCGCACGACCAGCGCCGCGTGCACCGCGAAACCGGCCCCGTCCCGCCGCCGGTCGCTCGCCCACAGGGCGAGCAGGCGCCCGCCTCCGTCCCGTGCCCGCTCGCACACGCGCCGCCAGCCGGCGTCGTCGACCTCGGCATGCCAGGCCGCGGCAGGCCCGGGGACGGGATCGAGGTCGATGCCGAAATCCTCGATGCGCACGATCCGCCTCAGCCGATCAGCCGCGCCGCCTGGCGATACCATTCGGCCAGGTAAGGCGGTATGTACAGCCCGAGCAGCAGCACCAGCGCGAGGTGCACGAACACGGGGATCAGCGCCGGCGGATGCGGCAGGCGCTTCGCCGTCGTTTCGCCGAACACCATCTCCTGCGCCCTGCCGAACACGGCGGCAAAGGCGACGCCCAATGCAACCAGCAGGATCGGCGTCGCCCACGGGTGCTCGTGCATGGCCGTCGTCAGGATCAGGAACTCGCTGGCGAACACGCCGAACGGCGGCGCGCCCAGGATGGCGAGGCTGCCGATCATCAGGCCCCAGCCGATCGTGGGATTGGTGACGACCAGCCCGCGGATGTCCGCCATGATCTGCGTGCCGCTTTTCTGCGCCGCGTGGCCGACCGTGAAGAATATCGCCGACTTGGTCAGCGAATGGACCGTCATGTGCAACAGCGCTGCGAACGTCGCCACCGCGCCGCCCATGCCGAAGGCAAAGGTGACGATCCCCATGTGCTCGATGGACGAATACGCGAACAGCCGCTTGACGTCCTTCTGGCGCGACAGGAAGAAGGTCGCGATCACGACGCTGAACAGGCCGAACCCCATCATCAGGTTCCCGGCGACGCCGGTCTGCAGGGCGCCGTCGACCAGCACCTTGGCGCGCACCACGGCGTACAGCGCGACGTTGAGCAGCAGCCCCGAGAGCACCGCGGAGACGGGCGTGGGGCCCTCCGCATGCGCATCGGGCAGCCAGCTGTGCAGCGGCGCGAGCCCGACTTTCGTGCCGTAGCCCACCAGCAGGAAAACGAACGCCAGGGCGAGCACCGTCGGCTCGAGCTGGCCCTTGACCTCGTTCAGATGCGTCCACAGCAGCGCGTTGCCCCCTGCACCGAGGACCTTCTCCGCGGCGAAATACAGCAGGATGGTGCCGAACAGCGCCTGCGCGATGCCGACTCCGCAGAGGATGAAATACTTCCAGGCGGCCTCGAGGCTCGCCGGCGTCCGGTACAGGCTCACCAGCAGGACCGTGGTGAGCGTGGCGGCCTCCATCGCCACCCACAGCATGCCCATGTTGTTGGTCAGCAGCGCCAGCAGCATGGTGAACATGAAAAGCTGGAACATGCTGTGGTAGAGCCGCAGCCGCACCGGCGTGAGCTTGCCGGCGTGCTGCTCGTTGCGCATGTAGGAGCGGCTGAACAGCGAGGTGGTGAAGCCCACGAACGCGGTCAGGGCGACCAGGAACACGTTGAACGAGTCCACGAAGAACATCTCGTTGAAGACCCGTATCGGGCCTTCGCCCACGATCCTCGCGGTCAGGACCGCGGCGGCGGCGAACGTCAGGAAGCTCATGACCGCGCTCAGCTCGCCGGCGCGCTCCCTGTGCCCGTACAGGGCCAGCAGGAACCCGCCGGCGAGCGGCATGCCGAGCAGCGCGATCAGCTCCATCGTCAGCGTTCCTTGAGCCTCTCCAGGTGCCGGGTGTCGAGGCTGTCGAACGTCTCCCGGATGTGGAAGAAGAAAATGCCGAAAATGAGCGTTCCCACCAGCACGTCGAGCGCGATGCCGAGCTCGACGACCATGGGCATGCCGTAGGTGGCGCTGGTGGCGGCGAAGAACAGGCCGTTCTCCATGGCGAGGAAGCCCACGACCTGAGGAATCGCCTTGCGCCGGGTGATCACCATCAGGAAGGACAGCAGCACGCAGGCGATGGCGACCCCCAGGGTGTTGCGCGTGACCGTGCTCGCCTGCTCGGAAATCGGCAGCGCCAGGTTCAGCGAGAAGATCACCACGACGATTCCCATCATCATCGTCGTCGGGATGTTGATCAGGGTCTCCCTGTCCCACTTCACGTTGAGCCGGATGATCAGCCGGTGCAGGATCCACGGCAGCGCGAACACCTTCAGCACCGCGGTCAGGGCCGCCGAGTAGTACAGGTGGTGCTGGCCCGTGCCCCAGGCGACCACGGTCGTGCTGACCGACAGCACCAGCCCCTGCCAGGCGAACAGGTACACCAGCGACAGGACCCGGCGCTGCGCCAGCATGGCGAACGCTATCAGCAGCAGCAGCGCCGCCAGCACGTTGATGAGCTGCCCGGAAAAGGACGGGGTCACGTCACCGCTCCAGGGCCAGCCGCACCAGCATGCCGAGCACCGCGAGCAGGAAGGCGGTGCCGAGGAATTCCGGCGCGCGGAAGATGCGCAGCTTCGCCGACAGCGTTTCCACCAGCGCGAGCCCGGCGCCCCCCACGAGCAGCTTGAAGCACAGCGCGACCGGCGCGAGCGGCACGAGCGCCCAGTGTCCCGGGGTCACGATGCCCCAGGGCAGGAACAGGGCGATGCCGATGGCGCTGTAGTTCAGGAGCTTCATCGCGGAGGCCCATTCGATCAGCGCCAGGTGGCGCGCCGAATACTCCAGGATCATCGCCTCGTGGATCATCGTCAGCTCGAGGTGCGTGGCCGGATTGTCGACCGGGATGCGCGCGTTCTCGGCGAGAGCGACCATGTAGAAGGCGACCGCTGCGAAGGCGAGGCTGGGATAGAGCATCAGCTCGCGGTGCGCGATGGTCTCGACGATGGTGGTGAGCGAGGTCGACCCGGCGATCAGCACGGGCGTGAAGAACACCATCAGCAGCGCGGGCTCCGCCAGGCACGCCACCAGCATCTCGCGGCGCGCGCCCATGCTGCCGAACGCCGTGCCGACATCCATGGCCGCGAGCGCGGCGAACAGGCGCGCGAGCGCGAACAGCCCCACCAGCGCGATCACGTCCGCGGCGGCCGAGAAAGGCAGGTCCGTCGCCAGGATCGGCACGATGCTGGCCACCAGCATCATGCATCCGAACTGCACGTAGGGGGAGATCCTGAACAGGGGCGAGGCGTTCTCGGCGAGCAGCGCATCCTTGTGGAAGAGCTTGTGCAGCACGCGGTAGGGCTGCAGCACGCCGGCGCCGCTCTTGTTCTGCAGCCACGCGCGGCACTGGTTGACCCAGCCCAGCAGCAGGGGCGCCAGCGCGACGACGAGCACGGTCTGCAGCGCCTGCGGGAGAAGCGACTGGATCATCGCATGAAGAACAGCAGCACGATCAGGGTCGCGAAGCTGTACACGAGGTAGATGTTGATGCGGCCGTGCTGCAGGATGCCGATCGCGGCGGAGAGCCTCTCCACGAGGCGGGCGACCGGCAGGTAGAGGCCGTACCAGAGCCGGTCCCCGATGACGCCCTGGTAGCGAGGATGATCGTCGAACGGGCTCGGCACCCGGCGGTCGATGCGGAAGACCGGCTCGAAAATCTGCTTGATCGGCTGGCCGAAACCCTCGGCGGTATCCTGCATGCGCGCAGTCTGCCCGGGAAATCCGCAATCCCACGCCGGCCCGCGGCGCACGCGCCCGTGATAGAGCTTGCGCACCAGGATCACGGCGAGCAGCAGCGCGCCGATGATGCCGACGAGAAACAGCACGGCGCTGTAGCTCGACTGCTCGGGCGAGGTGGCGGTGATGAACAGCCAAGTCTGGGCGCCCGGCAGCGCGGCGCCGTCGCCGGCCAGCAGCCTGATCGTCCCGCCCAGCCCGGCGAGCACCCATACGGGCGCCAGGCCGAGCACGACGCAGCCCAGCGCCAGCCAGGCGAGGCCCGCCCGCTCCGGCCAGTTGGCGTCGTGCGCATCCGCGAGCCTGGCCTCGCGCGGCCGCCCCAGGAAGATCACGCCGTAGAACTTGACCATGACGTATCCGGCGAGGGCGACGGCAAGGACGAACGCGGCGGCCCCGACCGGGACCAGCATGCTCAGGTAGGAACTCGGCAGTCCGGGGCTCGCCAGGAATGCCTGCAGCAGCAGCCACTCCGACACGAATCCGTTGAGCGGCGGCAGCCCGGCGATGCCGATGGTGCCGACCAGGCCGAGCCATGCGACCCACGGCATGCTGCGGATCAGCCCCCCCAGCTTGCCCAGGCTGCGCTCCCTGGTCGAATGCAGCACCGTGCCGGTCACCAGGAAGAGCAGGCTCTTGAAGAGCGCGTGGTTGAGGCAGTGGTACAGCGTCCCCGCCAGCGCGAGCGCGGCAAGCGCGTTCGCCTCGTAGACGTGGAAGATCAGCGCCAGCCCGATGCCCGCGAGGATGATGCCGATGTTCTCGATGGAAGAATACGCCAGCAGGCGCTTCATGTCGGTCTGCACGGCGGCGAACATGACCCCGAACAGGGCGGTCGTCAGGCCCAGGGTCGTCGCGAGCACGCCCCACCACACGAGCTGGAACTGCAGCAGGTCGAAGCTCACCCGCAGCAGCCCGTAGATGGCGGTCTTCAGCATCACGCCGCTCATGAGCGCCGAGACCGGCGATGGCGCGGCAGGATGGGCCTCGGGCAGCCAGGCATGGACCGGGAGAAAGCCGGCCTTGGCGCCGAAGCCGAACAGGGCCAGCAGGAAGGCCGCGCTCGCCCAGAAGCGGTCGAGGCCGGCCGCGCGCAGGGCGGCGAACGTGTAGTCGCCGTGGCCGCCCTGCATGACCCCGAAGCACAGCAGGATGCCGATGGCGCCGATGTGCGCCAGCAGGAGATAGAGGAAACCGGCGCCCCGGATCGCGGGGAGCCTGTGATTGCTGATGACCAGGAAATAGGACGCGAGCGCCATCGTTTCCCAGGCGACCATGAAAAGATAGGCGTCGTCCGCGATCATCACGGCCAGCATCGCGGCGAGGAACAGGTGGTACTGCAGGCAGTGCAGCCCGGGCGCCGTACCTTCTCCGGCGCGGAAGTACCCCGCGGAATAGAGGGATATCCCGGCCGAGGCCGCGCCGAGCAGCAGCAGGAAGAACGCCGACAGCGCGTCGAGCCGCACGTGAAACGGCAGGTCGGGCAGGCCCAGCGCGAGGACGGCGGTTTGCGCAAGGCCCTCCAGCCCGGCGAGGCCGGCGCCGGCGAGGACCAGCGAGCCGGCCGCGCTCACCGGAAAGAGCACGCGCGAGACGAAACGCAGGTTGTGGGGCGCAAGGAGCCCGAGCAGTCCCGTCACCACCCAGAACACGAGGACGCCGAGCCCCACTTCAAGCGGCAGGATCTGCGACGGGACCATCGCTATGCGAATCGCGGCGGGGCCGGCGGGACCGCCGGGCCGCTGCCCCGACGACGATGGGGAAACCCGCGATCCGGGTTGCTTCGCTGCGGCCTTGGCTGGTCCATGATGTGGTTCAAGTGTACACCCATTTCATGCACATTCAAGGCAACGCTGCACGACTCGGATTAGGATATGATGAACATGCAGACTTCCAGGAGCCCTGCCGTGGAGAACAAGACCGCCCGCCTGACCGTGCTCATCGATCCGAGAAAGAAGGAACTGTTCGAGGAGATCTGCGCGGAGCAGGACCTGACGCCCTCGCAGGTCGTGCGGCAGCTGATCCGCGAGTATGTGATCTCGCACGCGGGAAACCGCAAGCTGCCTTCCTGGCTCGCGAGCGCGGCCGCGAGGAGCCGGCCCAGGACCTAGCCGGCGCCGCGCCGCCAGGGCGCTAGCGCCGCTGCCTGCCCGTCGCGACGGCCTTCTTGCCGTTGCCTCGCGCGCCGCCCGTCCCGGCCGCCGTGCGGCTGCGCGCCGCACCGCCGCCGTCCCGGGCCGGCGCCCTGCGCCGGCGCCGCGGGGACGCGCAAGCCGCCAGCAGCTTCCCGAGCTCGTCGGCCGGCATCGGCCTGCCGAACAGGTAACCCTGGAACTCGTCGCAGCGCAGGCCTTCCAGGAAGGCAAGCTGCTCGTCCGTCTCCACGCCCTCCGCGATGACGGTCAGGTCCAGGTTCTTCGCCATGCCGATGATCGCGCCGACGATCGCCGCGTCGTCGCTGTCGGTGGTGATGTCGCGCACGAAGGTCTGGTCGACCTTGAGCCTGTGCACCGGAAAGCGCTTCAGGTAGTTCAGGCTCGAGTAACCGGTGCCGAAATCGTCGATGGCAAGCCGCACGCCGATCTCGGCCAGCCGCTGCAGCGTGACGATGACCTCGTCCGCGCGATGCATGGCGGTGGACTCCGTGACCTCGAGCTCGAGGTAGCGCGCCTCCAGGCCCGCCGCGCCGAGGATGGCCTGGATGCGCTCGAGCAGGTTCTGCTGGCGGAACTGCCGCGGCGACAGGTTCACGGACACCCGGATCGGCGCGAATCCCGCGTCCTGCCACTCGCGGTTCTGCCGGCAGGCCGTCTCGAGCACCCACTCGCCGATCGGCACGATGAGCCCGGTCTCCTCCGCGAGCGGGATGAAGCGGTTCGGCGCGATGGCGCCCAGCTCGGCGTTTTGCCAGCGGATCAGCGCCTCCACGCCGATGACGCTCCGGGTCGCGGCATCCACCTGCGGCTGATACGCAAGCCACAGCTCGCCGCGCTCGAGCGCGCGGCGCAGCTTCGCCTCCAGGCTGAGCTTCTCCGAGGACTTGCCGTGGATGGAATCCGAGTAGACCTGGAAATTGTTCCGCCCCTCCTGCTTGGCGTGGTACATGGCAATGTCCGCGCACTTCAGAAGCTCGTCGGTGTTGTCCAGGTCCGGCGGGCAGATGGCGATTCCGATGCTGGCCGTGATGAAGATCTCGTTGCCGGCCACCTGCATCGGCTCGTCGAAGGCGACCAGCACCTTCTGGGCCAGGGCCGTGACCTGCGCCGTCTGCGTGAAGCCCTCGCCGATGATCGTGAACTCGTCGCCTCCCAGCCGCGAGATGGTGTCGATCTCGCGCAGGCAGCCCTTGAGGCGGTCGGCGACGTTCTTCAGCACCTCGTCGCCGACCGTGTGGCCGAGGTTGTCGTTGATGTCCTTGAAACGGTCCAGGTCCATGAACATCACCGCGACGAGGTGGCCGTCCCGGCGCGACCGCGCCACCGCGAGGCGCAGCCGGTCGAGGAACAGGCTGCGGTTGGGCAGGCCCGTGAGGGTATCGTACTGCGCCAGGTAGGACAGGCGCTCCTCGGTGCGCTTGCGCTCCCCGATGTCGCGGAAGTAGACGGACAGGCCGCTCTCGTAGGGATAGGCGTGCACCTCGAACCAGGTGTCCAGCGGCGCGTAGAATGCCTCGAAGCTCACCGGCGCCCTCTCGACGACGGCCTTGCGGAAATTCGCGCCGAACTGCGAGCCCGCGACGTCGGGGAACTCCTCCATGATGCTGCGGCCGAGCAGCCCCCCCATGTCCCGGCGCAGCAGCCGTTCGGCGGTCGGATTCAGGTAGGTGAAGCGCCACTGGCGGTCCATGGCCACGAAGGCATCGGAGATGCTCGACAGGATGTTGCGCGTCTGCTCCGCGGCACGGCGGAATTGCTCCTCGGCGAGCCGGCTCTCGGTGACGTCCTCGGCAATGCCGACCAGGCGGTAGATCTCCCCGAGCGGGTCGCGCACCGGAAAGACCTTCTCGCGCACCCAGCGCACCGAGCCGTCCGGCCGCACGATGCGGTATTCCTCGTCGAACGAGTCCCGCGCCGCGCCGCCGCCCATGACCGCGGTGATGCGCGGCCTGTCGTCGAGGTGGATCGACTCGAACCACGCCCGCGGCTCGGCGTACAGGCTCTCGCAGCTGCGCTGCCAGATGTCCTCGTAGGCGGGGCTCACGTACAGCACGTGCTCGCGCGCCGAGTCGGCCACCCAGAACACCTCGCGGATGTTTTCCGCGATCTGGCGGAAGCGCTCGTGGCTGGCGCGAAGCTCGGCCTCGACGCGCTGGCGTTCCGTGATGTCGCGGGCGATGACGACGATGACGTGCCCGTCCCGGCCCGCCACCGAGCGGCGCACCACCTCGACCGGCAGCGACGAGCCGTCCTTGCGGCGGTGGTACATGAGCAGCGTCGCCGCACCCGGCTCGCCGCCAATGATGCGGTCGTAGGCTCCGGCAAGCTCCTCGCGCGACAACGGAGCGACGTCATGCGGGCCGAGCTTGAGCAGTTCCTCGCGGCGGTAGCCGAGCAGCCGGCATGCGGTCTCGTTGACGTCCACGAAGCGCATGCGCACGCGGTCGATCAGCAGGATCAGGTCGGGCGACAGATCCATCGCCGCGCGAAAACGGTGCAGCGCCTCTTCCGCGCGCACGCGCTCGGTGATGTCGCGCACCACGGTCTGGACCGCGGGGCGGCCGTCGAACGTGAACGGCGCGGACTTGATGTCCACGTCCACTGTCGCGCCGTCGATGCGCAGCAGCTTCTGCTGCATGCCGGGCAGTTCCCGCCGGGACTGGTACAGGGTCGCCATGCGGCCGCGCACGATGTCGCGCTGCTCGGGATGGATGAAATCGAGCAGTGGCCGGCCCAGCAGCTGCTCGGCGGAATCCGCCCCGAACAGGCGCACGCAGGCGCTGTTGACGAATACCAGGCGGCCGTCCTGGTGGATGTGGATCGCATCGGGCGACAGCTCCACGAGCTGCCGGTAACGCGACTGCATCTCCTCGAGCGAGCGCTCGGCACGCTTGCGCCTGCCGATGTCGCGGGCGATCACCTGCACTGCCGGCCGGCCGCGGTACTGCAGCGGTGCGGACGACACCTCGACCTCGACGGCAGAGCCGTCGAGGCGCAGGTAGACCTGCTCCATGATCGGTGCCGGCTGGCCCCGGTCGATCTGCAGGCGTATGCGCTCGCGCACGGTGTCCCGGAAATCGGGATGGCAGAAGTCGAACACCGACCGGCCGAGCAGCTCCTCCGGGCCCGCGGCGCCGAACAACGCGGCGGCGGCGCGATTGACGTAGACGTACTTCGATTCCTGGTGCACGAATATCGGCTCCGGCGACAGCTCGACGAGCCTGCGATAGCGGTCCTCCGCCTCGCGCAGCGCGTCCTCGGTCGCCACGCGCGCCGTGATGTCCTGCATGGCCCCTATCATGCGCACGGCCCTGCCACGCTCGTCGCGGATGACGAAGCCGCGGTCGAGGATGGACGCGTAGCTGCCGTCGCGGCGCCGGAAGCGGTAGATGTCCGACCAGGCGTGGCCGCCGGAGCCGATGGCCGCATGGACGCCGTCGAGCACGCGCTGCCTGTCGTCGGCGTGGATGCGGTCCGACCAGGAATCGATGCTGGGCGAAAGCTTGTCGGGCGGGTAGCCGAACAGCGTCCGGTAGGCCTCGCTCCACCAGATCGAGCCGTCGACGACGTTCCAGTCCCTTACCACGTCGTTTGTCGCCCGCGCGACCAGGCGGAAGCGCTCGACGGTGCCGACCAGCTCCCGCTGCGTCTGCACGCGCTCGATGGTGATGCCGGCAAGCGAGGCGGCGGACAGGATCAGCTCGCGCTCGCGTACATCCGGCTCGCGGGGCGCGCGGTAGTACAGCGCCAGCGTGCCCAGCAGCTTGCCTTGCGAGTTCAGGATCGGCTGGGACCAGCTCGCACGCAGCCCATGGTGCAGCGCGCGCTCGCGATACGGCGCCCACAACGGGTCGGAAGCGATGTCCTTCACGATAACCAGCTCGCGCCGGTAGGCGGCCGTTCCGCAAGAGCCCGCGGCTGGACCAATCGCCTCGCCGTCGATCTCGTGGCTGAACCCGTCGAGCGGCGCCGAAGCTGCCCCGCGCCGCAGGCGCGTGCCCGATTCGTCCGCCAGCAGGATCGAGCACAGCATGTCGGGCGCCTCGTCCTCGACCGTGCGCACGATGGCCTGCAGCGTCTCGGCCAGCGGCGCGGCGCCCGCAATCATCTCCAGCAGCGCGCGCTGGCCGCGCGTGGGCAACATGGCGGGCTAGCCCGTCGCGGCGCGGCGCCTGCCGCGCCCGATGCCTGCGCCGCCGAGCCGGCGGCGGCCTATCGCGGTCACGTCCATCGATCACCCTCCCGGTGACGCATCCCGCAGCATGCTAGCACCTCACGTCGGCCGCGGCTCGCGCCTTTCTCGACTGCAGTGCGGCAGGCCGCGCCCGCAGATCCGGGACCTCAGTGGTTGTCGCGCGGCACGCCCTTGGTCTTGTCGATGCGCTGGTACTTCACGGCCGGCTTGAGCACCATGCCGTTGGACAGCTCGTCGACCATGCCGCGCTGGATTTCCTGCCAGGGCGTCTGGCTCGGCGGGGTCCTGAAGCCGCCGGCCTTCCCGAGCGCCTTCATGCGCCGCGCATACTCGGCCTTGCTGATGAGGATATTGGCCGTGCGCTTGTTGAGGTCGATGCGCACCCTGTCGTTGGTCTTCAGGATCGCCAGCCCGCCCATGCTCGCCGCTTCCGGGGAGGCGTTCAGGATGGACGGCGAGCCCGAGGTGCCCGACTGGCGGCCGTCGCCGATGCACGGCAGCGCGGTCACGCCCTCCTTGATCAGCTTCGCCGGCGGCTGCATGTTCACGACTTCCGCCGCGCCCGGGTAGCCCTTCGGCCCGGTGCCGCGCACGAACAGCATGCAATTCTCGTCGATCCTGAGCTTCGGGTCGTCGATGCGGTGGTGGTAATCCTCGGGGCCGTCGAACACGATGGCACGGCCCTCCCACGCGTTCGGGTCCTTGGGGTTGGAAAGATAACGGCTGCGGAAATCGTCCGAGATCACGCTGGTCTTCATGATCGCGCTGTCGAACAGGTTGCCCTTGAGGTTCAGGAATCCCGCGGACTTCTTCATCGGCGCGTCGTACGGCCAGATCACCTGGTCGTCCTGCACGGGGGTTTTCCTGCAGTTCTCGTACAGCGACTTGCCGTTCACCGTGATCGGGTTCCTGCGGATCTTGCCGGCCTTGATGAGCTCGTTCACCACGGCGGGCACGCCGCCGGCGCGGTGGTATTCCTCGCCCAGGTATTCCCCCGCCGGCTGCAGGTTCACCAGCAGCGGGATGTCGTAGCCGATCTTCTCCCAGTCGCTGTTGTCGAGCTTCACGCCGATGTGCCTGGCGATGGCGTTGAAGTGGATGGGCGCGTTGGTCGAGCCGCCGATCGCCGAGTTCACCACGATCACGTTCTCGAACGCCTCGCGCGTCATGATCTTCGACGGCCGCAGGTCTTCCCAGACCATCTCCACGATGCGCTTGCCGGTCTCATAGGCATTGACCGCACGGTCCTTGTGCGGCGCCGGGATCGCGGCGCTGCCCGGCAGCGACATGCCGAGCGCCTCGGCCAGCGAGTTCATGGTCGAGGCCGTGCCCATGGTGTTGCAGTGCCCGGGCGACGGCGCCGAGGATGCGATCAGGTCGATGAACTCCTCGTCGTTGATCTCGCCGGCGGCGAGCAGCTCGCGCGCCTTCCAGACGATGGTGCCCGAGCCGGTGCGCTGGCCGTGGAACCAGCCGTTCAGCATCGGCCCGCCGGACAGCACGATGGTCGGGATGTCGACCGTCGCCGCGGCCATGAGCTGCGCCGGCGTGGTCTTGTCGCAGCCGGTGGTCAGCACGACGCCGTCGATGAAGTAGCCGTACAGCGTCTCGACGAGGCCGAGGTAGCACAGGTTGCGGTCCAGCGACGCGGTCGGACGCTTGCCGGTTTCCTGGATCGGGTGCACGGGGAACTCGAAGGCGATGCCGCCGGCTTCGCGGATGCCCTCGCGCACGCGGTGCGCGAGCTCCAGGTGGTGCCGGTTACAGGGCGACAGGTCCGAGCCGGACTGCGCGATGCCGATGATCGGCTTGCCGGCCTGCAGTTCCTCGCGCTTCAGGCCCCAGTTCATGTAGCGCTCCAGGTAAAGCGCGGTCATGTTCGGGTTGTCCGGGTTCTTGAACCATTGGCGCGAGCGCAGCTTGGACGGGTCTTTCCTGGATCTGGTTGCCATGGGCGGGCCTCTCGTTATGACGCCCCGGCCCGGCGGCCGGGGTCGCAGGATATGGAATCAGCGCCGCGATTTTACCCGACTGCCGGACCGGCGCGCCGCGCGGCCCGTCAGCGGGACTTGCGCAGGGCCGGGTTCAGCCTGTCGATGTCGGCCTGGACCTGCTCGCGGCTGCGCTCGTAGATGAGCTCGCGGCCCATGACGCTGCCCGAGTAGCCCAGGCCGTTGCGCGTCGGGACCAGGTCGCATTTGACGCTGTGGATGCCCTCGCCCAGGACGACCTGGATGCGCTCGGCGCGCTTGTTGAGCACGACGACGTCGAGCATCTGCCCGGTCTCGGTCACGCGCACCCTGATCTTCTCGGCGTTCATGAAGGCGATTATAGATGCGCGCCGCGAAGGCCGCATCGGCCACGCGCCCGCCCGCGCAAGCGGCCCGGCATCACGCGAAGGCCGCCCCTCGATGGATTGTCCTCGCCGCGTTGCGAACGCCTACGGGCGCCCGACCAGCCGGAATACCTTGCCGGTGTTGCCGTAGGGACCGAAGGTTTCATTGGTGAGAATGTAGAGCTCGCCCTCGAGGTCCTCTTCCAGGCCGATGATGCGCCCGTCAAGCTTCAGGACGCGCTCGTAGGACCAGAGCCCGCGGCCTTCAGACGGCTGCGCGACGAACACCTGCCCGGCCGCCTGCCTGAAGGCGGCGCTCCAGTCGGTTGCGACCAGCTTTCCGGCAAGCTGCGGGATCTTCCTGCCGCGATACATGCGGGCTCCGGTAATGGCCGTGCCGACGCCCGCGATGCCGAGCTTCGTGTCGGGGTGTGATGCCTGCATGTTCGGATACTCGAACACCGGCAGCTCGATGGGCGCGCCGGACGCTTCGCGGTCCAGGCAGCTCGCGGGCGGCCGGCGCGGATGCAGCCGGTCCACGCAATGCGTGGCTTCCATGAGCGGCCAGCCGAAATTGCCGGGTCCGCGCACGCGGTAGGCGGCTTCCCACAGCGTCTCGGCGACGGCGGTCACGAAAAAGCTGCCGTCCTGCCGGTCGAACTCGATCCGGAACGGATTGCGGAAGCCCCATGCATAGACCTCGGGCTTCCCGCCGCCGGACGCGAACGGGTTGTCGCGCGGGATGGCGTAGCCGGGGAAGCCATGGTCGACGTCGATGCGCAGGATCTTGCCGAACAGCGAATCCCTGTCCTGCGCAAGCGCGTCCCATGTCAGCGCCTGCGCCGGCACGTTGAAGGCTTCCCAGACGATTTCCTTGCCCACGCCGTGCGAAATGCCGCCGTCGCCGAAGCCGATGTAAAGGTAGCCGTCGCGGCCGAACGCCAGCCCGCCGCCATTGTGCTTGCGGCTCGGCCAGTCCAGCTCCAGCAGCACGCGCTCGGAGCGCGCGTCGATCCAGGAAAGGTCGCCGGGCTTCGCGGTGAACTCCGAGATGCGCCGCGTGTAATTCCAGCCCGGGGGCGCGGTCGGGCGCAGGGGCGCCGAATAGGAAACGTAGACGCGGCCGTTGTGCGCGAAGTCCGGGTGCAGCGCAAAGCCCAGCAGGCCGCGCTCGTCGAAATTCTGCTCGAGCGGCAGCAGTTGCGGCCTCAGGTCGAGGAAGGCTTCGGGGGCCAGCGTGCCATCCGCGCGCAGCACCCGCACCAGACCGTCCTGCTGCACGACGAAGGTTCTGCCGCTGCCGTCGTCGGGTTGCTCGAGGTGTAACGGGGCGGTAAGCCCGTCGGCCAGCAGTTCGACCCCCAATGCCTGGGCCCCGGCGCACGATGGCCAGACAACGACGGCCAGACACAACGAAACGACCCACTGCGCTGCCTTGCGCATCTGCTCTCCCCCGGTTCGGACATGGCCCGCCCGGATGGGCAGACGCTCCGGGAACATACCAAAGGGCCGACACGTCGGATTCCCGGAATGACGGGGAAAAATTCAGAAGTGGTACTGCACGGCGAGCGAATACAGGTCGACGTCCTGCTTGCCGAGCGCCTTCCCGTCGTCGATGTCGAAATGGCGCTCTGCCTCCAGGCGCAGCGAGACGTGGGATGCCATGCGCCAGGCGGCCCCCAACCCGGCCAGCGGGGACACGGTCGATTCGTGCTCCGAGGTGGATACCGGCCCGCCGACCCTGGTCGTGGTCGTCGACACCTTCGTCTGCGACATGGCGAGCCCCGCGCGCCCGAAAAGCGAGAATGCGCCGCCCAGCGGAATGCCGGCCCGGGCCGACAAGTCCACGGAACGCGTGACGGCATCCCCGCCGAAAAACGTGCCGCCCCCGGCCGATGTCCGGTTGGCATGGAAGCGGAACCTGCCGAAATCCGTGTAGCCCGCCTCCAGGGCCAGGAAGCGGGAGACGGCGATGCCGGCGTAGAGCTTGATGCCCATGTCGGAGTCGTCGAGCGAGGTCAGGCCCGAGAGGCCGGCGCCTGCCATCGCGGCCTCGACGTCGGCCCGGGCCAGCGTGGTCCCGGACAATCCCGCGGCGATGCCGACATACGCGTTGCCGTCATCGGCGAGGACTTGCCAGGACACGACTGCGCCCACCAGTGCGAGGGCCATGCGCAAGCCGCTCGGGCTCATTTCCGCGCTCCTTTCCGGAAGTGGGGTGGCGTCCCGCGCCTGCGCTCAGCGCTCATCGGAGTCGACGCCGAATTCATAGGTCAGCGAAAGGAAGAAGCCGCGCGGCGGGCCCGGCGCGACGAAGGTCGTGTTCAGCCAGTCCGCCGAGTTGTAGTTGAACCCGCTGGGGCCGATGGCGCCATTGATGGACGGCGAGAACGGGTTCTGCCCGAGGCGGCTCGCGGTGTAGTACTTCCTGTCGAACAGGTTCGCGACGAGGAAGCTCACCGACAGGTTGCGGTCGACGCGGTAGGTCGTCTCGAAGTTGAAGATCGCGTAGCCCGGCGTCTTGCCGTCGTACAGATAGGGTTGGCCCGCCGGCCTGTCGGGCGTTCCGTTGCACTGGAAATATCCCGTGAAGTCGCCGGTGTCGGGGTCGAACAGCGGCGTGTCGCACGACAGTTGCCCCTTGTCGCCCTGGCCCGGGCCGGGCTGGTGGTCGTTGTTCTCGTTGCCACGCGAGTACGCGCTCGAGCGCGCGATCATGTTGAGGCTGGCGCTCCATGCGTCGGTCAGGCGGTAGCCGATGTTCAGGTTGAGGGTGTGCTCCGGGATGCCGGGCATGCGGTCGCCGGGCGAGACCTTGTACAGGCGCCAGGTCTGCACGCCGTGGTTGGTGACGTGGCCCGGCTGCGGCGGGACGACCACGGTGCCCGATCCGCTTCCGGGCGGATCCTCCACGAACGGGTATTGTCCGGGCGGGCTGCCGCCGTTGGGATCCCGGTCGGTGCTGCTGTTGCTCAGGTTGGATTGCCAGAACGCCGACTGGAAAGTTGCCTGCGTGAAGGCGTAGTTGAGGCCGAAATCCCAGCGCCCGGCGCTGCCCGAGACGCCCAGCTCGAGCCCCTGCCGCCGCGTCCTGCCGATGTTGTCGAAATAGTTCTGCGTGGGCGTGAATGCGACGAAGTAGATGTCGTTCCTGAGGTCGGTACGGTATACGCTGGCATTCCACCTCCAGTCGCCGGCGAGCTTGCCGCGCACGCCGACCTCGTTCGTGATCGCCTCGATCTGCGGCAGGTAGGGATCGCCCGACAGCGTGGAGGGCAGCGTGCACGCGCCGCCGAACCGGGTCGCCGGGTTCGGGTCGAACGCGCAGCCGAGCTCGATGACCGACGGCGTGCGCGTGCCCTGGCTCCAGTTCGCGTACAGGTCGAGGACCGGCACGGGCAGGTAGCTCACGCCGAGCGAGGGATTCAGGGAATAGTAGGTGAATTTCTCCGGCTCGCCGCCCTGGACGAACTGCGCTCCCGTCTTGCCGCTGGGCCGGTAGTAGCCGTTGCCGTTGCCGCGCGCGTCGTCGACGATGATGGTCGTGGCATTCGGCATGCTCGGGCATGAGGCCGGATCCGTCGTCGGGCACAGGATGATGTTCGGCACCCCGGCAAAGTCGCGCATGTTGTGCAGCTCCGTGAAGCCCGCGGCGGTGCGCGACTTGAGGTTGTTCCTGACTTCCGTCTGGTTGTAGCGCGCGGACGCCGTGAAGTGCAGGTTGTCCAGCACGCTCCAGGTCTCGCTGAAGTACAGGCTGCCGGTGTTCGACCTGCCGTCGAAGGAATTGTTGGTGATCTCGTGCGAGGCGGCGAAATACAGCGGGTCGATGTGCGCCGGGTCGAGGTAGACGTTGTGCGAGGGATCGATCAGCGCCAGTTGCGAAGTGCTGCCGTATTCGGCGTACGCGGAATCGAACGAGGCGCCCGCCATGAACTTGTGGCGATCGAGGTTCCAGTTGAACTGGATCGCGCCGCCGTCCGTCATCTGGTCGATCGTGGTCCTGTTGATCTGTCCGATCGGCGTGCCGTTCACGACGCCGGGACCGTTCTGCCTGGTGAACCCGTTGCGAAAGTCGGTGGCCTTGCCGTTGCGCGTGGTATAGATGTTTCCGGTGTTGTCGTAGACGGGCGAGGGATCGCAGGCCGCCGGATCGTTCGTGGGGTTGTTCAGGGGCGGCAGCGGCATCGCCAGGAAGGAGTTGGTGTCGTCGTAGGGCGCATTGATCTCCCCCGCGCTCGGGACGCCGTCGAAGTCGAGGTCGAGAAAGTAGTCGGGCAGGCCGTCGTGGTTGGTGTCCGCGTACTGGCACAACGGCGGCCGGCCGGCGGCGATCTTGCGCGGCTTCTCCGACCCGTAATCGTAGTCGTTGCTCATTTCGTCGAATGCGCCGTAGACGTCCCCGTTGACGGAGCGGCGCCTGCTGACGCGGTGATAGACCTGGCTCGTGATGTTGAACTTGTCCGTGACCTCGAAGGCGGCAGAGAGCTGGAGTTGCAGCAGCTTGTTCCTGGTCTCGTCGGGCGAGGTGAAGACCGATTCCGGCCTTTCGTTGTAGAGCTCGAGCGGGATCAGGCCGTTGCCGACGAGGTCGGTCGACGCCAGCAGCGTGCTGAAGCCGAGCGTCGTCCTGTCGCTGCGCCATTCGAGCTTGGTGAAGAGCTGGCCGACCTTCGACGGCGAATTGTCGCGCCAGCCGTCCTCGTCGAACAGGCTGGCCGCCACGAAGCCGGCGACCGTGCCGTTGTTGCTGCCGGCCGAGAGCAGGAGCTGCTTGCGGCCGAACGAGCCGCCGAGGATCTCGGCGGTGGCGCCGGGGTCCGTGAAGCCGCTCTTGGTGCGGATGGACATGGCCCCGCCGAGCGTGCCCAGCCCGAAGATCGGGTTGGAACCCGGGAACATGTCGACGGTGGAGATGGCATTGACCGGGATGAGGTCCCAGTTGACGACGTCGCCGAACGGCTCGTTGACGCGGATGCCGTCGAAAAAGACGGACAACCCCTGCGGCGTGCCGAGCTGCGGCGAGGCCGTGAAGCCGCGGTAGGTCACGTCCATCTGGAAGGGGTTGCCCTGATAGTCGTTGATGTTGACCGACTGCATCTGCGAATTCAGCACGGATCCCAGGTTGAGCGAGTGGTATTTCCTGATGTCCTCGCTCGTGACGCTCTGCACGTTGCCCGGGATCTGCTCCTTCGTGAGCGCGAGGCCGGGCATGGGGCCGATCTCGTAGTCGCGCCGCGCCACCACGGTGACGGTGGGCGCATTCAGGTCGGGCAGGCTGTCCCTCGCGGCGGAAGACCTGCCCGCGAGGACGACGGACGCGCCCGCGTCCGCCTCCGGTACCCGGCTCCGGCGCACGGTGTATCCGGAGCGTGCATCGCCGACGGCCTCGAGTCCGGAGCCTTCGAGCAGCCTGCGGATGCCCTCGTCCACCGCGTATCGCCCTTTCAGCGGCGTTGCCGTCTTGCCCTCCGTCAGCTTCGCGTCGACGGAAAGCAGGATGCCCGCCTGGCCCGCGAAACGCGCGAGCGCGGCGGACAGCGGCCCGCCGGGAACGTCGTAGTCGCGCGCCGCGTCGTCCTGCGCGTGCGCTGCGTCCGCCGCCGCAAGCCACGCGAGGACCATGGACGACAGCAGGACCAGGCAAAAAAAAGACGTGCGGCGCGCTATCGCCGACGGCGAACGACAGATTGACTCCGCGACCACGCGCCCTCCCCGGCTGTTTTGCAGGCTGCAGGCGCTCGATGACGCCTTCAGCCCATTGCCAATCGAACCGGGAAAAAGGGAACCGCGAAGCGCGCGGCGACGGCCGTCAGTTGCGGCCTTCCGCCGCGGGAGGGGCCGCGACGATCCGGACCACGGAACCCTCGCGCAGCACGCGCACGGGGAGGCTTTTCTGTACCGCGGCCAGGATCCGGTCGAGATCCTTCATCGGAAAGGCACCGGCGACCCGCATGGGGCAGATTTCCGGCGCACATTCCATCGCCTGCGCGTGCCAGCGCCCGAGTTCCTCGATCAGGGCATCCAGGCGCATGCCGTCGGTAAGCAGGATGCCGCGCGACCATGATTCGCGCCCCGGGTCGGCCTGGCCCGTCGCCAGGATGCGCGCGGCATCGAACGTCGCCTGGCTCCCGGAACGCACGACCAGCGTCTGCGTGGAACCCGTGAGCGTCAGCTCGACGGCCCCTTCGAAGACATCCAGCCGGCTCTGCGCTTCGGCGCACCGCACGGCGAAGCGGGTGCCGAGCGCGCGCAGGCTCGCATGGCGGGTCGCGACCGTGAAAGGCCGGGCGGGCTGCACGCTGTCCTTTGCCGTTTCGACCAGCAGGTCACCCTGCAGCAGCGACAGCGCCCGCCGGTTTTCCGAGAAGGAAACGTCGAGCGCGCTCACCGAGCCGAGCCAGACCCGGCTGCCGTCCTCGAGCGCGAGGGCCAGCGTCTCGCCGATGCCGGTGCGATGGCCGGCATGGGCGAGCGCCAGGTCGTGGCGCCACTGCGACCACGGCAACCGCAGCGCCGCGAGCCCTCCCGCCCCCGCAGCCACCACGACGGACAGGGCCTTCAGCATCCGGCGCCGGCCGGCACGGGGCAGATCCAGCACGGCCCGCGCGGGCTGGCCGCCGTGGGCCACGGGCCCGAACCTGCCGGTGACCTCCTCGACGCGCTTCCAGGCACGCACATGGTCCGGATGCGCGTCGAGCCAGTCCTGCAGGCGCTTGCGGTCGGCGTCGGTTGCCGTGCCGTCGGCAAGGTTGGCGAACCAGCCGGCGGCCTCCTCAAGAGCGGCGGCCGGTATCGCGTGCAGGGCTTCGAACGCCGTCTTCATCGCGCGGCGTTCTCGAGCGCGACGACGCAATTGAGCATGGCGTTGGCCATGTATTTCTTGACCATGCGCTCGGACACCTTCAACTCCGCGGCGATCTCGGCGTAGGTCTTGCCGTCGAGCTGCGACAGCAGGAAGGCCCGCCGCACCTTGTCGGGCAGCACTTCCAGCATGGCATCGATCGCCACGAGCGCCTCGACGGTCTCCGCGCGCGCCTCCGGGGACGGCGCAAGCGGTTCCGGCAGAGCCGCGAGCGCGGCCAGATAGGCGCGCTCGATCTCGAGCCGGCGCCAGTGGTTGACGACCAGCCCGTGCGCAATGGTCGTCAGGTATGCGCGGGGCTCGCGCAGCGGCGTCTCGACCGGGTGCGTCAGCAGCCGCAGGAACGTGTCGTGCGCGATGTCGGCGGCCTCGTGGGCGCAGCCGAGCTTGCGCTGCAGCCAGCGCCGCAGCCATCCGTAGTGGTCGCTGTACAGGACATCGACGGCGTCGATGCGGCCATCAGCCGCCATGGGCCGCCTCATTGCAGGACATTCTGGAGTGCCTCCCTGTGGCAACGCGACGCCGCGGCCGGATGCGCGGTCCGGTCACGCGTGCGCGCCGGGACATTGTTGCGCACCGGCCGGGCTTTTCCATCCGCCCGCGCGCAGGTCGGGAAGAAATCCCGGTCCGTCAGAGATCCGGGTGCGTGGCCCGCCGCGCCCTGCCGGTGCCTTCATCCCGGCACGCGACCGTCCACCCGGAATACAGCGCCCTGGTGGGAGAGTTGACGCTGGAGAGATACCGGTTCTGGATGTCGTAGGCCTCGACTTCCGAGAGATGGTTGCGCAGGCAGGTGCCGGGCGCCTTCTCGAAGCGGCCGGTGCTCTTCTGCAGATAGTGCACGAGCTCGTGCAGCAGCACGGAGCGGTCGAACGCGCTGTCCCTGAGGTCGAGCGTCTCGTCGAGGAAAATCCCCCGATCCGGGTGGAAGTAGGCCTTGACCGGGCAGGGCTTGCCGCAAAGCTCCCGCTGCATGACCGCAACCGGCACCGCGTGGATCTCGGGAACGCCGTCGGCGACGGCGTAGCCCGAAAGGGCGTGGATGGACGCGAACAGCTCGGCGACGACATCCCGGAGCAGGACGGCATCCATGTCTTGCGCGGGCGCCCGTCCCCTAGTGCGCGGCCGGCTTCGCCCCCTTGTCCGGTTCCACGTGGCGCAGCGACACGATGGCGGCGATGGCGGTCCAGATTTCGGCCTCGGAAAGCACGCCGCCCCACGGCGGCATGAGCTTGCCGGCGCGCTTGCGCCCGAACGTGATGGTTGCGTGCAGCGAATCGGCGTCGAGATCCGTGCGGTTGCGTAGCGACGGGCCCTTGAAGCCGCGGCCCTCGGTGCCGTGGCAATAGCCGCCGCAGGTGCTCGAGAGCATCGCCATTCCCTTGTTGATGACTTCCGGATCGTGCAGGTCGACGCCGGCGGTCTTGTCCGCGGGCGGCAGGTCGCGGTCGCCGGTGGTGTCGACGGCCAGCCCCAGCACGGGCACGCAAAAAAGCAGGATACCCAGGAGATTCTTCATGTCTCGGCCAATGGTGGTGAAAAAGCGGCGGGGCAAGCCTCGCCCCGCCGCCATGTCGCAACCGCCTACTTCCGGACCTTGAACGCGAACAGCGTCGCGCCCGTCGGAAAGTCCGCGATTTCCGGGAAGATGTTCGTCAGGACCGCGGGAACGCCGCCGCCGATGCCGCTGGGCACGAGGATGTACTGCTCGCCGCCCGCGAGATAGGTGATGATGCCGCCGCGCGAGGCCGAGCCCATGTTGAAGCTCCAGAGCTCCTTGCCGTTGTCCTGGTCATAGGCGTGGATGCCGCCGGTCATGTCGCCGCTGAACACCACGCCGCCCCTGGTGGACAGCACGCCGGAGATGCGCGGGTACTTGTCGGGCACGCTCCACTTCCTCTTGCCCGTGAACGGGTCCCAGGCATCGAGCGCGCCGCGCGTGCCGCCGGGGGGATCGGCGAACGACATGTCGCCGCCGACATACCAGCCGAACGTCGGCGCCGTCGTGGGTTTCTCCTCGTGCGTCTTCACGATCATGCACAGCTCGGTGCGCGAGTTGAACCAGACGCCGGTCTCCGGGTTATAGGAGCCGGGGTTCCAGCTGCGGCCGCCGAGGAAGGACGGGCAGAACATGTTGTTCGGCGCCGTGCTGGGCGGGCTGCGGCCGATGAGCTCGCCGGTGTCGACGTTCACGTCCTTGTAGGAGGTATGGGTGTCGTTGATCGACCAGACCTTCTGCACCTTGCCGTTCGTGCGGTCGTAGACGAACACGAAGCCGCTCTTGGCCTGGTGGATCATGAGCTTCTTGCCGCCCTTGTTCACCAGCACGAACTCGCCGAGCGTCGAGTCGTAGTCCCATTCGTCGTGCGGGTGCTCCTGATGGTACCAGACCAGCTCGCCGGTATCCGGGCGCAGCGCGACGACCGACGACGCATACAGGTTGTCGCCGGGGCGCGCGCCTTCGCCGTCCTTGCGCAGATAGCCCTTCGGCCCGTCACCGGGCGGTGCCCAGTCGAACCACGGCGACGGGTTGGACGTGCCGTAGAAGACCAGGTCGAGCTCGGGATCGTAGCTGCCGACGTGCCAGGCGCCCACGCCCGCGTACTTCGCGCTCGACTCGCCGAAGCTGTTCGTGCCCCAGTGCTCGGGTCCTTCGAGCACGGGATCGAAGTACCACAGCTTCTTGCCGGTCTTCTGATCCACGCCGAAGATGCCACCCCCGCGCGCCGGGATGCCGCCCTGCGTCGAGCCGTAGATCAGCTTGTCCTTGACCACCAGCGGCGGCGAGGTGAACAGGCAGCCGCAATTCAGCGTGTCGACGAGCTGCGACTCCCAGACCATCTTGCCGGTCTTCTGGTCGAGCGCGATGGCGCGCCCGTCCATCGTGCCGACGTAGACCATGCCGTTGCCCACGGAGACGCCGCGATTGTACGGAGCGGTCGGCAGCCGCTCGACGCCGTCCTTGAGCTTCGGATAGTAGTGCCAGATCTCCTTGCCGGTCTTGCCGTCGACGGCGAACACGCGGTTGTACGACCCGGAGTAATAGACGACGCCGTCGATGGCGATGGGCGTGGCCTGCAGGCCCTGCGTGAGCTCGCCGGCCTGGTGCACCCAGGCCACCTGCAGCTTGCCGACATTCCTCTTGTTGATCTGGGCGAGCGGGCTGTAGCGCTGGGAATCGTACGTGCGGTGGTAGCTCGGCCAGTCGCCTGGCTTGGCGTTCTCGATCGTCGGCACGCCTGCGGCAGCAGACGTTGCAACGAGCGCGAACGCCGCGCCAAGGCCGGTCAGCCTCGTGCGGGGGCGGGTACTCATGCGGGTCTCCTCCATCCTGTTACCTGGTTTGTTTTCTGGTCACGGTGCCGTATGGCGACACGTGCCGGGCAGCGGTCGTTGCAGCCGACCCTTGCTCCGAGCCTGCAGGATAGTGAAGCACTCCCCTGCGGCTGAACGGGCGGAATCCCGACTTGCCCGGGTAAACATCCCGAAGGGGGTCGGGATTCGCGCTCACCGAAAATATCCCGGGAATTCTTCCCGGTGTCGGCATCGGCACCCGGGGTATATTGCGATGCATCCCCGCGAGGACGGAGCAAGCATGCGACGCATACGGCACACCGGATCGACTGCACGGCGGTCATTCCTGCTCAGGGGCAGTGCCCTGGCGGCGGCCGCGCTTTCCCCCGGCGGCGCGCAGGGTGAACCCCTGGCGGACCCGCCGTGGTCGGCCGGGCCGGGCCATCCGATCCTGAGCCCGGCCTACGGGCTGCCCTCGCCGTTCGAGAAGGACGTCGTGAGGCGCGGCGTGGGCACCACGCCCACCACGCTGTCGTCATGGAGCTTCACGCCGCTGCAGGACCTGCACGGCATCATCACGCCCAACGGGCTGGTGTTCGAGCGCCACCATGCCGGCGTGCCGGCGATCGACCCCGACGCGCACCGGCTGCTGCTGCACGGCATGGTCGAGCGCCCGCTGGTGTTCTCGATGGACGAGATCGTGCGCTTCCCGTCGGTTTCGCGCATCCATTTCCTCGAATGCTCGGGCAACGGCTCCGCCGAATGGAAGGCGCCGAAGGCGGCGAGCATCCAGCAATCCCACGGGTTACTGTCGTGCTGCGAATGGACCGGCGTGCCGCTTGCCACGGTGCTCGCGGAAGCCGGCGTGAAGCCGGGCGCGAAATGGATGCTCGCGGAAGGCGCGGACGCGGCTCTGATGACGCGCAGCATCCCGATCGAGAAGGCGCTGGACGACGCGTTGCTCGTCTACGCGCAGAACGGCGAGCGCCTGCGCCCCGAGCAGGGCTATCCGCTGCGGCTGTTCCTGCCCGGCTTCGAGGGCAACATGAGCATCAAGTGGCTGCGGCGGCTCAAGGTCGGCGACGCGCCGTTCCAGACGCGCGAGGAGACCTCGAAATACACCGACCTGCTGCCCGACGGCACGGCGCGCCGGTTCACGTTCCACATGGAGGCGAAATCCGTGGTCACGTCGCCGTCTGCCGGGCAGGTCCTGCGAAGCCGCGGCTTCCGCGAAATATCCGGGCTCGCATGGTCCGGGCGCGGCACCATCCGCCGCGTCGACGTATCCGTCGACGCCGGCCGCACCTGGCGCGAGGCCGTCCTGCAGCAGCCGGTGCTGCCCAGGGCGCTGACGCGCTTCCGGCTGCCCTGGCGCTGGGAAGGCGGGCCGGCGATCGTGCAGAGCCGCGCCATCGACGACACCGGCTACGTCCAGCCCACTCGCGACCAGCTCATCGCTGCACGCGGGCTGAACTCCTACTATCACAACAACTCGATCCAGAGCTGGGCCGTCGGGGAGAACGGCGAGGTGCGCAATGTGCACGCGTAGGCTGTGCGCGGCGCTCGCGGCCATGGTGGCCTGCACCGCGCAGGCGGGAGACGGCGGGCCGTACGGCCTCGGGCAACCCGCGGCCGATGCCGTCATACGCGCCTGGGACATCGACGTCCGGGCGGACGGAGCGGGGCTCCCGCAAGGGCACGGCAACGCCGCCCGGGGCGAACGCATCTACGCCGGGAAGTGCGCCGCGTGCCATGGCGACCGCGGCCGGGGCAAGCCCATGGACAGGCTGGTCGGCGACCACGCATCGCTCGCCGGCCCCGCCCCCGTCAAGACCGTCGGCAGCTACTGGCCGTTCGCCACGACGCTGTTCGACTACGTGCGCCGCGCGATGCCGTTCAATGCCCCGCGCACGCTGTCGGACGACGAGGTCTACGCCGTCGTCGCCTACGTGCTGCACCTCAACGGCATCCTGGGGGCCGATGCGACGCTGGATGCAGCGTCCCTGCCGCTCGTGACCATGCCCAACCGCGACGGCTTCGTGGGCGATCCGCGCCCCGACGTGCATGCCGGGCCCTGCGCAGCGGATTGCCGCTGAAAAAAAAGCCGGGCTTGGAGGCCCGGCTTCGAACTCGAGAGGTGTTATGGTTGCATCCGCACGGCTGGCTCGACACCGAATACTGCGCGGAACGCGATGCCATCCTAGCGGCGCCCCGCGGCCGGGCACAGGGATGCGCACCTGACGGGCATCGGATATTTTCCCGAAGCCGGCGGCCCCGGCCCGCCGCGCTCAGGTGCCCTGGATCCAGCGCTGCAGGACCAGCGTGACGCCGAAGGCGGCCACCGCCAGCACGGCGAACCCAGGGTGGCCGTGCCCGGCGAGCACGATCGCGTCCAGCAGCGAAATGCCGGCGATCAGGCTCACGACCGCGCGCGGCACGTCGCCGGGCTTGCGCCGGCGCAGCAGGCGCACCGCGAAGACGATCCAGCCGGCAAGTGCGAGCAAGGGAATCCAGGCAGCGGGCTGGACCAGCGCCAGCCACGCCCCGTACGGGATCGGCGCCGCGAGGAACAGCAGCGGCCAGAAATTCTCCATCGTGCCCAGGTGCTCCTTCTTCGCGGCATAGGTGAGCCCGATCAGGTAGCACAGCAGCACGCCGGCCGCGAGGACGAGCGGTGAAGGCAGCGCCGATGCCACGGCGAATCCCGCCGACACGTACACCAGCATGCGGCACAGGCCCATGACGAAAGGGCTGAGCGGGTTGTTCTTGTGTCGCCAGTTGTAGAGCACGATCGCCGCGGCGAGCGCGATGCCGGATGCGACCGGGCGCCACTGCGTGAAGGGCTCGAAGCCGTAGCCCACCCAGGCCAGCAGCACGAGGCCGATGGCCATCATGCCGAAGCCGGAGGCATGGACCTGGGCCAGGCCGACCTGGCCGGACGGGATCGGGCGCTCGGGACGCGCTTTGGCGTCGAAGCCATGGTCGAAGGCATCGTTCAGGAACATGCCGCCGGTGTAGAACAGCGACAGCGACGCGACGAGGATGGGCAGCCTGGCGTCGACGGCGGCACCCGCGAGCGCCATGCCCGTCATGACGTTCGACCAGACGGTCGGCAGGTTGGAGACGCGCCCGAGGCGGAGCGCGACGGATAGCTTCATGCGGCCGCTGTTACTGCAATTGGCCCTTGACCCAGTTCATCTCGCGGGCGATGGCCTGTTCCATGCCCCCCGCGCGCAGGTGCTCCGGCAGCACGTTCCAGGTATAGGTCTCGACTTCGAGGTGGCCCGAGATGGGCCGCCTGCGGTGCATGCCGAGCACCTCCGAGATGAACGAGCGCGTGGACGAGAACGCCCCCAGGTCGTCCATGAAGATCGGCACGTGGCAATGCACCCGCCACTCGCGGCCGTCGGCGCCGCAGTTCGCGGTGGCCAGCGCTTCCGGCAGGTCGGCATAGCGCTTCACGCCGGCCGGCCCCTCCTCCACGACCTGGTGCAGGTACACCGGGTCGTCGAACTGCTTCAAGGCGTTCACGGCGTCGGCCGTCAGCTCCGGAAGCCGCAGGCCCGCGCTGATCTGCAGCTTGGTGATGCGGATGCCGGCATCGGCAAGGTCGCGGATGCAGGCGGCCGGGTCCTCGAATTCCACGGCGGCGTGGCACAGGTCGAGGCACAGTCCCACGTGCCGGCGCAGCGCGGCTTGCGCCTGCGGCCGCTTCCGCCCCGTGATCTCGGCGAGCCTGCGCTCCGCACGCGTGCTGAACAGACGGTCGCGGAAGAAATTCACGCTTTCCTCGACGGTCTCGAGGTAGCAATGCGGTTCCGGCTCGATGGCGAGCGCGATGCGCCTGCCCGTGCGCTCCTCGACGTCGACGAGCTTCGCCACGTGGCGGATCACGTTGTCCGCGATCTTCTCGACGTCCGCGGACCCGCGCATGGCCGGCTTGAAGGCCCCGGGCACCGTGCTGATGCTGCCTTCGACGCCGTCGGGCAGCAGCTGCACGAGCAGGTCGGCGAGCTCGTCGGTATAGCGCAGCCTCTCCTCGTCGCGCCAGTCGGGGAGGTAGGCCTCCTCCTTCACGCGCGTGCCGTGAAAGGTGCCGTAGGGAAAGCCGTTGATCGTGAAGACGTAGAGGTTCCTAGCGGCCAGGAAGCGCTTGAACTCGGCGAGCGCATCGCCGGTGCCCAGCTCCCTCGCCGCGCGTGCCGACAGCCTCAGGCCGACGCCGAACGGCTGTCCCGGTGCGACCGCATCGCGCACCGCGGGAAAGTACCTCTCGATGTTGGCGCGGACGTCCGCCCAGGTCTCGCCGGGATGGATGTTGCTGCAGTAGGTCAGATGGACGTTCGGCGCGCCGATGTTCATTGGCCGGTCTCCTTGCGGCGCAGCCAGGTCATCGCGTGCAGGATCTCGCCGGTATCCATGGCGTGGACTTCCTCGCCCCTGCCGATGTCGCGCAGCAGCGTGATGGTGAGCTCCCCTCCCAGGTGCTCGCGGAATTCCTCGATGCCGCGCAGCAGCGTCAGCTCGCCGTCCTCGGCGCGGGTTTCCATCGCGGGATGCCACAGGTAGAAGCCCAGGCGCTTGAGCAGCCTGTATACCCTCTCCTCGGCCCCGGGCGCCAGCATGCCGACCTGCACCGAATAGCGCGTGTCGAGCGCCAGGCCGATCGCCACGGCCTCGCCGTGTCGGACCTCGTGCGACGTCAGCGCCTCGAGCTTGTGCGCGGACCAGTGGCCGTAGTCGAGCGGGCGCGCGCTGCCGGTCTCGAAGGGGTCGCCGCCGTGCGCGATCTGGCGCATGTGCAGCTCGGCGCAGCGGCGGATCATGTGCGCCATGGCGGCGGGCTCGACGTCGTGCAGCGCCTGCGCGTTGCCCTCCAGCCACTCGAAGAACTTGCCGTCGCGGATCAGGGAGACCTTCACCGCTTCCGCGATGCCGGCGATCTTGTCGCGCTGGTGCAAGGTGCGCAGGAACGCGGCGTCGTTGAGCACGGCGAACGGCGGCGCGAACGCTCCCAGCAGGTTCTTCATGCCGAAGGCGTTGACGCCGTTCTTCACGCCGACGCCGGAATCGTTCTGGCCCAGCACCGTCGTGGGCACGCGGATGTGGCGGATGCCGCGGTGCGTGGTCGCCGCGACGAAGCCGATCATGTCCAGGAAGGCGCCGCCGCCGATGCCGACGACGAAGGCGTGGCGGTCGATCTTGAGGTCGACGAGCCGGTGCTGCAGCGCGGTGACCAGCGCCGGGTCGTTCTTGACGTGCTCGCCGCCGGACACGATCTCCGGCTTGCCGACGAGCTCCAGCGAGCGCGCGTGCGCCTCGGCGTACGCGACGACGTCGTGGACCAGCGTGGGCCAGCTCGCCGCGACGTTGGAATCGACGAAGACCACGATGCGGTGGCGCCTGGCCGGCTCCTTGCGGATGACCGACTGCAGGAAGACCTGGTTGTCCCGCGCGAACAGGTGCTCCGTGAAATGCACCGGATAGTCGTAGCGGACGGAAAACTCCTGGTGGTAGACCGCCTCTTCCATGCCAGGCTCAACCGCGGGTTTGACCAGCTCGACGCCCATTTGCCTTCCCCATGTTTCCGTTGCGCAACGCTTCGCCCTACTTGAATGCCACCGAATCCATGCGCTGCTCGACGCTCTGCGCCGGCTCGCCGACCTTCGGCGCCTGGCCGCGCAGCACGGAGTTGCCCTCGAACAGCATGCGCTGGTCCACGGGCGCCGGGTTCGTCCAGTCCTCTTCCTTCATCTGGCCGCTCTGGCCGAAGGCCTTCAGCGCATTGCCGTAGCACAGCGCCTCGACGTCCTTCTGCGGGATGCCGCGCTCGAGCATCAGCCGCGCCGTCTTGGGCACGGCGAGCGGGTCGGACACGCCCCAGTCGGCGCTCGAGTCGATGAACATCTGGTTCGAGCCGTACTTGCGCGCGATCTCGACCATGCGCTCGTTGCCCATCTTGGTGTTCGGGTAGATCGTGAACGCCGCCCAGAAGCCGCGGTCGAGCACCTCCTTGACGGTTTCCTCGTTGTTGTGGTCGATCACGCAATGCCCGGGCGTGATGCCCATCTCCACGGCGACCTCCATGCTGCGGATCGTGCCGCTCTTCTTGTCGCGGTGGGGCGTGTGCACCTGCACCAGCATCTCGAACTCCTTCGCGAGCTGAAGCTGCGCGCGGTAGTACTTGTCCTCGGCGGGCGTCTGGTCGTCGTAGCCGATCTCGCCCACCGCGACGACACCTTCCTTGGTCAGGTAGCGCGGCAGCACCTCGATCACCTGCTCCGCGAGCGCCTGGTTGTTGGCTTCCTTGCTGTTCAGCCCGATGGTGCAGTAGTGGCGGATGCCGAACTGCGCCGCGCGGAAGCGCTCCCAGCCCACGAGGCTCGACAGGTAGTCGATGTAGGTTCCGACCTGGGTGCGCGGCTGGCCCAGCCAGAAGGCCGGCTCGATCAGCGCGACGATGCCGGCGGCGGCCATGCGCTCGTAATCGTCCGTCGTGCGCGCGCTCATGTGGATGTGCGGATCGATGAATTTCATGGTGCCTCCAGACAATGTCGTCCTAGACGGGTTGCGCCAGCGCCTGCCAGCTGACCTTGTTCTCGTTGACCGCGATCGAAAGCTCAGGATACGCCCATAGCAGGCCGGTTGCCGCGGGGTCGGGCGAGGCGGAAAGGGCCAGCGCCGCGGCGGCGCGCTCGGGCTCGGTGCCCTTCTCCAGCACGCGCCCGAGGTCGCGCAGCATCTCGCCGCGCGCGAACGGCCCGACGCAGCGCCACAGCTCCGGGCTCACGGGGCGCCCGGCGGACCAGCGCTCGTGCGCGTAGTCGCAGGCCATGCGCGCCAGCACGGCGTTGGCGCGCCGGTCGAGGCCCACGACCGGGTCGAGCGTCGTGCCGATGAACAGCGTCTTCAGCACCATCTGGTTCCACGCCGGCTCGTCGAACTGCTCGGACGGGTACGGATTGCGGTGCGCCACCGCCTCGAACACGGCCTTCATGCTCGTGCGCACGCCTTCGGCCGCGCGCAACGCGTAGCGCGGCTGGTCCGGGTACAGCGGCAGCCCGCGATAGAACGCGACCAGCTCGCCGATGTCGGCGGTCACGCAAAGCTGGTCGAGCCGGCGGGAAAACGTCGCGCCGTCGGCTCCGGAGGACAGCAGCAGGTAGATGCGCGCCGCCTGGTCCTGGCTCCAGTCCGACGGATCCCACCCGGCGCGCGCGGCGGACGCCCGGGAGAGCTCGGCGGCCGGCAGCGCGAGGTCCGCCTTGCCGACCTTGCGCGGCACGAGGCTGATCGAGCGGTACAGGTCGGCGTCGCCGCCGCCCGCAATCCTCCCGGCAGCCTCGGCAAGCCAGGACCGCGCCTCCGGCGCGAGGCGCGCATCCAGCCACTGCCTCAGCAATTCGCGCGGCGTCATGCGACCCTCTTCAACTGCGCCCTGGCGTCGAACACGTGATCCAGCAGGAGCCGCTTCACGTCCGTGGCGGCGACATCGCCCTCGCCCAGCAGCTCCGGCGCCGAGGTCGCGAACAGCGGCCCGTGCGCCGGATCGTCCGTGACCCGCCCGTGCGAGCCCTTCACCAGCGTCGCGTCGAGGGAAATCACGTCCATGAGGTAGCGCATGCCGAGCTTCTTCTGCGCAAGCTTCCAGGCGATGCGCGCCTTCACCAGCGGAATCTTCGGATCGAGGAAAAGCTCGACGGGGTCGTAGCCGGGCTTGCGGTGGATGTCAACCGTGCGCGCGTAGTCCGGCGCCCTGGCGTCGTCGAGGAAATGGTAGTAGGTGAACCAGCTGTCGGCCTTCGAGATCGCCACGAGCTCGCCGGAACGCGGATGGTCCAGCCCGTGCTCGCGCTTGCCCTGGGCATCGAGCACGCGCTCGACGCCCGGCAGCGCGCGCACGACGTCGGCGACCTCGTCGATCAACTCCGGTCTCTGGACATAGACGTGGGCGACCTGGTGGTCCGCGACGGCGAAGGCTTCGGAGGCGCCGGCGTCGAGCTGCTCGCGCCCGAGCTCGCTGCGCACCTTCAGCCAGCCGGCCTGGCGCAGCGCACGGTTGACGTGCACGGGCCGCGCGACCTCCGTGATGCCGTACTCCGACAGGACGACGACGTGCGTCCCGGACTTCCCCGCCGCATCGATGAGCTCGCCGCAGACCGCGTCGACCTGCGCCACGTCGCGCGCGATGTCCGGATGGTTCGGCCCGAGGCGCTGCAGGTTGTAGTCGAGGTGCGGCAGGTAGACCAAGGTCAGCGTCGGCCGGCTCTCCTGCATGACGCGCAGCGCCGAGCGGCCGATCCAGCGCGTGGACACGATGTCGGCCGCCGGGCCCCAGAACCGGAACAGCGGGAACTCGCCGAGCGCCTGCTGCAGCTCGTCGCGCAACTGCGGCGGATGCGTGTAGATGTCGGGCAGCTTGCGCCCGTCGGCGGGATACATCGGCCGCGGCGTCACGGCGATGTCGGCGCCCGAGTACATGTTGTACCACCAGAACAGCTTGGCGCAGGTGAACGCCGGGTCGCGCTTGCGCGCCGCCTCCCAGACTTTTTCGCCGCCCACGAGCCGGTTGGACTGGCGCCAGAACCAGACTTCGGAAAGGTCGCGGAAGTACCAGCCGTTGCCGACGATGCCATGCTCGCGCGGCAGGGTCCCGGTCAGGAACGTGGACTGCACCGTCGTGGTTACGGCGGGCGTAACGGTTCGCAACGGCCGCATGCCGCCCCGCTTCGCCAGGGCGGACAGGTTCGGCGCATGCGCCAGCAGCGCCGGCGTCATGCCCACCACGTTTAGCGCCAGCGTGCGGTTCACGGTCTCGCCGCCGGCTGTGAATCTGCGTTCAACTGCCTCTCCTCGGTCTCCCTGGCCGCCCGTCTGGTGCGGGCTCGGCGGCAGGTCGCGGCCGCCTGCTCAGTTCGAAAACTCCTTGCTCATGATATAGACCGTGACCGCCCGGCGCTCCTCGTCGGAATACTGCTCCTTCCACGAAGGCATGCCGCGGAAGCCGTTGGTCACCCGGTCGTACACGAATTCTGGAGTGTAGCGCGCGGGATTGAGCTTGGGGGCCTTTCCGGGATACGCCGTCTTGCCGTGACAGAACTTGCAGATCGAGTCGAACACCTTGTGGCCCTTTTCTATCTGCTCGGGTTTGCCAAGCAGGTCCTTCGGGAACGGGGGCAGCTCGTCGTCCGCCGCCGGCGAGCCCGGAATCGCAAGCCCGATCGTCGCTGCGCCGCAGAGCGCGGCAGCCATGTGCCTGAACGTTGTCTTCATTTTTTCCGTGGTCATGTCCGAGAAGCATCGGGGCACGGCAATATGCCGTGCCCCGATGAACGACGCCTGCAGCCGGCCGCGTTTGACGCGGCCCGCGCTGCGGTTACGGGACGATCTTGTAGATCTTGTCCTGCTCGCCGTTGGGGCCGCGGGCGCGGGTGCCCATGACGTATACGTTGCCCTGGTGATCCTGGCCGAAGCCCAGCACGAAATCATGGAAGTCCATGTTGGTGACCTTCATGGTTTCCTTGGTCCACTTGCTGCCCGACTTCTTCGCCGCGAACAGCACGCCCTGCGCGAGCTGGAAGGACTTGCTCCAGTCGCCGAAGAAGTACATGCCGTCCCAGGCCTTGTGCGGGCCGCGGTAGACGTAGCCGCCGGTGACCGAGATGCCCTCGAAGTCGCCCTTCGCGGCGAACGCCGGGTTGGAGCCGTTCTTGTACTCGATGATCGGATCGGTCAGGCCGGACTTGTCGCAGTTGGCCGGGTGCGAGTTCGGGTTCACGTAGTCGAAGCAGTGCGTGCCTTCCATGCGCCGCCAGCCGTAGTTGCCGCCCTTCTTGATGATGTCGACTTCCTCGTAGCTGTTCTGGCCGACGTCGGCGCAGAACAGCTCGTGGTCGCCGCCGAGGTCGAAGGAGCAGCGCCACGGGTTGCGCAACCCCAGCGCCCAGATTTCCGGTGCGTACTTGCTGTTGCTGGCGAAGGGATTGTCCTTGGGCACCTCGTAGGGATCGCCGTTCACGTCGATGCGCAGGATCTTGCCGTGCAGATCGGCCGTGTCCTGGCCGTTGCCCAGCGTGACGTTGTGGCCGATGCCCCAGTCGTTGGCGTAACCGCCGTCGCCCGTGGAGATGTACAGATAGCCGTCGGGGCCGAACCCTATCCAGTGGCCGTTGTGGTTGAACTGCGGCCAGTCGATCTGCGAAACCAGGCGCTCGTAGTTGGGATCGGCCTTGTTCGGGTTGTCCTTCGACACGCGCATCTCGGCGACCACGTTGGTGTGGGCGTACCAGAGCTGCTTGCCCAGGTCCGCGTCGCCGCGCAGGTTCATGGCGTAGGAGATGTAGAACTTGCCGCTCTGCTTGAAGTCCGGCGGAAAGGCGAGGCCGAGCAGGCCTTCCTCGTCGAATTCCCACTTCAGCGGCGGCAGCTTGTGCTTGATGTTCAGGAAATCCTCGCCCATGAGCTTGCCGTCGGTGCCGAGGATCTTGATGGTGCCGCTCTGCTCGACGATGAACTTGCGGTCGTCTCCGGGCGGCGAAACCATGATGAGCGGATGGGTCAGGCCTTCCGCGACCACTTCCAGCTTGACGTCCAGCGCCGAGGCGGGCTGCGCCATGCATACCACGGCGGCTGCGGCCGCCGCGCAATACAACGCCTTCTTCAACATCTTGTCCTCCGAATATTGGATGTGTTCTGCAGACCGACGGGAGGCCGCGACCCGCCGGCTCCCTCCCAGATGCGTACGCTCGCTTGAGCGAACGCCGAGTATCCGGGCGGCCGCCACGCCCCGATAGGGAATTTCTCCCGCTCCGGTACAGGCAATTTCTTTTCTTGATTTCCGCAATACGTAAACCCGCGGGGGTTTCAACCCGGGCGGATTGCGGACGTCAGGTCGGCCTCCCTGCCCTCAGGCCGCCGCAATCCCTGGCACTCCGCGTCCCGTTCCCGGGATGAATCGGGAAGCCGCCGGAAGTTTCATGCCAGTCGCATTCATGAGAGTGGAGCGGCGCCGGCGATGGTCGCCTCTGCAGCCGCAGAGCATGCGCGCGCCGCCTGCAGGACCGGGCCCGGAAACGGCCGGCGACGAAAATGCCGGGCGCGCGGCCCGGCACAGGAGCTTCAGTGCGCGCCGGGCGACGCGCTAACTCGCCTCGCGCAGCTCCTCCGCCTCGCCGGTGCTGGCGATCAGCCCGTGCGACAGCGCGATGCGCACCACCTGCGCCGTGTTGCTCACGTCCAGCTTGTGCTTGATGTTGGACTGGTAGTTCGCGACGGTCTTGTACGACAGGCAGAGGATCTTCGAGATCTCCTGAAGCGTATGGCCGGCGACCAGCAGCCGGAACACCTCGAACTCGCGCGCGGACAGCGCGTCGATCGGGTTGTCGCGCCCGGGCAGCATCTGCACGGCGAGCTCCTGGGCCATCTCGTGGCTGATGTAGAGCTTGCCCTGCGCGACCAGGCGCACGGCCTCGACCAGCACTTCCGGTGCGGCGGATTTCGTGACGTAGCCGCGCGCGCCCGCCTGCAGCGCGCGCGAGGAGAACACCGTGTCCTCGTGCATGCTGAACATCAGGATGCGCGCCTCCGGCAGGCGCGCGATGATGCGCCGCACGACCTCGACGCCGCCCATGCCGGGCAGGTTGATGTCCATGACGGTCACGTCCGGCTGCATCTCGCAGACGACGCGATAGGCGTCCTCGCCGCTCGACACCTCGGCGATCACCGAGATGTCCTCGGTGCGCTCCAGCAGCCGCCGATAGCCTTCCCTCACGACCGCATGGTCGTCCACCAGCACCACGCGCACCGGCGCCGCTTTCGTCTCGTTCATTGCACCCTCCCCAACGGAATGGAAGCGCTCACGCGGACACCCTGTCCCGGAGCGCTCTGCAGATCGAATTGCCCGCCCAGTGCCTCCACCCTCTCGCGCAGGCCGGCGAGGCCCAGGCCGCGCCCGCGGCGCGACACGTCGAAGCCGCGCCCGTCGTCCTCGAAGCTGAAACGTACCTCGGCTCCGTTCGCGCGCGCAAGCGAGATCGCGACGCTCTTCGCCTGCGCGTGCTTGGCCACGTTGGTCAGGCACTCCTGCGCCAGGCGATAGAGCGTGATGTTGATTTCCTCGCTCAGGCCGTCGAGCTCGCCCTGGGCCGAAAACCGGCAGCGCACGTCGCTGTGGCGCCGGCGCCACTGCTCGACGCCGTACTCGATCGCCGAGCGCAGCCCGAGCTCGTCCAGCGCCACCGGCCGCAACCGCTGCAGCAGGCTGCGCACGACGTCATAGACCTGGCCGGACACCTCGATGATGGCCTTCGCGCCGCGCTGCACCTCGGCCGGACTGTCGCTGCGGTCGCGGATGGTGACGGCATCCACCTTGATGGCATTCAGGCTCTGGCCGAGCTCGTCGTGCAGCTCGCGCGCGAGGTTGCGCCTCTCCTCCTCCTGCACCTGCATGGAACGCTGCGTCAGGCGGCGGTTCTCCTGCAGGGCGTTCTCGAGCTCGGTCTGCATGCTGGTGACCGCGGTGATGTCGGCAAGGTACACGTGCAGCTCCCGTTCGCCCGCAGGCGACAGCCTGGCGGACAGCTTGGCCACCGCCTGCACCGGCCGGCCGTCGCGGCGCTGCAACTGCAGCACGGGCAGCTCGATCTTGCTCTCGTGCGCAAGCCGCGAGCGATGCAGCGCCCATTGCTCGCGATCGGCGTAGAAACCGCCGAGCTGCAGGCCGTCCAGCTCCGCCGCGGCGCCCAGGCCCAGGAGCTGCGCGGCGGCGGGATTCGCCAGCTTGATGGTGCCCTCCGTGTCCGCCACGAGGTTGCCGGCGAGCGTCTCCATGAACAGCGTGCGGTATTGCTTCTCGCTGTCGAGCCGCAGCTCGACCTGCTCCATGACCTGCCGCGCGCGCCGCCACGAGAACCACGCCAGTGCCAGGGCCATGGCGAGCAGCGTCAGCGGCAGCTCGTCGACCTGGTAGGCCTCGAACGGCCCCGTGTACTTCTCGACCCATTCCCTGAGGTCCAGCGCGCTCGACAGCGCGAACGTCGCGAGCGTCACCGCGGAAACGATAAGCAGGTCCCGGCGCAGCGAAGTCTTCAGGTTGGGCGGGGACTCTCGCGAGCTGCCCCGGGAAGTGGTCATGCGAAGGGGCCGTGCGGCCGGCTTGCCGTGAGATACCGGTGAAGGTTACCCAGCGCCCGCTTGCGCCGTCAACCGAAGGCAGACCGGATGCCGGCCGCCCTTCGTCCGGTCGGGAATTTTTCTCGTCTCAAACGGGAGTTATGCCCTGTAGCCGCCGCGCGGGACGTCATAGGGTGATGCAACGCAACCTGGCCTGTACGGACGTTGGCATGCCCTTCATCCCCGAGATTCTGGTGCTGCTCCTGCCGCTGGGATTCGCTTACCTCATCGCCTCGGTCGCCCTGCTCGCGGTCTGCACGCGATCCTGCGTGCGGCGGGGATCCCGGGCTTCCCCGTCCGGCCGAACCGACAGCTTCATGGGATAAGCGCCCATTTTGGGAATTTTTCCCGGCTTGCTTGGGAGCAAATCCCTGCCGGGTGGCATCCCCGTCCACTAGATTCCGGGGCTTGCGCAGGTTGCCGGCGCTGCGATGCACAGCAGTGCCGGGCCCTGCCCGCCCTGCCGGCCGGCGGAGCGCAGCGATCCCGAACAAAAATACCTTCAGGAGGAGATGCAAGATGGCCCCACATTCCCGCCCGCAGCGCACGGCCCGCCTCGCGCTCGCGATCGGCCTGATTTTCCCTGCAGCCGTTGCAATCGGCGCCGACACCACCAGCCGCAAGGACCTCGAGGCGCCGACGGTGGAAGTCGTGGGCACCACTCCGGTCACCGGCCTGGGCACGCCCGTCGAGCAGGTGCCTGCCAACGTGCAGGCAGTCACCGGCGACCAGATCCGCGAGCAGCAGTCGATCAACCTGCCGGAATTCATGAACCGCTCCATGCCATCCGTGAGCGTGAGCGAAATCCAGAACAACCCGTTCCAGCAGAACGTGAACTACCGCGGCTTCGAGGCTTCGCCGCTGCTCGGTGCGCCGCAGGGCCTGTCGGTCTTCCAGGACGGCGTGCGCATCAACGAGCCGTTCGGCGACATCGTCAACTGGGACCTGATCCCGCTGCCCGCCGTGTCGACCATGGCCATCGTGCCGGGCTCCAACCCCGTGTTCGGCCTGAACACGCTGGGCGGCGCGATCGAGATCCGCACCAAGAACGGCCGGCAGTTCCCCGGCCTCGAGGTCGAGGCCTACGGCGGCTCCTGGGGCCGGCGGGCTGCCGACCTCGCCTGGGGCGGCGCCGGCGAGAACATGGATTACTTCGTGGCCGCGAACTGGTTCGACGAGGACGGCTGGCGCGACTATTCGCCCACGCACGTGAAGCAGCTGTTCGCCAAGGTCGGCCACCAGACCGCGGACACGCGGATCGACTTCTCGATCACCTATGGCGACACGAACCTCACGGGCAACGGCGTGACGCCCGAGAGCATGCTCCAGCAGCGCCGCGAGCAGATCTACACCTATCCGGACAACACCCAGAACCAGATGACGCTGCTGAACCTGTCGGCGAGCCACTGGCTGAACGACCAGGTGCTGCTGTCCGGCCTCGTCTACCACCGCCTGAACCATACCAAGACGCTCAACGGCGACGCCAACGACGACTTCGAGGGCGATCCGGCCCTCGACGGCGATGCCGGCGCCAACGGCGGTGCGGGCTTCAACACGGCCACCGCGGTCAGCAACCGCACGAAGACCGACCAGACCGGTGACGGCGTCGGCCTGCAGGGCTCCTGGGTGCTGGACAAGAACACGCTGGCGGTCGGCTCCACCTACGACTATTCCAAGTCCGAGTTCGACCAGTCGTCCCAGCTCGGCGTCTTCCGCTCGGCGTCGGACCGCAGCGTGCTGGAGACGGACCCGGATGAAGTGGAGAACTCGCTGAAGGGCCGCACGCAGACCGTGAGCCTGTACGCGACCGACACCTGGAACGTCACAGAAACGGTGGCGGCCACGGTGTCCGGGCGCTACAACCACACGACCGTCAAGACGACGGATCGCCTGAACACCACGCCGCCCAACCTCGACGGCGATTTCACGTACGACAAGTTCAACCCCGCCGTGGGCCTGACCTGGCAGCTCACGCCGGCGCTGGGAACCTACGCGGGGTGGAACCAGGGCAGCCGCGCGCCGAGCCCGATCGAGCTGGGCTGCGCCGACCCCAACAATCCCTGCACGCTGCCCAACGCGCTCGCCTCCGACCCCTACCTCAAGCAGGTCGTCACGCAGACCATCGAGGCGGGCTTCCGCGGCAGGCTGTCGCCCAGCGTGGCCTGGAACGCCGGCGTCTACCGCAGCATCAACAAGGACGACATCCTGTTCGTCGGCACCACCACGAGCGCGGGCTATTTCACGAACTTCGGCAAGACGCGCCGGCAGGGCGCCGAGCTCGGCCTGGACGGGGAAACCGGACGCATGCGCTGGTCGGTCAACTACAGCTACGTGCAGGCGACTTTCCAGTCGTCGGCCTGCCTGCTGTCCGAGAACAACAGCAGCGCGGGCTCCTCGGCCGCCTGCGCGAGCCCCGACGACAACCTGATCCTGGTCTCGCCCGGCAACAAGATGCCCGGCATCCCGGAGCATCAGCTCAAGCTCATCGGCGACTACCGCATCACCGACAAGTGGCTGCTCGGCGGCATGATGGTGGCGTTCTCCGACCAGTACGCGCGCGGCAACGAGAACAACCAGCACCAGGCCGGCACGTTCAACGGCGAGGATTACCTCGGCTCGGGCAAGGTGCCGGGCTACGCGATCTTCAACCTGAACACGCGCTACAAGGTGACGTCGAACTGGGAAGTGTTCGGCAGGATCGACAACGTCTTCGACAAGGAATACTCCACCGGCGCCATCCTCGCGGAGAACTCCTTCAATGCGGCCGGCGCCTTCCAGACCAATTCGGACGACTGGACGAGCGAGACCTTCTACGCGCCCGGCGCGCCGCGCGCGTTCTGGGTGGGCGTGAAGTACACTATGGGCCAGCCCAAGAAATAGGAACCCGTAAATGAACAGACTGCACCGGCTCGGCGCCGTCCTGCCGCTCCTGGCGGCAAGCGCGGCATTCGCCGCGCCCAACGCCTATGTCCCGAACGAAGGCAGCGGCACCGTCAGCGTGATCGACACGGCGACGGACCAGGTGATCAAGACCATCCCCGCGGGCAAGAAGCCGCGGGGCTCCGCCGTCAGCAAGGACGGCACCAGGCTCTACGTCAGCGACCAGCCGCACAACGCGCTGGTCGTGATCGATCTCGTGAAAGGCGAGAAGGCCGGTACGATAGACCTGGGCGAGTCGCCCGAGGGCGTGGGCATCTCCCCCGACGGGAAATGGGTCGTGGTCGCGAGCGAGGTTACGAACGCGATCAACTTCATCGACACGGCCACCGGCAAGAAGGCCTTCACCGTGAAGACCGAGGGCAAGAATCCGGAGCACGCCGAGTTCACGCCCGACAGCAAGCTGCTGTTCGTGAGCGCCGAGGAAGCCGAACAGGTCGACGTCATCGACGTCGGCCAGCGCAAGCAGATCAAGTCCATCCAGGTCGGCAAGCGTCCTCGCGGCATCGGCTTCCTGCCCGACGGCAGCAAGGCCTACGTCGCCTCCGAGTTCGTCAGCAAGATCTACGTGATCGACATGGCGTCTTTCGAGGTCAGGAAAGTCCTGCAGGGCGGCAGCTTCTCCAACGGCGTGGCGGTGCGGCCCGACGGCAAGCGCGTGTTCATCTCCAACGGCAAGGACGCGAGCGTGTCGGCGATCGACACGGCGACCGACGAGATCATCGCCACCATCCCGGTCGGCAAGCGCCCGTGGAACATGGCCATCACGCCCGACGGCAGGAAGCTCTACGTCGCCTGCGGCCGCTCGAACGCCGTATTCGTCATCGACACCGAGGAGCTGAAGGCGATCGCCGAGATCAAGGTCGGCGAGCTGCCCTGGGGCGTGGCGATCCACTGACCGGCACGGCTCCATGAGAAAACCGCGGACCTTCTCCGCGGTTTTTTTTCGCCCGCGCATCGCGCCTATAATCCCCCGATGTCCGACGATGCCCGCCTTGTGACTTACGCCGGCGGCTGCCACTGCCGCGCCGTGCGCTTCGAGGTCGATGCCTCGCGGCCGATCGACGCGATCGATTGCAACTGCTCGATCTGCTCGATGACGGGCTTCCTGCACCTCGTCGTGCCGGCGTCCCGGTTCCGGCTGCTGTCGGGCGGGGATATGATCGAAACCTACGTTTTCGGGACCGGCGTGGCC
>DASUFB010000018.1:0-4183 GCA_036274775.1 Burkholderiales bacterium | reverse complement strand
GAATGACCCGCAGTGGCGAGACGCCGGCTCCAGCCATTGCCATGCAGATGCTGCTGACAGTCCTGGCCTTCGTGGCAACCAACATTGTGCTGAGTCCCCAGTTCCACCTGTGGCTGATCCCGCTCGCGGCGCTGATGCTCGAGGGCCGCCGCAGCCTCCCACCGCAGGCCATCCGGGCGGCCTGGCTGACGTTGCTGGCCACGCTGCTCGTTCCGGCATTTGTCCCGCACAAACAGTTCGGTTCCGGGCTCGGGGCCCCGCTGACCGGCGTCCTACTACTCAGAAACGGCCTGCTGCTCTATGCCACGGCCTGCCTGGCACAGGCGGCATTTGCTATACTTTTTGTTTCGGCCCCCAGCCAGAGACCGGACCATGAGGGGGTCAGGAGTCAGTCGTGAAGGAAGGGATTCACCCCAAGTACGAAGTGGTCGAGGTCCGCTGTGCGTGCGGGAATACGTTCAAGACGCGCTCCACGAAGCCGGAGCTGCACCTTGAAATCTGCGCCGCCTGCCACCCGTTCTTTACGGGCCGGCAGAAGCTGATCGACACCGAGGGCCGCGTCGAGCGGTTCAACAAGAAGTTCGGGGCGCAGACGTCCGAGCAGCGGAAGACCGCAGAGAAGGCGGCGAAGGCCACGAAGGCTGCTGCCGCGAAGAAGACCGCAAAGGCCGCCAAGACAGCCACCGCGTAAACATCAGGCCAACACCCGCCGGTGCCTCGCGCTGATCGGATCTGGGTGTCAATGTCTCCGGCGGCCCGCGCCACGGCCGCCGCCCTTCTCCTCGCGATCGCCACACTCCCGGTACTCAGCCGGCAGTTCCTCGGCAGGACGGGCGCAGAAATCCCCATCTTCATGCACGGCGTGGACGCGCTGCTGCAAGGCCGGCTCTATGGCGAACACGCGTTCGAGTACCCGCCGTATGCGCTCATCTGGTTCCTGGCGCCGTACGCCTGGTCCTCGGCCGACGTGGCCACCTTCCGCTTCGCCTTCGGTCTGGAGGTCTGGCTGTTCGACGCCGCCATCAAGGCGGTGCTGCTCCGGCGCGCCATTCGTGGACAGCGCGGCTTTCCCGATCTGATTCCGTTCTTCGTCTATTCGCTCGGCAGCGCGGCGCTCGGCCACCTGCTGCTGATGAAATACGACGCCATCCCGGCCGCGCTCTCGCTCGCCGGCGTACTGGCGGTCACAGGCGGCTGGCCGGGTCTTGGCGGCGCGACGATGATGCTGGCAGCGGGCACGAAAGCCTACCCGGCGCTCTTCATTCCGATTCTGGCAGTGGTGGCCTGGCGACGCAGCCCGGCGGAGCTTCGGCGGTACGCCGCCGGCGTCGTGGCGGCTGCCGCGCCGCTGCTGCTCCTTGCGCTGTGGATGCCGTGGTGGACATTCGCGTCGTTCCACGGCGTTCGGGGGCTGGAAGTCGGCTCATTGGCGGCCAGCCTCGTCTGGGCGCTTCACCTCGCTGGCGTGGGCGCGTCGTGGGCGCTCATTGGCACGTCGAACGAGGTCAGCGGACCGTTGGCCGGCTTTCTCTTCTGGCCTGCCCGCCTCCTCTGGGTGGTCTCTACGCTCGGCTGCCTCGGCATGGCGGTCGCGGCGGCGGTGCGGACTGCCCGCGAGACCGTCTCGACTCCGCCTTCAATCGCCGCGCTGATGCTGCTTGCAGTGGCCGCCTTCGTCGCGACCAACACGGTGTTCAGCCCCCAGTTTCACTTATGGCTGGTGCCGCTCGCGGCTCTCGCCCTCGAGGGCAGACGGGTGAATCTCCCGCGACTGGCCGTGCGCGGAGCATGGGTGATCCTTCTCGCGACGATGATCGTGCCCACGTTTTACCCGAGCCGGGAGTACGCGCTCGGGCTCGGACTCTGGCGAACGTCGGTGCTCGTGCTCAGGAACCTGCTGCTCCTCTACGCGACGGTGTGCCTGTGGAACGCGGCGCGTGAGATGTCAGAACAGCGGCATGGGCTCGGCGCGGGTCTCGCCAAGCTTCCGGTCTAGCCTCGCCAGCCGGTGCTGCGTCGCCGCCTGACGCGATCGAGTGGTGTTGAGGTGCAGCGATTGCAGGGCGAACGTCCTCGCCGCATCGAAGTCGCGCAGGCGATGTTCGTGATGGACGGCCAGCGCTTCCGAGGCCTCGCGCAGGATGCCTGGCGGGCATCCGCGCAGTTCGAGAATGCGCCGCCAGGCGTCGGCCGCATCGTGGAACCGGCGCTCGCGCCGCGATATCACGGCATACGAACGCCATGCTTCGGCGCGCGTGGCAGCGTCGCCATCGGAATGCTCCGCGGCACGCAGAAACGCCGCGCGGGCATCGACGCTCATGCCGCTGCGCTCGTACAGGCGCCCCATCCCGAGCGCCTCACGGCTCGTCCGCGCCGCCGCCGGACCGTCCTCGAGCAGTTGCGACGCATGCGCCGCGAGCATTGCCAGCGATATCAAGTCGAGCCGGTTGTGCTCCATTACGGCCGCAAGACCGCGCGCATCGCCTGTGCGGACGAAATGAAAGTAGCGCGAGGGAATTTCGAAGCCGGGAACGTCGCCCTCGCGGACGTAGCCGCACAGCGTCTGCTCCAGTGACGTGAGGCGGCAACTTCCAGTCTGGCGCCCCATCACCCGCCCGGCATCCTGGTCATCGTCCGACTCCTCGCGCCACAACCGGCGGGCCGGATGCAGCATGTCCACGTGCGGGAGCGCCGAAAACGGTGTCTCCAGCCGGTGCAGCAGGAATCGCGTTTCTATCAACGGGAGGTCGAACGACTTGCCATTGTAGGTCACCACTGCCCCGCTCGTGCCGGCGACCTCGCGTACGGCTTCCAGCAGCGCACGTTCTGCTCCGAAGTCCGAGAGGAAGAACTGCCGTATCCGCAGGCCGCCATCCTGATACCACGCGCAGCCAACCAGGAACGCGTACGTGCCGGCGCCACCCGCGAGACCGGTGGTTTCGAGGTCCACGAACAGCATCCGCCCCTCTTTGCGAGGCGCCGCCGCGTTGTTGAGCAGAGGGAACCGCGGCCACGTGCGTTCGTCGGGCGGCAGCGTGTCGGCGACAGCGACATGGCCGTGGCGATGACCCGGTGCGTACTTGCGATCGAGCACCATGAACCGCTGCCCCCGCTGCTCACGCCATTCGCCGCCCAGGACCTCGGCAGCGTCAGCCAGACTCCGCGCCGCGACGTGTATGGGGCGGGCCGTGTCAGGTGCGCCGGGCAGACCTGACAACGTCTGCCCCACAACTCCTCGCAGCCGGTCGGCGAACACGCTCATGCCGCGCCTGCCTGGATCTGCAGTCGGCTGCCGATCAGCTCGAGAATCCGGAGCGCCACGATCTTGGCCAGCGGCCCGGTGTTGCCGATCGGACCGACGCACGTCGGACAGCCGTGCTCACACTCGCAGCCGGCAATCAGCTCGCGGGTCCGCGCAAGCAGCGCGGCATGCATCGCGAAGAGCGGCGCGCTGAAACCGATGCCGCCCGGGTAGTTGTCATAGATGAAGATGCGCGGCTCGTCTGAAACTTTCGCGGGGAAGCCCGCGCGATTCAGATCCGTCTCTTCGCCCTGCTCCCCGCTGCCGATCGAGATGCCGACGTCCTGTCGGTCGCACATCAGCAGTAACTGCGCGACCTGCCGCATCGCAAACGAGAGCCCGACCACTCCGTCGCGGCGGTCGTCAGGAGCGTACGGCAGGGCGCCCATGACCTCCGGCGGAACCGTCAGCCAGTAGGCGGTCGTGTGCATCTGCTGCTCCGGCAGGTCGAGCTCGCCTGATCCGACGTTCTCGTTCGTGTAGAACTTGATCTTCTTGAACCCGACGACGCGCGACGTGACGTGCACCTCGCCATGCGAGCGCTGAGCCGCCGGGTCCGCCGGAAAATCCAGTGCGGAACCCGGCCTGCCGTCATCGTGGGGCGGGTGCCGCTGAGCCGGCTCTCCATGCGAAGCGGACCCGCCATCAGTCGCGAACGTCTCGAGCACCGCCACCCTGGTGTACGTAATCGCGTCCGTGTAGTAGTCGCACTCGATCTGCCGGACGAACGCTTTGCGGCCCTCGAAGTCCAGCTTCTCCACCTGGTACAACGCGCCCTCGATGATGTAGATCGCCTTCTCGTGCAGCGTCGGAGGCCCGCTGTTGAAGCTCGTCTCGCCAATCACATCCGCCCCTGATGTGATGTCGACGACCACGAAGTTG
>DASUFB010000017.1:0-98912 GCA_036274775.1 Burkholderiales bacterium | reverse complement strand
CACGCCCGACCCGCAACCGTTTGCTTGGCGGCCATAGCGAGGTGGACCCACGCCTTCCCATCCCGAACAGGACGGTGAAACGCCTCTGCGCCGATGATAGTGCGGATTGCCCGCGCGAAAGTAGGTCACCGCCAGGCGCCCAAAATGAAAAAGCCCACCCCCAACCGGGGGTGGGCTTTTTTTATCTCGATCGCCGGGGTCGCGACCTGGTCTGCTCCTGGCTGCGCGAGGCCGACTCCACCATCACGGTCGACGCCATCGGCAACATCTTTGTTCAGGAGACTGCCTGGCTGCGCGGGGGAACCAACCGGCTCGCCAGGGCAACCGGGGGGCGCGCATCCAGCGGATTGAGCTGATGGCTCGCCCGCAAAGCCTCGAGATAAAGGCGTTCCGTCTCGGCCGATACCGGCACGCCATAGCCTTTGGCCAGGGCTTCGCAGCACCGGCGATAGATTCCCATGACTGCGGCGATCTCACCCCGCCGCAGGTAGTAACTCATCAGGCGGCGATAGAGGAACTCGTTCAGGGGATCCAGGCCGAGCGCCTGCAGGCATGCATCGACGGCTTCGGCGTGGCGCCGCTGATATTCCAGGTGCTCGGTCAGCGCGGCGGTGACGCGCTCGAATTTCGTCTTCAGGCGCAGGCGTGCCGCGACCATCCACGGTTCCTCGATCTCGCGCGATAGGAAATGACCCGAATACAGCCGCAGCGCGAGACGCAGGCGGGCTTCCGGGCAAGCACCGGCGGCCGGCTGTCCGCCATGTTCGAGGCCGGCATTGGCCAGGCGCTCGAATTCCCATGCGTCGACACTGCATATCTTGTCGTTGAGCGTGAGCTTGCCGTCATTCAGGAGTATGGCAGTGCTCACGCCCAGCATCTGCCGCAGCCTGTGCACCGTGATCGTCAGGTTCCGCATACCCTGGTCGCCTTCCGCGTCGGGCCACAGGCATTCGCACAACCGCCCGACAGTGACGCAGCGTCCGCCGAGGGCGATCAACGCCTTCAGCAGGGCGAGTGGCCGCTGCTTGGTTTTACCACTCGACGGGAGCGGCCGGCCGGCGATCTCGACGCTGAACCGCCCCAGCGTGTGGATGCGTATGGCGTGCGGCACGGCAGCGGTTTCCAGGGGCGGCGGATTTGCAGCGCAAGCTGGCATGCGTGCGTCCCGCATTGGATCGAACTGGGTCTGCAATGTACATTTCATGGTTCTCTCCCCAATGGAACCGGGCCGTTTCCGACTCGTGCCGCGGACGTCTGCGCTGCGGCATACAGGTCCATGCGAGGCCATTCTGGAAATTCGTCGAGCGCCGGAACATATGTCGAAAGTCATATCCGGTGGCGAGCGTGAATATTCACGCGTAATAGGCGGCAATACACACGGGCCCGCCCGATGGGCGATGGATAGGCTGTGCACCGTGAGCGCTGTGCTCATGATCACAATCAAGGAGACAACCATGAACGCAAAGACGATTTTTGCCGTGATGCTGACCTTCGCCGCGCTTCCCGCCGCGCACGCCGACGAATACTTCGGTCGCGGCAGCCAGAGCTCGCCGATCGCGAGCAAGGTCGTGACCGCGCCCGCGACGGTGGACAGGCTGGGTCGGTCCAGCAGCCACAGCACGGTGGCCACGGCGCCGAAGTCCGAAGTGAAGGCGAAGCTGGCGACCGTCTCGGAAGTGGCCGGGAGAGCGTGACGGGACGTACCGGCCAAGACCTCCCGGCGTCCGGAGGCGCCGGGCGGCCGGGTCGGGGGAGCAGGAGGAGCGTTGCAGCGCAACGTTCCGGACCGGCTGCGATCGGCACAAGGCTGCCGGCGAGTCCAGGTTGCCGGAGCGTGGCGCAAGCGCAGGCTTGAGAACCTCCGCATCCACGCGTATAAATGCAAATATCATAGGGACGGCGGCGAGCATCGCCGCTTCTCAATACTACTAAAGCCGGTCATCTGCCGGGCCCGGGGGCTCCCGCTGATTGCGGGATACCGGAGTCCTGTTCCAGGGCAGACAGATCGGAACTCGGGCACCTCCTTTGCCCGCCTCGGCGTATTTTCCGCCATCGATCGAGTGTCACCGATACCCCGTTGGCCAGAGGCAGTCGCTCTGGGTGAATAGAAGCGGGAGGGGGTGTTCCATGGCTGTCGAGGCAAAGAAGCTGGGTCTCTGGGATTCGGTCCGCTTCCTTGTCACCGTCGTCGTGCCGCAATTGCTCAGGGGCAGCCTCGCCCCGAGCCGCTTCTGGCTGCCCATACTGGTCCGGCTGAACTCAGGACAATGGAGCGCAGCGACGATCAATGCGTTTCGCAGAAAGTACAAGTGCGACCGCCTCTGGGTGCACTTCGTCATCCAGCGCACCCTGCTGGTGCTCGATGGCGAAGGCATGGCGGCGGTCCTGAACTCGGATGCGAACCAGGCCGATCCCCGCCTCAAGGCGAAGTCCCTGCGCAAGCTCGCGCCCGAATCCGTTCTTATCTCAAGCGGCGTCAATTGGCGCGCGCGAAGGGATTTCAATGAGGAGGTTCTCGACACGCCACGGCGCCGGCATCGCCACGCGGATGCGTTCATCGACGTCGTTTTCTCGGAGGTCGATCGCCTGCTCGACGGCTGCCCGGAGGCGTCCCTCGACTGGCGGGATTTCCGCGCGCTTGCCCGGAGGATCTCGCAGCAGGTGCTGCTTGGAAGCGAGTGCCTTCGACCCGAGCTGTCAACGGAGGTCGATCACCTCGTCGACCGGGCCAACTGGTTCTTTCTGCCCGTTTGCATCCTCCACCCGGGCTATCTCGCATCCTTCTACGGCAAGATCAGGAAAGCGCTGCAAGACAGGAACGCGCTGTCGCGCTGCCTCTTGCGCCAAAGTGCCGAACAATATCCGCAGCCCCCGGAAGCCGACAGGGTCGCCGTCGAGGATCAGGTGGCATTCTGGGTGTTCGTGATTCGCGATGCATTGGAACTGCACGTGACGCGCACGCTGGCGCTGATCGCCGCGCATCCGCAGATTCAGAGCAGGATTCGCCGAGATGTCGCCGGAGCCTCGGGCAACGACCTGCGGGAGGCCGCCCGCCTGGAATTCGTCGAATGCTGCGTCAGGGAGCAACTGCGGCTCTGGACGCCGATTCCTGTCCTCCTGCGTCGCGTCACCGACCCCTTCCGGTTGCCGGACGATGACATCGACTTGGTGAAAGGCGAACAGGTCATGTTGTATCCCGGCTACTACCATCGCGATCCCCAGGTCTTCGGCCATCTCGCCGACCAGTTCTGTCCCGAACATGCCGGCGCACACCTGCCGCCGACCTACTATTTCAGCGACGGCCGGCAGCGGTGCGCCGGCCAGAATCTCGCCTTGCTCCTGGTCAAATTCACGCTGGGGGCGCTGTTGGCGAAGTATCGCTTCGACCTGGACGGCCCGAAGCTGGACGCAAGTTGCATCCCGGTCCTGTATGACCATTTCCACGTCCGGTTCCGAGCGACCGGGGAAGCCGCCGTGCACGCGAATCAGGGCGCGCGCGGCGCCCGGCGAACTTGCCATGCCTGATCGTCCCATGGCCACGCGCGTGCGCACGCGAATCGGCGCGATCTCGCGTGGCGAGGGCATTCCCGAGGCATCCGTTCCATGAGCGCTGTCTACCCACCCGAGCGGCGCCAGCTGACCGTGATGTTGTGCGACCTGGTCGGCTATACGCCCCTGTCACTCAGCATGGATGCCGAGGAACTGGCGGACCTGATCCAGTACCACCGGCAACGCTGCACAAATGCCGTGATGAGCAACGGCGGCAGCATCGCGCAGTATGTCGGGGATGCCGTGCTGGCCTATTTTGGTTATCCCCAGGCCCACGAAAACGACGCGGAACGTGCGATCCGCGCGGCATTGAGGATCGTCGGAGAGGACGCCTCGTCGCAACCGGGGCGTGCGAGAGTCCACATCGGGATCGCGACGGGAGCCGTCGTGGTGGGAAATCTCTCGGCCGAAATCAACGTCACCGCGCTGCCGAGCCAGACCCCGGCGAACCAGAACGAAGTCTCCGCCGTCGGTAGCGCCCTCAACCTCGCCGAGCGATTGCAATCTCTTGCCGTACCCGGCGCGGTAGTCGTGTCGGACCGGACGCGGCGGCTTGCCGGAGGGATTTTCGAGTACAGGGACGCGGGCCGCCACCACCTCAAGGGTTTCGAGGACCCGATCCAGGCCTGGGAGATCATCTCCGAGTCCGGAACGGAAAGCCGGTTTCACGCGTTGCGCGCGGCTTCGTTGACTCCTTTCGTCAATCGCCATGTGGAACTGCAGAAACTGCGAAGCATCTGGGCGCTGGCGCAGGAAGGACGCGGTCACGCAGTCCTTCTCACGAGCGACGCCGGCATCGGGAAGTCACGCCTTGCTGAAATGATGGCGAGCGAGGTTGTCGGCCATTCCGCCATTCATCTTCGCTACTATGGCGTCCCGCATTTGCAGAGCAGTCCCCTCGCACCCGTCATCAGGCAGCTGCAGCATGCCGCCGGGTTTTCCGAGAAGGACGATCGGAATTCAAAATTGCAGAAGCTGGCGAATCTTCTCCCGGACAGCCTGAAGGATGGCGGTGAGACCGTGCGGTTGATGGCGAATTTGCTTTCCCTGGATTCCGAAGACCTGTATCCGCCTCCGAGGATGTCGGCGCAGCGGCAGAAGCAGCAGCTGTTCAAGGTGCTGCGGCATTTTCTCGAAGCCGTTGCGGCGCGACAGCCCGTGCTGTTGATAGTGGAAGACCTGCACTGGATCGATCCGTCGACCGAGGAACTGATCGGAACGGTCATCGACAGGCTCAAGGATTGGCGTGCTCTGGCGATACTGACGACCCGTCCGGACTATACCCCGCCCTGGGGTGACGCGCCGCATCTGGTCAGCATGCCTTTGGGGCCGCTCAATCGCAATGATTCCGTTGCGATGATCGAGGCTATTTGCGGAGAACGGCCCATCGCCGAAGCCACGGTAGGCCAGATCGCGGAGCGAAGCGACGGCGTGCCGTTGTTCATCGAGGATGTTACCCGGAGCGCGCTCGAGCTCGAGGATATCGAGCCGATGCAAAGCTCCGCAACGGCAAGGAGAAACCCGCCGCTCGCCATTCCCACTACGCTCACGGACGCGCTCATGGGGCGGCTCGACAGGCTGGGAGCGGCTAAGAGGATAGCCCAGACGGCCTCGGTGATCGGCCGCGACTTCTCGCACGGGATCATGGCACGGCTGGTGGACATGCCGGACGACGAGCTGCGCGGGCAATTGCTGCGCCTCGTCGACTCCGGGATATTGATATCCAGCAGCTCCGGCCCGGCCAACTACAGGTTCAAGCACGCTCTCGTCCGCGACGCTGCTTATTCGAGCCTGCTGAAGAGGGAGCAGATCTCTCTGCATTCCCGCATCGCTCACGTTCTCTCCGATGAGCTGCCCGAAATCGCGAATGCGCAGCCGGAGCTGATCGCATATCACTGTGAGGCCGCGCGAGACATGGATCGCGCGGCACAGTACCTGGTGAAGGCGGCCGAACTGTTCGCGAAGCGGTCGGGTTTCGTGGAGGCGATCGCGCAGCTGGAGCATGCGCTGAGCCTGGTCGAGTCGTTGCCCGACGCGCGGTTGCGCAAGCGCCGGGAGCTGCAGATATACCTCGCGCTGGGCGCGATAAACATCGAGTACCGGGGATTTTCGGCCGCGGAAGCGGGCGCTGCCTATGCCAAGGCACTGGCGCTGTGCAGGGAACTGGGCAACGAGCCTGAAATATTCTCTGTCCTGTCGGGTGTCGGGTCGTTCCAGATCACCCGGGCAAATTTCGCCGTCTGCCGGGAACTCGCCGAAGAATGCCTGTCGCGGGCGGCGCTCCAGTCTTCCAAGCCGCCGTTCGTGATGGGGCACAGGCTCCTTGGAGGCACGTTGTTCCTGACTGGCGAGTTTGCCGCCGCGCGCGGCCATCTCGAACGGGCGCTTTCCATCTACGAGCAGGACGAATCGCTGTACCGGGGGACGCAGGTGCTTTACGTCCAGGACCACAAATCGACCGGCCTTTGCTATCTCGCGCTGACGCTGACGATGATGGGCTATCCGGACAGCGGATTGAAGGCGGCGGTGGACGGGCTGGAACACTCGAGATTGCTTGGCGATCTCCACACGGTCAATTTCTCGCTCTGCTACCTGGCGGCTGTGCACCACATCCAGCGCGACTCGAAGGAGGCGCTTCGGCGTGCGACCGAGTCGCTGGACCTTGCGCGCGAGCAGGGTTTCGCAACCTGGGTGGGCATATCGCAGATGATTCGGGGGCACGCGCTCATCGAGAGCGGTCGCGCCGCGGACGGCCTGCAGGAAATCATGAACGGCATGAAGGCGCACAGCGGCATAGAGGCAACAGCCTACCAGCCGTTCGGGATTTCCATCATCGTCAAGGGACTGCTCGCCGCCAACAAGCTCGAGGACGCCGCGGCTGCCCTGGCGCGTGCCATCGGCGTCGCCGAGAAGACCGGCGAATGCTTCTACATGGCCGAGCTGTTACGGCTGAAAGGCGAGTTGCTGTCGCGACAGGGGCGGCCGGTCGAAGGGGAGGAATCGCTGCGCCAGGCCATCTCGATGGCGGGGCAGCAGGGGGCGAAGCTTCTCGAGCTGCGCAGCGCAACGAGCCTTTGCCGGCTGCTGAACGCTTCGGGCAAGGCCGCCGAGGCATTGCTCATGCCGGTCTGCGGCGCGTTCGGGGAAGGAGCGGGGTCGACCGACCTGCAGGATGCCAAGGCATTGCTGAGTTGAGGGGTGGTGAACGGGTAATGCATCCGTAAGCAGCGGCCAAATAATGTCGTCGAGGGCCGCCCGACCGGCATCCGGATGCACGAGCATCCTGCCTGCTTGGGGAGACCGGGAGCCGTCGGACCGTTCGCAATTCGAGGGGGCGTCATGGAAAGCGACGAAATCGGGGCGCAAGGCCTTGGCGTGCGATCGGGGGTATTGCCGGCTGCCGGGTTGATCGTGTTTTTTTTCCTGGCCATTTGCGGATCGGCGCCGGCCGCGTCCACGGCCCGGGGCGAAGCGGTTTTCAGCTCGATCCCGCCTCCGGCCACACAGCGGCAGTGGGCCGAGTTCCCGATGCAACCCGATCCGGACGCCCCGGAAGATGAAGCACAGGCGGGACGAACGGGCGGCGGCACGCCGATCGACCCGCGCCCCGACGAATCGTTTCCGGCCGAGCCGCGCAATGTATTTGGCGGGGTCGATCAGGTTCCTGATGCACAGCGCATGGCGCTCGTGCCCTTCGACTATCGCGTCAATGGCAGCATTCCTCCGGAAGGGAGGCAAGCAATCCAGGGGCGCAATACCTGGATGCTCTGGGCGGGCGGCAACGAGGCCTTCTGGGGATGGCTGCAGCAGGAGCACAGCTACGGCCTGGTCGATTTCCTGGTCCTGCTCGATTCGCGCAAGCGTGCCATGCGATTCGCGACCACGGGACTGGTCAACCAGCCCGGGATGAAGGCCCGGACAGATCCGTCGGATCCGCTCTTCCGCCGCCTCGGGCTTTATCTGGACCAGGGAGACGGAGACGCGGTTTTCCTCTGCGAGACCACGGCGGACGGCTGCACGAGCATCAAGGCCACGGCGGCCGGGCAGAAGCGGGAGCCGTTCCGGCCCGGGGACAGGAAGCTTTACGAAGAAGTGGTGAGTTCGCTGGCCACCGATGGAGTCGATCCCGCCGTCTACGGCTATCCCAGCGGCATCGTGGGCCTGCGCCTGTGGCCGAATCCGGATTTCTTCGGCGATACCGATGATGCAATATCGGCGCGCGGGTATTGGAACGAGCGCGTCGTCCAGTCGAAGGATGCCTTCTATCGCGAACTGGACGTGCAGGCCGATCCCAGGCTCGTCCGCCCATTCCGCGTCGGCATGACATGCGGCTTCTGCCATGTCGCCCCGCATCCCCTCAATCCGCCGAAGGACCCCGAAAACCCCGCCTGGGAAAATCTCTCGAGTACCATCGGCAACCAGTACTGGAAGGCGTCGAGCATCTTCGCCAACCTGGCGAAGCCCTGCAATTTCCTCTATCAAGTCCTGGCGAGCGAGCAGCCCGGTACGGTCGATACCTCCCTGATCAGCACCGACCAGATCAACAATCCCAACACCATCATCCCGATATTTTCCGTGCCGGCCCGCCTGGCCAGGGCGCAGAGCAACACGCGCGAGCGGCAAAGCGAAGCCAACCTGCAGCTGCGCTCGGTGGAAGACGAGGAGCAGAGGCTGGGCCTGCGCCACGTCCCGCGAATCCTGCACGACGGCGCGGACAGCGTCGGCGTGCATGGCGCGCTGATGCGCGTATACCTGAACATCGGAACATATTCGGAGCAATGGCGGCGGGTGCACAACCCGATTCTCGGATATACGCCGCAACGCCCGTTCTCTGTGGCGACGTTGACGGCCAAATCCGGATACTGGCGCACGACGGAGAAATACCGAGACGACTACCTGATATCGTTCTTTACCTATGCAGGTGCGGGCAACTCGCAAGGCATAGCGGCGCCGATCAGGCTCTCCGACACGGCCGAGGGTCGCGAGAAGATACAGAAGGAGCGCGCCCCGGCAAGCCGCGGACGCCAGGTATTTGTCGAGCATTGCGCAATTTGCCACTCCAGCAAGCAGCCAACCGGTTTCCGGCTGGAATTCTCCCGCGGGTGGGCAGACAAGAAAGACAAGTGCGGCAAGACGGGTTGCAGGCTCACGCTGCCGATGGATTTCGCCGACTGGGACCGGTTCGAGGCCGGCGAAGCGTACAAGAGCTATCTGGACTACATGAAAGTCGAGGGAAAGGCGGAAGGTTTCCTCAAAGACAACTTCCTGTCCTCCGAGATCCGCGTTCCCGTCACGCTCGTCGGCACGAATTCGGCCCGCGCGATGGGCACCAATGCGATGAGAGGGCAGGTCTGGGACAACTTCTCGTCCGAGGATTACAAGAGCCTGCCCGCCGTTGGCAAGGTGCACTTTTACAATCCGTATTCGGGCGCCCCTCTCGACGACTGGGGCAACAACGATGCCTATGAACCGCCGGGAGGCGGGCCGGGCTACTATCGCCCGCCTTCCCTCATCGGCATCTGGGCGACGGCGCCGTACCTGCACAACAATGCGCTGGGAGCCTACATTCCCGCCACGCATGCCAGCTCTCCCGACAGATACGCCAGGGCCGTGTCGATGGACGGCCGGCTCGAGGCGTTCGAAGACGGAATCGACAAGCTGCTGTGGAAAAGCAAGCGGGTGCAGGGGCGCAACCCCGCTCCCGGCAGCACGAACGTGAACGCGGCCGGTCCGTCGGGCGACGACCCGGGATTCATCTACCGGACATCCGAGAAGACATGGCTGTGGTTTCCGAAAAAATACGTTCGTACGCTCGTCTCCGGCATATTTGGTCCGTTCGCGGTGCCCGCAATTTTGGCAGCGGCATGCGCTATGACGCTGGTCTTGGCGGGCATGGCCTGGTTCGCCTCGCCGAAAAGCGCGGGGTTCGTGCTGATCCTGATCGCGGTACTGACCGGCCTGGCACTGGCCATCACGCGCATCGACCGGGTCTACTGGCTGTCATGGGGGTTGCCTTTTGCGGCAGCGGTCGGCGCGGTCTGGTTTTGGGGATACGAAAGGAGGGTGCGCTGGGCGCGTGCTTTCCTGTCCGCGCTGGCCGTGCTGAGCTTTGGCTGCACGCTGGGACTGTTCGTGCTGCTGGAGTGGGAAGTCGTGGACATGAAGGTCGGGCCGATTCCCAAGGGCACGCCGGTGAACCTGATAGCAAACCTCAATCCGGAAGCGCCCGGCCGCGTGCTCGTGGAGGCGTTGTCCGCCGCGGCCCGCGGCATCCTGATCGTGTACCGCGACGGGCTGAAAGGAGGCCCCGCGCAGCAAGCCTTCGAGAAGGAAGCCGGGCTCGCGCTGCTGCGGGCAAGCAAGTGCCCGGATTTCGTCCTCGATCGCGGGCACTGGTTCGGCGAGGCGTTGACAGACGCCGAGAAGAACGACCTGAAGGCGTTCCTGAAGACGCTTTGAGCATGTCATGACCGGCGAGGGCATATGACCCAGGCAAAATTGACGCGCGCGGAGCTTCTGCTCGATGCCCAGTACGGCGACCGGACCCCGTTCGACTTCATCGTGATCGGATCGGGTGCGGGGGGAGGGCCTCTCGCGGCCCGGCTCGCGCGTGCTGGCAAGAGAGTGCTGCTGATCGAAGCAGGACGCGATCCCGCAGTGGAACGGGCGTGCGGCGGAGATCCGGTCGTTCCCGAGGCGTTCGAGGAATGGCGGTGGAGGGAAGCCTACGGCGTGCCGGGATATCACGCGGCGGCGACGGAAGACCCCGACATGAGCTGGAATTTTTCGGTGCGCCACTACGAGCGGGACGAGGTACAAAGGGGGGATCCGAAGTATTTCAGCCAGCACGATCCTTCGGCAACCGGCGGAATCGGCAGGGGCGGCATCCTGTATCCACGCAGTTCCGCGCTCGGCGGGTGCACGGCGCACAACGCCATGATCATCGTCCGGCCCAACGACTATGACTGGGACCGGATCGCGAGCCTGACCGGCGACGAGAGCTGGCGATCGGAGCGGATGCAGGGTTATTTCTCGCGGATCGAGAAATGCAAGTACGAAGACGTCTTCCGCGAATTCATCCGCAACTTCTGGTGGCGCGCCGGCGATCTTGGCCTGAGGGTGGTCAAGTTCGTGAATCCGAGGTCCCAGCTCGACCGCGCCGGGCACGGCCGGTCCGGCTGGCAGGCGACCAGCTTCGTGAGCCCTGCCCTGCTGCTTTCCATATTGCGCACGGACAGGATCTTTCGCAGACTGCTGATCATCGTGGGCAAGACGGTGCTCGGCGACCGTCGCCTGCAATGGTGGTGGCGGCAGGCGATATTCAGCCTGGATGTCGCGAAGGCACTCGATGCCAACGACCTCAACAAGAGGCGCCAGAGCCCCGACGGCATCAACCTCGTTCCGATCGCGACGGACGGCGTGCGGCGGTCGGGCGTTCGCGAATGGTTGCTGCAGACCGCCCGGGACTATCCCGACCACCTGGTCATCGAAACCGGAATTTTCGCCAGGCGCATCCTGCTTGCGAACGACGGGCAGGGTACCCCCCCTCGCGCGCACGGCGTTGAGGTAGTGAGGGGCGCCGGAATCTACAGGGCCGGCGTCTCGCCGCAGGTGCCCGGCGAGTCACTGAACTACTTCGCCCGGGAGGAAGTGATCGTCTGTGCCGGGGCTTTCAATTCTCCCCAGCTCCTCATGCTGAGCGGCATCGGCGATCCCGGCCACCTGAAGGAAAGAGGTATCGCGGGAATAGGGGATGCGAATGGAGTCGTGGGGGGGGTCGTTGCCCTTCCGGGGGTCGGAAGGAACCTGCAGGACCGCTACGAAATCAGCGTCGTGTCGGAGCTGGACGAAGAATTCCCGTGCCTTCAGGGGGCTTCGTTCCAGCCGAACGACGCGTCGGATCCCATTGCCCGGGAGTGGCGGCGCATGGGAGAGGGGCTGTACACGACGAACGGCGGCGCCCTTGCGATCCTGCTCGATTCGAAGGTGTCGCAGGCCCTGCGGGAAGAAATGCGGTCGATTCCGGACTTGCTGATCCTCGGCTTTCCCGCCGCATTCAGGGGCTACTACTGGGGATGGTCCAGGGAGTTGCTGAAGGCGTCGGGAAATGCCGCCAAGGAAACCCGCAACCTGTGGAGCTGGGTCATCCTCAAGGCATACACGTCCAACGTGGGTGGCGTCGTCAGGCTCCGCACCGCCGACGCATTGGACCAGCCGGAAATCAACTTCAATTCTTTTGGCGACGGACATGAAGACGATTTGCGGGCCCTTGTGCACGCGGTCAAGTACGTCCGGCGGCTGAACGCGTCGCGCGGCAGCCCCATCAACCATGAAAAGCAGCCGGGCGAGGATCTGCGTAACGACAGCGGGGAGCTGGAAGACTGGATTCGCCGGGAAGCGTGGGGACATCACGCCTGCGGGACGTGCCGGATAGGCAGTCAGCCCTGGCAGGCGGATGCGGGGAAAGTGGAGGACATGGCGGTCGTCGACAGCAAGTTCCGCGTGCACGGCGTCAAGGGCCTGCGCGTCGTGGATGCGTCCGTCTTTCCGCAAATCCCGGGATACTTCATCTGCTCCGCCGTCTTCATGATCGGCGAGAAGGCGGCCGACACGATCATCGCCGATTGCGCCAAATATCCCCACGAGCTCCGCTGCCTGGAAGCCCGCGCCTTGAGCGATCGACGGAAAGCTGCCCGACTTCCTGGGAGCGGTGCGGACGGGACTTCCGGCAACGACAGGGACTACGCAAGCTGCGGCTTGCCGCCCCAGGCGGTGGGTCTGGCTCTCTCCGGAGGGGGCATTCGCAGCGGCACGTTCTCGCTCGGCGTGCTGCAGGCGCTTGCGCAAAAGGACAGGTTGCGACGCATCGACTTCATGTCGACGGTATCGGGCGGGGGATTTTCCGGAGGATTCGTGGGCCGGCTCTTCACCAGGCTGCTCGGCGGTGCCGCCGCCGGCACGCCGGACAAGGTCGGATACGTGCAAAAGGTGCTGGCGGACATCAACTCCCCGGAGATGTGGTGGCTGCGACGCCACGCGAACTACATATTGGCGGGCGGCAGGCCGGAGATCTACCTCGACCTCGGTATTTTCTGGCGCAACTTCATCGCCCTGCATTTCACCATCGCCATGCTTTTCCTGGGCGTATTCGGGATGTTCCGCGGCTTTGCAGATTGGCGGTGGGGCAACGGGACGGTAATCGTCCCCGACCAGGTCGTGCTTTCGCCGTGGTGGAGGCTGCCCGTTCTCATCCTTGCATTCGCAGTAGTGCCCTATTCGCTGAGCTTCTGGTTGACACCGAAGGCAGATACCAAGGGCCCGTACTCGCTTTTTCCGCTGCTCGGGTGGATCGTCCTGCTTGCCGGAGCCGTGGTGGTCGCCGTGATTCCCTCGCTGACGTTCTGGGCGATGGCTGCGGTCGTCATGCTGCTTCTCGCATGGGTCCTGCAGGAAGTCGCGCGATTTCGGGTTTCCCACGGCACCTGGCTGGAGCCGCTCGCGAAAAGCATCGTCGTGCGCAACCAAATCACCCGCTGCCTGGGCTTGTTCCTGTTTTTCCTTGCGTGCGCGGCCCTCTGGGTCCTGCTCGATACGTGGGCGCGCATAACCGCCAGCGTTGGCTGGGGCCAAATCGTCGCCGCGACCGTGGCGCTGCTTTCCACGGTGTTGCCGGTGTTCAACACGCTGGTTACGAGGCTGCTGCCCATGGACAAGTCCTCGCAACCGGTGTGGCCAGGCAACCTGCTGGGTGGGCTTGCGATCGGGGCGATCGCTTACGCAATGCTTGCCGTGCTCCTGTTCTCGATCGACACCATGGTGCACTGGGCTTTCAATCACGACGAGAAATTCGGCCTGTGCGTAATGCTGATAGGCCTGATTTTTTCCTTGGCGATCAGACACGCCTTTGACGTCCTGAACCGTTCTTCGCTGCAATCGGCATACGGGGAGCGGGTCTCGCGGGCCTTCCTTGGCGCCGCCAATGCCGCCAGGACGCATCCCAATGCGGGCGAAATATCGGTGGACATCCTGGTCGCCGATCCTGGTGACGACCTGCCCATGGACCGCTATCACCCGGAACAGGCCGGGGGGCCCTTGCACCTCATCAACGTATGCGTGAACGAGACCGCCGACGCGATTTCGGGTCGACGCCTTCCGGAAGACCATGGCCTGCCGATGTGCGTCGGCCCCCTGGGTGTGAGCGTCGGGTTGCGGTTCCACTCCGTCTGGGAATCCGCTGCCGGGTCCGGGATCGGCAACTGGTTCAGGTGGCTCGCGGCCTTCAACGCACCCGCCGGCTCGGATTCGAGAGAGATCGTCTTGCGGGCACTTCCGGTCGGCCCCGATCCTGATGCATTCCACGTGCTGGGGAGAAAGGACCACCTTCCGGCGCGTGTCGAGCCGCTGCGGCTCAGCCAGTGGCTGGGCATATCGGCCGCGGCACTGACGACCGGCTTGGGACGCCGGACGCGCATGCCATTGTCCCTGTTGCTGGGGTTGCTCAACATCCGGCTGGGATACTGGTGGGACAGCGGCATCCAGGCGGATCACAGATCCGATCGCTATCCGCCCAGCTTCCTGCGCCGCTTGTGGTCGTTTCCAGGCTGGCTGTTCAAGGTCCAGGGCAAGATACTGAACGAGTGGCGAGGGTATTTTGCCGGACCGTCGGAACGCTACTGGTATCTCACGGATGGCGGACATTTCGAGAACCTGGGGTTGTACGAGCTTCTCCGGCGCAAGCTTCCGTTCATCATTGCGGTGGATGCCACGGAGGACGACAAGTACGAGTTCGACAATCTCGCCATATTGACCCGGCAGGCCCGCATCGATTTCGCGGCGGAGCTGTCCTGGGCGGAGCCATCGCCGGAGAGGAGCGCCGGGAAGATTGGATGGCGGGCGGTGGAAGCCACGATTCGGGCACCCGTGCCCCAGTGGATACGGGACTGGATAGATCCGGACGCCATCGGTGGCATCGCCGAATTCAGGCGATCCGGATCGCATGCCGCCGCGCTGGCCGGGATAACCTACGGCGATTCGCAGTCCCCCGAAAGCTGGCTGTTGCTGATAAAGCCCGTCGCCGTGCGCGACCAGCCGTTGCTGGACGTGCGCTCGTACGCGAAGCAGAACAAGTCGTTTCCGAACGAGCCGACGGCCAACCCGTTATTCGATGACGATCAGTGGGAGAGCTACCGCGCGTTGGGCCAGTTGCTCGGGCGGCGGATATTCAGGGATTGAGGGTGCTTCCCGCGTCAAGATGCGGGATCAGGGCTGCCTTGCCCGGTCAGCCATCAAGTGCTTGACGATCAGGTGCAGGACGCAAAGCGCGAAGCGCGGATCCTTCAGGAACAGGCGCCAGGCCTGCTCCGCGGTCAGCACGAACAGGTCGACGTCCGTGGCGCAGACCGCGGTGCAGGTCCTCTCGTGAGACGGCGAAAAGATGCCGATCTCGCCGAAGATGGCGCCATGGCCCAGCTCGACGCCGATTTCCTCCAGGCGCACCCTCCCGCGCTGCACATAGCACAATTCCCCGCCCGATTCGCCCTTCCTGAACAGCACGGCACCGTTTCCCACATGCCGGTGGGACATGTGCGGCAGCAGCACCTCCAGGTCGAGGACGCCGCTCTGTGCCTGGTGCAACTGGCGCGCATCCGTGCTGTTCAACCGCGCCGCGATCTGCGCCGCCTCGATGCGGTTGCGCACGCCCAGCATCTGGAACATGGCCGTCAGATGCAGCTTGACCGTGCCTTCGGTGATGCCGAGCCGCTTCGCGATCGCATGATTCGACTTGCCCTCCGCGACGAGCTGCAGCACTTCAATCTTCCTGGCCGTCAAGCCGAAAGCGCTCAGGGACGGACGTGAAGGCGGCGGCGACGGTGTCGCGGACGGCCGGGGTCCGGTGTTGCGTCGGCTGCCGATGTGTGCGACGGGCGGGCCTCCGAATGCCAGGCGAAGCAGCCCCAGCGAAACTACCCTGGAATATATCCTCGGCAGGTAGCCGAGCACTCCAAGCTCGAGGATGCTTTTCACGTAGGCGTCGTCCGAACGCGAACCCGTCGCGACGATCCGGGCACCGGGATGATCTTCGACGAGCTGCCGGATGAGCGCGCCCTCGTGCCGTGGCGCGGGATCGTCGATGTCGAGCAGGATCAGGTCGGGGGAGCGTGGCACACGCGGGCTTCTCGCCGCGCGGATGATGACGTCGACCGCGTGCTCCCTGTCGATCTCCCGAACCATGTCCCGCAGCGTCCCGGCGGTCTCGGGTTGGTGCGAGGAAACCAGTACGCGCATGCGGGATCCCGGCCGACGTCGAATGCCATTGTGTTACCACGTTTCGTGGCGGATGCGCAACCACGGGCCCGGTGAAAGAAAAAGCCCGCTGCCTGCAGCGGGCTTGGACGGAACGGCGAATGCCGGTCGGTTAGAACCGGTAGCCCACGCCGACGCCGAAGATCCATGGGTCGAGGTCGACGTTGCCGCTGGCCGCTCCGGATGCGTCGGTGCTCAGCCAGATCTTCTTGACGTCCGCGTTGAAGGACCAGGCCGTGTTGCTGATCGGCACGTCGAGACCCACCTGGACCACGGGGCCGAAGCGATCCTTGTCGAGGCCGACGGAGCCGTTCGCGATGTTCACGCTGGAGAAGTGGGTGTAGTTCACGCCGGCGCCGACGTACGGCCGCCATTGGCCTTCCGGCAGGAAGTGGTATTGCGCAGTGAGATTCACCGGCATGAGTTTCACCGAGCCCGCGTCGCCGCCGCCCAGCGAGACGTCATGCTTGGCGTAGCTGATGCCCAGATCAAGGGCGAGGTTCGAAGTGAAGAAGTGCGTGAGGCCGATTTCCGCGGTCGTCTGGTCATCAACGTCCAGGCCCGGAACGTCGCTGTCGACGTCCGGGTTGATGTTGACGGCCTTCAGGCGGGCGATGTTGTCGCCGGGCGCCGCGTGGGCGATCGGCGCGGCCAGCGCCAGGGCGGAGACTGCGGCGGCGAGTGCAATGCGTTTGTTCATTTGCTGCTCCTTGTGAGGCTGTTGTTGAATCTGCGTGCCCGCCAACCGTCCCCCTGGTGCGACGAGGTCTCGTCGCATCCCACGACGGGTCGCGAAGCTCGCGTCTGATGGGACGCGGGCCGGTCCGCAAAGTTCAAGCTCCGGCACCCATCCATCCCCGATGCGATCCCGCGTTTCACGTGGCGTCACCGCGGGATGTCGGATTGCAAGAAAAGCGGCGTGAGCAGGTACGTAATTGCGCGCGGGTGGAAGAAAATTGCTGCGTCCAGGAGGCAAGCCCGCCGCCGCGCGCAACGGGCTTGCGCAGGCTGGCCGCTAGAACCGGAATCCGAGGCCGGCTCCGAACACCCAGGGATCGAGCTTCAGGTTGCCGCTTGCCGCACCGTGCATGTCGGTTTCCATCCAGATCTTCTTGGCGTCCACGTTGAACAGCACGGTCTTGCCCAGCGGAATGTCGAAGCCGGCCTGTGCAGCGGGGCCGAACACGTCGTGGTCGACGTCGGCAAGCCCGCCGGGCACGCTCACGTCATAGAAGTGCGTGTAGTTGCCGCCGGCGCCGATGTACGGGCGGAAAGCGGCATTCGGCGCGAAGTGGAATTGCAGCATCAGGTTCACCGGCAGCAGCTTCAGGGAGCCGGCATCCATCCCGAAATAGGTGATGTCGTGCTTGGTGGTCCCTGCGCCGAGGTCTATCGCCCAGTGGTCGGACAGGAAGCTCGTGAAGCCGAGCTCGCCACCTGTCGCGCCATCGAGATCGATGCCGGGCACGTCACTATCCACGTCGGGCTCGATCTGGATGGCCTTCAACCGGAACACGGTCTCGCCGCCGGCGGCGTGCGCCGTGGCGGCGCAAAGCGCGAGCGCGCTGGCCGCCATGATGGCGGCTGGGGTCAATTTCATCGTGGCTCTCCTGTTCGAGGTCATGAATACGCGAAACGAACCAGCCCCCGGACAGGACGAAATCTTCGTGTTTCGCCCCCACTGCTACAGCACGTCCCGCGACTTCTGGACGGATAGACGGCGGCGCGGGACGGAAAGTTCTCGGACGGTGCGGCGAGTCGCCGATTGGCGACGGTCGGCCCGGCGCCGAAATCGGGCAGTGCCGGGCTCAACCCGCGAAGGCGGGCTCGGCAATGCCGGTGACGCCGATGTCGACTTCGAAGACATGCCCGGCCGAAAGTTGCTCGCGTTGCTCGTGTCCGGCGAGGCGCAGCCAGCTCGTCGTGGCGAACAGAGAGCCGGCTTGCTTTCGTCCGAAGGTCACGCTGGTAACGTTGCGCACCGGCATTCTCACGACCTTCTCGATCGTGCCGTCCGGCGCATAGCGAGTGATGCGCCAGCCGTCGTAGTGCGCGTTCCAGATGCATCCTTCGGCGTCGACCGTCAGGCCGTCTGGAAACCCCTCCTCGTCAGGCAGCTCGCGGAAGAGCCGGCGGTTGGAGATGGTGCCGCGTTCGGGGTCGAAGTCGTAGACGCATATCCGCCGCGCCCAGGTATCGCACAGGTACATGCGTCCGTCATCGGGGCTCCACGCCATGCCGTTCGGGCAACGCAGGCCGGTTTCCATGCGATGCACGGACAGGTCCGCGTCGAGCCGGTACAGCGCGCCGGATGCCTGCGCCGTATCGACGAAATTACGCGTGCCGGCCCAGAAGCGCCCGCGCCGGTCGACCTTGCCGTCGTTGAGGCGGTTATCCGGCATGTCCGCTTCCGGATCGGCGATCGGCCTGAACCGGCCGGAGCCGGTATCGAGGAAAAAGAATCCCGACCTGCGCGCGCCGACCAGGCCGCCGCGCCGCCGCAGCCCGATGCAGCCGACCGGTTCGCCGGCGTCCCAGGTGTGGACCGAGCCGTCGTCCGCGTGCCAGCGGTGGATGGTCCCGCCCTCGACGTCGACCCAGTAGAGCGCGTTTTCCCGCGGATGCCAGACCGGGCTCTCGCCGATCCGGCTGCGGGACTCGATGAGGACGCGCGGCGCGGGCAAGCTCAGGCTTTCGCGATCTCCGCCAGGACCGCGCGCGTGATCGCGGCGGTGCCGTCCCTGCCGCCGAACTCGAACGGCTTCAGGCCGCCGCCCGCGAACGCGGCGCGAATCGCGTCTTCCAGCAGCCGCCCGGCCTGCACGAGGCGATCCGTGCCGTTCTGGTGGCCGAGCCAGTCCAGCATCATCGCCGCCGACAGGAACATCGCGGTCGGGTTGGCCTTGCCGGTGCCGACGATGTCCGGCGCCGTGCCGTGGCAGGGCTGGAACATGCCGTGCCGGTCGCCGATATCGCCGGAAGGCGCGAAGCCCATGCCGCCGATCAGGCCCGCCCCGAGGTCCGACAGGATGTCGCCGAACATGTTCTCGGTGACGATGACGTCGAAAGCCCAGGGCTTGAGCAGCAGATTGAGCGCGGTCGCGTCGATGTTGGCGGCATCGGCCTCGAAGCCGCGATGCTTCGCGGCGGTCTCGCCGAACACGTTGCGCATGAACGCGTAGGACTTCAGCACGCCGGCCTTGTCGACGCAGGTGACCTTCCCGGGGCGGCCGCGCTTGCGGCGCTCGGCGGCGAGCCGGAACGCATAGTCGAACACGCGCTCGCAGCCGGCGCGCGTCAGCCGCATCGTGTCCAGCGCCGTGTCCGCATCCTGCATGACGCCGCGTCCGCGGGAATAGTAGAGGCCCTCGGTCTGCTCGCGCAGGATCACGAAATCGATGTCGGCGCAGCGCGCGTCGCGCAGCGGCCCGCTCGTGCCGGGCAGGCTGCGGATCGGCCGCACACCGGCGTACAGCTCGTATTCCATGCGGATGTCGAGCTGCGGCGCGATCTCGGTGCCGTCCGGGTAGCGCACGTCCGGCAGGCCCATGGCGCCGAACAGGATCGCGTCCGCCTTGCCGGCTTGCTTCATGGCCTCGTCGGTGAAGGCGCTGCCCGTCTCTCGATAGGCATTTGCGCCGCCGCGCATGGGCGTCCACGCGAAGCGCACGCCGCCGGTCCTCGCCGCGACGGATTCGAGCACCGGCAGGCAGGCATCCATGACCTCGACGCCGATGCCGTCGCCGGGCAGCACGGCGATCCTCAGGTCGGAGACGACCGGCACGAAGATTTCCCCGGCGAAAAAAGGAAGGCGGTCAGCCGAGCCGCGACCAGCCGGGCTCGTCGCGATCGAGCAGGCGCTTGAGCGCCTCGAAGTGCAGGACGGACTGCTGGCGCTCGCCCTCGATCTGCTTCGCGACCTCCGCGACCATTTTCTCCGGCACGCGCTTGAGCCTGCCGCCGGTGCCCTGCGCCAGCACCTGCACCATGCAGCAGCGCTCGAGGTAGTAGAGGTCGTCGAAGGCATAGGCGACGTTGTCGCCGCAGACGATCACGCCGTGGTGCTGCAGGAACACGACGTTCTTGCTGCCGAGCGCGTTGCAGATGCGGTCACCTTCCTCGGACGCGAGCGCCACGCCGCCGTATTCGCGGTCGTAGCCGATGCGGCCGTAGTAGCGCATGGCGCTCTGGTTGGCGTAGACGTCGAGCTCGCCGCCCTCGAGCAGCGTGAGCGCAGTGGCAAAAGGCATGTGGGTGTGCAGCACGCATTTCTTGCGCTTGCCGAGGTGGATGCCGCCGTGGATGAAGAACGCCGTCGGCTCGACCCTGTGCCGGCCCTCGACGACCTCGCCTTTCTCGTCCACGACCATGAGGTCGGCGGGCGTGATCTCGGACCAGTGCAGGCCCTGCGGGTTGATGAGGAACTTCGTCGGGTCGCCCGGCATTTCCAGGCTGAAATGGTTGCAGACGCCTTCGTTCAGGCCCATGCGCGCCGCGCTGCGCAGCGCGGCGGTCAGGTCGATGCGGGCCTGCGTGACGGGATCGAATCGCTTCACGGCTTCCTCCGACATGGCTGCGTTTTCCTGCGGCATTCTGCCATACGGGCCCGCGGAGGTCGCGGCATTGCCGATTGAAATAACGCGAGGCGGAATTGCTGCGCCGCGCTCATGTGGTGAAGCCGTGCCGCCTTGGCTAAAATCCCTGCGGTGCAAAGGGACGCAGGTCCCCGGAAACGAGACCAGGAGAAAAAGTGAATCGATCGATCTTGACCCCGGAACAGCGCGCCGCCTACGACCGCGACGGCTACGTCATGGTGCGCGGGCTGTTCGACGCCGAGGAGGCGAAGCTGCTGCAGCAGGCGATGGAGAAGGACCCGCAGGTGCGCAGCCATTTCTACAACCGCAAGGATGCCGAGGGCCTGGCGACCAAGATGGCGCTCTGGAACCACCCTGGCGACAGCGTGTACGGCCTAGCCGCGCGCAGCCATCGCATCGTCGACACCATGGAGTCGCTGCTCGGCGGCGAGGTCTATCACTACCACTCGAAGCTCACCGCCAAGGAGCCGTTCGAGGGCGGCGCGTGGGAATGGCACCAGGACTACGGCTACTGGTACAACAACGGCTGCCTGTTTCCGCTGATGGCGAGCGTCATGGTCGCGCTCGACAAGTGCACGAAGGAAAACGGCTGCCTGCAGGTCGTGCGCGGCTCGCACCTGCTGGGCCGCATCGACCACGGCGTGATCCAGGGCAGCCAGGTCGGCGCCGACCTCACGCGCGTCGAGCAGGCGCTCAAGCAGATGGAAGTCGTGTATGCCGAGATGGAGCCGGGCGACGGCCTGTTCTTCCACTGCAACACGCTGCACCGCTCCGACCAGAACCGCTCGGCGAGCCGGCGCTGGACGGTGCTGTTCTGCTACAACGCCGCGCGCAACAATCCCTACGTCAAGCACCACCACCCGTTCTACACGCCGCTCGACAAGGTGCCCGATTCCGCCATCAAGGCGGCGGGCCTGAAGTTCGATGCCGGCACGGGCGACGATTTCCTGAGCACCTTCGTCAACCCGCCCGAGCTCAAGAAGACCATGGAGGTCTGAAGGTGCGCACCCGTCGCCAGGACCTGGCGGCGGGCGCGGTGATCGCGGACGCCCGGCCCGGGCGTCCGGACGGGCTCTCCCCGGCTTACGCCAGGTCGAAGCGATCGAGGTTCATCACCTTGGTCCAGGCCGCCACGAAGTCATCCACGAACTTCTTCTGCGCGTCCGAGCTGCCGTAGACCTCGGCGAGGGCGCGAAGCACGGAGTTGGAGCCGAAGACCAGATCGACGCGCGTGCCGGTCCACTTGACGGCGCCCGTCTTGCGATCGCGCCCCTCGAACACGTCCTTCGCGTCGGAGGCGGCCTTCCATTCCGTGCCCATGTCGAGCAGGCTCACGAAGAAGTCGTTGGTCAGCGCTTCCGGCCGCTTCGTGAAGACGCCGTGCTTCGATTGCCCGGCGTTGGCGCCCAGCACGCGCAGTCCGCCGACGAGCACCGTCATCTCGGGCGCGGTCAGCGTCAGCAGCTGGGCCTTGTCGACCAGCAGCGCCTCGGCCGGCACAGCGTACTTGCCCTTGAGGTAATTGCGGAAGCCGTCCGCGACCGGCTCGAGCGGCGCGAAAGACAGCTCGTCGGTCTGCTCCGGCGTGGCGTCCGTGCGTCCCGGCGCGAAAGGCACCGTCACGCTGACGCCGGCGTTTTTCGCGGCCTGCTCGATACCGGCGCTGCCTCCCAGCACGATGAGGTCGGCGAGCGAGACCTTCTTGCCGGCGGCCGCCGACTTGTTGAAGTCGGCCCGGATGCCTTCCAGCGCCTTGAGTACCTTCGCCAGCTGAGCGGGTTGGTTGACCTCCCAGTCCTTCTGGGGCGCCAGGCGGATGCGCGCGCCGTTGGCGCCGCCGCGCTTGTCGCCGCCACGGAACGTGGATGCCGACGCCCATGCGGTCGAGACCAGCTGCGAGACCGTGAGCCCGGAACCCAGAATCCTGGCCTTGAGCGCGGCGACGTCCTTGTCGTCGACCAGCTTGTGGTCGACCGCGGGAACCGGGTCCTGCCAGATCAGTTCTTCCCTGGGCACTTCCGGGCCGAGGTAGCGTGCGCGCGGCCCCATGTCGCGGTGCGTGAGCTTGAACCAGGCGCGCGCGAAGGCGTCGGCGAACTGATCCGGGTTCTCCATGAAGCGCCGCGAGATCTTCTCGTAGGCGGGGTCGAAGCGCAGCGACAGGTCCGTGGTCAGCATCGTCGGCACGAGCTTCTTCGACTTGTCGAAGGCGTGCGGGATCGTCGCGCCGGCGCCCTTCGCCGTCCACTGCTGCGCGCCGGCGGGGCTCTTCGTCAGCTCCCACTCGTAGCCGAACAGGTTCCAGAAGAAGTTGCTGCTCCACTTCGTGGGCGTCGTGGTCCAGGTGACCTCCAGGCCGCTGGTGATCGCGTCTGCGCCCTTGCCGGAGCCGAACTTGCTGGCCCAGCCGAGACCCTGGGCCTCCAGGTCGGCCGCTTCGGGCTCGACGCCCACGTTGTCCGCCGGACCGGCGCCGTGCGTCTTGCCAAAGGTGTGGCCGCCGGCGATCAGCGCGACGGTTTCCTCGTCGTTCATGGCCATGCGGCCGAAGGTGTCGCGGATGTCCTTCGCGGCCGCGACCGGGTCGGGATTGCCGTCGGGGCCTTCGGGGTTGACGTAGATCAGGCCCATCTGCACGGCAGCCAGCGGGTTCTCGAGATCGCGCGTGTGCGGAACCTTGCTGTCGTCGTCCTTCACGAGCACGCCGTGGTCCTCGTTGACGCCCGGCGAACCCCTGGAGTAGCGGATGTCGCCGCCGAGCCACTTGGTCTCGCGGCCCCAGTACACGTCGTGGTCCGGCTCCCAGGTGTCTTCGCGCCCGCCGGCGAAACCGAAGGTCTTGAAGCCCATCGTCTCCAGGGCGACGTTCCCCGTGAGCACGATCAGGTCGGCCCATGAGATCTTGCGGCCGTACTTCTGCTTGATCGGCCACAGCAGGCGGCGCGCCTTGTCCAGGCTCACGTTGTCCGGCCAGCTGTTGAGCGGCGCGAAGCGCTGCTGCCCGCGGCCAGCGCCGCCGCGGCCGTCGCCGATGCGGTAAGTGCCGGCGCTGTGCCAGGCCATGCGGATGAACAGGCCGCCATAGTGGCCGAAGTCTGCGGGCCACCAGTCCTGCGAATCCGTCATCAGCGCGGCGAGGTCCTTCTTCAGCGCTGCATAGTCGAGGCTCCTGAACTCCTTCGCGTAATCGAAGCCCTCGCCCATCGGGTCGGATTTCGAGGAATGCTGGTTCAGCAGGTCCAGGCGCAGCTGGTCGGGCCACCAGTCGCGGGTGGTCGTACCGCCGCCGGCGGTGGAGTGGAACGGGCACTTGGGTTCGTTTGGCATGGGTTCTCCTGCTTGTGGTGGTGGGCACAGGGTGACCCGGTCCTGCATGGGGTCGGGCACCGGCATGAATCGACTTCGTTCCTGCGTCGGGCTGCCTGATGACGTACCGATCCTTTCGGGCCGGCATCCGGCTCCCGGTTTCTCCGGGTTCGTGCAACTTCACCAGACCGCGGCGATCGCGGCAAGGTGCCGGCGCAGGATGCATCCTGCCTGCTGCGCGAAGCGGGTCATCGCCTTGTCCTCGAAAGCCCGTGCGGGCGGGGAAACCCATGATCCTCCCCGGGGCTCGATCGATCCAGTGAATTAAATTTGTTGCTGCGATAGAAAAAATCTATCGCCTCCGATCGCCGCCGGAGCCGCTAAGCCCGCGTGTCCAGCCTGCCCTTGTAGGGGATGCAGTACAGCCCGATGGGCTCCGAGCGGCCGCGCAGCGTGAGCGGCGGCAGCGGCAGGGCCTCCATGAACGTCTGCGTCGACTTCAGCACTTCCATGACGTTGTCCGACAGCAGCAGCTCGCCTGCGCGGGCGCGCTGCATCAGCCGTGAGGCGATGTTCACGGCGTCGCCGATGATGGTGAAGTTCGAGTACGCCGGCGAGCCCACGTTGCCGGCCACCACCTCGCCCTTGTTCACGCCGATGCCCAGGCCGGTCTCCAGCCCGTGCCTCGCCCGCCACTGCGCGGACAGCGCGTCGAACTCGGCCAGCATCTGGTTGCCGCACCGGATGGCGCGCTCGGCCGCGTCCGGCTGCTCGAACGGCACGCCGAATCCCACGAGCAGGCTGTCGCCGGCCATGTTGAAGATCACGCCGTTGTGGCGGTAGGCCACGTCGGTCAGCAGCGAGAAATACTCGTTGAGCAGCAGCACGACCTCGGTGGGCGGCAGCTTCTCCGCCATGCGCGTGAAGCCGCGCAGGTCCGCGAACAGGATCACGGCGTCGAAGCGGTTCTGGTAGCCCACCGGCGGGCCGCCCGGCATGCCGGGCGCGGCCAGCGTCTTGTCCATGAGCTTGCGCGCGCGCAGGTGCTCCTGCGCGTCCGCCTCGCCCTCGGCCGCCGGCGCCTCCACGCGGTGCTTGCGCGCCTGGTGGCCGTTGACCAGCGACTTGACGCGCACCAGGAACTCGTCCTTCTCGATCGGCTTGCTGAAGAAATCGTCGGCACCGACCTGCAGGCCCTTGATGCGCTCCTCGCGCTCGTCCGTGGCGAGCAGGAACACCACCGGGGTCAGCGCCGTGTCGGGATTGGTCTTGATGCGCTTGCAGACTTCGTAGCACGACATGCCCGTGGTGGTGAGGTCGAGCACGACGAGGTCGGGGCGCATGGAGGCCGTGACCTGCAGGGCCTCCTCGCCGTTGCGGGCGGTCAGGATTTCCACGCCGGAACGCCGCAGGAACAGCGACATCAGCAGCCGGGTGTCCGGGGCGTCGTCCACCAGCAGCACGCGTGGCACGGGGCCTGTGGCGCTCGAATTCATCGCGATCTAGAGGAATATCCTGTCTGCATGCGTACGCCGTATGCCTTCCATTGTCGCACGCGCGCCGTCCCCGGGCCTCAGGCTCGCGCCGGCCTGGCCGTGAGCCACAGGGTCACCGGCCCGTCGTTGACCAGGCCCACCCGCATGTGCGCGCCGAACTCGCCGGCCTCGACCGGCGCGTGTCGCGCGCGGGCCGCCGAGAGCATGTGCTCGAACAGGCGCCGGCCTTCCTGTGGCGGCGCAGCAGGCGTGAAACTCGGCCGCATGCCCCGTGCCGTATCGGCAGCCAGCGTGAACTGCGGCACCAGCAGCAGGCCCCCTTTCACGTCCGCGAGGCTCAGATTCATTTTCCCGGCCCCGTCCGCGAACACCCGGTAGCCGAGCAGGCGCTCCAGCAGGCGCCCGGCTTCGGCATCGCCGTCGCCGCGCTCGGCGCACACCAGCACGAGCAGGCCGGGACCGATGGCGGCGATGCGCCGCCCCCCGACCTCCACGCTTGCCTCGGCAACCCTCTGCAGCAGCCCTATCATGCCCGCCCGTCGATAACGTCCGCCGATTATGGCAGCTTTATGACACTTATCTGACCATGGCCTACAATACGGCCCGCCGATTCAAACGACATCGTGAGGTCCGGCGCGCATGTGCGCGGTGCCGCCGGCCCGCGGGAAAGGTGCCGCCGTGTTTGCCCGCCTGATGCCCACCGAAGGGCGCTTCTTCGAGCTGTTCGTCGAGCTCGCCGACCAGATCCAGCTCGCGAGCCGCGAGCTCGCCGCGCTCATGGCCGCCTTCGACGACGTCCAGGGCCGCTGCTACAACATCGAGACCATCGAGAAGCGCGGCGACCGCATCGCGCACTCGGCCATCGAGCTGCTGCACAAGACCTTCATCACGCCGATCGACCGCGAGGACATCCACCAACTCGTCACGCGCATGGACGACATCCTCGACCTCATGGAAGACGCCGCGCAATCGATCCACCTGTACGACATCCGCTCCGTGACGCTGGACGCGAAAAAGCTCGCCGACCTGTGCGTGACCTGCGCGGGCAAGGTCGGGGAGGCGGTGGCGTTGCTCTCCAACATGGAAAACTCGGCCCGGATCCTCGCGGTCTGCGCCGAGATCGACAAGTTCGAGTCCGAGGCCGACCACGTGATGCGCTCGGCCATGGCGAAGCTGTTCCGCGACGAGCCCGACGTGCGCCAGGTGATCAAGCTGCGCGCCATCTACGAGACGCTCGAGGGCGTCACGGATCGCTGCGAGGACGTCGCCAACATCATCGAGGGCATCGTCCTCGACAATTCCTGACCCGCGCGCCGCCACCCTGCGCGGCCCAACCGGATAAAGGCCCTCGATGAGCTTCCAGGTCGTGGTGTTCCTCGTGCTGCTGGCGTTGGCGTTCGATTTCATGAACGGCTTCCACGACGCGGCCAATTCCATCGCCACGATCGTGTCCACGCGCGTGCTGCGCCCGCAGTGGGCGGTCGCCTGGGCGGCATTCTTCAACTTCGTGGCCTTCGCGATGTTCGGCGTGGCGGTTGCCGCGACGGTCGGCAAGGGCATCGTCGACCCGGCGATCGTCGACCACCACGTCGTGTTCGGGGGGCTCGTGGGCGCGATCGCCTGGAACGTCATCACCTGGTACTACGGCATCCCGTCGAGCTCGTCGCACGCGCTGATCGGCGGGCTCGCCGGCGCGGCGGTGGCCAAGGGCGGCATGCAGACGCTGATCGCGGCGGGTTTCCTGAAGACGGCCGCGGCCATCGTGCTCTCGCCCCTGCTCGGCTTCGTACTCGGCATCCTGCTGACGATCCTGGTCGCGTGGATCTGCCGCCGCCAGACGCCGCGACGCATCGACCGCTGGTTCCGCCGCCTGCAATTCGTGTCGGCCGCGTTCTACAGCCTCGGCCACGGCGGCAACGACGCGCAGAAGACCATGGGCGTGATCTGGATGCTGCTGATCGCCGCGCAGATCACCGGCCCGAAGGAGCCGCTGCCGATATGGGTGCCGTTCGCCTGCTACGGCGCCATCGCCATGGGCACGCTGTTCGGCGGCTGGCGCATCGTCAAGACCATGGGCCAGAAGATCACCCGGCTGAAGCCCGTGGGCGGCTTCTGCGCGGAGACGAGCGGCGCGATCACGCTGTTCCTCGCCACGGCGCTGGGCGTGCCGGTGTCCACGACGCATACCATCACCGGATCCATCGTCGGCGTGGGGTCGGCCCAGAACCTGTCCGCAGTGCGTTGGGGCGTGGCCGGCCGCATCGTCTGGGCATGGGTGCTGACCATCCCGGCCTCCGCGCTGATCGCCGCCGCCTTCTGGTGGCTGGGCACGCAGATGCTCTGACCTGCGCCGGAATCGCGCCGCGGCCCGACGCATCGTCGCACGCCTGTCACATTTCCCCCATAGGATCGCAACGATGCGGTCATCGAGGGGAAAGCCGTGAAGATCCTGATGGTCTCGGACGTGTATTTTCCGAGAGTGAACGGCGTTTCCACGTCGATCCAGACGTTCCGCCGCGAGCTCGCCGGCCTCGGCCACGAAGTCGACCTGGTGGCACCGCAATATCCCGCATCCTGCGCCGACGACGGCCGCACGCTGCGCGTGCCGTCGCGCCGCGTGCCCTTCGATCCCGAGGACCGCATGATGAAGCCGGGGGCACTGCGCGCGCTGCTGCCGGGGCTGCGCGGGCGCGGCTACGACATCGTGCATGTCCAGACGCCGTTCGTCGCCCACCACGCCGGCGTGCAGATCGCCGACGGGCTCGGCCTGCCGCGCGTGGAGACCTACCACACCTTCTTCGAGGAATACCTGTTCCATTACGTGCCGTTCATGCCGAAGTCCGTCATGCGCGGCCTGTCGCGCCGGCTGTCCCGCACGCAGTGCAACCGCATGGACGCGCTCGTCGTGCCATCCTCGGCGATGCGCGACAGGCTCGCCGGCTATGGCGTGCGCGTGCCGATGCACGTGATCCCGACCGGCATCCCGATGGCGCAGTTCGCAGGCGGCGACGGCACGGCCTTCCGCCTGCGCCACGGCATCGCCGGGAACCGGCCGATGCTGCTCTACGTCGGCCGCGTGGCCTTCGAGAAGAACATCGGCTTCCTGGTGCGCGTGCTGGAGCGCGTGCGCGAGAGCGTGCCCGACGTGCTGCTGACGATAGCGGGCGAGGGACCCGCCCTCGACCGCCTGCGCAAGCTCGTGAACGGCCGCGGGCTCGCCGGCAACGTCCTGTTCGTCGGCTACCTCGACCGCAACGGCGCCCTGCTCGACTGCTATCGCGCTGCGGACGCCTTCGTCTTCGCCTCGCGCACCGAGACCCAGGGTCTGGTACTGCTCGAAGCGATGGCGCTGGGCGTGCCGGTCGTCTCCACCGCGGTCATGGGCACGCGGGACATCGTCGGGCCGCGCCGCGCGGCGCTCGTTCCGGAGGACGACGAGGAGGATTTCGCACGCCACGTCGTGGCGCTCCTGGGCGATGCCGGCCTGCGTGCCCGGCTCGCGGCGCAGGGGCCCGCCTACGTGGCGGAATGGAGCGCCGGCGCCCTGGCGCGGCGCATGGCTGCCGCGTACCGGGACGTCATCGCCTCGGCGCGGACCGGGATGGGGCCCGCGCGCGCAGCTGCTGCGGGCACTGCGCCTTCCTGAGGCCGCGCTTTCCGCGCCGGGTGGCTTGCCGCTACACTGCCGGTACACGTCGCGGAGGTCGCAATGGATGCCGGGCAGAGCGCGGGCGGCACGGAAGTCGCCACGCTGGCGGGAGGGTGCTTCTGGTGCCTGGAAGCGGTGTACGACAGGCTCGAGGGCGTCGTCAGCGTGGAGTCGGGCTACATGGGCGGCCATACGCCCAAGCCCACCTACCGCGACGTCTGCGAGGGCGACACCGGCCACGCGGAAGTCGTGCGCATCGCGTTCGATCCTGCGGTGACCAGCTATCGCGAGCTGCTGGAAGTGTTCTTCGTGATCCACGACGCGACCACGCTCGACCGCCAGGGCAACGACGTCGGCACGCAGTACCGTTCCGCCATCTTCTACCACTCGCCGCAGCAGAAGGCCGAGGCCGAGAAAATCATCGCCGAGCTGACGAAGAGCAAGGCCTTCGCCTCGTCCATCGTCACCGAGATCGCACCCGCAACCGATTTCCACGTCGCCGAGCCGTACCACCAGGAATATTTCGAGAACAACCCGAACCAGCCCTATTGCCAATTCGTGGTGGCGCCGAAGGTCGCGAAGTTCCGCGCCAAGTTCGCCGGGAAAATGAAGAAGGCCTGATTCCACGGCCGGGAACGCTGCCCGGCGGCGGAACGGGGTTCGCAGTATATTGGGCGCATGCAATCCGGAAGAGGAGAGTCGCCTTGGCCGACAGCGCAGCAACCGCAGAAGTCGAATCGGAATCGTCCTTTACCGGACGTGCCCGTTACCTGACCAACGAAAACGGCTTCGCCTTCTCCTGGCCGGCCGTGCCGATCCGGCAATTCCTCGAAGAGCGCGATCGTGCTTTCGGCGCGGCGACGCCGACGGGGCTGATCGCACTGGACATCTCGGCCGAGCTCTGCACGGCCTATCCCGCCACCACGCCCACCATGCTGTGCCGCTACGTGAAGCTGCGGGCGAACGAGACGCTGCGCACCGCGTTCGCCGCCTCGGGCGAAATCTACTATGCGATGTCCGGCGGCGGGGAAAGCCGCAACGGCCGGGACGTCATTGCCTGGGAACGCGGCGACGTGTTCTGCTTTCCGGGCGGCGGCGAAACGGTGCATCGCGCGGGCCGCGCGGACAGCCTGCTGTTTTCGGTCACCAACGAGCCCCTGCTGGCGTTCGAGCGCCTGCGCGCACCGCTGCCCGGGCACGCGGTGGTCGAGACCACGCACTGGCCCGCGGCCGACATCGAACGGCATTTCCAGGAGGTCTGGAGCCGTTCCGTCACTGCGAACACGACGGGGAATTCGGTGCAATTTTCCACGACCGCGCTCGCGCCCAGCTCCAATACCATTCCCACCATCAACACGGCCATCAACACGCTGGAGCCGGGCCGCGACCAGCGGCCGCATCGCCACAACGGCGTCGCGGTGACGCTTGCGATCCAGGGCGAAGGCATCCACTCGATGATCGATGGCCGGCGCGTCGACTGGTCGACCGGCGCGGCACAGATCACGCCGGCCACCCTGCTGCACTCGCACCACAGCACCGGCACGCAGCGCATGCGCTCGTTCGTGATCCAGGACGAAGGGCTGCACCACTACACGCGCACGCCGGGATTCAGCTTCGGCTGACCCGGGGCGCGCGCGTCGCCGCCGCACGACAGCGGCGCGCAAGAATGTTCGCGAAAGAATTTTCCCGGAACTCGGCCCGAGCATGTCGTGTCACATCCCCGAACCAAGGGGGCGGCCATGAACAGGCGAGACATCCTGCGCCGCGCCATCCACAGGATCGCGCAGCGTGCCGGCATCGGACAGCCGGCGTTCCATCTCACGTCCGTGTCGAGGGACGACGCGGGCGTGTTCATCATGCAGACCGACTGGCCGCAGGGCAGGTTGATCTGCGAGAGCATCGCGCGTGTGGTGCCGGGTTTCCCGCGGGCGCCTTCCACGACCTGCGTGGCATTGCTGCCGGAACTCGTGGACGAGATCATCCGCGTCGCGCAGGAAGGCATCGGCTTCGGCATCCCGCTGTACGCGCAGCGCCTGTAGGGCGCCGGCGGCCGGGCGCGGCTAGCGCTGGGTGTGGGCCTTCGCGCCGAGCAAGGCTTCGCGGAAGCGGTTCTTGAGATGGGTGCCGTCGCGCGGCGGCAGCGCCAGCGGCAGCTTGTCGGGCGCGATCTTGACCTGCGCGAGCAGCGGGCAGCTGGCGCCGTGGATCGCCTTGCGCAGGCCGGCGATCTCGTCCATGGCCGTGATCGTGCGCGCGGCAGCGAATCCGCAGGCCAGCGCGGCAGCCGCGAGATCGACGCCGAAGCCGGTGTGCGACGGCTGCATGCCGGTCTCGCCGTAATGCTCGTTGTCCAGCACGACGATCGCGAGGTTGCCGGGACGCCGCGCGCCTATGGTCGCCAGCATTCCCAGCCCCATGAGCATTTCGCCGTCGCCGGTCAGCACCAGCACGCGCCGCTGCGGCTGGGCGATCGCCAGCCCCAGCCCGATGGCGGCGGCGCCGCCCATGCCGCCCCACAACGGAAAATTCAGCGCATGGTCTCCCGCTTCCGTGACGTCCCAGGCGGGCGCGCCCAGGCCGGCGACGACCAGCAGCTCGCCGCGCTCGGCGAGCAGCGCGCGCACCACGGCGCGCCTGTCCAGCTTCGTCTCCCCCTGCTTGCTGCTCGTCACTCGTCACCCTCCGCTGTTCTTGTCACTGGCCGAAGGTCTTGGCGCCGAGCAGGCGCTGGCCGATGAGCACCGCGGCGGGCCGCAGCGTGTTGTAGGCAATCCGCAGCGCCCCTTCCGCGAGCGGCACGATGTCCTCCTCGCGGTCGGCGCGCGTGACCAGCACGCCCATCTCCTGCATGACTGCGCCGGCGGCGCGCCCCATCGGCACCTGCCAAGGATTGAATTCCGCCCAGTCGCCGCGCATGGTCACCAGCATGGCCAGCGGGATCTGGCAGACCGAAAGCATCGACAGCATGTTGATGCAGTTGCCGACGCCGCTCGACTGCATCAGCAGCACGCTCTTGTCGCCGCCCAGCCAGGCGCCGACCGCGAGCGCCACGCCTTCCTCCTCGGTGGTCAGCCGCACCGCCTGCATGGCGGGATCGGCCTCGCACAGCTTGATGAGCGCTGTGTGGCCGGCGTCCGGCACGAAGCTGACCTGGCGGACGTTCTGCTGCCTGAGCAGCGCGTGGAGCGGCTCGCTCCAGTGGGTAGCCATGGCTGCGATGCGATGTGGTTGGGTGCGAAGACGCGATTTGGCCACAGGCGCCGCCACGCGGCAAGCCGCCCGCACGCAAAAAGGCGGGCGCCGCAGCGCCCGCCATACGCGAATCCGCGCGGTCTCGTCAGCCGATCGACTGGTAGACGCTCTTCTCGAACGCGTAGTACAGCGGCAGGGATTTCTCGTCCGCGAACGGCAGCACCTGCGTCATGTAGACGCCGGCCACGCCCTTGTGCTGGTCGATCCAGTAGTAGGTGTTGGCGAGCCCTGCCCAGGCCAGGCTGCCCGCGGTGCGCCCGGTCGGCGCCGGGTGCTCGTTGATCATGAAGGTGAGACCCCAGTTCTTGGGCATGCCCGGGAAGAATTCCGCGTCGTTGGTCAGCGGCGGGATCGCCGTCTTCAGCATCGCGACCTTGGTGCTTCCCATCGCGTTCTTCGACATGAGAGCGACCGTCTCCGGCTTGAGCACCTGATTGCCGTTGCCCTTGCCGCCGTTGAGCATCATGCGCACGAACTTCAGATAGTCGCCCGCCGTCGAGTACAGGCCGCCGCCGCCCATCTCGAATTCCGGCTCCTGCGTCATCTCGAAGTCGATCGGCGCGAGCGTGCCGTCGGTCGCGCTGCGCTGGTGGACCCTGGCCAGGCGCGAGCGCATGTCGGGCGTGATGTGGAAACCGCTGCTGTCCATGCCGAGCGGCGCGAACAGGTTGTCGCGCAGGTAGTCGCCGAGCTTCTGCCCGCTCACGGCTTCGACCATCTTGCCGGCGAAGTCGATGTTGATGCCGTATTCCCAGCGCTCGCCCGGGTCGAACATCAGCGGCATCTTGAGCGCGTCGTTCTTGCACGATCCGATGCCGGGCAGGTCCATGACTTTCTGGTAGCGCTGGACGTCCTGGTTCCAGAGCTCGTAGGCGAAGCCCGCCGTGTGGGTGAGCAGATGCCGCAGCGTGATCGGACGCTTCGGCGCGCGCAGCACGGGCTTGTCGCCGTCCCAGCCGGTCAGGACCCTGGTCTCGTCGAGCTGGGGCACGATGCGCGCCGCGGGCTCGTCCAGGCTGAACTTGCCCTGCTCGACCATCTGCATGGCCGCAGTGCCGGTCAGTGCTTTGGTCATGGACGCGATCCAGACCACCGTGTCCAGCGACATCGGCGTGTCCTGGTCGAGCGAGCGCTTGCCGAAGGCGCCTTCGTAGATCGTGCCCCCGGGGGTGGTGGCCATTGCGATCACGCCTGGGACGTCGCCCGTGTCCACGCCGCGCTGCAGGACGTCGTCCGCCGCTTGCCTGGGATCGGTGGCGGCGAACGCGATTCCGCCCTGCTGTGCCGCTGCGGACGCGACCAGGGCCGCGCCGGCCTTCAGGAATTCCCGACGATGGATAGCCATATTTCCTCCACTGGATTGGTTTTTGGAAGTTGTCGTTCGCCGGCGTGCACCGCGTGACGGTGACGCGCGGACCCGTGGAGATTACTCTCTAAAAGATGTGGGCAGCGGCCTAAATATGCGATGGGCATTTTCCCACCGCGACGGGCGGCGGCCGGGGGAAGGTGCGTTGTTCAGAAGCGGTATGCGACGCCCGCGTTCGCGTACCAATTGCTGCGATCGCGGGTGAGCGGCGATTCCGCCGCGTCGTCCTGCAGCCGCTGCCAGGTCAGCCCCCACAGCCCGATCCAGTGTCTGGCGATGTAGAAGTCGCCCAGCATGCCCGCCTGCACGTAGCGTATCCCCGACCCGGTCTGGTAGGCGGGCAGGCCCGATGCGGCCGACTGCGCAGGTGCGATGCCGTAGTACCTCATCGTGGATTTGCCGTCGCCCCATGTGACCTGCCCGAACAGCCCCGCGCGGATGCCGCGCCAGTCGAGCACGCCCACGGTCGAGCGCAAGTCCAGCTGCGTGCCGTTGTCGGGGTTCACGTCGTGCCGATAGCGCAGCAGCGCGTTGACCGGCACCGGCCCGAGCTGCCAGTCGCCCTCGGCGTGCAGCCCGACCGACGCGCTGGGGTCGATGTCCTCGAAGCGGTGCGCCTCGAGGAACGCCGAGTCGCCGGTGAACCGGCCTTCCTCGTAGGCGGCCTGCGCGCCGAGCACGATCCCCCCGAAGGGACGCGTGCGCCATCCGCCCTCGAGCATGTTCTGCGTGGTGCGAGCGAAAAAATGCTCGCCATACAGGCGCACGTAAGGGATGGCGTCGACGCGGCTGCCGTCGGCGCCGTCGTAGGCCGGGCGCAGGCGCGCGCCGGCGCCGAGGTATTTCTCGTCGTAGGCGTCCTGCGCGAAAGCGGCCGCGCAGGCGGCCAGGCATGCGATGGCCACGGCGCTCCGGATCATGGCGCAGGCAGGCGCAGTCATGTCATGACGCATGAGCGGCCGGCGCCGCGCAAAGTTCCGCGCGCGGGGGCATCAGAGCATTTCCAGCGGCGTGGCCTTGCGCGGCGGCGGGAAGGCGCGGTCCAGTTCCGCGAGCTGGGCACCGGAAAGCTGCACCGCGAGCGCGCCGGCATTCTCGCGCACGCGTTCGAGGTGCGCCGCCTTCGGGATCGCGATCACGCCGTCCTTGGCCAGCAGCCAGGCGAGCGCGGCCTGCGCGGGGGTCATGCCGTGCCGGCGCGAAAAGTCGACGAGCTTCGGATCGCCCAGCAGCCGCGCCTGCTCGACGGGCGAGTAGGCCATGACGGGAATGCGCCGCTCGCACAGCCACGGCAGCAGGTCCCATTCGATTCCGCGCCGCGTAAGGTTGTACAGCAGCTGGTCGGTCGCGATGCCGTCCGCGCCGCGTACCTGCGCCATCTCGCGCATGTCGTCCAGGTCGAGGTTGCTCACGCCGAAGTGACGGATCTTGCCCGCCTTGCACAGATCGAGGAAGCCCGCGACGGTCTCCGCCAAGGGCACGTTCCCGCGCCAGTGCAGCAGGTAGAGGTCGATGCGGTCCGTGCGCAGCCGCTTGAGGCTGCGCTCGCAGGCTGCGGCCACGCCCTTGCGCGAGGCATTGTGCGGGTAGACCTTGCTCACCAGGAACACCTCGTCGCGGCGGCCGGCGATGGCCTCGGCGATCAGCTCTTCCGATTTTCCCTCGCCGTACATTTCCGCGGTGTCGATGAGGGTCAATCCCAGGTCGATGCCGAGCCGCAGCGCGGCGATCTCCTCGGCGCGCGCGGCACGGTGGTCCCCCATGTTCCAGGTGCCCTGGCCGAGCGCGGGAACCTTTTCGCCGGAAGGCAGCGTAACCGTCTTCATCATTTTCCTTTCGCCGCGCCGGACCGCGCGGGATCTTCGATCAAGGCGGGAATGATATCCGCGTGCCAGGCGCGGTTCAGGCCGTGCCGGAAGAAAATCCCCGTCGCGCGGATCCGGCTTTCGCCGGCCTGCGTCGTCGCGATTCGCATGGCGGCCGGCAGTCGCGATTCGATCACGCCTTTCTCCGCGGGATCAGCATGGTTCCGAGGCGATCGGACGGGCAAAGTTCCCGCTGCGGCCGGGATTGTCGCGTGCGCGTCCGCGTGCTAGCGTGCGGCGGTCGCATTGGGGCGGATGGAACCATGAAGGCGAAGGCGCTGCGATGGATCCTGGCGGCACTGGCGGTCTTGTGCGCGGGGTCGGCGGTCTTCTACGCCGACCTGCTGCGCTCGGCTTTTCTGCGCAACCCGATCCCGCGCTCGTCACAGTCGATCGCCCGCGGCCGCGAGCTGTTCCAGAAGGACTGCGCGGTTTGCCACGGCCCGCTGGGGCGTGGCGACGGGCCCGCCGCGGCCGGCATGCAGAAGAAGCCGAAAGACCTGGGCCGGCTTGCGCCGCCGCCGATTTTCCCCGACGGCGTCATCGCCTACCGCATCGTGCACGGCAAGAACCTGATGCCGGCTTTCGGGCAAACGCTGGGCGAGAACGAGGTCTGGGATCTGCTCAACTTCATCCGGTCGCTGCGCGAAAAGCAGTGAACGCAGCGGGCTGGCGGCGGGTCACCGGCGTGAGCCTCCGGGCTTTGCCCAACGCCCGGCACCAGCCAACCGACCGTCACGGCCTCACGAAATACGACCCCGTCTGCTCCCCGTCGCGGTCGACCAGCTCCACGCGCGTGGCGGGAAAGGCATCCATGCCTTCGGTCTGGATGCCGAGGTAGATCGGGTCGGCGTTCTCGCGGTGGATGTTGATCTTGGCGTTGTACACCGCGCGGCTGGTGCCGTGCTTGTCGACGATGTGGTAGCGGTTGACCTGGTAGCGCCCCCCGCCCTTGCTGTTTCCCGTGAGGTAGCAGCGGATGTTGTCGATGCGCCCGCCGGAAATCTCCATGCCGCGCAGCTGGTCGAGCGTCGCCGCGGTGTTCTCGACGAAGTCCAGCGTGTCGTAGCGGATCTTGCGCCGCGTCCTCGGCTCGGCAATGTCGATGCGGAAGTCGCCGAGCAGGATCTGGCCGGGCAGCGCGCGCTCGATCATGCGCGACAGGTCGATCGTGACCTGGCCGACGATGTAGCTGAACGTCGTCGGGTTCAGTCCTTCGACTTGGTGGAATTCGTAGTGCTCGCCGATGTGGAAGGCGGCGCGCAGCCTCGGCACCCAGGATGAGCGTGCCTTGCTCTGCGCGACTGCGTTGTCGGCCAGCACCATCATCATGAGCTTGTAGAGCTCGGTGTTGGCCTCGGGCGTGGTCGCGCGGTTCCAGATGTAGAAGCCGTCCCCGGTGGTCGTGCGCGCGAAATTGATGCGGATTTCCTTCTGCAGGAGCTGCGCGTAGCCGGAATTGACCGAGTAGGCCAGGCTGTTGAGCATGGCCATCTGGTCCAGCGGCGAGCGCAGCGTGAACTCGACCGCATCGAGCAGCACCACGGCGCGGCCGCGCACGAGCGACACGCTGTAGCGGCGCACGAGGTTGCTGATGAGGTCGATGTCGAGGTCGTACTCGATGCGAAACCCCACGTTGATGACCGCCGGCGTGGCGTCGAACACGCGGCTCACGCGGTCGAAGGCATCCGGCACCAGGAACTTCGACCCCGACAGCACGCCGTCGATGAATTTCATCGCGTCGCCTTCCGCGTGCAGCCGGCTGGCGTGGATCGTCTCGGGAATGGCGTAGTGGCGCACCGACAGGAAGCGCAGCTCGCGCCCGCTGAAAGTCCAGGCGACGATGACGTTGTCGCCCAGGTTCCACAGCGTGTAGAGAGCCTCGTCCAGCCGGGCGATTTCGTCGCGTGCCGCGGGCGCGAGCCCCTGGGCTCCGCCTTCGTCGCCCGCAAAGGTGTTCATCCAGCTGCCGCGCTTCATGGCATCCGGATACCGGGCGGAAAATGATGGGGTGGGCGGGAATTCATGGCGTATGCGGGCGTCCAGCATCGCATATCGGCGCCGCCGCCGCATGCTGTAGCGCAACCGGGGACGCCGCGCACCGGGCGCGAACCCCGTCATGCAAGCCGCCGGCGCCCGCGCGGGGTTTTTCCGCGGAAAGAATCACTTGCGTCGCCGTCCCCCGGGGCGGCGGGGGCGCGGGTTTCGCACCGGGGCCAGCCGGCCGGCCGGCCCCGGCGCTGCCGCTAGCTTTCGTACTTGAAGGACAGCAGCACGCGCGTGCGGAAGGCGACCACCTTGCCCTTGTCCACCTTCATGTCCATTTTCACGACTTCCGCGATGCGCAGGTCGCGCAGGGACTTGGCCGCCGCGGTTACGGCGTTCATGGCCGCATCCTCCCAGGACTTCGTGCTGGTCCCCACCACTTCGACGATCTTGTAGATCGGCTCTGCTGCGCTGCTCCTTGCCATGGCACGCTCCTCCTCGTGGTTGAAAGCACCGGTGAACCGCAGGTGGCTGCGGCCAATGCTACACCCGGAGCGGGCGGGAGGGACTAGGCCGCGGGCTGCGGCCGGCAGGCGCCGGCGGCCGCGTGCCACGCGAGGAAGGCGGCCGCGCCGGCCTCGCCCATGTAGCGCGCGAGCATGCGCGGGTCAGAGCCCCGCAGGTCGACCATGATCAGACCGTCGAGCGCGTTGCCGAAGCTCTCGTCGGCGCCGAAGGCGAGCAGCCGGCCGCCGAGCTTCAGGTACTGCCTGAGCAGGATGGGCACGCCCCTGGCGTCGCGCTCGATGCGCCCGACCATGCGCGACACGTCCTCGATGTCAGCGAGTGCCTCGAACTGCGCGCGGTCGTATGCGGCGCGGCTGCGGAAGGGACGTCGCGGCCGCACGTGGCGCGCGAGCGCGTGCTCGAGGTTGTGGGCGTTCAGGAAATCCACGATCAGCCGGCGCGACGCCGGCGCATAGTCGTTGCTGATGCTGACCGCGCCGAACAGCGTGGCGTAGCGCGGATGGCGCACGACGAACTCGCCGATGCCGCGCCAGAGCAGCATCAGCGGTGCGTAGCTGCGCTGGTACTCGCCGCGCACGAACGAGCGGCCCAGCTCGACGGCCGGATGCATGGCCTGCAGCACGCGGCCGCCGTAGCGGAACAGCGAATGCGTGTAGAGCCCGCGCCTGCCGTGGCGCGCCGCGATCTCGTCCGCGAGCCCGAGCCGGTAGGCGCCGGCGATGGCGGCCTCGCGCGCATCCCAGACGAAAAGGTGCAGGTAATGGGCATCGAAGCGGTCGAGGTCCGCGGCGAGCCCGGTGCCTTCGCCGGCCGCGCGGAACGCGAGCTCGCGCAGCCTGCCGATCTCCTGCAGGCAGTGCGGGATCTCCGCGGCGCGCGCGACGTGCACGGAAAGCCGCCCGGCGCCCGCCAGTTGCTGCGCGGCCGGCAGGCCCTCGACCTCGGTCCGCAGCAACGTGGCGGGGATCGCGTCGCGGGTCGGCTCGATCGCGCTGCGTCCGGAGCGTTCGTGTGCGCGAGCGAGCAGCGTGAAGGGGAAGAAGGGCCGGAAGGCATCCGGCGGGGAAGGCGCTTGGGGAAACCCGGTGGTTCCGTTCGGCATCGATGCGGCCCATGGTGGCGACGGCTTGCAGCCGGCCGGCGCATCCGCCGCGGCCGCGTTGCCGCCATGGCCCGCAAGCGTAGGCGCACGCGCTTACCGCCGCGTGACGGGGAGGTTGCGGAATTGTTTCGGCGTTCCCTGCCGCGCGCCGTGCCCGGTGCTAATATCCCGCGACGATCCAGATGAGGAGCGCAAGGCCCGAAGCCCTGCGCGGCGACCATGCAGAACAACAAGGCTCAGATCGTGAAGGAGCTCGAACAGCGCGCGCGCAAGGTGCGCCGCAACATCTGGCGCGCGGTGCGTGCCGGCGGAGGCGGCCACATCGGCGGCTCGTCCTCCGCGGCGGACATCCTGACCGCGCTGTATTTCCATCGCATGAAGATCCGGCCGCAGGAGCCGAAATGGCCGGACCGCGACCGCTTCGTGCTCTCCAAGGGCCATGCCAACGCCGGCCTCGGCGCGGTGCTGGCGCAGGCCGGCTACATCGACGACGCCGTGCTGGACCGCTTCTACGCCTACGAGTCGCCGTTCGGCATGCACCCGGACATCAAGATGTCCGGCGTCGAGATGTGCACCGGCGCGCTCGGCCACGGGCTCGCCATCGCGATGGGCATGGCGCTGGGCGCGCGCATGCAGAAGAAGGCCTTCCACACCTTCGTGATGATCGGCGACGGCGAGCTGCACGAAGGCTCGAACTGGGAGGCGGCGATGGCCGCCTCGCACCACAGGCTCTCGAACCTCACGGCCATCGTCGACTTCAACAAGATCTGCCAGAGCGGCCGCGTGGACGAGGTGATCGGCGTCGACCCGCTCGCGGACAAGTGGCGCGCGTTCGGCTGGGCCGTGAAGGAGTTCGACGGCCACGACATGGCGCAGGTGGTCGAGGCGCTCGACGCCGTGCCGCTGGAAGCGCACCGGCCCACCGCGCTGATCGCGCACACCGTGAAGGGCAAGGGCGTCAGCTTCGCCGAGGACACCTACGTCTGGCACAGCAATTCCGTGAACGACGAGATCCTCGCCAGGGCGCTCGCCGAGCTGGAGGAGAAATGAACGCACCCGAATCCGCGCAGCCGGACTGGCGCACGAAATCCGCGAGCCAGACCCGGCTCGCCTACGGCCAGGCCCTGCTGACGCTCGCCGCACGCGAGCCGCGCACCGTCGTCGTTTCCGCCGACACGCAGGACCTGCTCGGCATCCGCACCTACATCGAGCGCCACCGCGAGCGCTTCGTCGAGCTGGGCATCGCCGAGCAGAACGCCGTCGGCGTGGCCTCCGGCCTCGCGACCACGGGACTGCGTCCTTATGTCTGCGCCTACGCGCCGTTCATCTCGGCGCGCAGCATGGAGCAGGTCAGGAACGACGTCGCCTACGCCAACCAGCGCGTGGTCATCGGCGCCGCCGCGAGCGGCGTCTCGCTCGGCGTGGCCGGCGGCACGCACCATTCGCTGGAGGACCTCGCGCTCATGCGCAGCCTGCCCAACATGAACGTCATCGTTCCGGCGGACGTGGACGAGGCCTATCACGCGACGGTCGCCACGCTCGACATCGACGGGCCGGTCTACATGCGGCTCGGCGGACGCACCGAGGAGCCGCCGGTCACCGGCGACGCGCCCTTCAGGTTGGGCAGGGCCGCGCAGCTGCGCCCCGGCAGGGACGTGGCGATACTGGCCTGCGGCGCTCTGGTGGACATGGCCGTGAAGGCCTCCGACGCGCTGGAGAAGGAGGGCATCGGCGCGCGCGTGCTGAACATGAGCTCCATCAAGCCGTTCGACCGCGATGCCGTGCTCGCGGCCGCGGCGGAGACGCGCGGCATCGTCACTGCCGAGGAGCACCACCTGACCGGCGGGCTCGGCGGCCTGGTCGCCGAGCTGCTCGCGGTCGAGCACCCCGCGCGCATGCGCATGATCGGCATGCCGGACGCCTTCGCGATGGTGGGGCCGACCAACGCCATCCGCGCCAAATACGGCATGAGCGCGGACGCCATCGCCGCGGCCTGCCGCGCGCTGCTGCAGTGAGCGGCGGCGCGGGCGCGAGCCGTTCCGCGCGGTTCCGCGCGCTGCTGAAGCGGCCGCCCTTCGTCTGCATGGGCGCGCATGACGCCGTGACGGCGAAGCTCGCGGAGCAGGCCGGCGCGCTGGCGATCTACGTCAGCGGCTTCGCCGCATCGGCCATTGTCGCGGGCCAACCCGATTTCGGCGTGCTCACGCAGACCGAGATGTTCGAGCACATCCGGCGCATCTGCAGGGCGACGAGCCTGCCCGTGTTCGCCGACGCGGACACCGGATACGGCGGCGTGCTGGAAGCGCAGCGCACGATCCGGCTCTGGGAGGAGGCCGGCGCCTCGGTGCTGCACCTCGAGGACCAGGCGATGCCCAAGAAGTGCGGCCACTTCGCCGGCAAGCAGCTCGTTGCGATCGAAGAGATGCGCCAGAAGCTGCGTGCCATGATCGAGGCGCGCAGCGACCCCGATTTCTTCATCGTTGCACGCACGGACGCCGTCGCCGTGACCGGGCTGGACGACGCCATCGAACGCCTGGCGGCCTACGCCGCGGCCGGGGCGGACGGCCTCTACGTCGATGCGCCGGAGAGCATCGAGCAGATGAAGGAGATCAGCCGGCGGCTGAAGCCGCTCGGCAAGCCGCTGCTGTTCAACATGGCGCGCTCGGGGAAAAGTCCCTACCTGTCGCTGCGCGAGGCATACGAGCTCGGCTTCGACTACGCGCTGTGCCCCATCGAGCCGCTGTTCGCCATGCACAAGGCGGTCAAGGAGATGATGGAGACCTTCCTGCGTGAGGGCTGCTCCACGAACGCGATCGCCGACCGCCTGACCCCCTTCGACGAGTTCAACCGCTTCGTCGGCCTGCAGGACCTGGTCGCGCGCGAGAAGCGGTTCGGCTCGTGAGTCCGTCCACCGCCGTCGAGCGCCGCGGCCGCGTCGCCGTGCTCACGCTGGGGCGTCCCGACGCGGGCAATCGCATCACCACGCAAATGGCGCTCGAGGTGGCGTCCGCGTTCGAGTCGATGCGCGACGACCCGGCTGTCGGCGCATGCCTCGTCACCGGGCAGGGCGATGCCTTCTGCCTGGGTGGAGATTTCCACGGCGAGGGCGCGACGCCCGAAAGCCGCTCCATGTATGCCGATGCCCTGACCGCGATGGACCGCGCCATGTGCGGTTTCGGCAAGCCGCTGGTCGCCGCGGTCAACGGCGACGCGCACGCCGGCGGGTTCGCGCTGGTCGTCGCCTGCGATCTCGCGGTGATGGCGGAGCATGCGACGCTCGGCCTGCCCGAAGCCGCCCGCGGGCTGTTCCCGTTCATTGCGACGGCCATCGTCCGTGACGCGCTGCCGAAAAAGGTCTTTTTCGATCTCGTCTACAACGCGCGGCTGATGGCTGCCGCCGAGGCGCGCTCGCTGCGCCTGGTGAACGAGATCGCGCCGCGCGGCGCCGTGCTCGACGTCGCGCTCGCCGCCGCCGAAAGGGCATCGGCTCACGATCCCGCCATCGTCAGGCTCGGCCGCAGCCTCTACTACGACACGCGCAACGCCGGGCCCGACGAAGCTTTCGAACGCGCGCGCATCGCGCTGGACGCGGCCCTTGAGCGATACGCCGCGGCGGCGGCCAAGCGATTGGACTAAACTCGCGCTTCCCCGGGCGGGCGGTCGCCCGCCCATCCCGATAATTAATTCCCCGGAGGAACCATGCTGCTCGACGTCCGCACCTACACCTGCCGCCCCGGCACCATCAGGAAGCACCTCGCGCTCTACGACAAGATGGGCAAGGGCCCGCAGACCCGGCACCTCGGACAGCCGTTCGCCTACCTGGTCACCGAGACCGGCAACGTGAACCAGTACATCCACATCTGGGCTTACGAGGACGCCGCGGACCGCGCGAAGCGGCGTGCGGCGATGATGGCCGATCCCGAATGGATCGCCTTCATGGAGGAAAGCGCGAAGCTCGGCGCGCTGGAGCACCAGGAAAACCGGCTGATGACGCCGGTGCCGTTCTTCCCGCTGAGGAAATAGGGCGTACCGCCTGCACCAAGGCAAACGGGCGCCCGAGGCGCCCGTTTTCGCATCCGCCGTGCCGCTTCAGCCCTGGCCGGGCTTCTTGTGGAACTTGCGCTGCGGCTTCTTGCCCTGGTGCTGTCCCGGCCCGGGGCGCTGCTTGCGCCGCCCGTGGTTGTTGTTCATGTTGTTGACGCCCTGCGGGGCGTTGCGCGGGATGTTCGGGTCCGGCGCGTCCTCGCGGTTGGCCGAAGCCAGCTTGATCTCCAGCTCGTTGAGCTCGTCCCATTGCTCGTCCGTGCGCTGGCGCTCGGGAATGGCGAGCAGCTCCTGCAGCCGGCGGCGGGGGGAAACTGGCGGGGTCTCGTTCATGGGCGTATTTTCGCATTCTTCCAAAGCCGGCGCATAGCCGGCGGTAAAATCGCCTCCGCCCCCGGCCCGGGGCGTGCCCACCCTTCAGGCAGCCCATGCCACACCGCTGGATCGCCCACCTCGACATGGACGCCTTCTACGCGTCCGTCGAATTGTTGCGTTACCCGGAACTGCGTGGCCAGCCGGTCGTGGTCGGCGGGCGGCGCGCACACCAGCCGGTGCTGCAGCCGGACGGGTCGCGCATCTTTGCCCGGCTGCGCGACTACGCCGGCCGCGGGGTGGCCACCACGGCGACCTACGAGGCGCGGGCCCTGGGCGTGCATTCGGCCATGGGCCTGATGAAGGCCGCCGCGCTGGCGCCACAGGCGATCCTGCTGCCGGCGGACTTCGACGAGTACCGCAGGCATTCCCGGCTGTTCAAGGCTGCCGTGGCCGAAGTTGCGCCGCGGATCGAGGACCGCGGCATCGACGAGATCTATGTGGACCTGACGGACGTCGACGGGGCCGGGGACGGCACGGCGGACGATCCTTACGCCGGGGTGCGTGCGCTCGCCGAGCGCATCAAGGCCCGGGTCTACCTCGCCACCGGGCTGAGCTGCTCCATGGGCGTGACGCCCAACAAGCTGCTGTCCAAGATCGCCTCGGAGCTGGACAAGCCCAACGGGCTGACGGTCATGACCCACGAGGACCTCCCGTCCCTGGTCTGGCCGCTGCCCGCGCGGCGCATCAACGGCATCGGCCCCAAGGCCGCCGAGCGCCTCGAGGCGCTGGACATCCGCACCATCGGCGAGCTTGCAGCCGCCAGCCCGCACAGGCTGCGCGACCAGTTTGGTGCGCATTACGGGGCCTGGCTGCATGACGCGGCGCACGGCCGCGACGACAGCCCGGTCGTGACTTCACGGGAACCCAAGTCCATCAGCCGCGAGACCACCTTCGAGCGCGACCTGCATGCGCGCGCCGACCGCGCCGTGCTCGGCCGCATCTTCACGCGCCTGTGCGAGCAGCTCGCGCAGGACCTCGAACGCAGGGGCTACCTCGCCCGCACCATAGGCGTGAAGCTGCGCTACGACGATTTCCGCATGGAGACCCGCGAGCTGACCCTGGAGTCGGGCGTGGGCGATGCCGCGGCCATCCGCCGGGCCGCGGGCCGCTGTCTCAAGAAGGCCGCGCTGGAACGCCGCCTGCGGCTGCTCGGCGTGCGCGCCGGCGGCCTGTGCCGCGCCGGGGAAGCCGTGCCGACCGGTGCCGCGGACGGGCGCGACCAGCTCGCGCTGTTCGACACGCGAACCTGACGGCGCCCCGGGCACACCGCATGCATGGCGGCTTAAGTCCGCCGGCCCGCGGCCGTTGTACGCGCACAACTCGGGGTGGATTCGCCCCGGTTTCGCGGCTGGCTCGCGGTACACTGTACGCAAAGCCTGCGCCGTTCTGTACATGAGGGAATAGCGAGGCGATATGCCAACAGGCTAGGGTTGGGCGGACTGGCCGGAGCCCCGGTGGTTCAGGACCGGTGCCCGGGTAGCGCAGCCAAGGCCGGGAGGTCGCATCGCAGGCAGGCTCGAACCCGATGACCACCACCGACAAGAAAAGGAGCCCTGCCATGGCAAGCGTTGCCGTCGTGCCGACGGAAATTCCCACCATTCCCCCGCCCGAGCTGCCGGAATTCCTGGCCGTTCGCATGGAGCGTTATTACCGCGAGCGGGTGCGCGACACCTGGGGGGGCAAGCACATCCTCCACGGCCGTACCCCCGGCCCGGACGCGCTGCACCTGAGCAGCAACGACTACCTGGCCATTGCGCGGCACCCGGCTATCCTGGGGGCCATGGCGGGGACGCTGCAACGCGACGGCAACGGCCTGCTGATGTCGGGCATTTTCCTGCACGGCGACAATCCGCAGCTCGAGTTCGAGTCGCGGCTCGCACGCTTCATGCGCGCCCAGGCCGGCATCGTGTGCCAGTCGGGCTACGTGGCCAACACCGGGCTGATCCAGTCCATCGCCAGCAGCGACGTGCCGGTGTACGCCGACATGCTGGCGCACATGTCGCTGTGGGAAGGCATCCGCGCGGCGGGCGCGCCCGGCATCATGTTCCACCACAACGATCCCGACCACCTGAGGCGGCAGATCCTGCGCCACGGCCCGGGCGTGATCCTGGTCGACACCGTCTACAGCACCAACGGCAGCCTGTGCCCGCTGCGCGAGATCGCCGGGATCGCGGCCGAGCGCGGCTGCATACTGGTGGCCGACGAGTCGCACTCCCTGGGCACCCACGGCCCCAACGGCGAGGGCCTCGTCGTCGAGCTGGGCCTGGAGCACCTCGTGCATTTCCGCACCGCGAGCCTGGCCAAGGCCTTCGCGGCGCGCGCGGGCTACATCGCGTGCTCCTCGCGCTTCACCGAGTACTTCAAGTTCGAATCGCTGCCGGCGATTTTCAGCTCGACGCTGCTGCCGCACGAGATTGCCGGGCTGTCGGCCACGCTCGATGTCATCCGCTCCGAGGGCTGGCGCCGCGAGGCGCTGCGCGCGAACGCCGCCCACCTGCGCCAGGGCCTGGACCGGCTCGGCTACAACCTCAACGGCAGCCAGTCGCAGATCATCTCGCTGGAGTCCGGCACCGAGCAGCAGACCATCGTGCTGCGCGACGCGCTGGAGGGGCGCGGCATCTTCGGCTCGGTGTTCTGCGCTCCGGCCACGCCGAAGAACCGCGCGATGGTGCGCCTGTCGCTGCACAGCGAGCTCACGCGCGAGGACCTCGACCGCGTGCTGCACGCGTGCGCCGAGGTGCGCGCCGAGACGGACTTCGAGCAATGGCCGTCCACGCGCCGCCGGCGCAACGAGGAGAAGGCCGCACCGGTCGTACGCGTGCCCGCGCTGCGCCAGGTCGCCGCATACGCCTGAAGGCGCAGGCCCTCAGGCGCGCTCGCGCCCGTTCTCGTCGAGCCGTTTCAGGTAGTCGTGGTAGCCGTAGACGTCCGACAGCATGAGGCCGCGGGCGTCCTTGACCAGGGCGTAGCGATAGCGCTGCAGGCCGTTGCACTCCTGGGCGGCATGGATGTAGCTGCGCCAGTCGAAATACTGGCGTGAGTACAGGCCCCGGCTGCGCCAGAAATAGGGCACGACGTTGCCCTTGATGAGCTCGTCGAGCAGCGCGGCGGGCGCGGCGTTGTCGAACGCCACCTCGTAGTGCATGCGCATCGCCTCGTCGTTGCACACCAGCAGCAGCGTGGCCCGGGCGTCGCCGTCGAGCATCAGGATGCCGTCCGGGCTGCTGCACAGGTAGAACTCCACGATCTTCAGGTCCGCGCAGATCCTGCGGAAGGTCTCCCCGAAGAAAGGGTCGCGCATGAAATGCAGCGGCCCGATGTTGAGCGCGTCCTCGACGGTGCGCTCGATGTCCTCGAAGTACTCCTCCTGCATCTCGCGGATGGTTTCCTGGAGCAGCAGCATCGCGCTGGGGTCCTGCTTCAGGATGAAGCGGTTGATGATGCCCTCGTTGAAAGCCTGCACGGCGAGCTTCTCGTCGGCCTTGCCGGTCAGCAGCACCTTGCGCACCGGCAGGTGCTCCAGCCGGCGGCAGACGTCCAGGCCGTCGATCTCCGGCATGTCGTAGTCCACGACCGCCACGGAGTAGCGCTCGAAGCGCTTTTCGTTGAACACCTCGCGGTGGATGCCCGACATGTTCAGGTCGATCACGTGGTGGTCGAAGGAATGCTCCTCGCGGTGCTGGTAGACCGAGAAGAAGCGCTCCGGCCCCGGCGCGCCGTGCTCGGTGCCCAGCGCCGCGAGCAGCGCGGTGGGCTTGTCGAACACGCGGTAGGCGAGCAGCGGATCCAGGTTCAGGCTCAGGTTCGCGAGGAAATCCGGGCTGTCGTCGACGATGGCAACGGTGGTCGGGAAATAGAACGGACGGATGCCGCGGCTCATGGCACGGCCCGCGCGGGGAAGCGGATCACGAACTCGGTGTACTCGTGCAGCTGCGAATGCGGCTCGATGGTGCCGCCGAAGGCCTGCACCACCTCGCGGCAGAAGGACAGCCCGATGCCGGTGGTCTCGACCACGCCGCGGCCCTTGGGCCAGGAGAAGTAGCGCGTGAAGATGTGCGGCAGCACGTCCGGCGGGATGCCCGGGCCGGTGTCGAGGAAGACCAGGCGGTTTTCCTCGGGACCGCGCTCCAGGCGGATGGAAATCCGACCCTTGCCGGCCTTGGCGATGTGCCGCAGGGCATTCTTCAGCAGGTTGAAAATCACGTGCACCATGAGCAGTTCCGAGCCGGTAAAGGAGAAATCTTCCTGCAAGTCGGGCGTCCCGACCAGCGCGCGCTCCTTGTCGGAGGCGAACGGGTAGCGGCGCAGCGCGGTTTCCACGCAGGCCGACATGCGGCACGGGACGAGCTCCCCGGCTTCCATCCCCATGCCGCGTACAGTGTATAGCAGCATGTCGATGACGGTGTTGGAACGGTCGGCCTCGGTCTCGATGCGGTCCAGCACCCCATCCATGGCCTCGAAGTGGGAGGTGCGGATGGGCCGGTCCAGCAGCTCGTGCTCCGCGGCCTTGCGGTAGGCGGCAAGCAGGTCCGGCAGGTAGTGGCGCAGGCCGGAGGCACCGCTCTTGACGCTCAGGAGCGGCGTGCGCAGCTCGTGGGCGACCATGCCGGCGGTCGAAAGCATGGCCGCGCGCCGCTCGGCGCGCATTTTTTCCGCCGTGTAGTTGCCGATGATGCCCATGACGAGCGCGAACATGTAGATCGGCACGTATTCGAGGGATTCGAGCGATACCGCGGCCGGCGTGTCGCGCGCGAAATGGTAGGCCACCACGGCGCCCGTCACGCCCACCGTGATGTGCACCAGCAGGTTCATCCAGTCGAGCAGCAGGATCATGACGAACAGGGCCACCAGCTCGGACAGCAGCCAGACGGTCGAGCCGCCATTCATCAGCAGCATGAAGGTGAAGAAGAACGGCAGCGCCAGCAGCAGCGTCACGTACCAGTACAGCGGGAAGAAGCGCTTCAGCGCCGCCGGCCACAGCTTGGCGAAGATGATGGGAACGAAGAGCACCGAGCCGGTCAGGCGCAGCACCAGGCTTTCGTAGGGCTGCGGGAACATGTAGTGCCAGACGAAGTAGTACGCCGGGAATCCGAAGCAGGCCACCAGGCCGAAATAGAGGTGGCGCGAGGAAAAATATGCCGTATCGCGCTTGAAGGCGCCGCTCGCCGCCTCCCAGGCCCGGGCCAGGAGCCCCGGCGGCCGCACCGGTGCCGGCCGCGCCGTGCCCCCCTCCGGCAAAGGCGGGGAGCTACTGATTTGTTCCTGCATGATGCGGGTCCGGCAAATGTCGCATGGGAAGCCCCGATTATGCACAATTCGGGGGTCCAATCGAGGGCCGGACACGGCGATCCGATCCGCCGTGCACCGTCCCGACGGAGGTGCTCTTGAGGCCATTCGCCCGGCGGGCGTCGCAGATCATGCAACATCCGGCGCGGTTCGCCCTCGAGGTGGCGTGCGCCTTCGACGCGAACCAGGGGCTCCTGCTTGCCGGCGCGGTCGCCTACTACGCCCTGCTGTCCATCGTGCCGCTGCTGCTGCTGATCGTCATCGCGCTGTCGCACCTGCTCGAGCGGGGCCGGCTCATGGCCGCGCTGGGCGTCGCGCTGGAATGGGTGGCGCCCGGGCATTCGCAGGCCGTGCTCGTGGAGCTGACGGAATTCCTCGACGCCCACGTCGCGCTGGGCTGGATGCTGCTCGGCACCATGCTGGTGTTCAGCTCGCTCGCCTTCCGGGCGCTGGAGAACGCGATGTCGGTGATTTTCAGGCACCGGCACGTCGAGCACCGGCGCCGTTTCCTGGTCTCCCTCGCGATCCGGCTTGCGTACATCCTGTTCCTCGGTTTCGTGCTGCTGGTGGGCACGCTGGTCCAGGCCGGGCTGGCATCCATAGGCAAGGAGAGCCTGGTCGTGCTGGGACAAAGCTGGCCGCTCGGGCGCCTGTCCGGCGTGCTGCTGTACGTCGCCGGCGTGGTCATGGAAATCGGGCTCATCGCGTCCGTCTACCTCGTCATGCCATCCGGCCGGCCGAAGCTGCTGCACGCGCTGATCGGCGCGGCCGCGGCCGGCATCCTCTGGGAAGTCGTGCGCCACGGCTTCATCTGGTACTCCACGCACTTCTCTCATGTCAGCGTCCTGTACGGCTCGCTGAGCGGCGCGATCGTCGTGCTGTTGGGCTTCGAGCTCGGTGCGACCCTGCTGCTGCTCGGCGCGCAGGTGATCGCGGAATACGAGCAGCCCGGAAAAAAGTGAAAGGTGAAAGGTAAAAGAGGAAAGAGGAAAGGGAAGGGCGCGCCTCCGGCTTCGGTCTTTGGCTTTCAGCTTTGACCTTTTCTCTTTCCTCTGTCCTTCTCGCAGTTGCGCTAGACTACGCGTCCCATGAAAAACCTCCTCCTCGCAATCGCGGCCCTGGCGCTGCCCGCCGTGGCCGGCGCGCAGGATTTCCTGCAGCAATGGCGCGACAGCGCCACGCGGGACATGAACGAGTTCCGCGCGGCGCATCGCGGTCCCATCGAGGCGGCCGGCTGGCGCTTTGTCACCGGCACCATGACGGCGGAAGAGGTGCCGGTGTCGGACGTGTTCGTGAAATCCGTGAAGGTCGAGAAGGGCGCGGTGCGCTCGGCCTCCCTGCTGAACGCGCTGTACCAGCCGGTGGCGACGTCCGACATCCCCGAATACCGCTCGACCAAGCTGCTGGTGTGGTTCGACTGCAAGGAAGGCAGCTACGAGCAGCATATCCTCGAGCGCTACGCCACCGTGGACGGCACTGGCAACCCGGTGTCGCGCGACGCGGAGAAGCTGGACACCCCCTCCATCGAGATGCCGGGCGCCGACCCGCGCTCGTACGAGAAGCCCCTGCTGGCGGCGGTATGCACGGGGCGGCCGTGACGGCCGTCCGCCGCGCGCCGGATCCTGCGCGCGCGCTGCTGCTCGCCCCCATGGAAGGCCTGCTCGACTGCGTGCTGCGCGACGTGCTCACGCGCGTGGGCGGCATCGACCGCTGCGTCTCGGAGTTCATCCGCGTGACCGGCACGCTGCTGCCGGATCGCGCGTTCCGCCGCATCGTGCCCGAGCTCGACCGCGGCGGGTGCACGCCGGCCGGCGTGCCGGTGCGGGCGCAGCTGCTGGGCTCCGATCCCGCCTGCCTTGCCGAGAATGCGGCGAAGCTCGCGGCGCTCGGGCCCGCGGGCATAGACCTGAACTTCGGCTGTCCGGCGAAATGCGTGAACCGCCATCGCGGCGGTGCGGTGCTGCTGGACGAGCCGGAGCTCATCGCGCGCATCGTGGCTGCGGTGCGGAACGCGGTGCCGGCGTTCCTGCCGGTGTCCGCGAAAATGCGGCTGGGCTACCGCGATGCGGCGCGCGCCGTGGAATGCGCGCTCGCCATCGAGGCCGGCGGCGCGTGCGAGATCGTGGTGCACGCGCGCACCAGGGCCGACGGCTACCGTCCTCCGGCGTACTGGGAGCGCATCCCCGCCATCCGGCAGGCGGTGCGCATCCCGGTCGTCGCCAACGGCGAGATCTGGACGGTCGAGGACGCCGTGCGTTGCCGCGGGATCTCGGGCTGCGACGCCTTGATGCTGGGCCGCGGCATGGTCGCCGATCCCGCGCTCGCGCTGGCGATCCGCGGGCTCGAGCAACCGGGATGGGAGGACCTGCTGCCCTTGCTCGCACGTTTCTGGGCCCTGGTCGGCGAGCGCGTGGCGCCCGTTCATCGCGCCGGGCGCCTGAAGCAATGGCTCAACTTCCTGCGCCGCCGCCACGCGCAGGCGCAGGCGCTCTATGCCGAGCTGCGCACGGTCAACGACCCGGCGGAAGTCGGCCGGCGGCTGGAGGTGCATTGCGCCGTGCGGCCGCTGGCGCTGGCGGCCTAGCGGGGGGCGAACAGTGACCAGCGAACGGTGAGTGGCGAACGGTTTCCGGGCCCGGTTTTGCCGTTCGCCGTTTCCCGCTCATTGCTTGCCCGGTCTTCCCCGTGACGCCCGCCCAGGTTGCCCTGGGCTACGACGCCATCGCCGAGCGCTGGGCGAGCCCGGATTTTCCGCGTGACAACGGCATCCCGCAGCACGAGCGCGCATTGGCATTCGCCCAGGGTGCGGGACATGCGCTGGACGCCGGCTGCGGCTGCAACGGCCGCATCGTCGACCTCCTGCAGGCCCGGGGCTACGAGGTCGAGGGCGTGGACGTGTCCGCACGCATGGTCGAGCTCGCGCGGGCGCGCCACCCGGGCGTCGCCTTCCATCATGCGGACATCTGCGAATGGAAAATGCCGCGCCGATACGATTTCATCTCGGCCTGGGACAGCATCTGGCACGTGCCGCTCGCATGCCAGGCGGCGGTGCTCGCGAAGCTGCTGAACGCGCTCGCGCCGGGGGGCGTGTGCATTTTTTCGATGGGCGGTCTGGACGCGCCCGGCGAGAAAACGGATGCGGCGATGGGGCCGGCCATGTACTACGCCACGCCCGGCATCCCGGCGACCCTGGACGTCCTCGCGCAGACGGGCTGCGTGTGCCGGCATCTCGAGTTCGACCAGCGCCCGGAATCCCACCTCTATATCATTGCGCAGAGGAACACCATTGCTTCGGGGCCCCGATAGACCTGACTGCGGGAACATCATGTCGAAGTTGTGCGTGCGGAGTTTCGGGATATCGCTGGACGGCTATGGCGCCGGCCCGGGTCAGGACCTGCAGAATCCGCTCGGCGTGCGCGGGCCGGAGATCATGGAGTGGTTCTTCCCCACGCGCATGTTCCAGAAAATGTTCGGTACCACCGAGGGTGAAACCGGCGTCGACAACGGCATGGCGGAGCAGGGCTTCGACAATATCGGGGCGTGGATCCTCGGCCGCAACATGTTCGGTCCGGTGCGCGGCCCGTGGCCGGACGAGAGCTGGAAGGGCTGGTGGGGCGAGGAGCCGCCGTACCACGTGCCGGTGTTCGTGCTGACGCATCACGCACGCGCGCCGCTGGCGATGAAGGGCGGGACGACGTTCCATTTCGTCACGGACGGCATCGAGGCGGCGCTCGGGCAGGCGAAAGCTGCGGCCGGCGGGCGTGACGTCCGCCTCGGCGGGGGTGTTGCCACCGTCCGGCAGTACCTGCGCGCCGGGCTCGTCGACGAGCTGCACCTTGCGATGCGGCCCGTCCTCATCGGCGCGGGCGAGAACCTTTTCGCCGGCATCGACCTGCCCGCGCTGGGCTATGAATGCTGGAAGTCCGTCGCCGGCGAGCGGGCGACGCACCTGCTGCTGCGCAAGCGCGCCTAGCGGAACGCACCGCGGCGGTCACGGAAGATCCGATGCGCATTCGCGGCTGGCTGAGCCCGGCACTGGCCCTTTACTGGGCGATCTTCTGCGGCGCGGCGGGCTGGCTTGCGCGAGACGAGGCCGCCGCCGCGTATCCCTGGATGGGCGTCCTGTCGCTTTGCGCCGTGCTCGCCTTCGAGACCGGCATGCTGCACTTCGTGCTGAAGCCGCGTCCCGGAGAACGCTGGCAGGGCAGGAACGGCTTCGTCGCGCTGTTCGCGGTGGCGCTGCTGATCCAGGCGGCGACCTTGCTGAAGGAAGGCAAGCCGCCGTATTTCTACGTGTCCGCGCTGTATGCGATCGCCACCCTGGCGGTGCTCGCGCTCTGGGCGTGCGCACTGGGCGTAAAGGTGCTGTAAGGACGACGCTAAACCGGCAAGCAAGCTCTCGCCGCGAGGGGAGCTGCCTTTAGGTTATTCTGTTCGCCATATAAAAAGCGGGAGGAGCCATGAACGAAGCGCTGGGATTCGACCACGTGCACCTCATCAGCCGCGACCCGAAGGCGGCGGCGGACTGGTATCGCGACATGTTCGGCGGCGAGATCACGCAGGTGCAGGAGAACCTGCGCGGCGCGCCGCAGATCGACGTGCGCGTCGGCGGCATGACGGTCGTCATCCGCGGGCAGCGCCCCGGCGAGAAGCCCGCCGAAGCGCGGCCGATGAAGGCCTTCGGCGGCGGCTACTCCAGCCACGACGGCTGGGGCACCGATCACTTCGGCTTCACCTACAAGGGCGACCTGCGCGCCTTCTGCGACGAGCTCAAGGGCAGGGGCGTGCGCATGGCGGTCGAGCCCTGGGAGTTCAAGCCCGGCATGGTGCTGTGCTACGTCGCCGCGCCGGACGGGGTCAGCATCGAGCTGATTCAGTGCTAAAGATTACTTCTCACCACGGAGACACGGAGAACGCGAAGGAGCACGGAGAAAAGCAAAAGGCCCGGGCTTTCTTTGGTGATTTTTCCATGGCCGAGACATCACCCCTGATGATCACTATTGCCGGGGGACTTCTTCGTTCTCTTGGCCTTTCTCCGTGTATCTTGGTGTTCTCCGTGTCTCCGTGGTGAGACTTAAGTCGTAGGCGGGTTCTGCCACACATGGAAAAAATTTTCGCTTTACTCCTTCTCGCAACTATTGGCCCTGTCCCATCGGTAGCCGATGCGGCCGGCGAAGCCGAATTCTGGAACTGGTTCCGGCAGAACGAGGAGCAATTGTTCACGGGCGGTCCCGGTAATGCAGCGACGTTCGGGCAGCTCAACGCCGAATTGAAGAAAGTGGACGAGTCGCTCGCTTTCGAATTCGGACCGATCCCGCGCGATGGCAGGAAGGAATTCGTCATCAGCGCCGACGGCAACAAGAGGGCCTTCCCTGCGGTCGAGGCCCTCTACGCGAAGGCACCGGACCTGCCGCGCTGGATCTGGGTCAAGTTCCGCCCGCGTCGCGCAGTGATTTCCGACATGCAGCTCGGCGGCCGGTTCGTGAAGTCCGGGGACGTGAACTACCTGATGTTCGCGGACGCCGACAAGGTCGGGCTGATCCTGTTCTTCGAGGAGTACACCCCGGAGGAGGAAATCACCTTCGGCCAGATCGGCTATCTCATGCTCGACGAGGCGCTGGGCGAGTACGCCGTGGAAACCCGGGTCGGGTTGATCGAGTTCCAGCCCCGGACTTCGGAATTCTTCCCGCAATCGTCCCCGCTCAGGAATCTGCCCGCCCAGTTCGACGAGTACTGGGCCGGCCAGCATTGACCGCGATCGGCGGCGATTCCACGAGGACTACGTCGCTCAATCTCATCACGAAGGTCACAAAGGACACGAAGTGGCACGAAGAAGGGCGAAAAGAAGAAAATGAGGAATCATTGATGGCGACCTGGAATGCGAATGTTCCGCCATCGGAAAAACATCAGCCAATATCCCCTTAACCCTGAAATTGTTTTCTTCGTGTTTCTTCGTGTTCTTCGTGTACCCCTCAAGGGGGTATTGAAGTGAATCTTCGTGGTGAGACGCAGGCCTTGGAGGTTTATCAAATGGACGCGACAGGGGCTTGTGACGCGAACGACGTGCCGGCGATCTTCGAGATCATCAACGACGCCGCGCAGGCCTACAAGGGCGTCATCCCCGACTACGCCTGGCACGAGCCCTATATGCCGCTGGCCGATCTGGAGTCCGAGATCGGCAAGGGCGTGCGCTTCTACGGCTTCGGCGAAAACGGCCGGCTGCTCGGCGTCATGGGCATCCAGGACGTCAAGGACGTCACGCTGATCCGGCATGCCTACGTGAGGACCGCCGCACGCCGCGGCGGCATCGGCCGCAGGCTGCTCGGGCACCTGTGTGCCCTGGCGAGGCGCCCGGTCCTGATCGGCACGTGGAGGGCCGCCGACTGGGCCATCCGCTTCTACGAGAAGAACGGCTTCACGCTGGTCGGCGAGGCGCAGAAGGCAAGGCTGCTGGGGACCTACTGGACCGTGTCGGAGCGGCAGGCACAGGACTCGGTGGTGCTGGCCGATGCGAAGGCGCTCGACGGCGTTGCGGGGCGTCGCGGCTGATGGCTCCAGCGCACCTGCGCATAGCGCGTCCCGTGCGGAACCTCGAATGCTCCGTGGACATGTATCGCCGCGGCCTGGGCCTGCGCGTGATCGGCGGCTTCAGGGACCACGAGGGCTTCGACGGCGTCATGCTCGGCCTGGAAGGCGCGGGCTGGCACTTCGAGTTCACGGCCTGCCGCACGCACCCCGTCGACCCGGCATCCACGCCGGAGGACCTCACGGTCCTCTACCTGCCGGATGCTTCCGAATGGCGGACCGCCTGCGCGAACATGCTCGCGGCGGGATTCAGGCAGGTCGCCTCGTTCAATCCCTACTGGGACAAGCAGGGCCGCACGTTCGAGGACCGCGACGGCTATCGCGTCGTGCTGCAGAACGGCGCATGGAGCAATGCGTGACCGTTACCAGGTCCCGAATCCGGCGGGGCGAGGCCAAGGCGATCGACTTTGAAGTCTTCGAGCATAATTTCACTGGTCGGCGTGCATGGGCTGCCCGCTGTCGCGCATTCCATGAACCAGTCGTTTCATCGTTTTTCTTCGTGTTTCTTCGCGTCCTTCGTGGCTTCGTGGTGAGACTTGGCTTCTATGTGGGGGGTATGTCGTGGAACTGGGCCTGAGAGGGAAAACCGCCGTCGTGACCGGCGCATCGAAGGGAATCGGCCTCGCCATCGCGCGCGGGCTGGCGGCCGAGGGCTGCGCAGTGCACATCGTCTCGCGCAGCGCGCCGGCCATCGAGAGTGCGGCAAAGGGCATCCGCGCCGACTACGGCGTCGAAGCCAAGGCGCACGCGCTCGACCTGGCGCGAAGCGAGAGTGTGGGCGCATTGCTGGAAGCGACCGGCACGCCCGACATCCTCGTCAACAATGCCGGCGCGATCCCGGGCGGCGACCTTCAATCCGTGGACGAGGCGCGCTGGCGCGCCGCCTGGGACCTGAAGGTGTTCGGATACATCAACCTGTCCCGGATCTACTACGCCGCGATGCGCGCCCGGCGCAAAGGCGTGATCCTCAACGTGACCGGGCTGGCCGCCGAGCGGCTCGATGCCGGCTACATCGCCGGATCGGCGGGCAACGCGGCGCTCAACGCCTTCACGCGCACCCTGGGGAGCTACAGCCTCGAGGACGGCATCCGCGTGCTGGCCGTCAGCCCCGGCGCCGTCGAGACCGAGCGCATCGTCACGCTCATGAAGGGGCGCGCCGCCGACAAGCTCGGCGACCCGGAGCGCTGGCGCGAATTCCTGAAAGGCCTGCCGCTGGGACGGGCCGCGACCGTCGAGGAAGTTGCGGATGTCGTGGTGTTTGCCGCCTCAGCCCGGGCGGCTTACCTGAGCGGCATCGTGATCAACGTGGACGGCGGGCACAATGCGCGCATGGGCGCGTTTACCTAGGGCGTCTCCATCTCACCACGGAGACACGGAGAACACGGAGATAGACGAAGAAGTGCAGGGAGAAGGTTGCAGGTGGATGGTGACACCGCTGTGAGGTCCGCTGCCTTTCGATTGAGTCAGGCCGATTTACATCTCACCACGAAGAACACGAAGAAGTGTGAGGGGATGGTCGAGATGGGATGGGACGGGAATGAGGAAACACGGCGCTCCTCGCAGCCTTCACCGCACCGACAATTGCTCTCCCGATCTCTATTTGCTTTTCTTCGTTTCCTTCGTGAACTTCGTGTCCTTCTTGGTGAGAAATAGTCCGCTTTAGTTCAGACCAGCCAGGCGTCGACTGCCACAACGGCAACATTCCCCGCCCCCAACACCTGGGCTTTTCTCTGTGAATCTCCGTGCCCTCCGTGTCTCCGTGGTGAGATTGAAATTGCGTACCGTCACTTCGATCGAAGCCTGGCGACCAGCTCCTTGACGACTTTCTCGCTCGCGCCCGTGATGCGGGCATTCGGACGGCCGGTGGCGAAGGCCACGGCGAGCAGGATCTCGTCGGCGCGCGGCGCGCCCGGCACGCGGATCTCGATGGTGTCCATGGCGTCGTAGTCCCAGCCGTTGTCGATTCCGCCGAGCACCACGTCCAGGGTCGCGCCCGGCGAGCCCAGCTTCGCGTTTCCCGGAATCATCGCCAGCCCGGCCTTGACCGCCGTGCGCATCGCCAGCCCGATGCGGCAATGGATCATCGACGCGCCCTGCTCCAGGTCGCCCTCCGCGCCGACCATCACGCCCTTGCCGAAGGCCGTCGGCGTGCGCCCGCCCATGGCATCCAGCGCCCTGCGCGACAGGATTTCGCCGACCTTCTCGGAAGCCGCGATGTAGTCATCGAGGTTGGCTTCGGTCGGCCGTCCGGCCTTGGGATTGACGAGCACGGCGCAGGCGACGACGCAGAGCGCCGGCGGATCGACCTTGCGGCCGGCGTGGTGGGCGACTTCACGGACGAAGACGTGGGTTTCGCGGATCTGCAAGGCTCTGTCTCCCCAACGTTGTTTCTTCTGATGCATCTGCCAGCCGAAACCGATGGACCGGATCGATGCGAGTGGAAACGGGATCGTACACGAAGGGCATTGGTCGCTCATACGGGAACGGATTGCTCTTGTAGGCCGTCCATGCGACGACGCTCGCGCAGCTCGCGGAGAACATTGCGGTCACGCAGATCGAGTTGAACCAGGAGACGCTCAACGATATTCGCGAGATTCAGTATTAATTCCAGAATTCCGCGGGATGGGTCCTCAGGCTATAGAACCCACCTTCTGGCTTTTTGCCTTCGGCCGATATGTATGCGATCCGTATCGTGACCGTGGTTATGCTTTGGACGCGAGGTCTATGTAACTGTGCCCATGATTTCTGGGGGGTGCTATGAGGTGCTTTTCAGTTGCATGCTTGCTTGCAATCCTGAGCATAGGGTCGATAACGGGCGCGTATGCCGATTGCCACAGAGGGGATCGGACTTACAAGACAGGTGACATCGTGGACGGATTTCGGTGCATGGCAGATGGCAGATGGGTGAAAACCTGAATTGCCGTCCGCCTGACCTCATCATGAGGTGACCACGGATGCCACGATCGCTTCGGCCGGGCAGAACCCGTCGATCCACGGAACGATTCAGTCTCCTAACCGCGCTGGATGTGGCGGCGAAACTGATTGCGGCGCTGGCAGTCGTCGTTGCTGCGCTCGTTGCCAGCACCTTCCAGTCTTCGATGACGGCAACGAATCTGCTCAGCCAACGGGAACAAGCAGACAGCACGCTGCGTGCAGGGATGTTTCACGACCTGATTGGCCAGATGCTGAGCTTCGATAAAAGCAACGGCGACATTCCTCCCGACCGCGAACGGTTGCTGGTGGAGCTTCTCGCGCTGAATTTTCATGAGCACTTCGAGCTCAAGCCCGTGATGATTCATGTTGACGACCGACTGACCCGGGAGAAGGTCTCGACGATGACGGAGGATCAGCGGGGGGCGGCCCGAGAATCGCTACGGTCGGTCGCACGACGGGTATTGCAGCGACAGATGGCGATGCTGACGCAGGCCGATGGTGACTTGCAGCCAACCGAGCGGGCATGCGTCCAGCGGTTCGACTTGAGCAGCAGGCCTGGCAAGAGCGCCACAGTTGCCTCCAGTGCGGCTCCATGTTCTGTGGTCGGGGGGTATTTTGACGATCTTATTTCCGTCGATTCACCGAGCCACCTGTATACGCTGGCCTTCACAATCACGCCAACAAGCTGGAAAGACGAGGCGTTCCGGGTTTCCATGCGGATCATCGGCAAGACTGCCGACAGTCAGGGAAATTTTGCCGTGGCGGACCACGATTTTCTGCTGACGTGGTTCGATTTTCCCTTCACCGACAACATGCTGCTTGCGGATGGCACGCGCTTTTCCCTGGTACTCGACCGCGTCGATACAAAGGTGAAGACCGCGTCCGCGAAACTTGTCTGGTTTCCGAAAGATTATTTTTCTGCAAGTGAACGCCCGATCAACCACAGGCAATTTCGCGAGAAACTCGGCATCGCACTCAAGTAAACGAAAACGGCGATCCCGCATCGGGCCGCACGGAAATTCCGAGGCAGGCAACGATCCGGTAGCGAAGGCTGGCGGGTTGCCAATGCTTCTTGCGGGGCTGCCCAGGTAGATATTCAACAAACCTTGCCGCCAGCCTCCTCGGGGTGTCGTCAAAAAGCGACGAGCGGGCGTGCGTTCTTGCGTTGCAACATCTTTCGCCTGCCGTTCATCCTCCCGTTTTTGCCGCTCGGCGGATGCCTCTGGCCCTCGGCGGGCACTGCGCGTTAAATGATTTCCGCCGGCTGTCGTAGCTATGCAGCGGAAAGGAGGCAATGCCATGGTTACCCTGGGATCGACGCCGATCGACATCGTGCTGGACGACGCGGTGCCCGACATCAGCGCAACGCAGAAAATCCGGCTGGAGCAGGAGTCGCTCAAACCTGCCGGGCTGGTCGCGGGGGCGTATTACCGCGGTTATCTGGGCAGCGTCCAGACCGTCGGCCGCTGGAACGGGCAGCAGTACCGCTTCGTCGTCTGGGTGCAGGAGAGGGGCGCCTCGAAGCTCAAGGGCGCGCGGCACGTTCTGGAGTCCGGCATCGGCGACGCGTTCGCGCCGTTCGAGCAGGTGCAGGTCGAGAAGGAAAAACAGATCAGCGATTTCGACCTCAACACCACGCGTTGAGCCTGCACGGAACCGCTCGCCGCTTCTCGCCGCGAAGGCGCGGGGAAGAAGCCCGCTTCCGATTTCCCGCCTGCCTCCGCTGCTCGCGCTACTTCGGCTCCGGCATGTCGCGCAGCGAGACGATGTAGGCCACGAGCTGCACGATCTCTTCCTCGCTCAGCGTATTTTTCCACGGCGGCATGGTGGCCGAGCCGCGCACCCGGCCATTGGAGATGGTGTTGAAAATGAGGTCGGGCGTGAGGTCGGGGCGGCGCTGCAGCGGTGCGCCCTTGCCGCCGGCGCCCTCCTGCCCGTGGCAGTAGAAGCAGGAGCGGGCGAAGCGCTTCTTGCCCGCGGCGATGAACTCCGGGTTCGCGAGGTCGGCTTCCCTGATCTCGACCGCCGCGGCGAAGCTCGTCTGCAGAGCGCCCAGCACGCCGAAGCACAGCGCGGCCAGGCCGGAACGGGATGCGAGGCTGTTCAATTCCAACTCCTTGCGGCAGGCCTGCCCCGGCGGGGCCGGGGCAGGGTGGATCACGGCAGGATCATTCCAGAGTGAAGGCGATCAGCGCCGAGCCGCCGTTGGCCTCCCGGATCTTCGGGAACACCGGCGGCATGAAGTCCACGGCATGCGAGTACATGCCGCTTGCAACGACGATGTACTGCTTGCCGTTGACAGCGTAGCTGACGATGCCACCGCGCGAGCCGGAGCCCATGTTGAAGTTCCACAGCACCTTGCCGGTGTCGGCGTCGTAGGCGTTCAGCGTGCCGAACACGTCGGCGTTGAACACCAGCCCGCCGGCCGTGGCCATCGCGCAGCCCAGGCCGGGCACGGAGTAGGGCACGCTCCACTTCACCTTGCCCGTCTCGGGATCGCGCGCCTCGAAGCGGCCCGAGGCCGGCTCGTTCGGCGGCGGCACCATCGCCACCGCCTCGACGCCGTAGTACAGCTCGGCGGGACCGAGCTTCGACGGGTCCTGCTTCGCCGTCTTCACGGTGTTGCAGGCCTCCATCACGTTGTTGTACCAGAGGCCGGTCTTCGGGCTGTAGGCGCCGTGGTTCCAGCTGCGCGAGCCGAGGATCCACGGGCAGATCAGGATTTCCTCGCCGACCTGCGGGTCGCGCCGGCCGATGAGCTCGCCCGTCTTCGGGTCGATGGTCTTCACGAAGTTGTAGGTCTTGCTGTACGGCCACACGTTGTGCAGCTTGCCGGTGTCGCGCTCCACGACCCAGACGAAGCCGGCCTTGGTCGGGTGAAACAGCAGCTTCTTGCCGCCGCGCTCGAACAGCACCGTCTCGTACGTCGAGTCGAAGTCCCACACGTCGTGCGGCAGCTCCTGGTACTCCCACTTGAGCTGGCCGGTCTTCGGATCGAGCGCGATCACGGAGTCCGTGTACTTGTTGTCGCCCTTGCGCTCGTCGCCGAAGTAGTCCGGCGCGGGGTTGCCCACGCCCCAGTACAGCGTGTTGGTCTCGGCGTCGTAGGTGCCGGGCAGCCAGCCGCCCCCGCCACCCGTGTCGCCGGTGTTGCCCGGCCAGCTCGCCGGGTCGTTCTTGATGGTGTCGAACGTCCACTTCAGCTGGCCGGACTCCGCGTCCACGCCGTAGATCTGGCCGCGTTGCGCGGTGTCGCCCGAGGTCGGCGCGATCACCAGCATGTCGCCGGCGAGCGTGGGCGGGGAAGTGAAGTTGTTGCCCGACTGATTGCGCGTGTGCACGAGCTGTATCTGCCACACCTCCTTGCCGCTCTTCTGGTCGAGCGCGATGATGCGGCCGTCGAGCGTGGCGAGATAGACCTTGCCGTGGCCGACCGACACGCCGCGGCTCGAGGCCGTGAAGAAGATCTCGTTCACGACCGGATCGAGCTTGGGCTGGTAGCGCCAGATCTCCCTGCCGGTCGCGGCGTCGAGCGCCTGCACCTTGTTGTTGGCCGACGAGTAGTAGAGCACGCCGTCGATGATGATCGGCGTGGCCTGCAGTCCACCCGTGATCTCGCCGGGCTGGTGGATCCAGGCCACCTTGAGCTTCCTGACGTTGGACTTGTTGATGCTGTCGAGCGCGCTGTACCGGCTGGATTTGGAGTTGCCGTGATACACCGGCCAGTTGGCGGGATTGTCGTCCGCCGCCGCGGCGATGCCGGTGAGTGCCAGGGCGGCGCATGCGGCCTGCAGGGTGCGTGCGAGGGATAACGGAATGGTGCGCTTTCGCTGGAATGCAAAACGGGAAACCATAACTCCTCCTCGATCGAATGAATGTGTTTCCCCCGCACGGGATCGCTGCGGGGACTTCGACGATTGCCTCTCTCGGAATGACGGTGGTTGTTGTTCTGGTCGAAGTATTGTTTGGGCTTGTGCCTTCGACGCGGCGGAACCGCGAAACCATGGTAACGAGAATGTCACGGTCGAACATCACCGCCTGCGGTATAACAGAATCATCATTGGACGCATAACTGGTTGCGATGCAGCAACCTCCGCCCCGGACGGCGACGCGGGCAGGGCGCGCGCGAGCGTGCAAGGAAAATGTCGATGGTCTTGATTTCCCGTGACAAGCCGGCGGCTCCGAGACGGGACCGGCCGATCCCCATGCCCGGAAATTCGTGCGGTCGCCGGCTGGCTCCGCTTTTCGGGGGGCGCCGCAAGGAAGGCGCTCCGCAATGAGGGGCGACACGCGGGAGCCCGTCGCATCCATCGACGCGGCGCTGGCCGCGCTGGCCGCGACGCCGGTCTCCGACGAGGGCATCCACGACGCACGCAAGGCCATCAAGAAGGCCCGCGCAGCGCTGCGCGTGATGCGCGAGGGGCTGGGCGAGACGCGCTACCGGACGGAGAATGAAGCGCTGCGCGACGCGGGCCGGTGTCTCGCGCCCGTGCGCGACGCGAAGTCCCTGTCGGCTGCGTTCGAGTCGATGCGCGATTCGGGGCCGTCGGCGCGGGAACGGGGCCGCATCGACAAGGCGCTGGCTGCGCGGCGCAGCGCCTCGCGCCGCGAGCTGGACCGCTCGGCGCAGCTGCATGAATGCATCCGCCTGCTGCAGGACAGCCGCGGGCGCGTCGCGCGGTGGAGCACCGGCGCGCTGCGGTCCGTACCGGCCGCAAAAGGGATCGAGCGCATCCATCGCGCGGGACGCAAGGCCTTCGCCGTTGCGAGGCGCAGCCGCACGCCCGAGGCGCTGCACGAATGGCGCAAGCAGGTGAAGTACCTCATGAACGCGCTCGACATGACGGGCGAGCACGCGATGCCCGGCGCGGACGAGATGCGGGCCGACGCCGGCAAGCTCGCTTCCCTGCTCGGAGACGACCATGATTTCGCGCAGCTGCGGCGTTTCCTCGCGGGCAAGCCGGCGGGCGGCGAAGCGGCGAACGCGAATATGCGCAGGCGCCTGGAGCGTCAGCGCGCGAAGCTGCAGAAACAGGCGTTCGTCGTCGGCGCGAGGCTCTACGGCAAGCAGGCAGTGACTGGGTGATCAGGCGAGCAAGTGGCGAGCGCACGGTCCGGGTTGCGCCAATCTCCCGGTCACCTGGCGACTCCTTACTCAGCACTCAAATCCCCCGGCTCCATCTCCGAGAACCGCACGGCCAGGATTTCCCGGGTGGCGAGGCGGCCGTCCGCGCCCTTCTCGACCAGCACGAGCTGCTGGCTCGCGGGCAGGCCGGCGGGCAGCACCATGAGGCCGCCGGGCCTGAGCTGGTGGATGAGCTTCGGAGGAATCAGATCGGGTGCGGCCGTGGCGATGATGCGGTCGAACGGTGCATGCTCCGACCAGCCCTCGTAGCCGTTGCCGACGCGGATTTCCACATTACCGATGCCGGCGCGCGCGAGGCGCCTGCGGGCCTGTTGTGCGAGCGGTTCGATGATCTCGACGCTGTAGACGCGGCGTGCGAGCGCCGCCAGCACGGCGGACTGGTAGCCGAGCCCGGTGCCGATCTCCAGGACGGCGTGCTCCGGCTCGAGCTGCAGCAGGTCGGTCATCAGCGCGACGATGAAGGGCTGCGAGATGGTCTTGTCGTGGCCGATCGGCAGCGGCCGGTCGAGGTAGGCGTAGGGCCGGATTTCCTCGGGAACGAAGTCGTGGCGCGCGATGCGTCCCATGACCTCCATGACCCGGGCGTCGAGGTTGTATTTGCCGATTTTCTCGGCGGTCAGGACGGTGTTGGCGGCGATTTCCGCCACCATCGTGCGGCGCAGCTCGGCGAATTGCTCGTCCATGGCGCAATGCTACGCCTTGCGCCACCCGGGGGCAGGAGCGGAGAAAGCGGAAAGCCGGAAGAACGGACGAAACCGGGCACCGGAGAGTTCCAGGCCTTGCCTGCGCCTCGATCCCCATGACCGACGCGCGGCGACCAGGACACGGCGGCAGCGGGTGCCGGGCGCTCCCGCGTCCGTCAAGCTTTACATGCCACGCGCGGAGAAGCGTGCGATCGATTCATTTCCATTTGTGTCGGCGGTGGAACCTTTGCGGGCGCGCATCGTCCTCCCTGGTCGGGATGCTCAGCGATCGCGATATCACCACCCGGGCCGTTGCCCGCGGACTCGATCCCGAGCCGTGCAAGGTGAAGGAGGTGATGTCAGCCGAGGTGTTCGATGTATTCGACGACGAATCGGTCGAAGATGTCGCCCTGGACATGGGCAGCGCGCAGGTGCGGCGGATGCCGGTGGTGAATCGCGACAAGCGGCTTGTCGGCATCGTGTCGCTCGGCGACATCGCGCAGAGCGCGGGCCAGGCCCGACCGGCGGCCGAAGCGCTGGAGGAAATCTCGCAGGTCCCGCCCAATGCATCCGTGACCGGAACGCCGCGCCGCCGTTCGGACGGAAAGGCCGGGGCCGGATAGCCGGGAGCCTTCGTCGTCTCGGACGCGAGCGGGGATGCCGGGAATAGGCATCCGCTGGTGCGGCGACGCGAGACGGAACGTGGTGCCGTTGCTTCCTATCCGCGTGCAGCGATGAGTTCTGCGCTCGCGCTCGCGCGGTCGCGCAGCCACGCCGCAAGGTGGGCGGTGACGTGCTTCGCGTCGTCGCCGACGCCATCGATGAGGCTGGACTTGCGCTTGCGCAGGAAAGGCAGGCCGAGCACATAGAGCCCGGGTGCCCCGGTGACGACGCCGCCGTCGTGGCGCATGCCGCCCTTGGGGTCGAGCACCGGCACGTCCAGCCAGGAGTAATCCGGCCGGAAGCCGGTGGCCCAGACGACGGTGCGGACCCTGCTGCGCGCCAGGTCGAGCAGCAGCGGCGGCGACTCCTCGATTTCCGTGGCGGCGAAGCGGTGCGACGCGGCGATCCCGCCGTCGAGGCCGCTGCCGGCGGCCCACTGGTCGACGGTGTCGAGCAGCCGGTTCATTTTCAGGTCGGCGAGCGCGCAGACGTTGCGCAGCGACCCGGAAAACTGCGCCTTGCCCTCGTTGCTGACGCCGGCCAGCCGGCCGACGAGCTTCACGCCGAGGGAGGTCAGCGAATTCAGATCCGCACTGCGCCGGTCCGCGTAGCCGGCGAGCTGCAGCGAAGGCACGTGCCGTGCGCGCACGATGTCATCGACCTCGTCGTAGCGCTGGTCGAGCACGCCGCTCCTGTCCATCCACCACTTGATGTCGCGGCCGCGGTAGATCCTCGGCACGCGCACGTGCTCGCCGACGGCGAGCGTCACCTGCCGGCCCGAGCGCTGCAGCTCGTCGGCGATCTGCACGCCGGAAGCCGACGCGCCGACCACCAGCACGCCGCCGGGATCGAGGTCGCCCGGGCGCCGGTACTGCAGCGGGGTGACCTGGGCGATCGAAGGCGGCAGCGCCCTGGCCACGGCCGGCACGGCCGGGATGTTGCAGGCGCCGGTCGCGAGCACGACGGCGTCGCAGCGCCACGTGCGCTGGTCGGTGACGATCTCGTAGCCGTCGTCGACCCGGCGCACCGACGTCACGCGGGTATGCGCATGGACCGGCGCGGAGATGGTCCTCGCATAGTCCTGCAGGAAGCCGACAGTCTCCGCCATGGTGCGGAAACCGTCGGGGTCATCGCCTTCGTAACCGAAACCCGGCAGCCGGCTCTGCCAGTTCGGCGTGAGCAGCGTCAGGGAATCCCAGCGCTCGGTCCTCCACGAGTGGGCGACGTCGCCGCGCTCGAGGACTACATGGTCGATCGAGCGCCTGGCGAGCCACCAGCTCGCGGCCAGGCCGGCCTGGCCGGCGCCGATGACGACGGCGGTGAGGCGGGACCGGGGACGCACCGCTACTTGTTGACCTCGACGGTAACGTTCGTCGGGTTGGTGATGATGTCGTAAACCGCCGAGCGCTTCTGCGACTGCGCGACCAGCGCCTTGATGTCGTCGGGCGAGGCATCGGCATCGATCTTGTAGCTGACCTTGATGCCGTCGAAGCCGTTGCGCACGTCGGGGTCCGCGCCGAGGATGCCACGGATGTCCATGCCGGCTTCCAGCGTCGCCTTCACGGAGCGCAGCTGGATGTCGCGCGCCTGCGCCACCGCGGCGATGCCCGCCGTCAGGCAGCCGGCGAGACCGGCCAGCACGATCTCCACCGGCGTGGCGCCGTTGTCCTCGGAGGCGAAGACCTCCGGATGGTCTGAATCGAAGGAGAACTTGTGCTTGTGCTTCTGCTCCGCGCCCAGGCCGTAGAAGCTCTCGACGCTGGAGCGGCTCTGCGTGCCCTTGATCCATTCGCACGAGGCACGCCACTTGAACTGGGCGGCTTCGGGGGCGTTCGTCAGCGCCTCGCGCGCGCCGAACAGCGCGTCGACGTTGACGCCGTTCCTGGCGGTTTTCTCGGTGGTGGCAGTGGTCATGTCGGCTCCTGTCATGGGTTTCGTTGCTTTCGGGGCGGGGAAGAATAACAGGAGGGGGGTGTTATGACTTATTCTCCACTTATGATTTGTTGGGCTTTATATATTCTTTATGGTTCGGCCCCGGTTTGAGCCGCCGGGCACGAGCCCGACCTGCCGCGCCTGCCAGCCGATTCCTCAGCCCGCTGATCGCTCGGGTCCCCGAGCCCCTGGGCCGGCGCCCCTCGTCCCTCGCCCCTCTTTCCTATAAAGTTCCGCGATCGAGCATTCGCCGCCGGCACGGAGATGGAGATGAACCCGGACGACCGCGTCGCCATTGTCGTGGTGCACGGCATCGCCGACCAGCAGCCCGGGCAGACCGTGCGCGAGCTGGCGCGCCTGCTCTGCCACGGCGGAGGAGACGCACCGCGCTACGTGCAGGGTGAGATGCACGACGTGCTCGTGCCGGTCGGGAAGCTCGAGCCCGGGGGCGCCGCCTCCCAGCCCGCGGCGCCTGCGCCGCCAGGGGGCGACGGGCGCAAGGCCGAAACCGCGCGCAAGCGTCCGGGCACGCCCGGCGGTTTCTACCAGGCGCAGCGCGCGGCCGGCGTTCCCGCCGCCGATGTCGCCCCGGCATGGCGGGCGGACGGGAAAGACCTCGGCATCGCGTTGCACGACTACCTGCTGGGGCGGCTCGAGCTGCCCGAAGACGAAGCCCTCTACGAATCCACGCGCGCGTCGCTGCGCCGGCAGGCAAACGACCGTCCCGTCGACCTCTACGAGCTCTACTGGGCCGACCTGTCGCGGCTGGGCACGGGTGGCGTGCGTGCCCTGACTGCGCTCTACCAGCTCTTCTTCCACCTGAACACGCTTGCGGCCGACATCGTCGATCAGGCTTCGCTGCGCTGTGGCGGCGGCGCGAGGTGGCGGCTGCAGCAATGGCTGCACGCTTGGCTCGCCTGGCTGATGAAGGGTCCGGCCGCGCTGCTGCAGCTGAGCATGCTGCTGCTGGCGTTGTTCGGCGCCGTCGCGCTGGTGCCCGCGACCCAGGAGGCGAAGTTGATGGCCGCGCTGTTCGCCGCGGGCGCGATCGCGTGCCTGGCGCTGGCGGTGCTGGGCGGGTTGCGCCCGGCCTCGCGGGTCGCGCGCGGGGCCAGGCTCGCGGTTTTCCTGGCGGCCGCGCTGGCCTGCGCCATGATGGCCGTGGTGGCATTGCGCGAGGGCGTGCACCTGCTCTGGATCCACTATTTCGCCGGCGTGCTCGCGGTGGTCGTGCCCGGCATATGGCTGGTGCGACGCTACGGCACGATCACGCACGGCGTGCGCCTGCTCGGCCATTGCCTCGTCGTCGCGAGCGCGGCCGGCCTGCTGGTCGACGGATGGTGGCTGCTGTCGCAGTCGACGACGCAGGCGGAATGGATGCTCACCGCGGCGCTGAACGTGGGCGAATGCCTGCTCGCGACCTTCCTGCTCGCCTGGGCGGCGTTCGTCGTCGTGCAGATCGCGGCGCTCGTGCTCGGCCTCTGGCTCGCGGGCGGCGCCGACGACGACGTCCGGCGTTCCATGGCGACCACGCGCGTGGCGGTGGTGGGGTCCAGCGCGCTGTTCGCCGTGCTGAGCCTCGTGCTCTGGTCCGTGATCGGCTACGTCGCCGGGCACGGCCTCGCCGGCCTGTACTACGAGCCGCTGCTCTTCGGCAGCGGCTATCGCACGGCCGACATTTTCCTGGACGCGCGCGTCGGCACGCTGGGCGGCTTCTTCACGCCGCTCATGATCGCGTTCGCGGCGCTGGCCGGCGCCACGCTGCTGATGCTGGCGCCTTCGCTGGCCGAGGAGCTCTCGCCGACGCACAACCTCGACGCGCGGGGGCCGCTGCGCGACGCCGGCGGATGGTCGCAGCGCCTCGGCCGCTGGCTCGATTGCGGCCAGCGGTGGCTGCGTGCGCTGTTCCTGGCGGTGGTGGCGCCCGGCGCGATTCTCGGCGGCGTGCTTTACCTGGCGTTCGTGGCCCGCGAGTTCGCCTTTCCGGCGGGCGCTGCCTCGGCCGTGGTTCAGTGGATTGCGGGCTGGCTGGATCACCTGCAGGGCGAGACGCTCGTGGCGGCCGGAAAATGGCTCGCCGGGGGCGCGCTCACGCTCGCGGCGCTGGGCTCGCGTTTCACGCAGACCGTCGGCCGGTTGCGCGTGGCCATCGACGCCGTGCTCGACGTCGACAACTATTTCGGCGATCCGCCGAGCCGCAGGCCGCCACGCGCGCGCATTTTCTCGCGCTATGCCTCGCTGCTCGCCTACTTGCGCGAATGCGGCTATGCGCGCATTGTCATCGTCTCCCACAGCCAGGGCACGGTCATCAGCGCCGACCTGCTGCGTTACCTGCACGTGCAGGGGCGCCTGTCGGGCCTCGTCGGCGGCGTGCCGGTGGCGCTCGTGACCGTCGGTTCGCCGTTGCGCGACCTGTACGCGGAACGTTTCCCGCTGGCGTACGGGTGGATGGGTCCCGCCACGGCGCCGTTCGAGGCAGCCGTGCCGTCCGCGGCGGACATCGGCGCCGAGCAGTGGGTCAATGCGTGCCGTTCCGGCGACTACGTCGGCCGCTACCTGTGGACGCCCGCCGGTGGCGCGCGCCACTATGCGGTTGCGGCCGTCGGCGCCGACGGGAAAGTCGAGGCGCAGCGCGCGGGCGACCGCGTGGAATTCTGCCTCGGCGCCGGTGGTCACACGCATTACTTCAGCAACGATGCGCTGGCGCTGGCGGTGGAAATCGACAGGCTGGTCGAAGGTTGACGGCTGCGCCGGTGGGCACGGTCCATGCAAGAGCTGCAACGATGGGTAAGAAGATAGAAGGCCTGCTCCTCGATATCGATGGCGTGCTCACGGTGTCGTGGCGCGCCCTGCCCGGCGCCGTCGCCGCGCTGGAGACCCTGCGCGCCCTCGGGCTGCCGATGCGCTTCCTCACCAACACGACCTCGCGCACGCGCGCCGCGATCGCTCAGGCGCTGGACGGGCAGGGTTTCCGCATCGCCGCTTCGGAAATCCTGACTGCGCCCGCGGCGACGGCGACCTACCTGCGCAAGGCGCATCCCGGCCAGCGCTGTTACCTGCTGTCGAGCGGCGACGTCGCTGCCGAGCTGCAGGGCGTCAAGCTGGTCGGCGAGAAGGACCCGGCGGACGTCGTCGTATTGGGCGGGGCGGGGCCCGAATTTTCCTACGAGCACCTGAACCACGCTTTCCACCTGCTCTGCGAGGGGGCGGCGCTCGTGGCGATGCACCGGAACATGCTCTGGCGCACCGAGGGCGGCCTCGACCTCGACGCAGGCGCCTATGTTTCCGGCCTGGAGAAGGCCGCGAATCGCCAGGCCGAGGTCGTCGGCAAGCCCTCGCGCCTGTTCTACGGCGCGGCGCTGGCAGCGCTCGGTACGCCCGCGTCGCGCACGCTCATGGTCGGCGACGACATCGAGGCGGACATCACCGGCGCGCAGGCGGCAGACATCCGCGCGGTGCTGGTGCGCACGGGCAAGTTCCGCGAGAGCGACCTCGCCAGGGCGCCGGCTCCGCCGGACGCCGTGATCGATTCGATCGTCGACCTTCCGGCCTGGCTCGCCTCCCAGCGCTGAGCCCCGGAAAGCCGCCGCTCGGCGGCCGCGTTTTTCCGCTACCCTAGCTCCTCGAACAACAACAACGGGGAGCCCGCCATGCAGTACAAGAACCTGCCCGGCACCAGCATGAAGGTCTCGCGCGTCTGCCTCGGCACCATGACCTGGGGCCAGCAGAATTCCGAAGCCGAGGCGCACGAGCAGCTCGACTATGCCGCGGGCGAGGGCATCAACTTCATCGACACGGCCGAGATGTACCCCGTGCCGCCGAACGCGAGCACGCAGGGCCGCACCGAGAAATTCCTGGGCACCTGGCTCGCCAGGCAGAAGCGCGACAGCCTCTACATCGCGACCAAGGTGGCGGGGCCGGGCCGGCGCGACTGGATCCGCGGCGGGCGCACGGACCTCACGCAGGAAGTCATCGCCGAGGCCGTGGGCACCAGCCTCGAGCGGCTGCAGACCGACTACATCGACCTGTACCAGATCCACTGGCCGCAGCGCAACGTGCCGAACTTCGGCGCCACGGAGTTCGATCCCTCGCTCGAGAAAAGCGGCCCCGCGATCGAGGAGCAGGTCAGGGGCATGGCGGCGATGATCAGGTCCGGGAAGATCCGGCACTACGGCCTGTCGAACGAATCGGCGTGGGGCGTGTGCAAGTTCCGCGAGGAAGCGAAGCGCCTGGGGTTGCCGGGCCCGGTCACGATCCAGAACAGCTACAGCCTGATCTCGCGCAACGTGGACAACGACCTCGCGGAGGCCCTGCATCGCGAGAACATGTCGCTGCTCGCCTACAGCCCGCTGGCGGCGGGCATCCTGTCCGGCAAGTACATGGGCGGCGCCAAGCCGCCGGGCACGCGCTTCGTGCTGTTCGACACGCTCGGCATCCGATTCCGCAAGCCGATGGTGTCCGAGGCCGTGGATGCCTACGCCGCGCTGGCGAAAAGGCGGGGGATGACGCTGGTGCAGCTCGCGCTGGGCTACGTGAACAGCCGCTGGTTCCTCGGCTCGTCGATCATCGGCGCGACGACGATGGGCCAGCTCAAGGACGACATCGCGGCCGCGCAGGTCGAGCTGGACAGGGATACGCTGCAGGACATCAGGGAAATCCAGTACCGGTTTCCGAATCCTGCCGGGTAAGCCCGTGCGCCGGGAGCGCCGGTCCGGAGGCGGAAACGAGGGCCGCGTTCGCGGCTGCTAGTATCATTGGCGGGCATTCCGGAGGAGGATAGCCATGATGGATAATGCACGTGGCATCAGCGAAGACTGGCTCGCCGCCGGCATCGGGCTGCTGGTCTTCGTGCTGGCGCTCGCCGCCGCCACCGGCGTCGACCTGCTGGGCTGGGTGGTTTCCACACGGATCTGGACGGAGCCGTCCGCGGCGCTGGGGCCGGTGTCGAAAGCTTACGCGGGACTGGACGGCGTGGCGGCCCTGTTCGCCACCTATGCCGGGCTGCTCGTGGTGCTCGCCGCCGGCGCGAAGATGCTGGGCGCGGACGCGAAGCGCTTCGCGGCCGCCTTCACGGCGGTGTTCTGGCTGAGCTACCTGTCATGGATCGTCGGCAGCCACGCCAACATCGCAGTCACCACGCCGGGCGACATGCAGAAGTTCGGCATCTCCTGGTCGCTCAAGCTCACCAACGAAGCCGGCTTCATCGTGGCCCTGCTCGCCGGGCTGTTCATCGCCAACTTCACGCCGGCCTTTGCGGCCTGGATGCAGGAGGCGATCCGGCCCGAGCTCTACATCAAGACGGCCATCGTCATCCTCGGCGGCTTCCTCGGCATCACCGCCGCGGAAAAGCTCGGCTTCGCCACCGCGCTGATGTTCCGCGGGCTCGCCGCCATCATCGAGGCCTACCTGATCTACTGGGCGGTCGTGTACTTCGTGGCGCGCAAATGGTTCGGCTTCAGCCGCGAATGGGCGGCGCCGCTCGCGTCGGGCATCTCCATCTGCGGCGTGTCGGCGGCCATCGCCACGGGCAGCGCGATCCGCGCGCGGCCTCAGGTCGCGATCATGGTGTCGTCGCTGGTGGTGATCTTCTCGATGGTCGAGGTGCTCGTCCTGCCGTTCGCCGCGCAGGCCTTCCTGTCGCAGGAGCCCATGGTGGCGGGCGCATGGATGGGCCTCGCGGTGAAGACCGACGGCGCGGCGGTGGCGAGCGGCGGCATCACCGAGGCTCTGATCCTCGCGGCGAACTCGGCGCAGGGCGTGAACTACGAGAAGGGCTGGATCCTAGGCACGACGACGACGGTCAAGGTGTTCATCGACGTCTTCATCGGCATCTGGGCGTTCGTCCTGGCGGTGGTGTGGACGCGCTACATCAACGTGAAGGAGGGCGACAAGGCCCGCGCGCGGGAAATCTGGGAGCGCTTCCCGAAGTTCATCCTGGGCTACGTCGTGACGTTCGCCGTGATCCTGCTGCTCGCCGCCGGCGCGACAGCCGAGGCCACGGGCAGGCTGAAGGGCGCGATGGCGGAAGCCAACACGCTGCGCGTGATTTTCTTCGTCATGACCTTCTTCTCGATCGGGGTCATGTCGAACTTCCGCAAGCTCTGGCAGGAAGGCATCGCCAAGCTGGCGCTGATCTACGTGGTCTGCCTGTTCGGCTTCATCGTCTGGGTCGGCCTGGTGATCTCGTTCATTTTCTTCGGCGGCGCCAAGCCGCCGCTCGCCGCGGGCTGAGCCGCGATCCAACGGGAGGCTTCTTGCATGGAACAACGATCCAACATCGGCGAGGAAATGCGCAAGATGCCGGTCGAGCCGCTGCTGCCGGTCGAGAAGAAGCTCATCGGCTGGAGCCTGGGCCTGGGCCTCGTGCTGATGATCGTGCTGGTCTTCGTCAGCAGGACGTGGTTTCCCGCCGGCTGAGCCCCGGTTCACGGATCCCGCGTTTCGCGAACCGCTCCGGGATGCGGCATCCGCCGGGGCGCGCCGGTTGATCCGGCGGCGGAAAGCGCGGATGATTCCGTCATATCCTCGATGAAATCGACCCGGCACCACCTTATCGACTGGGCCCAGGCCGGCCGTCTGGAGCCGGGCAGCCTCGAGCGCGCATTCGAGGCGGCGGGGGCTTTCCCGGACGGGGCGGCCTGGCTGCGCTTCCTGGACCGCCTGCTGCTGTGGCTCGGTGCGCTGCTGATCGCCGCCGGCGTCATCTTCTTCTTCGCGTACAACTGGAACGACCTCGGCCGCTATGCGAAATTCGGCCTGGTCGAGCTGCTCGTCGTTGCGGCGCTGGCGGTGATCTGGCGCCTGGGCCTCGAGACGCTCGCGGGCAAGGTCACGCTGCTCGCCGCCGCGCTGTTCGTCGGCGCCCTGCTGGCGCTGGTCGGCCAGACCTACCAGACGGGCGCGGATACCCACGAGCTTTTCTCCGCCTGGGCGGTGCTGATCCTGCCATGGGTGCTGGTGGGGCGGTTCTCCGCGCTGTGGATCGTCTGGCTGGGGCTGCTGAACGCCGCCGTGACTTTCTACTATGTCGTGTTCGGCGGCCTGTTCGGCGTGTTGTTCGCGCCGGACCGGCTGATGTGGGTGCTGTTCGGCCTCAACGTGGTCGCATTGCTGGCATGGGAAGGCCTTGCCAGCGGGCGCGCCGATGATCGCTGGGCGATCCGCATCCTCGCCACGGCGAGCGGCGGCATCGCCACCGCGCTCGCCATGTTCGCGATCGTCGATTTCCGGCACGCCGGCGGATGGGGATTGGTGGCGTGGCTGGCGTACATCGCCGGCGCCTATGCGCTCTACCGCAGGACGCGTCCCGATCTCTACGTGCTTGCGGGCGGCGTGCTGTCGATCATCGTCGTCGTCACGACGTGGCTCACCAGGGCCCTCCTGACGCACGGCGAAGCCGCCGGGGCGTTCCTGCTGATCGGCATGCTGGTCATCGGCATGTCCGCGGCGGGCGGCTGGTGGCTGCGCCGCATCGCGATGGAGCTGCAATCGTGAACGCAGCGTCGGACGCGCTCTGGGCAAGGCTGCGCGAGGCGGGCCTCGTCGAAGGCGACGTGCCGCCGGACGCGGTGCACATGCCGTGGTACGTGCGCGTGATGATGGGCTTCGCCGGCTGGATCGGCGCGCTGTTCCTGATGGGGTTCGTGGGCGCCGCGTTCGCGGTGGTCTACAAGGTGCCGGCTTCCGGGCTGGTGATCGGGGCGCTGATGTGCGGCGGCGCGACGGCGCTGTTCCGGGCGAAGCCCGACAGCGATTTCTTCGAGCAGTTCGGGCTGGCCGTGAGCCTTGCCGGCCAGGGGCTCATGGGCTATGGCCTGGGCTCGCTGTTCGCCTTCGACGTCGGCACGACCGCATTGCTGTTCGCGCTGGTCGAGGTTGCGCTGTTCCTGCTGATCCCGAGCTTCCTGCACCGCGTGATCTCGGCGGCGGCGGCCGGTGCGTCCCTGGTCGTCGCGGCGACGGACTGGGGCTTCTACCATTTCACGGGAGCCGTCGTGTTCGCGGCGTTCGCGTGGGCGTGGCTGAACGAGTTTCGCCTGATCCGCCGCGGCGTCGAGGTGCGCTCGTTCGCCTACGGCATGACCCTGCTGGTGATCGGCCAGCTCGTGATGCTGGCCGGGGCACGGGCGATCAACGACGCGGTTCTCGGCCACGGCCGCCACGCGATCGGCGGCGCTGCCGCGCCCTGGATAGGGCCGATCGTCGTCGGCATCGTCTTCGTGGTCGTCGTGTGGCGGCTGCTGGCGCGGCAGAGGGTGGCTCCCGGCAGCGGTCCCGGCCTGGCCGCGCTCGCGGGCGCGCTGGTCGTCGCGGTCGTGTCCCTGAAGGCGCCCGGGTTCGGCGTCTGCGTGGCCATCGTGCTGCTCGGCCATGCCCACGGCAACCACGTGCTTTCCGGCCTCGGCATCGCCGCGCTGGTCGCTTACTGGTCCTGGTACTACTACTCGCTGGAGATCACGCTGCTCGAGAAATCCGCCGTCCTGGCCGGCGCGGGCGTCGTGCTGGTGCTGGCGCGGCTCGCCATGAACGCCAGGTGGCCGCGCGCCGGCGCCAAGGGGGCGGGCGATGCGTAAAACCATCGCGATCCTCGCCGGCGTCGCGATCCTCGTGCTGGTGAACTGGTCGATCCATGGCCGCGAGCGCCTGCTGACCGAGGGAGCCGTGGTCCTGCTGGAGCTCGCGCCGGTCGATCCGCGCTCGCTGATGCAGGGCGACTACATGGCGCTGCGTTTCCAGGTGGAAAATGCGCTGCGCTCCGGCGTGCGCGCGGGCGAGCTGAAAAGCGACGGCTTCGTCGTGGTCATGCTCGACGATCGCCGTGTCGGGACCTACGCGCGCGTGCACCAGGGCGAAACGCTTGCCGCCAACGAGGCGAAGATTCGCTTTCGCCTGCGTGACGACCGCGTGAAGTTCGCGACCAACGCGTTCTTCTTCCAGGAAGGCACCGCGCCCCTGTACGGCAAGGCCCGCTACGGCGAATTTCGCGTCGGCGCCGACGGCGACGCGCTGCTGGCCGGGCTGCGCGACGAGGGCCTGCAGCGGCTCGGGCCGGCGCAGTAATCTGTCTGGCCGGGCGCAATTTCCCCGGGGGGCGCAGCCGCCTTTGCCCCGGTTCGCTGTACCATTGCCTGCCACAGGGGGAGATGCGGCGTGGAAGAGAAAAAACTGACGGGCAAGATCGCGCGCGAGCGCATCCTGCAGATGCAGGCGCCGCGCCCTGCGGCCGGCCTGGTCGAGGGATTCCGGGCGCTGGGTCACGCCAGCGGCATCGTATCCGACATCCTGGACGAGCTGGGCGTCACCGGGGCGGTGGCTGCCTCCGTGCTCCGTCCCACGATGCCGGGCGCCTGCATCGCCGGGCCCGCGCTGACCGTGCGCAACATCGTCCAGCGCGAGCATGCCTACGAGACCGCGCGCGCGCACGTGAACAAGATGGCGGAATTCGAGGCGCACAATCTCGCGCAGCCTGGCGACGTCGTGGTGATCGACGGCGTGGCGGGCATCTCCAACATGGGCGGCATCTCCGCGCAAACCGGCAGGCGCCAGGGCGAGGCCGGCGCGATCGTGTCCGGCGGCGTGCGCGACGTCGAGCATTCGCGCCGCGTCGGCTATCCGGTCTGGTCGACCGAAGTCACGCCCGTCACCGGGAAATGGCGCATCCAGACCGTCGAGATCAACGGCGAGGTCCAGATCGCCGGGATACGCGTGGCACCCGGCGACATCGTGCTGGCCGACGAATCCGGCGTCTGCTTCGTTCCGATCGCGCGCGCGGCGGAAGTGCTGGGCCTGGCGCAGCGCAAGAAGGCGGCCGAGGAAGCGAAATGCCGGGCCATCGACGCGGGCACGCCGGTGCCGGACCTGCCCGGCAACGCGTGATGGGTGCGATCCTGCGGTGGCTGACGGGGGCCTGCGCCGCGGCTGTGCTGTCGGTCGCGGGCGCGGCCGCGCAATCGTTTCCGCAGAAGCCGCTCAAGTTCGTGGTGGGATTCGCGCCGGGCGGCACCGCCGACACCGTGGCACGCATCGCGGCCGACGCTCTTTCCGGCGAGATCGGCATGGCGGTCGTCGTGGAAAACCGCGCCGGGGCGGGCGGTACGATCGCGGCGACAAGCGTGGCGGCTGCCGCGGCGGATGGCTACACGCTGCTCGTGAACGCCACTTCGGACGTCATCAACCCCATCATCAACAAGCGGGCGGGCTACGACATCGAGACGAGCTTCGTTCCGATCGGCCTGCTCGCCAGCTCGCCGAACGCGCTCGTCGTCCCCGCGTCGCTTGCGGCGGCCTCCGCGAAGGGGCTGGCGGAAGCCGGGCGCGCGCATTCCGGCGCGCTCAACTATGGCTCGGCCGGCATCGGCACGGTCAGCCACCTGGCCGGCGCGCTGTTCTGCTCGCTCGCGCATGTCCGGTGCGTGCACATTCCATACAAGGGCACGGCGGCGGCCCAGATCGACCTGCTCGGCGGAAGGCTGGACTTCATGTTCGACGGCCTGGCCAGCGCGCAGGGCAACGCGAGGGCGGGCAACGTCAGGATGCTCGCGGTCACGTCGGCGCAGCGCTGGCCGGCCGCGCGCGAGGTGCCGGGCATGGCGGAGAGCGGATACCCCGGCTTCGACATGCTCACCTGGTTCGGGCTGCTCGCGCCCGCCGCGACACCCGCACCCGTGGTCTCGCGCATCTCCGAGGCGCTGGTCAGAGGATTGCGCAATCCCGAGGTGCGCCAGCGCATCGCCACGATCGGCGCGCAGGCCGGAGGCATGACGCAGGCGGAATTCGCGCGCTACATCCGTGCGGAGAAGGCGCGCTGGAGGAAGCTGTTCGCCGACGGGCTGGTGCGCGTCGATGAATAGGCGGCGCTAGGCGGTCTCCCGCGGAGCCGCGCCGTCCGCGATCGCCTTTGCCATCCAGGCGGCCGAGCGCGTGGCGCCGCCGAAGCTGAACACGTGCACCCCCACGACGTTGCACGACGCATGCGCAGCGCAATAGTGGGCGACGGCGGCGAGCTGCTCGCCGGGGTCCGTGTGCGTGACCAGCTTGACCGTCGCCATGCCCTGGTCCTTTAGCGCGCGCAGGGAAGCACTGACGCCGCAGCGCTGCGCGAAACGCAGCAACGTTGCCGCGGAAGTCGGTCCCGCCATCCCGACATAGAGGGGCAGCCCCGGCAGCTCGCGCGCCAGCATGGCGCAATGCTCGATGACGCGCGCGGGCGCGAACGAAAACTGCGTGACCATGTGGAAGCCCAGGCCTTGCGCGGTCGCGAGCGACAGCTTCTCGCGCAGGGCTTGTGCCAGCACCGCGGCCTCGATGCGCGGATGGCCCTCGGGGTAGCCGGGCACGCCTATCTCCCGCACGTCGCTCTGCGCCAGCAGGCCGTCGCGCAGCAGAGCGGCCCCGCTGTCGTACGGGCCCCGCGGCTGCGGGTCGTCGCCGCCCACGAGCAGCACCCTGCTCACGCCGCATTGCGCGGTGGCCTGCTCAAGGAAAGCGCGGACCTCGCCGCGCGAGAGCACGCGGCGCGCCGCGATGTGCGGCACCGGGTCGAGCCCGGCGTCGTGCAGCGCGGCGAGCGCCGGCAGCGCGTCGGCCAGCGCGTGGCGCGGCGAATGGTTGACGTAGACCCGCGCGCCGACCGGCAGCAGCGATGCGATGGCGGGAATCTCGGCACGCGCCTCGATGCCGATCTCGAGGCAGCCCGCGGCGACCAGCTCGGCGGCACAGGCGGCGATGCCGGCATTCGCGGAGGCGCGGGCGGATTCCGTGAGGGCGGCCGTCATGATTCAGCCCCTTTTGCGGGATACGACGTAGGATTCGTCGAGGAACCACAGCCCGCCGTGCGCCTGCAGCACGTCGCGCGTGGCGTCCAGGTACCTGCGGTCGCCCATGACCTCGCCGAGGCGCTCGTCGTCGATCTGGGCCACGTAGACCGCCGCGTTCCAGGCCGCGAACATCGTCGACGTGCCGATGCTGCCGGAGATCTCCGTGGGCAGCGTATGCATGTCGTAGCGGAACACGGCGCGCGCGTCGGCATACGGGCTCAGGTTGAAATGGCGCGCCTCCCTGCCGAGATTGCTGCGCACCGCGCGGATCAGGTCGTGGCGGCCGGAGGCGAACGGGTTCTCGTCCGGCCAGAGCTTGCGCACGATCTCCAGGCCCGGGTCGCTGCCGTGCGAATGGATGCCGAGCAGGCGTCCGCCGGGGCCGAGCGCACGGGCGAGCGGGGCGACCACCTTGGCGGCCTTGAACTCGGCCGGCACGCGCGCACGATAGGGCTGCGAGGCGATCACGAGGTCGTAGCCCGCGCGCGCCTGTCCCTGGCGCGGCACCACCTCGTCGAGCAGGAAGCGGAAGTCGTCCCGGTAGACCACCAGCACCACCGGCCGCTCGTAGATCGGGTTGCCCGTCCTGGGGCTGTGGCGGGCCTGCCAGTTCTTCGTCAGGAAGGGTTCAAGCGCGGCGATCTGCTCGCTGAATTCGTGCGACGTGTTGCCGGACAGCGCGACCTCGTGCCAGAGCAGCGAGGTGGCGTCGGTGATCGACTTCGGTGTCAGCCACGGCGCCTCGCTGTAGTACATGTTCGTGATCACGAGCACGGTCGCCGGGTGCTCGTGGAAGCGGTCGGGCATCTTGTCCAGCGACAGCCTCACGTCCTCGAGGCTGATCTCCTTGGCGACGAAATGGAACGGCATGGTGGGAAAGCGCCGGTGCATCTCGCGCATGACCCGCGTGAGCACGGTGCCGTCGCCCATGCCCGCGTCGAAGACGCGTACCGCGGGCGGGCGCGGATGGATGTGCGCGATCTCCAGGCCCACGCGCCGCGCGATGACTTCCTTCTCGCTGCAGGTGTTGACGAACAGCAGGTACTTCTGGCGGTTGTCGAAGAAGCGGAAGTTGCGCGAAGGCGCGCCTTCGCCGTGCACGGCCTGCGGTTCTCGGGGCGCGGCGCCGGCCACGCGGATCAGCCTGCGCAGCTCGGGCGGCGCGGCCGGCGCGCTCATGCCGTGGCGGTTCATGAAGACGTTGACGCGCTCGAGCGTCTCCGGCGTGATGCGCGCGCCGTCGCGCAGCCGGCTCACGAACTTGCCGTCGTTCACGGCGCGGCGCCCGAACGTCGATTCCGCTATGGCATTGCGCCGGCAGAACTCCGCGATCGTGTCGATCAGCGCGCCCTCGCCATTTGCGAGCATTTGCCTGCCCTCCTCGTCTTGGCTCACCATAGTCCAGCAGGCGTTGGGAAGGCAACCACTCCCGTCATCCTGTCCGTTGTGGGCTATTTCCCACAACGATAAATCAAGACGTTAATCAAGGCACCCGGCGTCAGGCGCGACGGAAACAGGCAGGGCGTGCCCGGGCCGTGCCGGAATTCGAGGAGGAACCGTGCATCGCAGATCGTTTCTAGGGAAGGCCGCCGCGGGCATCGCGGCGGGTGTCGCAGCCGCACCGGCAATCGCGCAGTCGCAGCCGGCCGTCCAGTGGCGCATGGCCGCGAGCTGGCCCAAGAGCCTCGACACGATTTACGGCGGCGCCGAGATGATCGCGAAGCGCGTCGCGGCGCTCACCGACGGCAAGTTCCAGATCCGCGTGTTCGCGGCGGGCGAGATCGTGCCGGCCGCGCAGGTGCTCGATGCCGTGCAGGCGGGCACCGTGGAGCTCGGACACACGGCGCTTTACTACTATTTCGGCAAGGACCCGGCATTCGCGCTCGCCTGCTCGCTCTGCTTCGGCCCCAACACCCGGCAGAACTATGCGTGGTGGCTGCACGGCGGCGGCCAGGAAGCGGCCGAGCCCCTGCTGCAGGAATACGGCCTGAAGGCGATCCTCGCGGGCAGCACCGGCTGCCAGATGGGCGGCTGGTTCCGCAAGGAGATCAAGACCGTGGACGACCTGAAGGGGCTGAAGTTCCGCATCGGCGGCATGGCCGGCCTGGTGCTGGACAAGCTCGGCACCGTGCCGCAGATGATCGGCGGCCCGGACATCTATCCGGCGCTGGAGAAGGGCACCATAGACGCGGCGGAGTGGGTCGGGCCCTACGACGACGAGAAGCTCGGTTTCAACAAGGTCGCGCGCTACTACTACTATCCCGGGTTCTGGGAGGGCGGCCCGCTGCTGCACACGCTGGTCAACCGCAAGAAGTGGGCGGAACTGCCGAAGTCCTACCAGGCCGCGCTGGTCGCGGCGTGCGGCGAGGCGAGCGCCTGGATGCCGGCGAAATACGACACGCAGAATCCCGGGGCGCTGCGCCGCCTCGTCGCGAGCGGCACGAAGCTGCGTCCGTTCCCGAAACCGGTGATGGAGGCCGCCGAGAAGGCCGCGTTCGAGCTGTATGCCGACCTCGGCGCCAAGAGCGCGCACTGGAAGCGCATGTATCCGGGCTGGAAGAAATTCCGCGACGAGCAGTTCCTGTGGTTCCGCGTGACCGAGTCCACCTACGACAACTACGCGTTCTACTCCACGCTCGGCAACGGCAAGTAGGATTGCGCTAGAACTTACTGCTCATCACGAAGCCTAAAAAAATTATTTGGATTCCTTGAAAAGCTTCTCGAGCTCGCTGCCCTCGTCGGCGCCGGAGCGTTCGCGCTGCGGGACTCCGGGCTCGGGCGGCTCGGCGGGGTGCTCGTATTCCGGCGGCGGGACGCTGATCTCCACCTTCGACGGGTCGACCGTGTCCTTCTGCAGCGTGGCCGTGACCAGCGACGGGAAGGTGATCACGATGCCCACCATGATGAGCTGGATGGCGACGAAGGGCACGGCGCCCCAGTAGATCTGGCCGGTGGTGACGGGCGCGACGGTGCGGCCCGTGACCTTGTCGGCGTAGGCCGCCGCGGGTGCCACGCTGCGCAGGTAGAACAGCGCGAAGCCGAAGGGCGGATGCATGAACGAGGTCTGCATGTTCACCGCCAGCAATACGCCGAACCAGATCAGGTCTATGCCCAGCTTGTCGGCCACGGGCGCGAGCAGCGGCACGATGATGAACGCCAGCTCGAAGAAATCCAGGAAGAAGGCGAGCACGAAGGTCATCAGGTTGACCACCACCAGGAAGCCCAGCGGCCCGCCCGGCAGGGCGGTCAGCAGGTGCTCGACCCAGAGGTCGCCGCTGACGCCGCGGAAGGTCAGGCTGAAGATCGTCGAGCCCATGAGGATGAAGATCACGAACGACGTGAGCTTGGCCGTCGAGTTCATCGCCTGCCTGAGCAGCGGCAGCGTCAGGCGGCGGTTCACGGCCGCAAGGACCAGGGCGCCGGTCGCGCCCATGGCCCCGCCCTCGGTGGGCGTGGCGATGCCGAGGAAGATCGTGCCCAGCACGAGGAAGATCAGCGCGAGCGGCGGAAGCAGCACGAGCAGGACGCGGCGCGCGAGCTTCAGGCCGCGCAGCGTGCGCGCCTGCGGCGGCAGCGCCGGCGCGCTCTGCGGAAACAGCGTGCTGGCGCCGAATACGTACAGCAGGTACAGGCCGGTCAGCACGAGCCCGGGCAGGATCGCGCCCTGGTACATGTCGCCCACGGAGCGGCCGAGCTGGTCGGCGAGCACGATCAGCACCAGCGAGGGCGGAATGATCTGCGCGAGCGTGCCGGAAGCCGCGATGACGCCGCTGGCGAGCCGGCGGTCGTAGCCGTAGCGCAGCATGATGGGCAGCGAGATGAGCCCCATCGATATCACCGAGGCGGCGACCACGCCGGTAGTAGCGGCCAGCAGCGCGCCGACCGCCACGACGGCGTAAGCCAGCCCGCCTCGCACCGGGCCGAAAAGCTGCCCGATGGTGTCGAGCAGGTCCTCCGCCATGCCGCTACGTTCCAGGATCAGGCCCATGAACGTGAAAAACGGCACCGCAAGCAGCGTGTCGTTGGCCATGACGCCGAAGATGCGCTCCGGCAGCGCCTGGAATAGCGCGGGATGCAGGAGGTCCAGGGAGACGCCGAGCAGGCCGAACGACAGGCCGACGGCGCCGAGCGCGAAGGCGACCGGGTAGCCGAGCAGCAGGAAGACCACCAGCGCTGCGAACATCAGCGGCGCGATGTTCGCGGTGAGCCAGGCACTCATGTGCCCGCGTCCCCGCGGCCCGTGTCGAGCGGCGTGGCGGGTTGTTGCGCCGGCGCCGAGGCGAGCCCCCTGAGGGCGGCCACGCGCTTGATCAGCTCGGAGACGCCCTGCAGCGCGAGCAGCAGGAAGCCCGCCGGCACGAGCAGCCGCGCCGGCCAGCGCACCAGGCCGCCGGCGTTGCTGGACGACTCGCCGCTTTGCCAGGCGTTCACGAAGACCGGCCAGGACAGCCAGACCACGTAGCAGGCAACCGGCAGCAGGAACAGCAGGGTGCCGGCGACGTCGATCCAGAGCCGGGCGCGGGGGGGCAGCCGCGAGGACAGCACGTCGATGCGGATGTGCTCGTTGTGCAGCAGCGTGTAGCCCGCGCACAGCAGGAACACGGCCGCGAACAGGTACCACTGGAGCTCGAGCCAGGCGTTGGAGCTCGTGTTGAACAGATAGCGGACCAGCGCATTGGCGGAGCTCACCAGCACCATGACCAGCACCAGCCAGATCATGGCGCGCCCGATGCGCCCGTTGACGGCGTCGATGGCGTGCGCGGCCTTCAGCAGCAATCTCATGATGGGAACGCTCCCATGGGTCGGCCATGGCGTTCCGGCGGAACGCAGGCCGCCGGATTCTCGCCCATTCGGCCGCCGCGCGCAAAACGTCCGGGCTTGCGCCCGGGCGCCGCCGGGCTATCATGGAGCGCCTCATCAACTACCGGTGCCCAAATCCCATGTTCGAGACCGCCATCGCAGGCAGCCTGCCCAAGCCGTCCTGGCTCGCCGAGCAGAACAAGCTGTGGCCGCAGTGGAAGCAGTCAGGCGAGGCGCTCGCCGAGGCCAAGAACGACGCGACCCTGCTGTGGGTCAAGGCGCAGGAGGACGCCGGCATCGACACCGTCGGCGACGGCGAGCAGTCGCGCCAGCATTTCGTGCACGGCTTCCTCGAGTTCGTCGAAGGCATCGACTTCGACAACAAGGTGAAGATGGGCATCCGCAACAACCGCTACGACGCCATGGTGCCCACCGTCACGGCGCCGCTGAGGCTGCGCGGCCGCGTGCACGAGGCCGAAGCCGCGCTGGCGCGGGCGCACACGCGGCGCAAGCTGAAGATCACCATGCCGGGGCCGATGACCATCGTCGACACCGTCGCCGACCGTCACTATGGCGACAAGGTGAAGATGGCCATGGCCTTCGCCGAGCTGCTGAACCAGGAGGCGCGCGCGCTGGAGGCGCAGGGCGTGGACATCGTCCAGTTCGACGAGCCGGCGTTCAATGTCTACATGGGCGACGTCGTCAAGTGGGGCATCGAGGCGCTGCACCGTGCAGCCGAGGGACTGCGCTGCAAGACCGCAGTCCACATCTGCTACGGTTACGGCATCAAGGCCAACATCGACTGGAAGAGCTCGCTGGGGCAGGAATGGCGGCAGTACGAGGAGATCTTCCCGGCGCTCGCGAAGAGCCGCATCGACCAGGTGTCGGTCGAATGCATGCACTCGCGCGTGCCCATGAGCCTGCTGAAGCTGCTGGCCGGCAAGCAGATCATGGTCGGCGTGATCGACGTGGCGAGCGACAAGGTCGAGACGCCGGAGGAAATTGCGGGCGTGATCGGCGAGGCCATGAAATACCTGCCGAAGGAATCGCTGCTGCCCTGCACGAATTGCGGCATGGCGCCGATGCGCCGCGACATCGCCGTGGCGAAGCTCTCGGCGCTCGGCGCCGGCGCGGCGCTCGCCCGCAGCCGCTTCGGCTGATAAACCTGATTCTCACCACGGAGGACACGGAGGGCACGGAGGAAAGCAAGGACATGAAAAACCTGCAGTAACGATAGTCGTCCCGCCAGCCGAACATCTCGTTGAAGTCCTTTCACATTCTTCCGGTCGGGTTTTCCTCCGTGTTCTCCGTGCTCTCCGTGGTGAAAATTTGATTTTGAATCCCTAGCCGTGTGCGGCGCGGCTGTCGCGCGGCGCCTCGTCGCGCTCGGCCATGCCGTAGTCCCGCACCACGGAGGCGACCCTGAGCCGGTAGTCGGCGAACACGCCGGCGCGTCCCCGCGCCTGCGCGGCGCGGTGCCGATCCAGGTCACGCCAGGCGCGGATCGCCTCCTCGTCGCGCCAGAACGACAGCGAGACGAACTTGCCCGGATCCGCGAGGCTCTGGAAGCGCTCGATGGAGAGAAAGCCGTCGATGCGCTGCAGGTCCTCCTTCAACGCCGCCGCCAGGTCGAAATATTCCTGCGCCCGGCCCTCGGCCGGCCAGACCTCGAAAATCACCGCGAACATCATCGCTCCCGTCAGGTTTGCAGCACCGCCGCCCGGCGGCGCCGGGCCACAGGATACTTCAGCCGGCGCGGATCAGCGGCTATGCGGCCTTGCCCCCGCCCTCGGGATCGTCGGGCGCGTAGTGGCTGAGCCAGATCCACAGGCGCGCGTCGTCGCCGGCCACCTTGCGCAGCGCCGCGGGCAGGCCGAGCAGTCCGCGCAGGCTGCCGCAGGCGCGCGTGACCACCCGGCCGTGCTGGCGGTCTTCCTCCAGCATGGTCGCGCCGCGCGCCCGCAGCGTGCCGGCGACCGCAGGCTGCGCGGCCGTGGGCACCGACGTGCGCACGGCCATCACCGGATGGTAGAAGCGTCCGTCGTGGCGGGGGGCCTTGATCGTGACCGGGGCGAAGGCGATCGCGTCGCCGAAGGCATCCCGCAGCAGGGCGCACGGGAATTCCAGCGCCGGCTCGCTCGCGGCATGCAGCCGCACGCCTTCCCGCGTCGCTTCCAACGCGTAATCGTCCGAATCGCGCAGCACTTCCACGGCCCGCGCGGCGAAGCCGGCGGGCAGGAAATTCCCGCGATGGATGATGATCTGCTCGAGGGGGAACCGATCGTTCATGGGAAACCTCCATCGGGTCGGGCGGATCAGAGGGACCAGTGGCCGCAGGCTTCCGGCTGGTAGGCGATGCTGCGCACCTGCACGGAGCGCACACCGTCGCCCGGGGTCTCGAACGCCACGCGGCTGCCGGCCCGCGCGCCGAGCAGCGCGCGTCCCAGCGGCGACAGCACCGAGATGCGTCCCGCGTCCACGTCGGCCTCGCCCGGGTACACGAGCGTGAGCACGCCGCCCGCGTCGCTGGCGCAGGCGTCGCAGGACACCCTGGAGTTCATGGTCACCACGTCCGGCGCGATCGCGTTCGCCGGCACCACCTGGGCGGATTCCAGCAGATCGAACAGCTCTTCTGCGTTGCGGCGCTCCGCGCCATGCCGGGCCGCCAGCCGTCGGGCGACGCTGCGCAGGCGCAATGAATCGAGGTCGGTCAGGAATATCTGGTCGTGCAGGGACATCTCGTTCTCCTTTCGATGGACGGCGCCGCCGCGCGTGCGGGCTGCCTTCCGGTGCGGCCGGGCAGGCATGCAGCGTCCCGGTCGCCTTGCATTCGGGTGAGCGGGCGGGAACGAAGGGCTCCCGCCGCGGGTCGGCTCTTGGCCGGGCCGCAGCCGCGGGGCGGCATCGGCTCGGGCCGGAGTTTTCGGGATCGGTTGCGGCCCGGAGCTTTCGGGGAAGCTGCGGCCGGTCAGGCCGCGGCTGCGTGCGCAACCGATCCGCCCGGCTCGAAGGCCGGACGGAGGCGACTGCCCGCAAGGCAGTGCCGCTGGGAAAGGTTGCGAGTCATGGCGGTAGTCGAAACGGGGTTCGGGAACATCCTGCCCGAACCATAGCCCGGTACCCGCATCGCGTCAAGGAAACGGACGGGGCTTCGCGCGCCGGCATAGCCGGGCGCCGCACCCGATGGTTAAATACGCCGCAACGCGAACCCGCGCGGGGGGGGGACATGGACGAGGCTTACCTGATCGAAAACGTACCGCTGTTCGCCAACCTGTCGCGAACCGAGCTCGATCTCCTCGGCAAGGACGCAGTGCGCCAGCTCTACAACGCCGGCGAGACGATTTTCGCCCATGGCGACACGCCCGAATACCTCTACATCGTCGAGAGCGGCATCGTGGACATCGTGCTGCCGGCCCGTGGCGACGAGCTGATCCTGGCCACCATGGAGGCGGGCTCGTTCTTCGGCGAGCTGTCGGTGTTCGACAGCCAGCCGCGCACCGCGACCGCGCGCGCGGCATCGGACTGCAGCCTGATCTGCATCCCGCTGTACACCATCGCCGCGCTGACCGACGGCAATCCCGTCGCGGCGCGCCAGTTCATGAGCGTCATCATCCACAGGCTGCGCACCGCCGACGAGCTGCTGGCGCGCGTGCAGCTGAAGAACATCAACGAGGTCGTCGACGAGCAGATGAGCGTGGGCCAGCGCGTGGCCGACCTCGTCGCCAGGTTCGGCGGCTCGTGGACCTTCATCATCTGCTTCGCGGCCTTCCTGGTGCTGTGGATGGGGGTCAATTCCGCCTGGCTGCTGGCGAATCCGCCCGACCCCTATCCCTACATCTTCCTGAACCTGATCCTGTCGTGCGTCGCCGCGCTGCAGGCGCCGGTCATCATGATGAGCCAGAACCGGCAGGCCATGAAGGACAGGCTGCAGGCCGACCAGGACTACCAGGTCAACATCAAGGCCGAGTTCGCCATCCAGCAGATCCACCGCAAGCTCGACGAGCTGCGCGCGGGGTTGATCCAGAACCGCCGGCACGGGGAGCCCGGCAAGGCGGCGAAGTAGCGCGGCTCAGGGCGCGGCCGCGCCGGTGGCACGGCGCGCCAGCCACGCGACCAGCGCGGCCATGAACGCGCACCAGGAGAGGAAGAACATTCCCATCCCGAAGCTCTGCGTCGCGTCGCGGATCCAGCCCACCACGAAGGGGCCGACGTAGCCGCCGAGGTTGCCGATGGAGTTGATCAGCGCGATGCCCACGGCCGCGGAAGCGCCGGTCAGGAAGCGCGAGGGCATCGGCCACATCGTGGGTCGCGAGCCATAGGTGCCGACGGTGGCGATGCTCATGCCGAGCAGAGCCCAGTAGGAGCCGCCGAGCCAGGCGGCGAGCAGGAAACCTGCGCCGCCGATGGTTGCGGCCGTGATCAGGTGGCGGCGGCGCTCCATGAAGCGGTCCGACGAATAGCCGAACACGAGCAGGCCCGCGACGCCCACCGTGTACGGGATCGCAGACAGCATGCCGGCCATGAAATTGCTGGCGCCCAGGCCCTTGACGATCTGCGGCAGGAAGAACGTGATGCCGTAGTTCGACGCGGCGCTGAAGAAATAGATCGCCGAGATGGCGAGCACGCGCGGGTCCTTGAGCACCTGCCAGGCTCCCGGGTTGCCGGCGGCCTCGACCGCCTCGCGCTCGGCCCGCAGCTCGCCCTCGAGCCATTGCTTCTGGTCCGTGTCCAGCCAGTCTGCGACCGCCGGCCGGTCGGTGAGGTAGCGCAGCACGACGAAGGCGAGCAGCACCGCGGGGATCGATTCGATGATGAACACCCACTGCCAGCCCTTGACGCCGAGCATGCCGTCCATCCCGAGGATGGCGCCGGAGAGCACCGAGGCGACGGCGTTGGCCACCGGCACGGCGATGAACAGCGTGGAGATGACGCGGCCGCGCCAGGCGGCCGGATACCAGTAGGTGAAGTACAGGATCATGCCCGGGAAGAACCCGGCCTCGGCGATGCCGAGCAGCAGGCGCAGCGCGATGAAGCTCGCCGGCCCGGACGCTAACGCCATGAATCCGGAGACGATGCCCCAGCTCACCATGATGCGCGCGATCCAGCGCCGCGCGCCGACCTTCTCGAGGATCATGTTGCTGGGGATCTCGAACACCGCGTAGCCGATGAAGAAGATGCCCGCGCCGATGCCGTAGAGCGACGCGCTGATGCCGAGGTCCTTGTTCATCGTCAGCGCGGCGACCGCGATGTTGGTGCGGTCGATGTAAGCGACCAGGTAGGCCACCACCACCAGCGGCAGCAGGCGCCACGACACCCTGGCGATGGTCCTGCGCTGGAACTCGGGCGTGAACCGGCTATCCATCCTTCCTCCCCCTGGAAACCGCGATGCGCGTGCGTGCGCGGCGGCGTTGTGGCGGGCATTATGCAGGATTGCCCGCGGCGGGCCCGCCCGCCTTTGCTATCCTTGCGCGACTCGCCCCCGGCCCGCGTGCCGACCGAACGGAGACCGACATGCCAGCAGAGCATCCCGACCTGGACAGCGACAACGTCGTCGCGTGGCATCCCAGCCAGCGCTACCCGGACCCCGCGATCCAGATCATCGACCAGAGCTTCGCGAAATACCGCATCAATTCGGCAGGCGTGGAGCGCATCGCGCACGGCTTGCGCTGGAGCGAGGGGCCGGTGTGGTTCGGCGACGGTCGCTGCCTGCTGTGGAGCGACATCCCGAACAACCGCATCCTGAAGTGGGAGGAGGAGACCGGCGCGGTGTCCGTCTTCCGCAAGCCTTCCGGCTTCGCGAACGGCAACACGCGCGACCGCGAGGGCAGGCTGGTGACCTGCGAGCACGGCGGGCGGCGCGTGACGCGCACGGAATACGACGGCAGCATCACCGTCATTGCGGAGGGCTACCAGGGCAGGCGCCTGAACTCGCCGAACGACGTCGTCGTGAAATCGGACGGCTCCGTCTGGTTCACCGATCCGCCGTTCGGGCTGCTCGGCAACTACGAGGGCAACGTCGCGAAGCAGGAGCTGCCGATGAACGTCTACCGCGTCGACGGCGCCACCGGCGAGATGACGGTGGTCGAAGCCGAGGTGAACCGCCCCAACGGCCTGTGCTTCTCGCCGGACGAATCCATTCTCTACCTCGTCGAGTCCGGCAGCACGCCGCGCAACGTCTACGCCTATGACGTGACGGACGGCGGCAGGAAGCTCGCACGCAGGCGCAAGTTCCTCGACGCCGGCGGCGGCACGCCGGACGGCATGCGCTGCGACGTCGACGGCAACGTCTGGTTCGGGTGGGGGATGGGCAATCCCGACCTCGACGGCGTGGTCGTCTACAACCCCGACGGCCACCTGATCGGCCGCATCGCGCTGCCCGAGCGCTGCGCGAACCTGTGCTTCGGCGGCCGCGCGCGCAACCGGCTGTTCATGGCGGCGAGCAAGAGCGTCTACGCGCTGTACGTCAACACGCAGGGGGTGCCGGGGGGCTGAGCCCCTCTCGATTCCCTGGTTACCCGATTCCGCCCCCGCCCGCGGGGCGCGCGTCGCTTGCGTTGCGCCACCGCCCCCCGCCTCACGGCTGCCTTTGTTACCATCGACGCACAACAACGACAGTCGGAAATATCTCCTTACAAACTCGCTCGAAGGAGGCATCGTGGCCACTCTCAACGTGAACGGAAGGCAGGTCAGCGTGGATGTCGAGGACGACATGCCGCTGCTGTGGGTCCTGCGCGACGAGCTCGGGTTGACCGGCAGCAAGTACGGATGCGGCATCGCCATGTGCGGCGCCTGTACGGTGCACGTCGACGGCAAGCCGGTGCGCTCCTGTGTGATGCCGGCTGCCGGCGTCAGGGGCAGGGTCACGACCATAGAGGGGCTGTCGCACGACGGCTCGCACCCGGTCCAGAAGGCGTGGGTCAAGCTGCAGGTGCCGCAGTGCGGCTATTGCCAGAGCGGCATGATCATGGCGGCCGCGGCGCTGCTCGCGGAGCATCGCGACCCGACGGACGCGCAGATCGACGAGGCCATGAGCAACATCTGCCGCTGCGGGACCTACGCGCGCGTGCGCGAGGCCATTCACCACGTCGCGAAGTCCGCCTGAGGAGGCCGCCATGGGAACGATGGCGTTCAGCGCCCCCCGGCGCGATTTCCTGAAGAAGACCGCCGCCGCGTCGGGCGGTCTCGTGATAGGTGTCGGGCTCTGCGGCATCGTGCGCGCCGCGGACGACGCGGCGCTCGCCGAGGTGACGCACTGGGTCGTGATACGGCCGGACGACACGGTCGTCATCCGCATCGCGCGCTCGGAGCTCGGACAGGGCTCCTTCACGGGGCTCGCTCAGCTCGTCGCCGAAGAGCTCGAATGCGACTGGGGCCGGGTGCGGCCCGAGTACGCGGACGTGAACGAGCACGTGCGCCGCAACCGCATCTTCGGCTCCATGTCCACCGGGGGCAGCCGTGCGATACGCGATTCGCAGGAATACCTGCGCAAGGCCGGCGCGAGCGCGCGCGAGATGCTGGTCGCGGCGGCCGCGGCGCAGTGGGGCGTGCCCGCCTCCGAGTGCACGGCGCGCGCCAGCGTGATCTCCCACCCGTCCGGCAAGCGCACGACCTACGGCAAGGTCGCCGCGGCCGCGTCGAGGCTGGAGATACCGAAGGAGCCGAAGCTCAAGGACCCGAAGGACTGGAAGCTGATCGGCACCTCGCCTGCGCGCTTCGACATCGCCGACAAGACCACCGGGAAGCAGATCTATGCCGCGGACGTGCGCCTGCCGAACATGGTCCACGCCTCGATCGTTCAGTGCCCGGTGTTCGGCGGCAAGCTCAAGGGTTACGACGACGCCAAGGCCAGGGCCATGCGCGGGGTCAAGGAGGTAGTCGCCGGCGACGACTGGGTCGCCGTGGTGGCGGACAACTGGTGGCGCGCGAACCGGGCGCTGAGGCTGCTCGACGTGGAGTGGGACGTCGGCGAGAACGGCGGCGTGAGCAGCGAATCCATCATGCGCTTCCTGCGCACGGGCATCGATGCGAAGGACGTGCCGGTGGCGCGCAAGGACGGCGACGTGCAGGCCGCGCTCGCGGGTGCCGCGAAGGTCATCGAGGCCGAGTACCACGCGCCTTACCTCAACCATGCGACCCTGGAGCCGCAGACCGCCACGGCGCTCGCCACCGACGACAGGGTCGAGGTCTGGGTCGGCACGCAGAACGGCGAATCGACGATCGCCTCGGCGTCCGAAGCCGCGGGCCTGCCGCTGGAGCAGGTGATCGTGCACAAGATGCACGCGGGCGGCGGCTTCGGCCGGCGCGGCGTGCACCAGGAATACACCAAGCAGGCGGTGGCCATCGCGCAGAAGATGCCCGGCACGCCGGTCCGGCTGCAATGGTCGCGTGAGGAGGACATGAAGCAGGGCCGCTACCGGCCGGTCGCGCTCGTGCGGCTGCGCGGAGGGCTCGACGCGCAAGGGAACTGGACTGCGTGGGAGGTGCGGCAGGCGGACCAGTCGATATTCGTGACGGTGCGGCCCGCCGACATCAAGAACGGCGTCGATCCCGTGAACGTGCGCTGCTTCCAGGACAATCCCTACGCGGTCGCGAATTTCACCGACGAATACGCGATGCGCAATCCGCATGTCCCGCCCGGATTCTGGCGGGCCGTCGCGCACACCCACAACCCGTTCTTCCGCGAGTGCTTCATCGACGAGCTCGTGCATGCCGCGGGCAAGGACCCGGTCGCGTTCAGGCGCCCGCTGCTGCGGGGCAAGAAGGACCTCGGCGTCCTGGAGGCGGTCGTCAAGGCCGCGGCCTGGGACAAGCCGCTGGCGCCGGGCATCCATCGCGGCATCGCCGTGGTCGATTCCTACGGCAGCTTCTCGGCGGCGGTGGTCGAGATCGCCGTGACCGGCGGCACCGTCGTCGAGGTCAAGCGCGTGGTCGTGGCGCTGGACAGCGGCTACGTCGTGCACCCGGATGCCGTGGTCGCGCAGATCCAGAGCGGCGTGGTCTGGGGGCTGAGCTCCGCCATGCACGAGGAAATCACCATCAAGGACGGCCGCGTCGAGCAGGGCAATTTCTCGGACTACCGCGTGCTGCGCATGGCCGAGACGCCGCGCATCGAGGCCGTGCTCGTGCCCTCGGGCGGATTCTGGGGCGGCGTGGGCGAGCCGCCGATCGGCGCGGTGATCCCCGCGCTGGGCAACGCCATCTTCGCGGCGACCGGCAAGCGCCTGCGCTCGCTGCCGTTCCGGAACCACGGCTTTTCCTACAAAGCGTGAATGCCGTGAATACGTGAATGTCGTGAATATCGAAAAAGCGCAACGTCGGGGCCGATTGCCGGCCCGCGAGCCGGGCCCGTGAAGCGCGACGTTCAAGGCAATTCCGGTCGCCGTCGCGCCCTCGGCGCGCTGGCCGCCGGCGCGACCTTGCTCGTCGTGCGGTCCTCTGCCGTGCTGGCCGAGGAACTGGCTGCCGCGCTGCGCGAAGCATTCGGCGAGCGCTCCATCCGGCCGGGCAGGGTCAGGGTGGAGGTCCCGCGGCTCGTGGAGAACGGCAACGTGGTGCCGGTCAGGGTCGGCGTCGACAGTCCCATGACGCCGCAGGAGCACGTGACCGGCATTTCCCTGTTCGCGGAGAAGAACCGCGTCGTGCGCGTGCTGGACATGAAGCTGGGCCCGCACAACGGCAGGGCGGTCGCGGCCTCGCGCATCCGCGTGGCGACGTCCCAGCAGGTGACCGCGGTGGCGGAGCTGAACGACGGCTCGCTGTGGTCCGCGGCCGTGGACGTCGAAGTCGTGACCTCGGATTGCGGGCTATGAGCCGCATGGGCCAGGCGCGGGTGCGCATGCCGGTGACCGCTCGCCCCGGGGAGATTCTGGAGATCCGCACGCTGGTGCAGCACCCCATGGAATCGGGCTTCCGGCTCGACAGCACCGGCAAGCCGATCGCGCGCCACATCGTCGAGTCCTTCGACTGCACTTACGACGGCGTGGAGGTGTTCCGCGCGCGGCTGCATCCTGCGGTCTCCACGAACCCGTTCTTCACCTTCTACGTCGTGGCGCGCGGCAGCGGCGAGTTCGTCTTCACCTGGCGCGACGACCAGGGCGGCGTGGCCACCGCGAGGCAGATGCTCGCCGTGGAGTGAGGCGCGCTACTTCCTCTGTGCGGTCATGTTGCGCAGGCGGTCGGCGATGGCCTTGAGCAGCGAGATCGCGAATCCGGGCTTGGTCTTGACGAGGCCCAGGAAATCGGAGCGGCTGATGGTCAGCAGCTGGCACTCGGTCTGCGCGGTGGCCGTGGCGGTGCGCGAGGCCTTGTCGACCAGCGCCATCTCCCCGAAGGTGCCGCCGGGGCCGACGCGGTCGACGACCGTGCCCTGGATGGAGATGGACACGCGGCCGCGGATGACGACGTACATCGACACGCCGGCGTCGCCTTCCTTCATGACGACGCGCCCCGGAGGGAACACCTGCGGCGGCGGCGTGCGGAAGGCGGCGACCAGGTCTTCCATCGTCTTCTTGTCGAACACGCGCAGCTCGTCGCGGTCGTCGTAGGCCGGCAGGCTGGACGTCTGCTTCATGAGCGCGATGGTCAGCCGCAACCGGTTGTTCATGATGTTCATCAGCATCAGCGCGAACTCCGGCGTGGCCTGCAGCGCCTGCTGGAACTGGCGGGCGTCGAGTACCAGCGCCTGGCAGAACCTGCGCGCCGCGGCCGCGGCCGAGCGCGGCTGCTGGGTGATCACGGCGATCTCGCCGAAGATCTCCCCGGGCCTGACGATGTCGAGCGTCCGGCGGTTGCGCGACAGCGCGACCTCGCCCTCGACCAGGTAATACATGGTGTCGCTGGGACGGCCCTCGGCGAATATGCCCTCGCCCTCCGCGAAATTGACGGTCTTGCCGAAGGATTCGAAGCATTTGCGCGCGACCGCGGGGTCGTAGGCTTCGTCCTGCGCGGCGGGCTGCGTGAAATCGAGATCCATGGTTCCGGAGTCGGGGCGGGGGACGTGGAATGAGCGGCGGGAGAAGTCCGGGTACAGCCCAATTTTAGACAAACCCGGCCGGGCAAAAAAGTCCGTCAGGGCACGGTCGCGAAGCGGGACGAATGGTGATTCACGATCAGCCAGCGGCCGCCTTCGCGGCGATAGGTGAAGGTGAAGCGCATCGGGACCACGACGTCCTTGCCGTCCACGGGATTGTGCGAGGCGTAGTAGCCGGAATTGGAGGCGATGTCGCCGTAGACCTGCACGTGGTATTCGCCCAGGACCATGCGCAGGTCGGGGCGCCTGGCCGAGGATTCGGCGAAGTATTCCAGTATCTCCCCGTGCGTGGTGCGGATGGTCCGGGAGACCGTGCCCCAGAGGATCGCGTCGGGGGCGTAGAGCGCCGAAATCCTTTGCGCATCGCGCGTGTTGAACGTGTCTATCCATTCGCGCGTCGCGGCGGCGACCTGCTCGCCCGCCTGCGTCGCGTCTTGCGCCATCGCCGGGCCGGCGGCGAGCAGCGCCACGACAACCGGGACCACGCGGCGCATCATTCGAATCCCGGCGGCGGCGAGAAGGCGAGGTGCTCGCGCTCGAGGAAGCGGGCGGCGGCAATCGTCGCAAGATCGCCGTACAGCGGCCCGACGATCTGCACGCCGATCGGCAGGCCCTCCCTGCTGAATCCCGCCGGCGCGACGGTCGACGGCAGATAGGCCATGCCTGGATAGCCGGCCCAGAACATCTGGGTGGTCGACGGTTGCGGCCTGCCGTTGACCATGACCATGCGTTCCCAGCGCTCGCCGCCCTGGTTGTGCGGGAAGGCCGGCGTCGCGGCCGCGGGGCACAGCAGCAGGTCCCATTCGTCGAAGTACTGCGCCCAGGCGCGGCGGATGCGCTCGCGCTTCTCGTTCCAGGCGTGCCATTCACGCACCGGCATGGTGTTGGCGTGCATCATCCAGGTCTCGTAGCGGTCGTCGCCCGGCTTCGCCTTGGCGTCGAGCTCGCGCTGGCGGGCGAACTGCGCGTCGTTCAGCGCGGACGAGGTCGCCCCGCGCAGCAGATGGATGAAGGTGCGGTGTGCCTCGTGCAGGTCGAAATCCGGCCGTGCCGAGTCGCTCACCTTCGCGCCGTGCTTCGCGAAGGCCCGCGCGGCGGCGAGCACCGCGGCCTGCACCGAGTCGTCGACCTCGGCCGTGGCCGCCGTTGTCAGCACGCCGATCCTGAGCTTGCGCACGTCGGGCTTCGGCTTGGCCAGCGCGACGCGCACGCCGCGCGCGTCGGTCGCGCCGGGCTGGCCGATCAGCCGCAGCGAGATTTCCAGGTCGTCGGCGCCGCGCGCCATCGGGCCGATGACGAGCATGTCCTTGACCGCGAGGCCGGGCGGCAGGTTGTGGCCGTCGATCGGGCACAGCTTGAACGTCGGCTTGTGGCCGTAGACGCCGCAGTAGTGGGCGGGATTGCGAATGGAGGCGCCGATGTCGCTGCCGAGCTCCATGCCCGTCAGCCCGGCCGCGAGCGCGGCGGCTGCGCCGCCGGACGATCCGCCCGGGATGCGTGCCGTATCCCAGGGATTGTTCGTCGTGCCGTACACCGGGTTGAACGTCTGCCAGTCGGACAGCATGACGGGCACGTTGGTTTTGCCGAACACGATCGCGCCGGCGTCAATGAGCCGCTGCACCGCGAGCGCGTTCTTCGCAGCGACGTTGCCTTTCATGTCGGCGCGGCCCCAGGTCGTGGGATGGCCGGCGAGGTCGAAGGATTCCTTCACCGTCATGGGCACGCCGTGCAACGGGCCCAGGCTGCCGCCTTTTTTCGCCGCACGGTCGGCCTTGCGCGCCTGCTCGCGCGCGCGCTTCTCGTCCAGCACGACGACCGCGTTGACCTTGGGGTTGTGGCGCCCGATGCGCTCGAGGTAGAGGTCCAGCAGGTCGACGCTGCTCGCTTTGCGGCTGCGCACCAGCGCCGCGAGCTTTCTCGCCGTGAGGAAGGCATTGTCCATGGGTCACCCGAAACAGCGTTGTTTTTTGCGAAGCATACCCGAAGGCGGCTGCGCGCACGGCGCGCCCTGCCTTAGAATGCGGGCGCTTCGCCAACGGGGAACCGCATGAAGCTTTCACCCGGAACGTCGTATCGACTCGGCCTGATCGGCGCCGGCATCCAGGCCTCGCGCACGCCGTCCATGCACGAGAGCGAGGCGGCGGCGCAGGGGTTGCGCTGCGAATACCGGCTGATCGACCTCGACGTGCTCGGCGTCGGCGCCGAAGCGCTGCGCGGGCTCGTGGAGGACGCCGAGCGCGCCGGCTATGCCGGCCTCAACATCACACATCCCTGCAAGCAGGCGGTGCTGCCGCTGCTGCACGGATTGTCGGACGACGCGCGCGCGATCGGTGCCGTGAACACCGTCGTGTTCCGCGACGGCAGGCGCACGGGCCACAACACGGACTGGTGGGGCTTCGCGGAAAGCTTCCGCCGCAACATGGGCGGCACGCCGGCCGACAGTGTGGTCCAGCTCGGCGCCGGCGGCGCCGGCGCCGCGGTGGCGCACGCGCTGCTGACTTCGGCGACGCGCAGCCTGGCGATATTCGACATCGATGCCGCGCGCGCGGCGAGGCTGGCCGGCGATCTCGGCACCCGCTTCGGGGATGCACGGGTGATCGCCGGCACGGATCTGCGCCGGTCCCTGGGCGAGGCCGACGGGCTCGTGCACGCCACGCCCACCGGCATGGCTTCGCATCCCGGCCTGCCGCTCGACGCCGCGCTGCTGCGGCCTTCCTTGTGGGTGGCGGAGATCGTATATTTCCCGCTCGAGACCGGGCTGCTGCGCGCGGCGCGCGCCCTCGGATGCCGCACCATGAACGGCGCGGGCATGGCAGTGTTCCAGGCCGCCGCGGCGTTCCGGCTGTTCACCGGCATCGCGCCCGACGCGGCGCGCATGCAGCGGCACTTCGAGTCGCTTGGCGCAAGCTAATAGGTAAATCTCACCACGGAGACACGGAGAACACGGAGAGACACGAAGAAAAGCTTGAGAGCATTGAAATGGACGACGGGTCATGTTTGCGACGATTGTGAAACGCCGTCAGATACCCACCCATGATTGTCCAACTTTCTTTCTTCTTGTTTTTCTCCGTGTTCCTTCGTGTTCTCCGTGTCTCCGTGGTGAGAAGTAAGCGCTAGAGAAGAAAGGGAGGAGGGAGATGTCGCAAGCGCAACCGGCGCCGCGCACGCGCGCGCGCTTCTTCGTGCTGGGCCTGCTCGCCGTGGGCACGATGATCAACTACCTCGACCGTACCGTTCTGGGCATCGCCGCGCCGAAGCTGCGCGAGGAGCTCGCCATCGACGCGGCGACCATGGGGCTGGTGTTCTCGGCCTTCTCCTGGACCTACGCGGCGATGCAGATCCCGGGCGGGATCTTCCTCGACCGCTTCGGGAGCCGGCTCACGTACTTCCTGTCCCTGACGTCGTGGTCGGTCGCGACCCTGCTGCACGGCCTCGCCTTCAACGTCGCCTCGCTGCTCGGGTTCCGCTTCGCGCTGGGCGTGAGCGAAGCTCCCTGCTTTCCGACCAACAGCCGCGTGGTCGCCACCTGGTTCCCCCAGCAGGAGCGCGCCTTTGCCACGGCCATCTATACCTTCGGCGAGTACGTCGGGCTGGCCTTCCTGAGTCCGCTGCTGTTCTGGATCCTGGCGGCCTTCGGCTGGCGCGCGCTGTTCTTCACGGTCGGCATCGCCGGCGTCCTGTTCGGCCTGGTCTGGTGGCGGGCGTATCGCGAGCCGCACGAAAGCACGGCCAGCAAGGCCGAGCTGGATCACATCGCGGCCGGTGGCGGCCTCCTTGCCCGCAAGGGCGAGGAACTCCGGTTCCGGTGGGCGCTGGTCGGCAGGCTGCTGCGCTACCGGCAGCTCACCGGCATCTGCATCGGCCAGTTCGCCGGCAACTCGACTCTGGTGTTCTTCCTGACGTGGTTCCCGACCTACCTCGCCGCCGAGCGCCACATGGGGTGGATCAAGATCGGCTTCTTTGCCGTGCTGCCGTTCATCGCCGCTTCCGTCGGCGTGCTGGCCGGCGGATGGTGGTCCGACCGGCTGCTGCGCCGGGGCCGCTCGGCCAACGTCGCGCGCAAGCTGCCCATCATCACCGGCCTGCTGCTGGCGTCCACGATCGTCGCGGCCAACTACGTCGACAGCGATGCGGTCGTGATCGCCATCCTGTCGCTGGCGTTTTTCGCGCAGGGCATGGCGGCGCTCGGCTGGACGCTGGTCTCCGACATCGCCCCGCGCGGCCTGCTCGGGCTCACCGGCGGCATTTTCAACTTCGCCGCGAACCTCGCGGGCATCGTCACGCCGCTCGTGATCGGCTTCATCGTCGCCGCGACCGGATCCTTCGTCGGCGCGTTGACCTTCATCGGCGCGGTCGCGCTCGCCGGCGCCTTCTCCTACATCTTCGTGGTGGGGGACATAAGGAGGATAGAACTGCAGGACTGAGTGCTGAGGACCGAGTAAGAGCCAAAAACCCGCTCGCACGAAAGCGTCGGGCTCTTATGTCCAGCCGGGCAAATCCTTGACAGTACAAACCGGGTAAATGGTTGACACTTTTCTAGACGCCGTCGCTGAGGCGGGCGTCCCGTTCATCGAACCTGGCGAGCCACACGGGGCCGAAATGCACCGACCAGATGCCATCGT
>DASUFB010000016.1:0-50721 GCA_036274775.1 Burkholderiales bacterium | reverse complement strand
GAAGACGCGCTGCGCAGCGCGGCGTAGCGCGGGCGCTGCCAGGCCTCGAAGCGCTGCAGCGCCGACACCATGCCCCAGGATTCGTAGCCCGCGCGCCACGCCAGCGTCGCGCCGTCGCCATCGGCCTGGATTTCCTCGCCGCGCGACAGGCCGGCGCGCATCGGCCCGGAGCTCATGAGCGCGAACTGCTGCGACATCACCCTGTCCATGCGTTCGAACTCGGCGAGCATGGCCGGATTGTACTTGCGCAGCGTCTCCTTGGTACGCGCCGACGACGCCTGCAGGTCCCTGTTCATGTACACCCAGCGCAGGTGATGCTTGCGCACCACGTGCGAAACCTCGTGCCCGAGCACGCCGGCGAGCTCGGACTCGCTTTCCAGCAGGGCCAGCATGCCGCGCGTCACGAAGACATAGCCGCCCGGCACCGCGAAGGCGTTCACCGCATCCGTGTCGATCACGCCGAACCGCCACGGCAGCCCGGGGCGCTCGGACTGCTGCGCCACCCACATGCCGACGCGGTTCACGTATTGCACGAGCGCGGAATCGTCGACGAGCCTCTGATCGCCGAGCAGCATGGGCACCATTTCCAGGCCGAGCGCCGCTTCCTCCTCGTCCCCGAGGTCGAACTGCGAGGTCACGCCGGAAGGGTTGGTGCGCGCCACTTCCTTCTGGTAGCGGCTGGCCTCCTCGAGCGCCTTCGCCGTTTCCGGATCGCTGCGCAGCTCCTCCTGCATCTGCTCGTATTCCCGCTTCGCGCGTTGCGCCTGCTCGCGCTTGTAGCGCGCATATTCCTCTTCCGCCGGCGGCCGGCCGTCGGCGCCCGCGGGCGGCTCGCTCGCCGCCTGCATCTTCTCCTGCGCCTCACGCAACTGCGCCTCGATCTGGTCGGTGCTCGCGCGCATCTGCTGCTGCAGCATTTCCTGCTGCTGCCGCATCTGCGCCTGCGACGGCCCGTGCGAGACGCCGCAGCCGCCAAGCGCCGCGGCGAGCAGCAACGCCGGAATCGCCGCGCGGCTATTCATCGAAGAAGTCCGCGGGCAGGTCGCGGCTCATCAGGTCGGTGGATTCGAAGTAGTCCTGCTTGCGCGGCTTGAGACCGGCTGCGCGCGCGAACTGGGCCGCGTCCTTCACCGAGACGCCCATGTGCCTGAACTTGTCGAGGTCTCCGGCACCGGTCGCCGCGGCCACCAGTTCCTCCTCGGAAAAGCCGCGGATGCCGTTGTCGCCCGCCGGCTTCACGCGCGCGGCGGTGGCCTGTCCCGGCATGCTCACGTCGAGCCGCAGGTCGATGCTGCGGACCCAGCCGACCGACGCACCGGCCTGCACGCGCGCCCAGCTGCCGCTGCGGCCGAGCACGTCCACGGACTGGCGCTTCGCGAGGCCGGCGGTGCGCCGGGCGCCGGCAGCAGGCGCGTCGAGCAGATCCGCCGTTTTCGCCATGTAGCCGCGCTCGGTGGCGCCGGCAGCCGTTGCCACGCAGCCGAGCAGGAGGAGGAGGAGGAGGACACCGTGGCGGCGCATGCGGGCGCCCGGCTTATTGGGAAGCCACCCTCAGCTTCCGGGTGTACTGCTGGAACCGCGCGGCGTTCTGCGGCGCCTTGATCGCGTCGAGCGTCGTCAGGCCGGGAGAAAGCTTGTCGAGGCGGGCCTGCGGCAGCGGGTGCGTCTTGTAGAGCAGGGTCAGGAAATTGTCCTTCGGGTCCGCGCTCGCAAGCGTGGTCAGCACCGCCGGCAGGCCGTACGGGTCGTAGCCCGCACGCGCCGCGAACACCACGCCCATGCGGTCGGCCTCGAACTCGTCGGACTTGTCGAGGCCGCGCGCGTAAAGCTCCTTGGTCGGTCCGGCGAGGTTCTTGACGAGATCGTTGTACTTGCTGCCGGTGCCGGCGGACACGCCTTCGCCGAGCAGGTCGGCGAAGGCCGACTTCTTCAGCGCCTTCAGGTGGTGCTTCTGGTTGACGTGCGCGATCTCGTGCCCGAGCACGCCGGCGAGCTCGGCCTCGTTGCGCAGCTGCTTCATCATGCCCTTGGTCACGATGACGAAGCCGCCCGGCGCCGCGAAGGCATTGATGTAGTCCGAATCGTTCACGCCGAAATGCCACGGCAGCCCGGGACGGCCGGACTGCTGCGCGACCCACATGCCGACGTCGTTCACGTAGCGCTGCAGCTCGGGGTCGTCGTAGAGCGGACGCGCGCCCAGCAGGGTTTCCGCCATGCCCTGGCCGATCTGGATCTCCTCGGGCTCCTTCACGTCGCGCAGGTTGCCCACGCTTTTCACGACGGAATTGAAGTCGACGCGGCTCAGGTCGAAGTTGCCGCCGCCCGACTTGCAGCCGGCGAGCGCCAGCGCGGCTGCGCAGGCGAGCGGGATCCAGCCCCGGGCGCTCATTTCTTCTCCTTCACGGGCTTGCCGTTCTCGTCGAAGTAGGGCACCTGCCGAACCGCGAGCTTGCCGGCCTCGGCGAGCCTGCCGGCCTCGTCGGCGGTGGCGGCGAAGCCTTTCATCTTCTCGAGCTCGGCGGCGTTCGGCTTGGCGTTGGCGAGGTCCTCCTCGGAGAACCCGCGCACGCCGGTGGTCACGGTGGACGTCGTGGCCGGCTTGGGCCGGCTGCCGATCGCCAGCGCGGAAAGCAGGCTGCCGCCGCTCTGCGGCTTCTGGTCGGGGCTTCCCAGCCGCACCGAAAGCATGCGCACCCAGCCCTGCTGCTTCGGGCTGGCGGACTTGACCTGCATCCAGGCGCCCTGGCGCTGCACGATCTCGACCACGGTCTTCTCGGGCAGGGTCGCCCGCGTGGCGGCATCGAGGTAGGGTTGCTCCTTCACCTCGGTGGCCTTCATCGTGTAGCCGGTTTCGGCGCCGTATGCCGGCGGGATGGCAAGCGCCAGCACGGCGGCCGCCCGCAACAGGACCCCTCCCGGCAGCATCCTCATGCGGTCTTCCTTCTGGGTTCGAACAGCTGGATTTCCTGCGTCCTGCCCTTCATCTTATAGAGGCCGCGCGGGATAAAGTCAAAGGCTTCCGGGCACAGCCTCATGGTGTCTTCCGAGACCAGGATGCGCGCCACACCCTTGGTCAGACCCTCGATGCGGCTCGCCACGTTGACGGTGTCGCCGATGGCCGTGTATTCGCGCCGCTGCTCCGACCCGATCAGGCCCACGACCGCGGGCCCCGAATGGATGCCGATGCCGACGTCGAAGTCCGCGTTCGGGTCGGCGAGCTCCCGGCGGAAGGCTTCCAGCGTGTCGGCCATCTCCAGCGCGCAGCCGATGGCGTGCTCGGCCTGCTGCGGATCGTCCAGCGGCGCACCCCAGATGGCCATGATGCAGTCGCCGATGAACTTGTCGAGCGCGCCGCCGTTGCGGAAGACCACGGCGACCTGGCGGCTGAAATACCGGTTCAGCAGGCTGACGACTTCCTGCGGCGTGCGCGTTTCCGACAGCGTCGTGAACCCGCGGATGTCGGAGAACAGCATCGTGACCTGGCGGCTTTCGCCCTCGCGCGACAGGCCGCCGTGCGCGATCAGCTCGCCCACCACGTGCGGGTTCACGAAGCGCGAGAACTCCCTCACCGCCTGCTCGCGCTGCCGGCGCTCGCGCAGGTATTCCTGCAGCGCGGCGGCGAAGAAGTACGCCCAGGCGAACAGCAGCGGCCGCAGCGTCGGCACGACCCATTGCCGGCCGGCCGCGAAATACTGCCAGCCCAGCAGCAGCAGCGTGGCCGCGGCCAGCAGCGCGCCGATCCTGAGCGTGTGCACCTGCGCGCGGAAGCCGGCGTACAGCATCCCCAGCAAAGCCAGCGCCACGGCGGCGGCCCAGGCGGGCGCCACCTCGCGCAGGTAGTTGCCGTTCTTCAGGTTGTCGAGCGCGCCGGCGAGGATGTCCACCCCGTCGTAGAGCGCTCCCACCGGCGTGGGACGGATGTCGTGCAGGCCGCTGGCGGTCACGCCGATGACGACGATCTTGTCCCGGAATTCCCGGGGGTCGCGCTTGCGTTTCTGGCTGTTGAAATCGATGTACAGGTCGGCATAGGAGACGTGCGGCCGGCCGGCCCGGCCGCCCGGCCAGCTCAGCAGGATGGAGCGCACGTCGGGCACGCCGAACCCTGCTTCCCTGGCCACGCGCGCCGGCAGCGAAGGGATTTTCCAGCCGTGTGCGTCCTGCCGGACGAAATAGCGGCGGCCGACGCCATCGGCGTCCGCCAGGAAGTCGATGGTCCCGAGGCGCCAGTTGGCCGGCGCCAGCGCCTTGGGCAGGCCGATGTTCACCGTGGCCTGCGGATCCGCGCGCGGGCCGGGCACGGCCCCGAGGGCGGCCTGCAGGTCGGCCAGCGGCGAGCCGTAGGGATCGCCCGCGGGGTCCTGCCTGACCGTGGGGAAGAACACGTTGCCGTATTGCGCGATCGACTGGTTGAACAGCTCGTCGGCGTCCGGCCGGAAGATGTCCGGCTCGAGGAACAGGATGTCGAAGACGATCGCGCGCGGCTTCTGCGCCTCGATGCCCTGCACCAGCTCCGCGTGCACGGAGCGCGGCCAGGGCCAGCGACCGGCATAGTCGGCGAGCTGCTCGAGGCTGCGCTCGTCGGCGGCGACCACGACGATGTCGGGATCCGGAGCGATGCCGCCGGCGCGCGCCGCGACGAACAGGTCGTCGAAGCGCGCCTCCGCGGTGCGCAATGCATCCAGCCAGGCGAGCTCGACCAGCGCCGCAACGGCGACGACGGCGAGCAGGATGGTTATCGGTCTGGCATGCGGGCGCGGCACGCGCGAGAGTCTACAAAAAGCCAGCGGAAAGGTAAAAGCGAAAAGGTAAAAGCGGGAGGGGCAGCGAGCCTTTTGCTTTTACTTTCCGCTTTCGGCTTTCCCCTTTGCGCTCGCCTCCGGCTGCAGCCCGAGCCTCTGCCAGATCGTGGCGGCCAGCCCCGCCTGGTTCAGCGTGTAGAAGTGCAGGCCCGGGGCGCCGGCCGCGAGCAGCTTCTCGCACAGCGCGGTGACCACGTCCAGCCCGAAGGCGCGTATCGACGCGGAATCGTCGCGGAAACCCTCGAGCCTGATGCGCATCCAGCGCGGGATCTCCGCGCCGCAGGCGTCGGAAAAGCGCGCGAGCTGCGAGAAATTGCCGATCGGCATGATGCCCGGCACGATCGGCACGGCGATGCCCGCGGCCCGGCACTCGTCGACGAAGCGGAAATAGGCGTCGGCGTTGTAGAAGTACTGCGTGATCGCGGAATTCGCGCCCGCGTCGATCTTGCGCTTGAAGTTGCGGACCTCGTCGGCAGCATTGCGGGTCTGCGGGTGGTACTCGGGGTAGCAGGCCACCTCGATGTGGAACCAGTCCCCGGTCGACTCCCGGATGTAGGCGACCAGCTCGTTGGCATAGCGGAACTCGCCGCTGGACGCCAGCCCCGAGGGCAGGTCGCCGCGCAGGGCCACGAGGTGGCGGATGCCGTGCTCGCGGTACTTCGCGAGGATGCCGGCGATCTCCGCCCTGCTGCTCGCCACGCAGGAGATGTGCGGCGCGGCGTCATGGCCCGCGCCGCGGATCTCCAGCACGGTGTCGAGCGTGCCCTGCTGCGTCGACCCGCCGGCGCCGAAGGTCACCGAGAAGAACCGCGGCTTGAGCTGCGCGAGCTGCTGCCATGCCGCCCTCAGCTTGTCCCGCCCTTGCGCCGTTTTCGGCGGGAAGAATTCGAAGCTGAAAACCGGTGACGGGTGACGAGTGACGAGTGACATGCGTCCGCTGCCCGTCCGCCACTTCAATACCGGTAATGCTCGGCCTTGTACGGCCCCTGCTTCGGGACACCGATGTAGTTGGCCTGCACGTCGGTGAGTTCGGTGAGCTGGGCGTTGAGCTTCCTCAGCTGCAGGCGCGCGACCTTCTCGTCGAGGTGCTTGGGCAGCGTGTACACGCCGACCGGGTACTTGTCGGTGTTCGTGAACAGCTCGATCTGCGCGATGGTCTGGTTCGCGAACGAGGAGCTCATGACGTAGCTCGGGTGGCCGGTGCCGCAGCCGAGGTTCACCAGCCGGCCCTTGGCGAGGATGATGATGCGCTTGGCGTCCGGGAAGATGACGTGGTCGACCTGCGGCTTGATCTCCTCCCACCGGTATTTCGACAGCGACGCGATGTCGATCTCGTTGTCGAAATGGCCGATGTTGCAGACGATGGCCTGGTCCTTCATCTTCTTCATGTGCTCGTGCGTGATCACGTGGAAATTGCCGGTGGCCGTCACGAAGATGTCGGCCTTGTCCGCCGCATAGTCCATGGTCACGACGCGGTAGCCCTCCATGGCCGCCTGCAGCGCGCAGATCGGGTCGATCTCGGTCACCCAGACCTGGGCCGACAGCGCGCGCAGGGCCTGTGCCGAGCCCTTGCCGACGTCGCCGTAGCCGCAGACCAGCGCGATCTTGCCGGCGACCATGACGTCGGTCGCGCGCTTGATGCCGTCGACCAGCGACTCGCGGCAGCCGTAGAGGTTGTCGAACTTGGACTTCGTGACCGAGTCGTTCACGTTGATGGCAGGGAACTTCAGCATGCCGTCCCTGGCCATCTGGTAGAGCCGGTGCACGCCGGTGGTCGTCTCCTCGGTCACGCCGCGGATGTGGGAAAGCCGCGTCGAGTACCACTTCGGGTCCTTCGCGAGCCTGGCCTTGATCGCGGCGAACAGGAAGGTCTCTTCCTCGCTGTTGGCCTTCGCGATGAGCGAGGCGTCCTGCTCCGCGCGCGCGCCGAGGTGCAGCAGCAGGGTCGCGTCGCCGCCGTCGTCGAGGATCATGTTCGAATGGCCGCCGTCCGGCCACTCGAAGATGCGGTGCGTGAAGTCCCAGTACTCGGCCAGCGTCTCGCCCTTGTACGCGAATACCGGCGTGCCGGTGGCCGCGATCGCAGCCGCGGCGTGGTCCTGCGTCGAGAAGATGTTGCACGAAGCCCAGCGCACCTGCGCGCCGAGGGCCTGCAGCGTCTCGATCAGCACCGCGGTCTGGATGGTCATGTGCAGCGAGCCGGTGATGCGCGCGCCGCGCAGCGGCTGCGTCGTGGCGTACTCCTCGCGGATCGCCATCAGGCCGGGCATCTCGGTCTCGGCGATGCGGATTTCCTTGCGGCCCCAGTCGGCCAGCTTCAGGTCGGCGACATGATGGTCGTGGGATTTCTTCGGGTGCGGAACGGCTGACATCGAGGTTCTCCTTGAGATAACGGAGCGCACAAATGGAAACGGCGCTCACAAACCGGTTGGGATTTGTGAGCGCCGTTGCGTTGCCTTGCTGAGCCTGGCCCGGGAACCCGGGTCGCAGCGCTCCTCAGCGATTGGCCGCCATTATATGCGGGCCGCGGCCGGCCCGGAAAGCGTCAGGCCGCGGCCTTCTTGGCCCCCGCGTCGGCCTTCAGCGCCTCGACCTTGTCGAGCGCCTCCCAGCTGAACTCGGGCTCGTCGCGGCCGAAGTGGCCGTAGGCCGCGGTCTTCTCGTAGATCGGGCGCAGCAGGTCGAGCATCTGGATGATGCCCTTGGGCCGCAGGTCGAAGTGCTGCTGCACGAGCTGCGCGAGCCTCTCGTCCGACACCTTGCCCGTGCCCTGGGTCGTGACCATGACGCTGGTCGGCCTGGCGACGCCGATGGCATACGAGACCTGCACCAGGCACTTCGAGGCGAGGCCGGCGGCGACGATGTTCTTCGCGACGTAGCGTGCCGCGTACGCCGCGGAGCGGTCGACCTTCGACGGGTCCTTGCCGGAGAACGCCCCGCCGCCGTGCGGGGCGGAGCCGCCGTAGGTGTCGACGATGATCTTGCGCCCGGTCAGGCCGCAGTCGCCCTTGGGGCCGCCGATCTCGAACGCGCCGGTGGGATTGACGAGGTAGTTGACCTTGCTCTTGACGAGGTTCTGCGGCAGCACCGGCTTGATGATCTGCTCGATGACCGCCTCCTCGATCTGCTTGTGCGTGAGTCCGGGGCCGTGCTGCGTCGACAGCACCACGGTCTCGATCGCCTCCGGCCTGCCGTTGACGTACCTGACGGTCACCTGCGACTTCGCGTCGGGCCGCAGCCACGGCAACCGCCCGTCGCGGCGCACTTCGGACTGGCGCTCGACGAGCCGGTGGGACAGGTAGATCGCGAGGGGCATCAGGCTCGGCGTCTCGTCGCAGGCGTAGCCGAACATGAGGCCCTGGTCACCCGCGCCCTGGTCGAGGTCGATGCCCTTGCCCTCGTCCACGCCCTGCGCGATGTCCTTCGACTGCTCGCCGTAGGCGACGATGACCGTGCAGGTGTCCGTGTCGAAGCCGATCTTCGGGTCGGTATAGCCGATGCGGCGGATGGTCCTGCGCGCGATCTCCTGGTAGTCGACGTGCGCTTCGCGCCGCTTGGTGACCTCGCCCGCAAGCACCACGAGGTTGTCCTTGACCAGCGTCTCGGCCGCTACTCGGGCGAATTTGTCCTGGGTTAAGATGGCATCCAGCACGGCATCGGAAATCTGGTCCGCAACCTTGTCGGGATGGCCTTCGGAAACCGATTCAGAAGTGAAAAGGAAGTCGCTCATTGCGGGAATCTTCGGTCGGTGGGAAATCAGGCCGGTCAGGATAGCAAAAAGCCGGTAAAAGAACAAAGCGGAAACTCGAATAACTTCATGCTCATAGGGTTGCTGCGGTGGCTGGCGAGGCTGCCGCTCTCCTGGATCCATGCCGCAGGCGGCGCGCTCGGCTGGGTCGTCTACCTGGTCTCCGCAACCTATGCCTCGCGAATGCGCGCCAATCTCATGCAAAGCGGGCTGTGGCGCGACGAGCGCGATTTCGAGCGCCTCCTGCGCCAGACGGTAGCCGAAACCGGCAGGGCCGGCGCCGAGCTCATCCCCGTCTGGTTCCGGCCGGTCGAGCCGGCGGTGAAGCTCGTCGTGCGCGCGGGTCCGATGGACCTCGTCGAGGAAGCCGAGCGGCGCGGGCGCGGGCTCATCTACCTGACGCCCCATCTCGGATGCTTCGATGCCGCTGCGCTGTGGGCAGCGCAGCGCCGGCCCATCACCGTGCTCTACCGCCAGCCGCGCAAGCCCTTCCTGCAGCCGCTGATCGATGCCGGCCGCGGCCGCGACCGCGTGCAGCTCGCGCCCGCCAACCTCGGCGGCGTGCGCCTGCTGCTGAAGGCGCTCAGGCGCGGCGACGCGGTGGGCATCCTGCCCGACCAGGTGCCGGCGAACGGTGAGGGCGTGTGGGCGGATTTCTTCGGCAGGCCGGCCTACACGATGACGCTGGTGGGCAAGCTCGCGGAAGCCACCGGCGCCACCCTCCTGCTGGCGGCGGCGGTGAGGCTGCCGCGCGGGCAGGGATACGAGATCCGTTTCGAGAAATTCGAAGGCAGCGCCTCCGGCGCGGAAGGCGCGCGCGCGATGAACGCCGCGATCGAGCGCATGATCGCCATCGAGCCCGGCCAGTACCTCTGGAGCTACAACCGCTACAAGGTGCCCGCCGGCGTGGCGCCGCCGGCGGAGACCCGGCCTTGAGGCTCGCGATCGCGCTATTCTGGCTGTTGAGCCACCTGCCCCTGCGCCTTCTGGCGCCGGTGGGCAAGGGGCTGGGGATGCTGGTCTACTGGATCGCCTGGGACCGGCGCCGCGTGGTGCGCATCAACCTGCGGCTGTGCTTTCCGGACATGGCGGAACGCGAGCGCGAGAAGCTGTCGCGCCGGCACTTCCGCGCCTTTGGCCGCAGCGTGCTCGAGCGCAGCATCCTGTGGTGGGGCAGCGAGCAACGCGTGCGCCGCCTCGTTCGGTTCGAGGGCCGCGAGTTCCTGGACGCGGTGCACGGCCGGCCGCTGATCGTGCTGGCGCCGCATTTCGTCGGCCTCGACATGGGCGGCATCCGCATCTCCATCGACTACGACATGATGAGCATGTACTCGAAACAAAAGAACCCGGCGCTCGACCGCATCCTGCTGCACGGGCGCACGCGCTTCGGCGACAGCATCCTCGTGTCGCGCCAGGACGGGCTGCGATCGGTGATACGCGGCCTGCGCAAGGGCGTCGGCTTCTTCTACCTGCCGGACATGGACTTCGGCGCGCGGGACTCCGTGTTCGTGCCCTTCTTCGGCGTGCCCGCGGCCACCGTGACCGGACTGTCACGCCTCGCGCGCGCGACGGGCGCGCGCGTCGTGCCCTGCATCACGCGGCAATTGCCGGGCGCGCAAGGCTACGTCACGAGGTTCCATCCCGCGTGGGAGAATTTTCCCGGCGAAAGCGTGGAGGAGGACACGAGGCGCATGAACGCATTCATCGAGGAACGCGTGCGCGAGATGCCCGAGCAATACTACTGGCTGCACAAGCGCTTCAAGACCCGTCCGCCCGGGGAGCCGAAATTCTACCGATGACGTTCCGCAACCCGGATCCCGCCGCGCCCCGTGCCATGCTCGACGGTCTGAACGCCGTCTGCGCCTGACCATGGACGCCGGCGAGCTGCGCATCGGACCCCTGCGGGAAGCGGACATCGGCCGCGTCTGCGCGCTCGCGCGCGAGATCTGGCTGCAGCACTATCCGGGAATCATCACGGTGGCGCAGATAGAATACATGCTGGGCCAGCGCTACACGCCCGAGGCGATACGCGCGCAGCTGCGCGAGGGCACGGCGTGGTGGGACACGCTGCAGGCCGGCGGCGAGCTTTGCGGCTTCGCCTCGTGCGAGCCCGGCGCGGAGCCGGGCAGCATGAAGCTCGACAAGCTCTACGTGCACGGCCGCTTCCGCGGCATGGGCTGCGGGCGGGCGCTGATCGAGCACGTCGCGGCAAGGGCGCGCAAGATGGGGATGGACACGCTGTACCTGCAGGTCAACAAGCACAACCACGGCTCCGTGGCCGCCTACCTGCGCACCGGCTTTCACGTCGCGCGCTCGGTGAAGGTCGACATCGGCCGCGGCTTCTGCATGGACGACTACGTGATGTCGCGGGCGCTGGCGCCATGAAGCTGAAGTTCACGAAGATGCACGGCGCCGGCAACGACTTCGTGGTGGTCGACGCCACGCGCGTGCCGTTCGCCCTCGACGCCGCGCGCATCCGCGCGCTCGCCGAGCGCCACCTGGGCATCGGCTTCGACCAGATGCTGGTGGTCGAGCCGCCGCGGCGGCCCGACACCGATTTCTACTACCGCATCTTCAACGCCGACGGCGGCGAGGTCGGCCAGTGCGGCAACGGCGCGCGCTGCTTCGTGCGCTACGTGCACGACCGTGGCCTGTCGACCAAGGACGCCATCCGCGTGGAAACCCGCTCCGGCGTCATCGAGCCGCGGCTGGAAAGCGACGGGCGCGTCACCGTCGACATGGGCGTGCCGGAATTCGATCCTGCACGCATCCCGTTCTTGGCGCCGGCCCGGCAGCCCGTCTATGCGCTGGAAGTCGGCGGCCGCACGGTGCGGGTCGCAGCGGTATCGATGGGCAACCCGCACGCCGTGCAGGTCGTGGCGGACGTGGATGCCGCGCCGGTGGCCACCGAGGGCCCGCTCATCGAGCGCCACGCGCGCTTCCCGGAACGCGTCAATGCCGGATACATGCAGCCCGTCGGCCGCAACCATATTAAACTGCGGGTGTTCGAGCGCGGCGCGGGGGAAACGCTGTCCTGCGGCACCGGCGCATGCGCCGCCGTGGCCACGGGCATCGCGCGCGGCCTGCTCGACTCGCCGGTGCGCGTCGACACGCGCGGCGGCGCGCTCGAGATCGCCTGGGCAGGGGAGGGCCGCCCGGTGTCGATGACCGGCCCGGCGCAAAGCGTGTTCGAAGGTGAAATCGAAATCCAGGGAATTGCATGAGAGCCGAAGACGTTGCCCGCTACCTGAAGGACCACCCGGAATTCTTCGAGAGCTACGCCGACATGATCGGCGAGATGTCCATCCCGCACCCGCACGGCGGCCGCGCCATCCCCATCGCCGAGCGCCAGGTCATCACGCTGCGCGAGAAGAACAGGGTCCTCGAAGCCAAGCTGCGCGAGCTGGTCGAGTTCGGGGAGCAGAACGATGCCATCGGCGAGCGCGTGCACCGCGCCGCGCTCGCCATGATGAAGCCGGCGCACCTGGAGAACCTGCTGCAGGTCCTGCAATTCAACCTGCGCGAGGACTTCTCCGTGCCGCACGTGGCCATCCGGCTCTGGAGCGAATGGGACCACCCGCCGCTGCCGGAATTCGCGTCCTGCGGCCAGGAGGCCCGCGTGTTCGCGGAAAGCCTCACGCAACCCTACTGCAGCCACAAGCCGATGTTCGAGTCCGCCCAGTGGTTCGGCGAATCCGGGGATCTGCTGAAGTCGTTCGCCTACATCGCGCTGCGCATCGAGAACCGGACGTTCGGCGTGCTCGTGCTCGCCAGCGAGGACGCGCAGCGCTTCTATCCCGAGATGGGCACGCTCTACCTCAAGCGCCTCGGCGAGCTCGTCAGCACGGCGCTCGCGCGCTTCCTGTGACGGACGCGCCGCGCAAATGAGCAGCGGCGCCGACGACCTTGCCGCGCCCGGCACCCCCGAACCGCCGTTCGTCGCCGCCTTCCTCGCCCATCTCGTGCAGGAACGGCGGCTGTCGGCGCACACCGCCGCCGGCTATCGCCGCGACGTGCGCATGCTGCTGGATCTGGCGCAGGACACGCCGCTGGGCGAGCTGCAGGTGCACCAGATCCGGCGCTTCGTCGCCCGCCTGCACGGCCGCGGCCTGGGCGGCAGGTCGCTGGCCCGCATGCTGTCCGCGTGGCGCAGCCTGTACGGATTCCTCGCGCGCGACCACGGCGTCACGCGCAATCCCTGCGTCGGCGTGCGCCCGCCGAAATCGCCGAAGACCCTGCCCAGGACCCTGTCTCCCGACCAGGCCGCGCGGCTGGTCGACATCGGGCCGGACGATCCGCTCGCGCTGCGAGACCGCGCGATGTTCGAGCTGCTGTATTCGTCGGGGCTGCGCCTTTCCGAGCTCACCTCGCTCGCCGACGACGCCGTGAACCTCGCCGACGCCACGGTGCGCGTGACGGGCAAGGGCAACAAGACGCGCGTCGTCCCGGTCGGCAGCCACGCCCTGCGCGCGCTGCAGGCCTGGATGCAGGCGCGCGTGCGCCTGCCGCAACGCGATACAGGCGCGCTGTTCGTGAACTGGCGCGGCGAGCCCATCAGCGCGCGCGCCGTGCAGGCCAGGCTGCGCATGTGGGGCATCCGCCAGGGCCTGCCGGCGCCCGTGCATCCGCACATGCTGCGGCATTCCTTCGCTTCGCACGTCCTGCAATCGAGCGGTGACCTGCGCGCGGTGCAGGAGATGCTCGGGCACGCCAGCATCTCCACGACGCAGGTCTACACCCACCTCGACTACCAGTACCTCGCCAAGGTCTACGACCAGGCGCATCCGCGCGCAAAACGAAAACCGTCCAAGCCTTGAGCCGAGGCTCTGAAAATCCTCAACGCAAAGGACGCGAAGGTACGCAAAGGAAAGGCGAAGACCAGATATAACGGCGTGCTTTTGGATTGTTCATCAACGTGGTGACATCACCCGCCAACGATCGCCTCGCATCCATATCGAACTATCTTTTTCGTTTTCCTTTGCGTACCTTCGCGTCCTTTGCGTTGACAGATCTTCAGCAGTTCCGCGGTTAACTCGCGCATGAAAAGAATCGTCCTCAAGCCCGGCAGGGAGAAATCCCTGCTGCGCCGGCATCCCTGGGTCTTCTCCGGCGCGATCGCGCGCATCGACGCCGGCGTGGCGGCGGGCGATACGGTGCGCATCGAGTCCCATGACGGCGGGTTCCTCGCGCTGGCCGCCTGCAACCCGCAGGCGAACATCGCGGCGCGCGTGTGGGACTGGCGCGAGGCGACGGTCGTCGGCGCGGATTTCTTCCGCGCGCGGCTGGGCGCGGCCCTTGCCATGCGCCGCGCGCTGGTCGCCGCCGCGGCGGACGGGGCCGAACGCCTGGTGCACGGCGAATCCGACGGCCTGCCCGGCGTGATCGCCGACCGCTACGCGGACGTCGTCGTCGTGCAATTGTCCAGCGCCGGGGCAAACCGCTGGCGCGATGCGATCATCGGCGCGCTGCGCGACCTGACGCAGGCGCGCGCCGTCTACGAGCGCTCCGACGCCGACGTCATGGAGCTGGAGGGCCTGGCGCCGCGCGCCGGGCTGGTCGCCGGATCGCTCGATCCGGCCATCGTCGACATCCGCGAAGGCGGCATCCGCCTGCGCGTGGACGTCGCGAACGGGCACAAGACCGGCTTCTACCTGGACCAGCGCGACAACCGGGCCCGCGTGGGGCACCTGGCGCGGGGCCGCGAGGTGCTGAACTGCTTCTGCTATACGGGCGGGTTCTCGCTGCATGCGCTGGCGCAGGACGCGACGTCCGTGATGTCGGTGGATTCCTCGGCGGACGCGCTGCGGCGTGCGCGCGAGCACGTCGCGCTCAATGGCTTGCCACAGGACCGCTGCGAGTGGACCGAGGCGGACGTGTTCCAGCACCTGCGGAAGTTGCGGGATCGCGGGCGGCAGTTCGACCTGATCGTGCTCGATCCGCCGAAGTTCGCGCCGACCGCGGCCAGCGCCGAGCGCGCCGCGCGCGGCTACAAGGACATCAACCTGCTCGCCTTCAGGCTGCTGCGCCCGGGCGGGCTGCTGGCCACGTTCTCCTGCTCGGGTGGTGTCAGTGCCGACCTGTTCCGCAAGATCGTCGCCGGCGCGGCGCTGGATGCCGGCGTGCAGGCGCAGGTCGTCGAGCAGTTCCACGCCGCCCCCGACCACCCGGTGTCGCTGGCGTTTCCGGAAGGCGAATACCTGAAAGGCTTGCTATGCAGGATCGAATGAACGCAGGGGGAGACGCCATGCCGACGGGCAGCGGCCTGCGCGGCGGTGTCCGCCATGAAACCAGCATCGGATCGAAGGCGCCCCGGCACGACATCGCCGGCTTCCTGCCGCAATACCCGGGAGGAGCACCCCGGTGAGCGTCACGACGCTGGTGATGATCCGCCACGGGGAAACCGACTGGAACGTGCAGGCGCGCATCCAGGGCCACCTCGACGTGCCGCTCAACACGCTCGGCCAATCCCAGGCACGGGCGCTGGGCGCGAGGCTGCGGTCCATGCAGCTCGACGCCGTGTACTCGAGCGACCTCTCCCGAGCGCTGCAGACGGCATGGCCGGGCTTTGACGACGCCGAAACGCGCATCGTGCGCGAGCCGCGGCTGCGCGAGCGCCACCTGGGCGTGCTGCAGGGGTTGACCGGCGAGGAGGCGCCCGTCTCGCAGCCTGACGCCTGGCGCGCGTTCAAGTCGCGCGAGGCCGCCATGCCCCTGGAAGGCGGCGAGAGCCTCGGGGATTTCTCGGCGCGCATCCTCGGCTTCCTGCGCGAAGCCGTGCAGCGCCATGCCGGCCGGCGCATCCTGTGCGTGACGCACGGCGGCGCGCTCGACGTCGCCTACCGCCACGCGACCGGCATGCCGCTGCAGGCGCCGCGCGATTTCCCCATCTACAACGCCTCGGTCAACATCCTGGTCCACGACGGCGGCCGCCTGCGGGTCGAGCACTGGGGCGACGTGAGCCACCTGCCTGCGGAGCTGACGCTGGACGACACGTAGAGCCGTGAATACGTGAATATCGTTTTCGGGCACCAGGGCTTTTACGGCATTCACGACATTCACGCATTCACGATATTCACGGCTTTACAAACGGCGGCTTGCGGCCGACGAGCGCCTCCAGCATCGCGAGCTCGTCGTCCGTATGGTTCACGAGCTCGGCCTTGCGCATCATGCGCCCGTCCTCCGGCGTCGCGTAGATGATGTTGGGCGCGTGGTAGCCGGAAACCACCAGCCGCTGCTCGGTGCGATGCTGGTCGGCCAGGTCGACGGTCCCGTAGCAGGTGCAGAAATAGGTCTTCTCGGGCGAGGCTTCCACGTAGATGCCGGTGCCGCGGATGCCGGCCGTGGCCGTCGCGGTCAGCACCTGGCGCGGCGCTCCGCGCGCGAAAACGCCGAGCAGTGCGCCGGTGAACATGCGCAGGCCGGTCAGCACGGCGGCGCCGGGCTTGCCGAGGATCTCGACTTCGCTGCCGGCGCGGATCAGGAAGGCGTCCTTGCCCATGATCAGCACCACGCGGCCGCCGGTGCCGGTCCTGATCACGTCGAGCGCCTTCACTTCGTTGGCGCGGCTCGCCAGCCGGCCGTTGATGGTGACCCCGCCCGTGGCCTCGTGCAGCCGGCCGGCCCGCGCCGGGACGGGCAGCAGGCAGGCCGCGGCGCCGAGGGCGGATTGCGCCAGGAAGCGCCGGCGCGACGGCAGCGGTGCCGCCGGCACGACGCACGGGCGTCGGGAACGATGCGCATGCATGGTGACCTCCGGGAAGCGGGTTGCGGCACGACGCCTCCAGCTGCGCCCGGCGCCCCGCGACCGGATGTTGGCGCAAACCGGCTTCCGGCGCTACACTGCCTGCCGGCCGGGCCCGGGGGCCGGCCGCAAACGCCCGATGAAACCGCACCGCGCGCTGATCCACCTGCTGGTCCTGCTGCTGCTGTTCGTGCAGCAGGCCGCCTTCGCGCACGCCATCTCCCACCTCGGCAAGAATGCGCCGGCCAAGGAGCAGCTGGCGCATTCGAAGCTGTGCGACAAATGCCTGAGCTTCGAGAAGGTGTCGGGCGCAACGCCCGTGGGTGCGCCCGCACCCATCGCTCCGGCGCCGGCATTCCAGCCGCCGCGGCAGGCGGACTACGCATTCGTCGTACGAACGGCCGTCGTTTTCCACGGCCGCGCCCCACCCGTTTTCCTCTGATCGACGTCGTCGTACCGCCGCGGCCGCGCCGCGGCGCATCGGTTTTTCGATTCGGAGGAGACATCCATGCTCAGGAAAGTCACGCTGGCGTCCGTCGTCGGCGCCACCATTGCCGCCACGGGCCCCGCCGCAGGCGCGGACGACGCGCAGGTCCAGCAGATCCACGAAGAGATCAAGGCGCTCAAGGACGGGTACGAAGCGCGCATCCGCCAGCTCGAGGAGCGCCTCGACCAGGCACAGAGGCCGGGGGCGGACGCCGGCGCCGCGCCGGCGCCGGCCGCGCCCGCAGCAGCGGCTAACGCCTTCAACCCTGCCATATCGCTGATTCTGGGAGGCCAGTACAACAACCTCCAGCGCGATCCCGATACCTACCAGATCGGCGGCTTCATCCCCGGCGGCGACGAAATCGGGCCCGGCAGCCGCAGCTTCAACCTCGGCGAGTCCGAGCTGGACATCTCGGCGAACGTCGATCCGTATTTCTCCGGCCTGTTCGCCCTGGCCCTGAATTCGGACAACGAGGCCGAAGTGGAGGAGGCCTACGTACAGAACACCGGCTCCATCTCCGGCCTCACGGTGAAGTTCGGCCGCATGCTGTCCGGATTCGGCTATCTGAACGAATTCCATGCCCACGCCTGGGACTTCGCGGACGCGCCGCTGATACACCAGGCATTCTTCGGCGGTCAGCTGCGGGAAGACGGCCTGCAGGCGCGCTGGCTCGCCCCCACGCCGGTATTCCTGGAGCTCGGCGCCGAAGCCGGGCGCGGCGCCGCCTTCCCCGGCTCCGACCGCGACAAGAACGGGCTGAACTCGGCGATGCTGTTCGTGCACGTGGGCGACGACATCGGCGACAGCCACAGCTATCGCGTCGGCGCCTCGTATCGCGTGACCGAGGCGCAGGACCGCAGCTACGAAGACCTCGACGCCGCCGGCTCGCCGGTCACCGATGCATTCACCGGCGACAGCCGCATGTGGGGGCTGGATTTCGTCTGGAAATGGGCTCCGGGCGGCAATCCGGTCGACCGCAACTTCAAGCTGCAGGGCGAATACATGCATCGTGTCGAGGATGGCTCGCTCGCCTTCGACACCGGCGGGGCGAACCTGTCCGGCCCCTATCGCTCGAGCCAGTCGGGCTGGTACCTGCAGGGCGTCTACCAGTTCGTGGCGCGCTGGCGCGCCGGCCTGCGCTTCGAGGAGCTCTACAGCGGCGACACCGCCATCGGCCTCGCCGACAACGGCACGCTGCCGGCCGCCGATTTCCCGGCTCTGGCGCAGAACAACCCGCGGCGCGCGACCCTCATGGTGGACTTCTCGCCGTCCGAGTTCTCGCGCCTGCGGCTGCAGTTCGCGAGAGACGAGGCGCGTTTCAACGAGGCCGACAACCAGGTCTTCCTGCAATACATCATGAGCCTGGGCAGCCACGGCGCGCACAAGTTCTAGCCGCCGGCGTCCCATACGAAAGGACACGAACATGAAGCAATGGAAAATCGCACTCGCTCTGGGACTGCTGTGCGCATGCGCGCCGGCCATGGCCAGGGTCAACGTCTTCGCCTGCCTGCCGGAATGGGCGGCGCTCGCCACGGAACTCGGCGGCGACAAGGTCTCGGTCTACCAGGCCTCGACGGCCCTGCAGGATCCGCACCGCATCGAGGCGCGCCCCAGCCTCATCGCCCACATGCGCAGCGCCGACCTCGCCATCTGCACCGGCGCGGAGCTGGAGATCGGCTGGCTGCCGGTGCTGATGCAGAACGCGGGCAACGGCAAGGTAAAGCCCGGGCAGCCGGGCTTCATCGCCGCCGCGGATTTCGTCGAGCGGCTGGAAGTGCCCACGCGGCTGGACCGCGCCGAAGGCGACATCCATCCCGCCGGCAACCCGCACATCCAGCTCGACCCGCGCAACATCGCCAGGGTCGGCGTCGCGCTCACGCAGCGGCTGGCGCGGATCGATGCGGCGAACGCCGCCTACTACGAGGCGCGCGGCAAGGACTTCCAGGCCCGCTGGTCGCAGGCGATCGCGCGCTGGGAGAAGGAGGCTAAGCCGCTGAGGGGGTTGCGCCTGGTGCCCTACCACAAGGACACGGTGTATCTCATCAAATGGCTGGGCATGGTCGAGGTCATGAACGTCGAGCCCAAGCCCGGCATCCCGCCCAGCGCGGGCCATCTTTCCGACCTCGTCGGCCGGCTGAAAGGCGGCGCGGCCGATGTCATCACGCGCTCCGCCTACCAGGACCCCAAGGCGGCGGCCTCGCTGTCGGAAAAAACCGGCATCCCGGTGGTGGAGCTGCCGTACACCGTGGGCGGGACGAAGGAAGCAAAGGACCTGTTCGGGCTGTTCGACGATTCCATCGCCCGGCTCAAGGCTGCCAGAAAATAGCACGGAGACGATCATGGTCCACATCGAGCCCAGCATCCTGGTGCCCGCCCTGGCGGCGGGCCTGCTCGTCACGGCGACGCACGCGCCGCTCGGCATCCAGGTGCTGAAACGGGGCATCGTGTTCATCGACATCGCCATCGCGCAGATCGCCGGCGTCGGCGTCATCGCGGCGGATTTCTTCGGCTGGGAAGCCGAGGGCATGGCCGTGCAGGTCGCGGCGCTCGCCGCGGCGCTGCTCGGCGCGCTGTTCCTGACCTGGACCGAAAAACGCTGGCCCGACATCCAGGAGGCCGTCATCGGCACCGTGTTCGTGCTGGCCGCCACGCTGAGCGTGCTGCTGCTCGCCGGCAATCCGCACGGCGGCGAATACCTGAAGGACCTGCTCGTGGGCCAGATCCTCTGGGTCGGCCACGCGCAGCTTTTCGTCGTGGCCGTCCTGACGGCCATCGTGCTCGCCGCGTGGTTCGGCATCGGGCACGAGCGGCTGGGCCGCGTCGGCTTCTACCTGCTGTTCGGCCTGTCGGTCACGGCTTCCGTGCAGCTCGTGGGCATTTACCTGGTGTTCTCCAGCCTGATCATCCCGGCGCTCGCCACCCGCAACGCCAGGCGCGGGCGGCTCGCCAAGGCCTACGCGGTCGGCGGGCTCGGCTATCTCGCGGGACTGGTCGCATCGACGCTGTTCGACCTGCCCACCGGCGCGATCATCGTCTGGGCCATGGCCGCGGCAGGCGTCCTCGCATCCAGCCTGGAGCCGGCCCGGCCCGCCGCTTGAACTCTCCAGTAGAATCCCCCATCTGATCCGAAACGGCCGGGCGAAGCATGCCCGCGCCGCACGCAGGTCAATCCGCTTCCTTGCGCATGGGCGAATCCTTTCACGGCACTACCATCCTCTCGGTCCGGCGCGGCAGCAACGTGGCGCTGGGCGGCGACGGCCAGGTCACCTTCGGCAACGTCGTGCTGAAGGCGAGCGCGCGCAAGGTGCGGCGCCTGTATCACGACCGCATCCTGGCCGGGTTCGCCGGCGGCACGGCGGATGCCTTCACGCTGTTCGAGCGCTTCGAGGCCAAGCTGGAGAAGCACCAGGGTCACCTGCTGCGCTCCGCGGTCGAGCTCGCCAAGGACTGGCGCACCGACCGCATCCTGCGCCGGCTCGAGGCCATGCTGGCGGTGGCAGACCACGAATCCTCGCTGATCATCACCGGCAACGGCGACGTCGTCGAGCCCGAGGCCGGGATCGTGGCGATCGGCAGCGGCGGCGCCTATGCGCAGTCCGCCGCGAAGGCCCTGCTCGAGAACACCGGCCTGCCGCCGCGGGAGATCGTGGAGAAGGCGCTCACGATCGCCGGCGAGATCTGCATCTACACGAACCAGAACCACGTGATCGAGGTTCTGGAGTGACGAGTGGCTAGCTGATTGGTGACCAGTAAAGACATATCCGCTTGAGAGCATTTACGAGCCACCAACCGCAAGTCACCAGTCGCTGAATCCATGTCAAGCATGACGCCGCAGGAAATCGTCCACGAGCTGGACAACACGTTGCAAGACAACTTGTTGCGGTGGAGGCTAACCTGCTTGCAGGTTAAGCGCGCAGCGCGTGCCGGGACCACAACACGTTGCAAGGCAACTTGTTGCGGTGGAGGCTAACCTGCTTGCAGGTTAAGCGCGCAGCGCGTGCCGGAACCACAAGAACATCGTCGCAAAGAACACATGAGTAGCATGACTCCGCAGGAAATCGTCCACGAGCTGGACAAGAACATCGTCGGCCAGGCCGCGGCCAAGCGCGCCGTGGCGATCGCGCTGCGCAACCGCTGGCGCCGCCAGCAGGTGGCCGAGCCGCTGCGCCAAGAGATCACGCCGAAGAACATCCTCATGATCGGCCCGACCGGCGTGGGCAAGACGGAAATCGCGCGCCGGCTCGCGCGCCTCGCCCAGGCGCCGTTCATCAAGGTCGAGGCCACCAAGTTCACCGAAGTCGGCTACGTCGGCAAGGACGTGGACTCGATCGTGCGCGACCTCGTGGAGACCGCCATCAAGCAGACGCGCGAAGCCGAGATGCGCAAGGTTCGCCACCATGCCGAGGACCTGGCCGAGGAGCGCATCCTCGACGCGCTGCTGCCCGGCGCGCGCGACGCGCAGCCGCAGGACGCCGACGGCGTGACGCGGCAGAAGTTCCGCAAGCGGCTGCGCGAGGGCGAGCTCGACGACAGGGAGATCGAGGTCGACGTGGCCGCGGCGCCGGCGCAGATGGAGATCCTCGCGCCGCCGGGCATGGAGGAGCTGACCTCCCAGATCCAGGGCATGTTCCAGAACCTCGGCGGCGCACGCCGGCGCACGCGCAAGCTGAAGATCCGCGAGGCCATGACGCTCGTCACCGAGGAGGAGGCCGCCAGGCTCGTCAACGACGAGGAGCTCAAGCTGAAGGCGCTCGCCAACGTCGAGCAGAACGGCATCGTGTTCATCGACGAGATCGACAAGATCACGAGCCGCCAGGAGACGGGCGGCGCGGAGGTCTCGCGTCACGGCGTGCAGCGCGACCTGCTGCCGCTGGTGGAAGGCACCACGGTCAGCACCAAGTACGGCATGGTCAAGACCGACCACATCCTGTTCATCGGCAGCGGCGCCTTCCACCTCTCGAAGCCCTCGGACCTGATCCCCGAGCTGCAGGGCCGCTTCCCGATCCGGGTGGAGCTCGACAGCCTCACCGTGGAGGATTTCGAGCGCATCCTGACCGCCACGGACGCCTGCCTCACGCGCCAGTACCAGGCGCTGCTCGAGACCGAGCAGGTCCGGCTCGACTTCCGCCCGGACGGCATCCGCCGCATGGCGCAGATCGCCTGGCAGGTCAACGAGAAGACCGAGAACATCGGCGCGCGCCGGCTCTACACCGTCATCGAGAAGCTGCTCGAGGATGTCTCCTTCGAGGCGAACGCCCGCGAGGGCCGCACCGTCGTCATCGACGCGCCCTACGTCGACGGCCGGCTCGGGGATCTGGCGCAAAGCGAGGACCTCGCCCGCTACGTGCTCTAGCGCGGGGCACGGGCGGCTTTTCCGCGCCCGGGGTTTCCTGCTAAGTTGCGGCTTCAGGAACCCCCGATGAGCACGACCTTCACCATCGAAGTCAATCCCCGGCTGCCGCCGCGGCTCAGCCGCATGGAGGAGCTCGCCGGCAACCTGCACTACAGCTGGGACCGGCAGACGCGGCTGCTGTTCTCGCGGCTCGACCCGCACCTCTGGGACGAGGCCGGCCACAACCCCAAGGCCTTCCTGAAGCGCGTCGACGAGAAGAAGCTCGTCGATGCGGCCGACGACCCGGTGTTCCTCGGCAACCTGAACCGCGCGCTGTCGGCCTTCGACGTGTACATGCAGGAGCCGCTGCGGCGCAACGGCTCGGAGTGGCTGCGCAAGAGCGACCTCGTCGCCTATTTCTGCGCCGAGTTCGGCTTCCACGAGAGCCTGCCGATCTACTCGGGCGGCCTGGGGATCCTCGCCGGCGACCACTGCAAGTCGGCGAGCGACATGCGCCTGCCCTTCGTCGCGGTCGGCCTGCTTTACCGCCAGGGCTACTTCCAGCAGACCATCGACAGCGAGGGCAGCCAGCACGCGCTGTACACCGATTCCGATTTCGAGGACCTGCCGGTCGCACCCTGCCTGCACGGGGACGGCTCGGAAGTGCGCGTGGCCGTCGAGCTGCCGGGAAGGCAGGTGCAGGTCAAGGTATGGCAGGCGAAGATCGGCCACGTCACGCTGCACCTGCTCGACACCGACCTGCCGGAGAACTCCGAGGAGGACCGCAACATCACGCACCGGCTCTACGGCGGCGACCGCAACACCCGCATCCAGCAGGAGATCGTGCTCGGCATCGGCGGCGTGCGCGCGCTCGCGGCGCTGGGCGTCGCGCCCACGGTCTGGCACATCAACGAAGGCCACCCGGCCTTCCTGATCCTGGAGCGCGCGCGCGAGCTGGTCGCACAGGGGCTGGATTTCGCCGCCGCGCTCGAAGCCGTGGCCGCGAACACGGTGTTCACCACGCACACGCCGGTGCCTGCGGGGCACGACCATTTCGGCGCCGACGCGATCGCCGCCTATTTCGCCACGCTGCGCGGCCAGCTCGGCCTCGACGAGGAGGCGCTGATGGGCCTCGGCCGCGTCAACGGCGGGCCGGAGTTCAACATGACGGCGCTGGCGATCCGCGGCTCGCGCTTCCAGAACGGCGTGAGCCGCATCCACGGCGGCGTGTCCTCGCGCATCTGCGCGCCGCTGTGGCCCGAGCTCGAGCCGCGCGAAAACCCGCTTGCCTACGTCACCAACGGCGTGCACGTGCCGACCTTCCTCGCACCCGAGTGGGCCGACCAGTTCGACAAGTTCCTGGGATTCGACTGGTCGCACCACGCCGCGAGCCAGACCTTCCGGGACCGGCTCGACGCCATGCCGGACCATCTGTTCTGGGCCGTGCGCCAGTCGCTGAAGGCGCAGATGCTGCACGTCGTGCGCCACCGCGTCTCGCGCCAGCACCTGCGCAACCACGGCTCCGAGGCCCACCTCGAGCGCCTGCTGCGCCTCGCGGACCCGGGCAACCCCAACGTGCTGACGATCGGTTTCGCGCGCCGCTTCGCCACCTACAAGCGCGCGACCCTGCTGTTCAGCAACCTCGACTGGCTGCGCACGCTGCTCGGCGACGAGGCGCGGCCGGTCCTGTTCGTGTTCGCCGGCAAGGCGCACCCCGCCGACGTGCCCGGGCAGGACATGATCCGCGAGCTGAACCGCATCAGCCGCCTGCCGGAATTCGAGGGGAAGATCCTGCTGCTGGAAGGCTACGACCTGCACGTGGCGCGCAGGCTCGTGTCCGGCGTGGACGTGTGGCTCAACAATCCGCTGTACCCGCTGGAGGCGAGCGGCACCTCGGGCATGAAGGCCGGCATCAACGGCGTGCTGAACCTGTCCGTGCTCGACGGCTGGTGGGGCGAGGGCTACGACGGGCGCAACGGCTGGGCGATCAAGCCGGTGGAGGAGAACCTCGACGAGGCCAGGCGCAACCTCGAGGAAAGCCGCACGCTCTACGAGCTGCTGCAGGACCAGGTCATCCCCGTTTACTACCGGCGCTGCGAGATGGGCTACTCGCCGGACTGGATCCGCATGGCCAAGCGCTCCATCGCCACGATCCTGCCGCGCTTTTCCTCCACGCGCATGGTCAACGAGTACCTGTCCAGGTTCTACCTTCCCGCGAGCCGCCAGGGCCGCCGCTTTGCGGAAGCCGGCTTCGAGCCCGCGCGCCGGCTGGCGCAGTGGAAAAACCGCGTCGCGCAGGTCTGGCCCGGCGTGACCATGCGCCGGCTCGATGTGCCCGTCAGGCGCATCGCCTTCGGCGACGGCGTGCAGGTCGAGATCGCAGTCCGGCTCGCCGGGCTCGTGCCCGAGGACGTCGCGGTGGAACTGCTGCTGTCGCGGCACGCGAACCCGGAAGAAGGCCAGCCGAAGGCGCTGCGCTTCGAGCCCGACGGTACGCGCACGCCCGAAGGCGAACAGCGCTTCATGCTGCGGCTCGCGCCCGGAATGTGCGGCAAGCTCGAATACCGCATCCGGCTCTATCCCCGCCACGAGCTGCTCACGCACCCCTTCGAGCTGGGCCTGATGCGCTGGCTGTGAGAGGGCGGCGCGAGCGTTGACAGCCCCGGGGTCGGGACATAGCATTACGCACCCTGGCCATGTCAACGCTCGCACCCCCCGTCACGTTTGCACCGAACGCCCGGGAACGCTCCGGGCGCATGTGAACCGGCAGCGGGTGCCCCGAAGCGGTGCCCGCGAGCAGAAAAACCAGCAACTACGGGAGGAACGTCATGCGTGTTTCGATCCTGGGCGCAATCGCAACCGGCGCGCTCGCTTCGCTGCTGGCCTTCGGCGCAGCCGCGGAGTCCATCCGCATCGGCCTGGTCAGCGAGATCACCGGCCCGAACGCCGAGGCAGGCAGGTACACCATCAACGGCGCCAGGCTCGCCGTCGAGCAGATCAACAAGAAGGGCGGCATCCTCGGCAAGCAGGTCGAGCTCGTGATCGAGGACAACCAGTCCACGAACCCCGGCACCGTGCTCGCGTTCTCCAAGCTCGGCGGCAATTCCGACATCCCGGCCATGATCGGCCCGATCCGCAGCACGCAGGTGCAGGCGGCCTCGCCCGCGATCCAGAAGGCCGGCATCCCCGTCATGATCGGCGGCACCGACCCGAGCCTGACTCACGTGAACAACCCCTGGGTGTTCCGCTGCCGCCCCAACGATTCCTTCTCCTCGCGCGTGATCGCCGACTTCGGCGTGAAAAAGCTCAAGCTGAAGAAATGGGCGATCGTGCACTCCACCGACGCGTTCGGCTCCGGCGGGCAGAAGGCGCTCACCGATGCGCTGAAGGCGCTGGGCGTCGAGCCGGTGCTGGTGCAGGGCTACACCAACAACTCGCAGGACTTCACGCCGGTGGTGCTGGCGATCAAGAAATCCGGCGCGGACGTGATCGGCACCTACATGACCAACTCCCAGGACCTCGGCATCTTCGCCAAGCAGCTGCGCCAGCTCGGGGTGACCGCGACCTGGGTCGGCTCGCCCTCGATCGTGACCGACACCGCGATGAAGCTCGCCGGCGAGGCGCTGCACGGCACCTACGGCATCGCGGACTTCAACCCGGACGCCAATGCCGCGGCCAAGGCCTACGCCGCCGCCTATCGAGCGAAGTACGACAACGCCGAGCCCGACGTCTACTCGAGCTGGGCGTTCGACGCCATGAACGTCATCGCCTACGCCATCAACGCCGCGAAGAGCACCAAGCCCGACGACATCCGCAAGGCCATCCTCGGCCTGAAGAACTGGAAGGGCGTGGAGGGCAACTACAACTTCGACGCCAACGGCGATGGCCTGCGCGGCTACAACATCGTCAAGAACGAGGGCGGCAAGATCAAGTACGTCGAGCACATCAGTTTCGATAAATAAGCAGGCGCGGGAGCGCGGCCGGCCGGCCCCCTGGCGGGCCGCCGCCGCCGGGGGAGGACGAGCGCCGTGGACGCGCTAGCCAACAATTTCCAGGTGCTGTTCCAGGGTCTCGCGCTCGGCAGCATCTACGCGCTCGTGGCGCTGGGCTTCGTGCTCATCATCCGCGCCACCAACGTGGTGAACTTCGCGCAGGGCGACTTCGCCATGCTCGGCGCGTACATCATGGTGGCCTTCCTGATCAATGCCGGCCTGCCCTACTGGCTGTCGTTCGCGCTCGCCATCGTCTGCATGGGCGTGTTCGGGCTGCTGTTCAACTACGGCGTGTATTACCCGCTGCGCCATCGCGGCTTCCTGCCCGTCATCATCTCGACCCTGGGCGCGTCGATCTTCCTGCAGAACTCGGTGCTGGCGCTGTTCGGCGCGCAGCCCAAGCGCCTGGACAACGTCGTGGCCGGAGGCCTGCAGATCGGCGCGGTGTTCCTCGACAGCCAGTACCTCGTGATCCTCGCGGTCACCATGGTCATGGTGGCCTTCCAGTATTTCTTCTTCGAGCACACCATGCTCGGCAAGAAGCTGCAGGCGACTTCGCAGGACAAGGACATGGCGCGCCTGCTCGGCATCCCGGTGGCGCTGATGATCGCCATCACGTTCATCTACAGTTCGGCGCTCGGCGGACTGGCGGGCGTGCTGGTCGGGCCGGTGCTGTTCGTGTCGATCGGAATGGGATCGATCATCGCGCTGAAGGCGTTCGCGGCGACCATCATCGGCGGCTTCGGCGACGTCAAGGGCGCCATCGTCGGCGGGCTGTTCATCGGCGTGATCGAGAGCTTCGCCGCCTTCTACATCTCGGTCCCCTACAAGGACGCCTACGCCTTCCTGATGCTGTTCCTCGTGCTGGTGTTCCGGCCGCAGGGCTTCTTCGGCGAGAAGGTTTCGGAGAAAGCATGAACAGGAAGCAGGGTATGCCGGAGCGTGGAGCAGGGACCCGCTTGCGGGATGCGACCGCGGAGGCAGACATGGGTGGCCGGCATACCCATGCGGCCATCTCGGGTCGCATCCCCATCAAAAGCGATGTGGCCCCTGCTCCGCCTCGTCGGCCGCCCCATTTCTTCATGGGGATGCGACCGGCCGAGAATGCTTGCAGCCGCCGAATCGACAAGGGTGCGATGACAACTCGTCAAAATGAGGCGGCAGCATGAGCACGCCATCCCCCGAAACGCCGCGCGCGCGCCGCCTCTCGCCCTGGCCGTTCGTCATCCTGGCCGCGGCCGTCGCCGCGGCGCTGCTGCCGTACTACGCGAACGTCAGCCATTTCGTGCTGTCGATCTTCATGCAGGCGACGACCTACGCCATCGCCGTGCTCGGCATGGTCGTCGTGCTCGGCTACGCCGGGCAGATCAACCTCGCGCAGGCGGCCTTCTTCGGCTTCGGCGCCTACGGCGTGGCGCTGGGCACCGTGAGCTACGGCCTGTCGTTCTGGGTGTCGCTCGCGATCGGCACCTGCGTGGCCGGACTGGCCGGGGGCATTCTGGGCCTGACCACGCTGCGCCTGGGCGGCCACTACCTCGCGATGATCACCATCAGCTTCCAGCAGATCTTCGACCTCGTCGCGGTCAACTGGATCGAGGTCACGCACGGCCCCGACGGCATCGCCGGCATCCCGCGGCCGTCGCTGCTCGGCCACGAGCTCTCCGACGACCGCGCCTACCTGCTGCTGTGCGCGGGCGTGCTCTACGCGCTGATCGTCGCCGTCTGGTACCTGCCGCGCACGCGGCTGGGCCGCGCGATGCGCGGCGTGCGCGAGAACGAGCTCGCGGCCGAGGTCGTGGGCGTGCACACGCTGAGGACCAAGGTCATCGCCTTCACGATGAGCGCCGCGCTCGGCGGCATCGGTGGCGGGCTGTACGCCGGGGGCTTCGCCTACATCAGCCCGGACAACTTCAACTTCCAGCGTGCGATCGAGTTCCTCTCCATGGTGCTGCTCGGCGGCGCGCAGTCTCCCTTCGGCGGCGCGCTGGGCACGACGCTGCTGATCCTGCTGCCGGAATGGCTGAAGGAGATGCCGCCCAGCCTGCAGTTCATCAAGGACGTCTACCTCGTGATCTATGGCCTGGCCGTCATCCTGATCATGGTGTTCATGCCCGAGGGCATCTGGGGCCTGCTGCGCAACGCCTGGGCGAAGGTGAGCAGGGTCGTCCCGGTAGACACCGCGGGCGTCGAGCCCCTGAACCTCGACATCACGGTCACGGAGACCACGCCGCTGCTCAGGCTCGAGGGCCTGCAGAAGCACTTCGGCGGCCTGAAAGCCGTCGACGGCGTGGATCTCGAGGTCAAGCGCGGCACCGTGCACGCGCTGATCGGCCCGAACGGCTCGGGCAAGACCACGACGCTCAACGTCGTCAACGGCATCTACAAGCCCACGGGCGGGCGCATCATCATCGACGGCATCGACGTGAGCCAGAAGCCGCCGCACGAGCGCGCCGCGCACGGCCTGGGCCGCACCTTCCAGAACATCCGGCTGTTCCCGAGCATGTCCGCCCTGGAAAACGTCATCGTCGGCGCGCAGCGCGACAACAACCCGATCGGGCGGGGCGGCAACGCGCTGCGCGCGCGGGCCATGTCCGCGCTGGAATTCGTCGGGCTCGCCGACAAGGCCGGCACCATCGTGCGCAGCCTGCCCTACGGCCACCAGCGGCTGGTCGAGATCGCGCGCGCGCTCGCCGGGCACCCGAAGCTGCTGCTGCTCGACGAGCCCGCGGCGGGACTCAACCAGACCGAGAAAATGGAGCTCGTGGAGCTGCTGAAGAAGCTGCGCAGCGGCCACGGCCTGACGATCTTCCTGATCGACCACGACATGGGCCTCGTCGAGAAGGTGTCGGACCGCATCTCGGTGCTGAACTTCGGCAGGAAGATCGCCGATGGCACGCCGCAGGAGGTGCTGCACCACCCGGACGTGATCGCCGCCTACCTGGGAGACGCCAATGCCGCTGCTTGAGCTCAGGGGCGTGGCCAGCTACTACGGCAGCGTGCAGGCGCTGAAGGACGTCAGCCTGAGCGTGCAGGCGGGCGAAGTCGTCACGCTGCTCGGCGCCAACGGCGCGGGCAAGAGCTCGACGCTTCGCACCATCTCCGGCCTGCTGCGGCCGGCGCGCGGCGAGGTCTGGTTCGACGGCCGGCCGATCCATGCGATGTCGCCCGAGAAAATCGTGCGCCTGGGCATCTCGCACGTGCCCGAGGGCCGGCGCATCTTCCCGGGCCTGACCGTGCGCGAGAACATCATGCTGGGCACCTCGAACCGCAGGCGTCTCGCGAAGAAGCAGATGGAAGACGAGGTCGCCGGGATGTTCGAGATCTTCCCGGCCATCAAGCCCTTCGAGAACGCGCTGGGCTGGACGCTCTCCGGCGGCCAGCAGCAGATGCTCGCGGTCGCGCGCGGGCTCATGGCCAAGCCGAAGCTGCTGCTGCTCGACGAGCCCTCGCTCGGGCTCGCGCCGGTCATCGTGCAGCAGCTCTTCGCGACCATCCGCGAAATCCACAGGCGCGGCACCACCATCCTGCTCGTCGAGCAGAACGCGAACATGGCGCTGTCCGTGGCCGACCGCGGCTACGTGCTGGAAACCGGCGTGATGAAGGTGGAGGGCACGCCGGCAGAGCTGCTCGGCAACGAGGAAGTCCGTGCCGCCTACCTGGGCGGCCACGGCTGAAGCCGGCAAGAGAACCGCGGATGCCGTGACGACGTGACGATGCGACTGTCGTGACCGTCGCGCAAGCCCGGCAACCCCGGATCGGCAGTCACGTAGTCACGGCGGGCACGGCCCAGTAGACTTACGGCTTCTCCCGCGCGGGGCGTGCCATGAAACTGCCGATCGTCGCGATCCTCTCCTGCCTCGCCGTCTGCGCTGCCGCAGTCGCGCAGACGACGGTCGAAGAAGCCCGCAGGAAATGGCCGGACCTGCGCTACCTCGAGCCGGGCCAGCTGCGCGAGCTGCCCGAGGCCGTGCGCGCGGACCTCGAGAAGCTCGGCTGCCGCATCCCGAGGTTCATGAAATGGGATGCGCGCCACAACGTCATCCAGGGACAGTTCTTCAAGGCCGGCCAGACCGATTGGGCCGTGCTCTGCCAGTCCGGGAACCGCACCGGCATCCTGCTCTACCCGAACGGCAAGTCCGCGGAGCTGCCCATGCTGCGCGCCGAGCCGAGCGACCCGACGCGCACGATCCATGTCGTCAGCCCGTTCGTGCTGCAGAAGCGCGCGGTGCGCGACCATCCCGAGGTGCCGCCGCCGCCGTACGACCACGACGGCATCGAAGACGGCCCGATGCAGGGCACGGCACGCGTGCTCTACCACGCGGAAGACGACTGGACCGAGCTGTGACGCGATGAAGCGGGTCTGCGTGTTTTGCGGGTCGGGCGCCGGCGTGCGCGGCGAGTACGCCGCGGCCGCGCGCGGGCTGGCTGCGGCCATGGCGCGGCGCGGGCTGGGCCTGGTCTACGGCGGCGGCAACGTCGGCCTCATGGGCGTGCTCGCGGACGCCATGCTGGAAGCCGGAGGCGAGGTCATCGGCGTCATCCCGCGCTCGCTGGTGGCGCGCGAGGTCGCGCACGAAGGGCTGGCGCAGCTGCGCGTGGTGGATACCATGCACCAGCGCAAGGCGCTCATGAGCGAGCTCGCCGATGCCTTCGTCGCGCTGCCCGGCGGCTTCGGCACGCTGGAGGAATTCTTCGAGATCCTGACCTGGCAGCAGCTCGGCATCCAGGCGAAGCCCGGCGGATTGCTGAACGTATCCCGCTACTACGACGCGCTGCTCGCCATGCTGGACCATGCCGTCCGCGAAGGCTTCGTCAGGCCGGCACACCGCGCGCTCGTGATCGCCGGAACGGACGCGGATGCGCTGCTCGCGCATCTCGATGCGATCTGCGCGCTGCCGGCTGCCGCCGGCACCGGGACAGTCCGGAACTTTCTGTAATCCGCGCGTCAAACGCTGCAGGCAGAATCACCGCACGACGCGCACGCACCCGCCCTCCCGCAACTTCCCCACGAGGATCCACCATGAAGAAGACCCTGCTGTCCCTGAGCTTCGCATCGCTGTTTGCCGCGCTGGCCGGCCCCGCGGCCGCCGTCGAGCAACGCCCCTACCTGACCCTGGACGTCGCCAAGAAAATGGCCGCCGCCTGCGAGGCCAAGGCCAGGCAGGAGGGCTGGAAGATGAACATCGCCATCGTCGACAGCGGCGGCAACCTCAAGTATTTCCTGCGCCAGGACGATGCCTTCCTGAAGAGCATCGAGATCGCGCAATTGAAGGCCGGTACTTCGGCGGGCTTCCCGTTCTCGACCAAGCAGATCGGCGAGATCGCGCAGAAGGTCCCCGGCATCGCCAACGTGCCGGGCATCGTGACGTTCGAGGGCGGCCTGCCGATCCTGACCGCGGACGGGCGGCAGGTGGGTGCCATCGGCGTATCCGGAGGCACCGCCGAGCAGGACGGCAGCTGCGCCCAGGCCGGCATCGACGCCACGAAGAGCGATCTGAAATAGCGGCACCCGTGCAGACGAAAAAGCCCGGCTCGAGGCCGGGCTTTTTTCATGACGGGGACCGCCTTCAGCCGGCGCGCAGGATGCGCAGCGCGGCGCAGGCCGCGCCGAAGCCGTTGTCGATGTTCACCACCGTCAAGCCCGACGAGCAGCTCGCGAGCATCGCGTTCAGCGCCGTCTGCCCGCCGCTCGCCACGCCGTAGCCCACCGAGGTCGGCACGCCGACGATCGGCGCGGAAACCAGGCCGCCGATCACGGTCGGCAGCGCCGCGTCCATGCCGGCGACCGCGACCACGACTTTCATGCGGCGGATCTCCTCGATGCGCTCGAGCAACCGCCACAGGCCGGCCACGCCCACGTCGTTGATCTCGGCCACGGGCTCGCCGTAGAACTGCAGCGTGCGCGCGGCCTCCCGGCTCACGGCGACGTCGGACGTGCCCGCCGCCACCACGGCCGTGCGCGTCTCGGTGCGCGGTTCATGCGCGCCGCCGAAAAAGCCGGTGCGCGAAACCGCATCGTAGTCGATGGCCGAGCGGTGCGCTTGCGGCAGCTCCGCGAGCTGCTCCGGCGCAAGCCGCGTGAGCAGCATGCGGCGGTCCTTGGCACGCACCTGGTCGAGGATCACCGCCAGATGCGCGACCGACTTCGACGCGCACAGCACCGCCTCCTCGAGCCCGGTTCGGGCGTCGCGCGCGAAGTCCAGCATCACGTCCTTGTGCAAGGTCATTTTCTATCCAAAATTCAAATTCTCACCACAGAGGCACAGAGGGCACAGAGGAAAGGCAAAGAACGGAATGAACATGAAGTGCGTGAAGCTGCAGCACGCCCCATGAGCCGTGGAAAGCATCGCTGCCCCCGTCTTCTTCATCCTTGTCTGGTTTTGCTTTTCTCTGTGCCCTCTGTGCCTCTGTGGTGAATAGGTTTTAAGCCGCTGTGCGCTGCAGCTTGACGAGGAAGGCGCTGCCGGTGCGGTAGGGCGCGAGCGACACGGCGTAATCGTAGCCGCCGTCGCGGAACAGCGCGCCGACGTCGCGCTCCAGCGCTTCGCGGCGCGCGGCGTCCAGGGCCGAAAGTGCCTGCTCGTCGAGCTCGACGACCACGCCGCCGGCACGCACGCGGCAGCGCACGGTGCGCGGCTGCAGCTGCGCGCCCACCAGCCGCTCGGCCGCGTGGACCCGCTCCAGCATGGCGGGATCGATGCCGATGCCCGTCTCGATGCGGCTCGACAGGCAGGGCGCCGAGGGCAGCTCGGCCACGTCGCCGAGGCCGAGCTCGCGCGCGATGGCGCGCACGGCCTGCTTGCCGATGCCGGCCTCGACGAAGGGATGGCGCACGCCGTGGTCCTTCGCGGCCTCCAGGCCGGGACGGTATTCGCCGAGGTCGTCGGTGTTGGTGCCGGAGACGATCAGCGCCGTGGTGTGCGGCGCGATCGCTCCGTACAGGTTCGTCTTGCAGTAGAAGCAGCGGTTGACGGGATTGGCGCGATAGTCCGCATCCGCGAACTCGCCGGCGTCGATGACCTCGAGGCGCCAGCCCTCGCGCGCCGCCAGCTCGCGCACGCGGGCCGTCGCTTCAGGGGGCACGGCGGGCGAGACGGCGTGGAACATCTCCACCTCGCCGCGCAGCGCGCGGTGCGCCACCGTCGCCAGCGTGAGGCTGTCGACGCCGCCGCTGACGGCGACCGCCACGCGGCCCATGTCGCGCAGCACGCCTTCCAGCCCCGCGCGCAGGACGGCCGCGTCGGCAATCATGTGCGGTCCTTGCGCAGCACGGCCTGCTCGGCCTCGCGCTGCAGCTTCTCGCGTTCGGCGCGGCCGCCGATCACGTTCAGCAGGTCGTCCGCCTCGACCTTGGCCGTGCTGCTGCCGGGTCGCTGCGCGACCTTCACGCGCATCTGCCGGCCGCCGGCCTCGACCGTCGCGCTCGCGCGCGCGAGCTTGCGCCGCTGCACGAGCTGGTAGCGCAGGCCGATGGTCGTGGTCTCGCTGAAGCAGGCGTCGAATACGTTCTCGAGGTCCGCCGTCTCGGCGAGCAGCTGGATGTGCATGGTCATGCGGCCCTTCTTGCCGAAAGCCGGTGTCTGCATGACGTCGAGCACCGACGGATGCGCCCGCAGCCGGTCGAGCGCGATCGCCAGGTCTTCGGGCGACTGGTCGTCGACCTCGAACTGCACCTGCGCGACCTCGTCGCTGCCGCGCCCGCCGGAGACTTCCTCGAACGCCAGCACGCGCAGCACGTTGCTGATGCCGGGGAAGGTGCGCGTGCCGAAGCCGATGCCGGTGCGCCGCAGCCGGCGCGTGCGCCGCGCCGCGGCCTGCGCGCAACCGAGGTGCTTCAGGATGGCGGCGCCGGTGGGCGTCACGCGCTCGCCTTCCACGCCGTCGTCGACGAACTCGAAGCCGTCGAGCAGCAGCACCGTCGCCGGCGTGGGGACCGGCAGCATGCCGTGCGCGGTCTTCGCGCGGCCGCGCCCGAGCGGCAGGCTGCCCACCGACCAGGTGGACTCGCCCAGCGCGTCGACGAGGAAGGCGGCACCGACGATGTCGGCGATCGAATCCCATTCGCCGAGCTCGTGGAAGCTCACGGTCTCGAGGCTCTTGCCGTGAACCCTGGCTTCCGCTTCCGCGAGCAGCGTGAAGATGGAGATCGCGCGATCGCGCACCGGCGGCTTCAGCGCGCAGCCCTGCAGGTGACGTCGGATGTCGGCGAAAGGCGTGTGCGGGTGATGGTGCGCGGCGACCAGCAGCTCCGCCTCGCGCGGCTCGACCACGCGGAAACGCAGGCCGGTGAGCGCGTGGTCCTGGTGCTCGGCGAGGCCGACGTGCACGTCCGCCGGCAGGCCCGCTGCACGGATCGCGGCGAGCATGCCATCGCGCAGGTCGGGAAACGCGTCGAGCATGGCGGCGATGAACATGTCGCCCGCCACGCCTCCCACGGCGTCGAGATGGATGTGCATGTGGAAACCGCGCTGCCGGGTCAGGCCGTGGCGTGCTCCCTGTGCTTGCCCAGCATCGGGTACAGGTTGCCCCTGGCGTCGAACTTCATCGCCTGCGGCTCGCCCATGATCTCGAACATCGACGGATTGGCCTTGACGTAGGGCAGCATCGGCTCGGAAACGTGGATGTCCATGATCTCCAGCGTGGTGGCGATGCGCACGATCTTCGTGTCCTGCGGCTTCACGCGCACCACGGTCTTGGCCGCGAGCTGGATGGCTTCCTGGTCCGTGTTCATGATGATCGGGATGGCACCGCCGTCGAGGTATGTCGACGTGATGATGTTCGCGTAGGTCTTGGCGACGTCGAGCTCCTTGTACAGCTTCATCGTGGTGACGTCGGCCGCGCCGATGCCGCAGGCGTTGCCGTGGGTCTCGGGCGTGAGGCCGAGCACCGCGATCTTCTTGACGTAGGGCTTCATGTTCCACTCGACCCCGCGGCAGTTGCGGCCGGTGATGTTGGGGTCCATGCCGGAGCCGGAGATGTTCTTGCCGATCTTCTCGACGATGAGCACGTCGATCTCGTCGAACTGCAGGCGCGGCATGAGCTCCTTGGCCCTGGCGAGCAGCACGGGCTCGCGGTCGAAGATCTGCTCCGAGGTCACCACCTCGATGACGGCGGTCTCGTCCGCGGCGTTCTCCACCATGGCGACGCCGAACAGCACGTTCTTCCTGGCGATGATCAGCTTCGCCGTCTTCGGCAGCAGCTCGCCGAACATGTCCATGCCGTAGGTGTGCAGCGTGGTCGCGCCCATGATCTTGCCCATGCCGATGGTCAGCATCTTGACGATGCCCGACTCGATCGGCGCGCGGAAATTCGTGTGCGGCTTCACGCGCGGGATGACCACCACCGCGTCTGCCGCTGCGGCGGCCTTGTCCATGTACACCGGCATGCCGTCGTCGAGCTTGCCGATCTCCACGACGTCCATGCTGGACACCACGGGGCAGCCGACCTGGGCCTCGGTGATGCCGTAGCCTTCCAGCACCTCGCGCTGGCCTTCGGCCGTGGCGCCGCCGTGGCTGCCCATGGCCGGGAAAATGAAGGGCTTCGCGCCGAGCGCCTTCAGCTCCGCGACGACGGCCTTGGCGCATTCGCCGATGTTGTTGATGCCGCGCGAGCCGCAGCCCACGGCGATGCTCATGCCGGGCTTGACCTTGGCGCGCACTTCCGGCCGCTTGAACTGCTCGACCACGGCACGCGTCACGCTGTCTATTTTCTTCGTGGCGAATTTCTGGCGCACGTGCACCATGCGCGGCAGGGCAATGTCGAGTCCACCGGCTATGTTCACTTCGATGCGATCACCGATCATCTGATCCTCCTGGAGTATTTTTGCGCTTCGGAACGAACGCCGTCCGTCCGGCAGAGAGCTGCAAGTTTACTCCACTGCGCGCCGGACTAGCCAATCGCGAGCTGCCGGTACAGCGCGAGGTAGTGCTGCGCGCTCGCGGTCCAGCTGAAATCGCGCTTCATGCCGTTTTTCTGGAGCTGCCGCCAGGCGGCTTCGTCGTGATAGGCGGCGACGGCGCGGCGGCAGGTTTCCAGCAGCGCGCCCGCGTCCAGCGGCGAGAACACGAACCCCGTGGCGCCGCCGCCCTTCGCGCCCGGGACATGGTCGACCACGGAATCCCGCAGCCCGCCGGTGGCGTGCACGATGGGCGGCGTGCCGTAGCGCTGGCTGTACATCTGGTTCAGGCCGCAGGGCTCGAAGCGCGAGGGCATCGCGAACAGGTCGGCGCCGGCCTCGATCTGGTGCGACAGGCCCTCGTCGAAGCCGATCTGCACGGCGATCCTGCCGGGATGGCTGCGCGCGAGCTCCTGGAAGCGGCGCTGCAGCGCCGGGTCGCCCGAGCCGAGCACGGCGAGCTGAGCCGGCAGGGCCACGAGGTCCGCGGCGACGTCGGCCAGCACGTCCAGACCTTTCTGGTCCGTAAGCCGGCCGACCGCACCGACCAGCGGCGTGCGCGGCGCATCCCGCAGGCCCATGCGCGCCTGCAGGGCGCGCTTGTTGTCCTGCTTCGCCGCGAGGCGCGAGGCGTTGTAATAGCGCTCGATGTAAGGATCGGATTCCGGGTCCCAGGCGTCCGTATCGATGCCGTTCAGGATGCCGGTGAGCTCGGCCTTGCGGCGGGCGAGCAGGCCCTGCAGCCCCATGCCGAGCGGCTCGCGCTGAATCTCCTCTGCGTAGCTCGGGCTCACGGTGGTGATGCGGTCGGCGAACTGCAGCCCGCCCTTCAGGAAGGACATGTTGCCGTAGTACTCCACGCCGTCGATGGCGAAAGCCTGCGGCGGCAGGCCCAGCCGCGTGGCCGCCTGCGGCGGGAAGATGCCCTGGTAGGCGAGGTTGTGGATGGTCATGACCGTGCGCGCACGCCGGCCTTGCACGTAGTTCAGGTAAACCGGCGCGAGGCCGGTCTGCCAGTCGTTGCAATGCACGATGTCCGGGCGCCACGCCTGCAGCGGCGAGCCGGGCATCGCGAGCAGCGCGCCGACGTAGGACAGCAGCCCGAAGCGCAGGTCGTTGTCCTGCCAGTCGCGCGCATTGGCGTCCTGGTAGGGGCCGCCCGCCCGCTCGAAGATCGGGCACTCGATCACCAGCAGCGGCAGGCCGGACGGCAGCTTCGATGCGACCAGGTGCGCCGGCGCGATGCCGGGCAGGCCGGGCAGCGCCGCCACGCGGCTGCGCGTCTTCAGCGATTCCATGACCTGCGGATAGCCCGGCACCAGCACGCGCATGTCGGCGCCGAGCGCGGCGAGCGCCACCGGCAGCGCCGCGCTCACGTCCGCGAGCCCGCCGGTCTTGATGAGCGGCGTGATCTCGGAAGTGGCGAACAGGACCTTGAGCTTGTCTGCGGCCATGGGGCGCAATTGCCGTGAATGTCGTGAATGTCGTGAATATCGTGAATACCGTAAAAGCCGGAGCGCGGCGAATTCCTGGCTCAGGACGTTACGGCGGTAGCTCTGGCATGGATTGAAGGTCCGGTATCACGGGAAAATCCGCTTTCCCGCCTTTGCGACATTCACGCATTCACGGCACTTCCGGCCGCAGCACCAGCGCGCCGAGCGGCGGCAGCGTGATGGCCGCGGACTGGTCGCGGCCCATCCACGGAAAAGGCTGCGCGACGATGGCACCGGCGTTACCCGCGTTGGAGCCGGCGTAAAAATGCGAATCGCTGTTGAAAACCTCGCGCCAGTTGCCCGCGCGCGGCAGCCCGACGCGGTAGCCGTGGCGCGGCACGGGCGTGAAGTTCAGCGCGACCACCACGACGGCGCCGTTGCGCGCGCGGCGCTCGAAGCACAGCACCGACTGGTCGGCGTCGTTGCAGTCCACCCAGCGGAAGCCGTCCTGCTCGAAATCGAGGTCGTGCAGCGCCGGCTCGTCACGGTACAGCCGCGACAGGTCGTGCACCATGGCCTGCACGCCGCGGTGCCAGTCGATGCCGAGCAGCCCCCAGTCCAGTTCCCGTCCCGAGCGCCACTCGCGCCCCTGCGCGAACTCGTTGCCCATGAAGCCGAGCTTCTTGCCGGGCGCGGCAAACTGCCAGGCGAGCAGCAGCCTCACGTTGGCGAACTTCTGCCAGGCGTCGCCCGGCATCTTGCCGAGCAGCGAGCCCTTGCCGTGAACGACCTCGTCGTGCGACAGCGGCAGCTGGAAATTCTCGCTGTACGCGTAGATCTGGCCGAAAGTGAGCAGGTTGTGGTGGAAGCGCCGGTGCACCGGGTCGTGGCGCATGTACGACAGCGTGTCGTTCATCCAGCCCATGTTCCACTTCGTCGAGAAGCCCAGGCCGCCGAGGTAGACCGGGCGCGAGACCATCGGCCACGCCGTGGATTCCTCGGCGCAGGTCAGCGCGCCGGGGAATTCCCGGTGCACCATCACGTTCAGCTCGCGCAGGAAGTCGATCGCCTCGAGGTTCTCGCGGCCGCCGTGCCTGTTGGGAATCCATTCGCCGGCCTTGCGCGAGTAGTCGAGATAGAGCATCGAGGCGACCGCGTCCACGCGCAGCCCGTCGACGTGGCATTCGGCGAGCCAGTAGTGCGCGCTCGACAGCAGGAAGCTTTTCACCTCCTTGCGGCCGTAGTTGAAGATGTGCGTGCCCCAGTCCTGGTGGAAGCCCAGGCGCGGGTCCTCGTGCTCGTAGAGCGCCGTGCCGTCGAAGCGCGCCAGCGAGAACGCGTCCGTCGGGAAGTGTGCCGGCACCCAGTCGAGCAGCACGCCGATGCCGGCCCGGTGGCAGGCGTCCACGAAGGCCTTGAAGCCGGCGAGGTCGCCGTAGCGGCTCGTCACCGCGAAATAGCCCGTGGTCTGGTAACCCCAGGATTCGTCGAGCGGATGCTCGGAGACCGGCAGCAGCTCGATGTGCGTATAGCCCATATCCGCCACGTAGGGGATGAGGCTCTGCGCCAGTTCCGCGTAAGTGTAGAAGCGCCCGTCCGGATGGCGGCGCCAGGAGCCCGCGTGCACCTCGTAGACGTTGATGGGCGCGTGCAGCCAGTCCCAGCCTGCACGCGCGCGCATCCAGTCGCCGTCACCCCATCCGTAGGCGCCGTCCGCCACGCGCGCGGCCGTGCCGGGCCGCAGCTCGCAGCAGAGCGCGTAGGGATCGGTCTTGACGAAGATTTCGCCGCTCGCGCGATTGCGGATCTCGTACTTGTACAGCGCGCCGGCCGGCACGCCGGGCACGAACAGCTCCCAGATGCCGCTCGCGCCGTGCACGGCCATCGGGTGCAGGCGGCCGTCCCAGCCGTTGAAGTCGCCGACCACGCTCACGCGCGCGGCATTCGGCGCCCAGCAGGCGAAGCGCACGCCCGCCACGCCGTCACGGGTCTCCAGGCGGCTGCCAAGCATGCGGTAGGCCTGCTCGTGGCGGCCCTCGTTGAACAGATAAAGATCGTCGGCGCCGATGGCGGGCGGGAACGAATACGGGTCGACGACCTCGAATTCCGAGGCCCCGGCGCGGATGCGCAGCGTCACGGGCGCCGGCGGCGCCTCGGCACCGGCCCACGCGAACACGCCCTGGTCGTGGACGCGCTGCATGGGAGCGAAGCCCGCGCGCGTGCGCACCGACACCGCCGCCGCGTCCGGGCGCAGCACGCGCAGCGACCATTGACCGTCGCGGCCATGCAACCCGAGCAGGCTGAACGGATCGTGGTGCCGGGCCCCGGCGAGGGCCTCGAGGTCGCGCGTCGACGGCGGTGGGAGGATGGCTTCCATGCTGGAAAGGCCGCGGACCCGGCAGGCAAATCGTGACGGCCGCTGGCGTCGCACCTATTATAAGCAGGCCGTTCCCACCGCGGACCTTTTCCGGCGGGAGCGCGCCGGCACCGGGAGATTGCCATGATCGACTCCGACATCAACGTGCGTTTCGTCAGCGTCCTGACCAAGAACACCTACGCCCTGGTGCTCGCCGGCGGGCGGGGCAGCCGCCTGAAGAACCTGACCGACTGGCGCGCCAAGCCGGCGGTGCCGTTCGGCGGCAAGTTCCGCGTCATCGACTTCCCGCTGTCGAACTGCGTGAACTCGGGCATCCGCCGCATCGGCGTGGCCACGCAGTACAAGTCGCACAGCCTGATCCGGCACATCCAGCGCGGCTGGAGCTTCCTGGACGGCCGCTTCCAGGAATTCGTCGACATCCTGCCGGCCTCGCAGCGCACCGCGGAGGAGAGCTGGTACCTCGGCACGGCGGATGCCGTCTACCAGAACCTCGACATCCTGCGCAACTACGAGCCGGACTTCATTCTTATCCTGGCCGGTGACCACATCTACAAGATGGATTACGGCAAGCTGCTCGCCTACCACGTCGCCAAGGACGCGGACATGACCGTGGCCTGCCTGGAAGTGCCGCGCATGGAGGCCACGGCCTTCGGCGTCATGCACGTCGACGACGACTGGCGTGTGCGCGCCTTCGTCGAGAAACCCGCCGACCCGCCGCCGGTCCCGGGCCGGCCGGACCTCGCGCTCGCCAGCATGGGCATCTACGTGTTCAATGCACCATTCCTGTACGAGCAGCTCGCGCGCGACACGCGCACGCCCGATTCCAGCCATGACTTCGGCAAGGACCTGATTCCCCACCTGGTGCCGCGCTACCGCGTCTACGCCCAGCGCTTCGACGACAGCTGCGTGGGCCAGGAGGGCAAGACCGCCTACTGGCGCGACGTGGGCACGGTCGATGCTTACTGGGAATCGAACCTGGACCTGACGCGGGTCACGCCGGACCTGAACATGTACGACAAGGACTGGCCCATCTGGACGCATCAGGAGCAGCTCCCCCCGGCGAAATTCGTGTTCGACGACGACGGGCGGCGCGGCGGCGCGGTCGACTCCGTGGTGTCCGGCGGCTGCCTGATCAGCGGCACCACGGTGAAGCGCTCGCTGCTGTTTTCCAACGTGCGCGTGCACAGCTACGGCAGCATCGAGGACTCGGTGATCCTGCCCGACGTGGTGGTGAACCGGCACGTGAAGCTCAGGCGCGTGGTGATCGACAAGAGCTGCGTGCTGCCGGAGGGGCTCACGGTGGGCTACGATCAGGACGCCGACCGCCGGCGCTTCCACGTGTCGGAGCGCGGCGTCACGCTGATCACGCCGGAGATGCTGGGCCAGGAAGTGTTCCACCAGCGCTGAGCCGCGCGCCGCAGTCCGGCCGGGAGGACGGCGCAGCCGCGCGACCGCAAGCATGAGCGAAGAAAAGAAACTCGACCTCGTCATCCTGTGGCACATGCATCAGCCGGACTTCCGCGACCACGCCAGCGGCGAGTTTGCGCAGCCCTGGGTCTACCTGCACGCCATCAAGGACTACAGCGACATGGCCGCGCACCTGGAGGCTCACCCGGGCATGCGCGCGGTGCTGAACTTCACGCCGGTGCTGCTCGACCAGCTCGAGGACTACTGCGCGCAGTTCGCCGCCGGCCGTTTCCGCGATCCGCTGCTGCGCCTGCTGGCGCAGCCGGACCTGCACGGCCTCGACACAGCGGCGCGCGAGCTGATCCTCGGCGCATGCTTCAAGGCCAACCGCGAAAAGCTGATCGATCCCTACCCGGGCTACCGGCGCCTGCTCGACCTCGCGCAGGCCGTGAAGCCGCAGGGCGGCGCCGCCGGCTACCTGTCGGCGCAGTTCTTCGCGGACCTGCTCGCCTGGTATCACATCGCCTGGACCGGCGAGACCGTGCGCCGCCGCGATGGCGTGCTGCCGGCGCTGATCGCGAAGGACCGTGACTTCACCCACGCCGACCGCCTGCAGCTGCTGCAGATCGTCGGCCGTGAAGTGGGCGAGGTCATCCCGCGCTATCGCAGGCTCGCCGAGTCCGGCCGCATCGAGCTGTCCAGCACCCCGCAATGGCATCCGATCGGGCCCCTGCTGCTCGACTTCGCCTGCGCGCACGAGGCCACGCCCGACGCCCCGCTGCCGCAGCATGCGGCCTATCCCGGCGGGCGCGAACGGGCACTGGCGCACGTGCGCGGCGCAAACGACAGCCATGCCGCGCGCTTCGGCCGCGCGCCGCGCGGCATGTGGCCGGCGGAGGGCGCGGTCTCGCGCGACTTCTGCGCGCTGCTCGCGCAGCAGGGCTGCGAATGGCTGGCGAGCGGCGAGGGCGTGCTGGCGAACAGCCTCGCGAACGGCGGGGGCGCGCCCGCGCGCGCGGACTATCTCTACCGGCCCTACCGCCTCGACCACGACGGCCGTGCGGCCACCGCGTTCTTCCGTGACGAGCGGCTCTCGGACATGATCGGCTTCGAATACGCGAAATGGCACGGCAAGGATGCCGCCGCGCATTTCGTCTCCGCGCTCGAGAGCATCGCCGACGACGCCGCACCCGGCACGCGCCCGGTGGTGAGCATCATCCTCGACGGCGAGAACGCGTGGGAGTACTACCCGTACAACGGCTACTACTTCCTCGACGAGCTCTACGCGGCGCTGGAGAACCATCCGCGCATCGCGCCGACGACGTTCTCCGCGCTGCTCGACGCGGGCCGCGAGGCGGCGCCGCTGCCCGGACTCGTCGCGGGGAGCTGGGTCTACGGCAACTTCGCCACCTGGATCGGCAGCCCCGACAAGAACCGCGCGTGGGACCTGCTGTGCGAAGCCAAGCAGCAGTACGACGCGGCCGTGGCGCAGAACCGCCTCGACGCGCAGGCGCTGGCACGCGCCACGCGCCAGCTCGCGGATTGCGAGGCCTCGGACTGGTGCTGGTGGTTCGGCGACTACAACCCGGAGGAATCCGTGCGGGCCTTCGACGCGCTCTATCGCGCCAAGCTCGCCAACCTGTACGCGCTGCTGGGACTGCCGGCGCCCGCCGTGCTCGGCGAGCCGATCAGCCGCGGCAGGGCCGACTCGGATGCCACCAATGCCATGCGGCGCGCTTCCTGAATGCAAGTCCATCACCACAGGGGCACAGAGGACACGGAGAAAACCGGATTTCGGAGCAGGGAATACGCTCATACGGAATCCCTCGTCGACGCATGTTGAAACAGACGTCTTTCATATTCGCATTCAAGCGCCCTTCTCCGTGTACCCCGCAAGGGGGTATGGAAGTGAATCCTCTGTGCCTCTGTGGTGAACGGGTTTTAACGTCATGAAGAAAATCACCCTGCTCTTCGGCGTGCACGCCCACCAGCCCGCAGGAAATTTCGAGCATGTCATCGACGACGCGCACGCGCGCTGCTACAAGCCGTTCCTCGAGACCGTCCACGACTATCCGGATTTCCGGATCGCAGTGCATTTCAGCGGCTGGCTGCTCGACTGCCTCCTGCGCCGCTACCCGGCCGACATGGCGAAGCTGCGCGAGATGGTCGCGCGCGGGCAGGTCGAGCTGTTCGGCGGCGGCGATACCGAGCCCGTGCTGGCGTCGATCCCCGAGCGCGACCGGCGTTCGCAGCTCTCGGCGCTGTCGGCACGCCTCGAGGCCGGCTTCGGCCAGCGCCCGAGCGGCGCCTGGCTCACCGAGCGCGTGTGGGAATCCTCGGTCGCCGCCTCGCTCGCCGAGTCCGGCATACGCTACGTCACCGTCGACGACTACCATTTCCTGTGCGCGGGCCGCGACGCCGGGGAGCTGACCGGCCATTTCTCCACCGAGGAGAACGGCCGGCTGCTGGACCTGTTCCCGATCTCCGAGCAGCTGCGTTACCGCATCCCGTTCTCCACCGCGCCCGACGCCGTGGACTACCTCGAATCGCTCGCCACCGGGGACGGTGCGGCGGCCGCCATCTATTTCGACGACATCGAGAAGCTCGGCATCTGGCCCGAGACCTACGCCTGGGTCTACGAGAAGCATTGGCTCAGGCAGTTCATCGAGGGCGTGCTGGCCTCGCGCGTGATCGAGCCCGGCCTGTATCGCGATTTCCATGCGCGCATGCGCCCCCGCGGCCTGGTGTACCTGCCCACGACGTCCTACGTCGAGATGAACGAGTGGACGCTGGACGCCGCGCACGCGGACCGCTTCGCCGAGCTCGTGCAGCGCGAGAAGGACCAGCATCGCTACGAGCGGAACAAGCCCTTCCTGCGCGGAGGCATCTGGCGCAACTTCATGTCGCGCTACGCCGAGTCGAACTGGATGCACAAGCGCATGCTGCAATCGTCCGCGCGCGTCGAGGCGCTCGGCGCGGCGGCGACTGCGCGCATGCGCGAGCTGCTGCACCTCGCGCAGGCCAACGACGCCTACTGGCACGGCCTGTTCGGCGGCCTGTACCTGCCGCACCTGCGCCGCGCCGTCTGGAACGCGCTGGTGGAGCTGGAAGCGCTGCTCGACGCCACGGCGGGTCGCCGGCGCCCGGCGGGCGACGTCGATCTCGACGGCCGCGACGAATGCTTTCTCGGCAACGACACGCTGCAGGCCGTGATTCGCGACGACGGCCTGGGCGCGGTCCACGAGCTGGATGCCTACGCGCTGCGCCACAACTTCGGCGACACGCTGGCGCGGCGACCGGAACACTACTATCGCAAGATCCGCGGCCACCACGGCGGAGACAGCGGGTACCATGGCGACGGCATCGCGTCGGCGCACGACCGCATCAACTTCCGGCATCCCGTTTCCGCCGCGGACCTCGAGCCCGACGCCGTGCCGCGCGCGCTGTTCATCGACCGCCGCGGCGGCGCGACCGTGCGTTACGGCACGCCCGTCGTGCGCGGCCCGCGCGCGGAGCTGTTCGCGGACGGGGTCGCCAAGACCTTCGCCATCGAAGGCAACAGGCTCGCGGTTGCATACCGCATCGAGTCCGCAGCCGCGCCGCTCGACACCGAGATCAACCTCGCCATGCCGAGCTGCGACGGCTTCCTCGGCCGCTGCGTCGTCGGCGGCGAAATCGCGGGCGGCCTGGGGCAGGACCACGCCTGGGAAGGCATCGCCTCCGTCGCGCTGGAGGACGGCGTGCTGAAGGGCCGCATCGTGCTGGCCTGCGACCGTCCCATGGACGTCGCAGCCGCCCCGCACAAGACCGTGTCCCAGTCGGAGGACGGGTTCGAGAAAATCATGCAGGCCGTGACCCTGCGCGTGCGGGTGCCGGGCGAAATCGCCTACAGCCTCACGCTGGCCGTGGAGCCGATGCCGGGTTGACAAACGGCCGCCGCCGCGCGAACCATGCGCAGGCGGCCGGCGCGGCCGGCGGCTTTCCCTCAACGGTGCAGACGCAGAGGAGGACACGGCATGACCCGCGACGAATATGTGCAGCGCATGAAGCGCCAGCTCGATGACTGGAACGCGAAGCTGGGCGAATGGGAGGCGGAAGTCCAGAAGGCCCAGGCCGGCATGAAGGCGCAATACGAAGCGCAGATCCGCAACCTCGAGAAGCAGCGCGACGAAATGGTGGCGCGCCTGGAAGAAACCCGCCAGGCCAGCCATGCCGCCTGGACGGAAGTCAGCAAAGGCGTCGAGGGCGCCTGGAACTCCATGCAGACGAGCTTCGAGAAGGCCTGGTCGGAATTCAAGAAAAAGAAGGCTTGATACATGGCGTGGATGCCGCGGCGGGCACTCCTGCCCGTCCGGACTTGATGCACGCCTGATTGTTGGGCACCCGTGTCCCCCATGGGTGCGGACGGAGCCCAATCCGGCCGTACGGCGGGCACCGGCGGCTCGCCGGAGCAGGACTGGTTCGAGGCCGGGGCCGAGCCGATGGCGAAGCCCCGCACCACCACCCGCTCCGCGTAAGCTTTTCGCTGCGCGTTACCCCACGCCGCCATCGCGGCCGCACGCCTTTGCGCGCCCGCGCCGCTGCGGTACGCTTGCACTCCCGATCCGTCGAACAATTCCCACCGGGAGGAGCATGAGCACCAGAAAGAAAAAGCCCGAAGAGCTGCGCAGCCACCGCTGGTACGGCGCGCAGGACCTGCGATCCTTCGGGCATCGCTCGCGCACGCTGCAGATGGGCTTCGCCCACGAGGACTACAAGGGCAAGCCGGTCATCGCCATCATCAACACGTGGAGCGACATCAACAACTGCCACTCGCATTTCCGCCAGCGTGCGGAAGAGGTCAAGCGCGGCGTCTGGCAGGCGGGCGGCTACCCGCTGGAAATGCCCGCCATCGCGCTGGCCGAAGTGTTCCAGAAGCCGACCACCATGATGTACCGCAACTTCCTGGCGATGGAGACCGAGGAGCTGCTGCGCTCCTACCCCGTGGACGGCTGCGTGCTCATGGGCGGCTGCGACAAGACCACGCCGGGCCTGCTGATGGGCGCGATCAGCATGAATCTGCCCGCGATCTTCATGCCGGCGGGCCCGATGCTGCGCGGCAACTGGCGCGGCAAGACCCTGGGCTCGGGCTCGGACGTCTGGAAGTACTGGGACGAGCTGCGCGCCGGCAACATCACCGAGCGCGACTGGCGCGAGATCGAGAACGGCATCTCGCGCTCGCCGGGCACCTGCATGACCATGGGCACGGCTTCCACCATGACCAGCGTGGCCGAGGCACTCGGCTTCAGCCTGCCGAACTCGGCGACGATCCCCGCCGTGGATTCGAACCACAGCCGCATGGCCGACTACACCGGCCGGCGCATCGTCGACATGGTCTGGGAAGACCTCAAGCCGCGCGACATCCTCACGCCGAAATCCTTCGACAACGCGATCCGCGTGCTCATGGCGCTCGGCGGCTCGACCAACGGACTGATCCATGTGATCGCCATGGCCGGGCGCGCCGGCATCAAGATCCCGCTGGAGCGCTTCGAGGAAATCGGCAAGCAGACACCCTACCTCGTGAACATGCGCCCGTCGGGAAAGTACCTCATGGAGGACTTCTACTACGCGGGCGGGCTGTCGGCGATGCTCGAAGGCATGCGCAAGCTGCTGGACGTCGACGAGATGACCTGTACCGGCAAGACGCTGGGCGAGAACATCGCCGGCTCTAAGATCTACGACGCGGACGTGATCCGCACGCCGGACAACCCGATGCAGCCCGAAGGCGGGCTCATCGTCCTGCGCGGCAATCTTGCGCCCGACGGTGCGGTGATCAAGTCGACCGCGGCAGACCCGAAGCTGCTGAAGCACGCCGGTCGCGCCATGGTGTTCGACGACTACAACGACATGGCGGCGCGCCTTGACAGCCCGGACCTCGACGTCGATGCGGACTCGGTGCTGATCCTGCGCAACGCCGGCCCGCTCGGCGGCCCCGGCATGCCCGAGTGGGGCATGCTGCCGATCCCGAAGAAGCTGCTGAAGCAGGGCGTGCGCGACATGGTGCGCATCTCCGACGCGCGCATGAGCGGCACCAGCTACGGCACCTGCGTGTTGCATGTCTCGCCGGAGTCCTGGGTCGGCGGCCCGCTCGCCATGGTGAAGACCGGCGACATCGTCGAGCTCGACGTGCCGGGCAGGAAGCTCAATCTGAGGATCGGCGACGAGGAGATGGCGAAGCGCAAGGCGGCGTGGAGGCCGGGCGAGAAGAAATACCCGCGCGGCTACGGCAAGATCTTCTCGCAGCACGTATCGCAGGCGGACAAGGGCTGCGACTTCGATTTCCTCGAGGGCACCGCGCCGATTCCGGAGCCGGAGATTCACTAGGCATTCAACGCAAAGGGCGCGAAGGAACGCTAAGGAAAACGGTCGAACTCAACCCGCGTTTCTGCGCCCGGTTCTGCCAGCTGGCGCGTGGAAGCAGGATCAGGATTCACTCTTCGCCCGAGGCACGGGTGCCTTGGCCAGGCGTTCAGCCATGCGCGTCTGCCATCCTGGGCCAGTTGCCCGCCAGCGCTCGACGACTTCGGCCGGCAACCGCAGGCTGATCAGTTGACGCGGATTGGCCGAGCGCGGACGACCGCCCTTTTTCACAACCGCACGGGCGAGCATCTCGTCGGTCAACTCCGGCAGTTCCTTGTACTCCGACGGCTTGATCACATGCCTGTCGACGCGCCCCAGGTCAGAACCCGAACTACGGCGCGAGGCGGGTTTGCTCACGATCATTGGCTGGCGAGCGCGGCGGATAACCGCAACAATGCGGCATTAGTCCTGGACATTCCGGGAGCGGCGATTCACGTAAGCCAGCAGCACGCCGTCCATCCGCGATTGCCATCCATCACCTGTAGCCTTGAAGTACTCCACGACGTCCCTGCTGTAGCGAATCGATACGAGTTGCTTGGGGCTATCGGATCTCGGACGGCCGCGCAGGCTTTTCAATGGCACCATCGCCTTGAGTTGTTTCGTCGTCAGGGGTTGCGCGTCGGGATCGGCCTTTGCGGCAGCGCGGATCTTTCGATCCTCTGCCACAGTGGGCAGCTTGATCTTGGTAATCCTAGATGTTTTCGACATAGTGTTTCACTTCCCGTCGCGTAGCCGGACGCAGGCTAATGATTCTGCGGCGGCTTTCGCGATCAACAAAAACAACGTAGTAAAGGGTGTTCGTCTTCGGTGCAAGCGCAATCATGCGCATCTCTTGATACTGAAACCGCTCGTCGATCCAAACGAGTGCTGCGTCCCAGTCCAGATCACGCGCCAGCACCAACGACACACCGTGTTTGGCTTGGTTGAGCGCATCTTTAATCGGGATCAAACTCGATTCGCACGTTTTATTGTAGCTACAATAAATACCCTTGACAAGTAACGATGGTCCAACCACGTAGGCGGCAGATTGATCCCGTGAACCTGCAGCGTCTCCTTGCCATTTGCGCGATGGTTTGCGTGGCCGGCACGGGCGCCGCGCAACAGCCATCATCGACAAGCGAAGTGCGCATCGAGGGTTCGATGATAGCTATCGACTGCGACTGCCCGAATGGCCCGTCCCTCGACCTGCTGCGTCCGTGGATCACGGACGCGGCGGACGCCGTGAAAACCTACTTCGGCCGCTTCCCGGTGCGCTCGCTGCGCATCGCCGTGACCGGCAGCGACGGCCGCGGCGTGCATTCCGGCAAGACGTTCACCTACCGCGGCGCGCTGATCCGCGTCGGCGTCGGCCGGGACACCGGTGCCGCGGACTTGAAGCGCGACTGGGTCATGACCCACGAGATGATCCACCTCACGCAGCCCGAGCTCGACGAGCGCCACGCCTGGATGCAGGAAGGCATGGCGACCTACGTCGAGCCGGTCGCGCGCGTGCAGGCCGGGCAGCTCGATGCCAGCGAAATCTGGCGGGACATGGTGCGCGACATGCCCAAGGGCCTGCCGGCGGCAGGCGACCGCGGCCTCGACAACACGCCGACCTGGGGACGCACCTACTGGGGCGGGGCGATGTTCTTCCTGTTCGCCGACGTCGGCATCCGCGAGCAGACCGGGAATCGACTTGGATTGCAGCACGCGCTGCGCGCCATGCTGGATGCGCGCGGCAAGCCGATCGGGCTGCAGGAACTGTTCGCGATCGGCGATCGCGCGACCGGCACCACCGTGCTCGTCGACCTCTACGGCAAGATGGCCGCCGCACCGATGAAGCCCGACCTGGAGGACTTGTGGCGACGGCTCGGCGTGGCCAGGATCGATGGCGGAGTGAGATTCGACGATCAGGCGCCGCTGGCAAAGGTAAGAAAGGCGATCACGGCAGCGCCGGCCAACTGACGAGCGCGCATCGAAAAGCAAGAAATCCGGAGCAAGTTACGACATAGATAATATGTTTCTTATAATTGACAAATATGGGATTTCGTCTATTATAAGAAACAAATGACTGCTACCTTTCCCACTATCGCGCCAGCCGACCAGAAGCGCCTCGCGCTTTTGGGGGAACGCATTCGCACCGCCCGCAAGCGCCAGCGGGTGACCGCCGTCGCGGCGGCCCAGGCGGCGGGCATCTCGCGCGTCACACTGCATCGCATCGAACGCGGTGAGCCTACCGTGGCAGTCGGCGCCTGGGTTGCCGTTGCAACCGCCCTGGGCCTGGGCTTCGACCTGCTCGACGCAAAGGCCACGGCCGCCACGACGAAGCTGCCGAAGAAGATCCGGCTTCGCAACTTTCCGCAATTGAAGAAGCTCGCCTGGCAGTTGCAGGGCGTGGACGAAGTCACGCCGCGGGACGCGCTGGACTTGTACGAACGCAACTGGCGCCACCTGGATCGCGCCGCGCTGTCCGACGACGAAGCAGCGCTGATCGAGGCCCTTTCGCGCGAGCTGGCCGGAGGGCGCCTGCTTGTTTGAGCGCCCGCACCATCGCGACGTCGCGCTCGTATTGCAGTCTCTCGATGCGCCGGCCTTGTCGCAGCGCCACTGCTACTTCGGCGGCGGCACGGCCATGGCGCTGCGGTACGGCGAGTATCGCGAATCCATGGACATCGATTTCGTGGTTTCCGACCTGGCCGGCTATCGCGACCTGCGGCAGATGCTCGGCAACGTGCGCGACTTCCTGCCGATCGCACGCCCGGGTATCGAAATCGCACTTGCGCGGGAAGTTCGTGCGGACCAGTACGGCATCCGCACGCAAGTTCGTTCGGGCGGATCGACGATCAAGTTCGAGATCGTGCTCGAAGCGCGCATCGAATTGACGGCGCCGGATGAAGGCGACCGTGTCTGTGGCATCCAGACCCTTGCCCCCATCGACCTGGCCGCAGAAAAGCTGCTCGCGAATGCGGACCGATGGGCCGACGACTCCGTTTACAGCCGCGACCTCATCGACCTGGCGATGATGCGCGCGGACCGGCGGCTCCTGGAGGCCAGCTGCGTGAAAGCGGAGGGGGCTTACGGCGATTCGGTGCGCAGCTCGCTGTCGCAGGCAGTGGACGCGCTGGAGGCGCG
>DASUFB010000015.1:0-104174 GCA_036274775.1 Burkholderiales bacterium | reverse complement strand
GCCTCTCGTCCGAGGCCGGCGACGTCGCCGGCTTCCGGATCGCCGAGCGCATCGAGTCGGTGATGGCGGACGCGAAGCGCATGTTCCCGAACCTCGACTGGTTCAGCGCCGTCGCCTACGACCGCATGGCCGTGCCGGTCGAGATGTTCACGCCGCTGTTCGTCATTTCGCGCACGACCGGCTGGGCGGCGCACGTCATCGAGCAGCGCGAGGACGGCAAGATCATCCGGCCGAGCGCCAATTACACGGGTCCGGCGCCCCGCCCGGTCCCGCCGGCCAGCGAAAGGTAGATACGCCATGAGCCACCACGACATCCGCTCGGCCGAGCGGCCCGCTCCCGATCGCGTGCTGGTCGAGATCGCGAAGTACGCCCGCGACGCGCGCATCTCGAGCGACGTCGCGTATGAGACCGCCCGCTACTGCCTGATGGACACGCTCGCCTGCGGGTTCCAGGCGCTGTCGTTCCCGGCCTGCACGCGCATGCTCGGCCCGGTGGTGCCCGGCGCGACCATGGCGGGCGGCGCGCGGGTCCCCGGCACGAGCTACGAACTCGACCCGGTGCAGGCCGCATTCAACGTCGGCGCGATGATCCGCTGGCTCGACTTCAACGACACCTGGCTCGCGGCCGAGTGGGGACATCCGTCCGACAACCTCGGCGGCATCCTCGCCGTGGCCGACTGGCTGTCGCGCAACGCGGTGGCCGCAGGCAGGAAGCCGCTCGCGGTCCAGGACGTGCTGACGGGCATGATCAAGGCGCACGAGATCCAGGGTTGCATCGCGCTGGAGAACAGCTTCAACAAGGTCGGCCTCGACCACGTAGTGCTGGTGAAGGTCGCCTCCACCGCCGTCGTGGCCCAGATGCTGGGACTCTCGCGCGACGAGATCATCAACGCGGTTTCGCTCGCCTGGGTCGACGGCCAGTCGCTGCGCACCTACCGGCACGCGCCCAACACCGGCTCGCGCAAGAGCTGGGCCGCGGGAGATGCAACCAGCCGCGCGGTACGCCTCGCGCTCATCGCGAGGACCGGCGAGATGGGTTACCCGTCCGTGCTGAGCGCGAAGACCTGGGGCTTCTACGACGTGCTGTTCAAGGGCAAGGAATTCAGGTTCCAGCGGCCCTACGGCAGCTACGTCATGGAGAACGTGCTGTTCAAGATCTCCTTCCCCGCAGAGTTCCACTCGCAGACCGCCGTCGAAGCGGCCATGACGATCCACGCCGAGCTGAAGAAGCTCGGCAGGAAGCCCGAGGACATCAGGAAGATCACCATCCGCACGCACGAGGCCTGCATCCGCATCATCGACAAGAAGGGCCCACTCGACAACCCGGCCGACCGCGACCATTGCATCCAGTACATGGTCGCCGTGCCCATCCTGTTCGGGCGGCTCACCGCCGCCGACTACGAGGACGAGGTCGCAAAGGATCCGCGCATCGACAAGCTGCGCGACAGGATCGTCTGCGTGGAGGACAGGCAATTCACGAAGGACTACCACGACCCCGACAAGCGCTCCATCGCCAACGCGCTGACGGTCGAGTTCAGCGACGGCAAGAAGATGGGGGAATTCGTCTGCGAATATCCGATCGGCCACAAGCGCCGCCGCAAGGAAGGCATGCCGGTGCTGGTCGAGAAGTTCAAGACCAATCTCGCGCGCCGCTTCCCCGCCAGGCAGCAGAAAGCCATCCTCGACCTGTGCCTCGACGCGAAGAAGCTGGCGTCGACGCCCGTCAACGAATTCGTCGACCTGATGGTGATCTAGGGCGCACCATGCGCAACGCCTCCCTGCTCCTGGTTGCAGCCTGCGCCGCAGCGCCGGCGCGGGCGGACTCGAATCCGATGCAGCCGGGCACCTGGGAATTCACGCGCTCGGGCGGCATGGCGGCCAACCTGATCGGGCGCTTCTGCATCACGGCAGCGGACATCGCCGACCCCTTGTCGCCGGTGAACGGCTTCCTGGCGCGCGAGGACAAGAACCGCTGCCGCGACTGGAAGATCGAATGGCGCGGCGGCACCGGCACGTATTCGGGCGCCTGCGAGCTCGGCGGCAAGGCCGCTGCCGTCAGCGGCCACATCATCGCCGCGGCCGGCACATACTCGGACACCCAGAACGTCAAGAAGGAAGGCGACGCACCAGCCTCGCCGATCCTGGACATCATCAACGGCCTGCGACTCGGGCCCTGCGCGAACTGAACCCTCTTTCCTCCTGGAGACGCCCATGACGCACAGCCTGTTCAACACCCTGCAAGAGTTCAACGCCGGCGGCAAGAAAGGCAAGCTCTACTCGCTGCCGGCGCTCGAAAACGCCGGTATCGGCAGGATCTCGCGGCTGCCCGTTTCCATCCGCATCGTGCTCGAGTCGGTGCTGCGCAACTACGACGGCAAGAAGGTCACCGAGGAGCACGTGCGCCAGCTCTCGGCCTGGGCACCGGACGCGCCGCGCACCGATGAGATCCCTTTCGTCGTCGCCCGCATCGTCCTGCAGGACTTCACGGGCGTGCCGCTGCTGGCCGACCTCGCCGCCATGCGTGGCGTCGCCGCGAGAATGGGCAAGAACCCCAAGGTCATCGAGCCGCTGGTGCCGGTGGACCTCGTCGTCGACCACTCGGTGCAGATCGACCACTACGGCACGAAGGATGCGCTCGACCTGAACATGAAGCTCGAGTTCCAGCGCAACAGGGAACGCTACCAGTTCATGAAATGGGGCATGCAGGCCTTCGACACCTTCAAGGTCGTGCCCCCTGGCGTGGGCATCGTGCACCAGGTCAATCTCGAATATCTGGCGCGCGGCGTGCACGAGAAGGACGGCGTGTACTACCCGGACACGCTCGTCGGCACCGACTCGCACACCACCATGATCAACGGCATCGGCGTGGTCGGCTGGGGCGTGGGCGGCATCGAGGCCGAGGCCGGCATGCTCGGCCAGCCGGTCTACTTCCTGACGCCCGACGTGGTCGGCGTGAACCTGACCGGCCGGCTGCGCGAAGGCGTCACCGCCACCGACCTCGTGCTGACCATCACGGAGCTGCTGCGCAGGGAGAAGGTCGTCGGCAAGTTCGTCGAGTTCTTCGGCGAAGGCACCGCGAGCCTGCCGCTGCCCGACCGCGCGACCATCGGCAACATGGCGCCGGAATACGGCGCGACCATGGGCTTCTTCCCGGTCGACGACGTCACCGTCGAGTACTTCAAGGGCACCGGCCGCACGAAGCAGGAGATCGATGCGCTTGCGGCCTACTTCAAGGCGCAGAAGCTGTACGGCATCCCGAAGAAGGGCGAGATCGACTACTCCAAGGTCGTCGAGCTCGACCTCGGAACCGTGGCGCCGTCGCTCGCGGGCCCCAAGCGCCCGCAGGACCGCATCGAGATCGGCAACGTCAAGAAGAAAGTCACCGAGCTGTTCTCGAAACCCGTGGCCGAGAACGGCTTCGCCAAGAAGGCCGAGGACCTCGGCAAGCGCTTCAGGACCCGCGACGGCATCGACATCGGCTCGGGCGACATCATGATCGCCGCCATCACCTCCTGCACGAACACGTCGAACCCCGGCGTGCTGATCGCCGCCGGCCTGCTGGCGAAGAAGGCCGTCGAGAAAGGCCTGACGGTCAAGAAGCACATCAAGACCTCGCTCGCACCCGGATCGCGCGTGGTGACCGAGTACCTGAAGGCCTCGGGCCTGCTGCCCTACCTCGAGCGGCTCGGGTTCACGGTCGCCGCCTACGGCTGTACGACCTGCATCGGCAACGCCGGACCCCTCGCCGAGCCCATCGACGAGGCCATCGTGTCCAACGACCTCGTCTGCGCAGCCGTGCTCTCGGGCAACCGCAACTTCGAGGCACGCATCCACCCGAACCTGCGCGGCAACTTCCTCGCGAGCCCGCCGCTGGTGGTGGCCTACGCGATCGCCGGCACCGTGCTCAGGGACCTCATGACCGAGCCGCTCGGCAGGGGCAAGGACGGCAAGCCCGTGTACATCGGTGACGTCTGGCCGAGCTCGAAGGAAGTCCATGCCCTGATGAAGTACGCGACGGACTCCGGAACTTTCCAGCGCCTGTACGGCGATCTCACGAAGGACCATCCGCTGTGGAACGGCGTGCCGTCCGCGTCCGGCCAGGTCTACGACTGGCCGGCCTCGACCTACATCGCGGAGCCGCCGTTCTTCGCGGACTTCGGCATGCGGCCGGGCACGATCGGCGACGTGACCGGCGCGCGTGCGCTCGGCATCTTCGGTGACTCCGTGACCACCGACCACATCAGCCCCGCCGGCTCGATCAAGGATACTTCGCCGGCCGGCAAATACCTGCTCGGCCACGACGTGACCAAGGCCGACTTCAACAGCTACGGCGCGCGCCGCGGCAACCACGAGGTCATGATGCGCGGCACGTTCGCCAACGTACGCATCAAGAACCTGATGCTGCCGCCGAAGGCCGACGGCAGCCGCATCGAAGGCGGCGTCACGCTGCTGCAGCCCTCCGGCGAGCAGATGTCGATCTACGATGCGGCCATGAAGTACGTCGCCGCCGGCACGCCGACCGTCGTGTTCGGCGGCGAGGAGTACGGCACCGGCTCCTCGCGCGACTGGGCCGCCAAGGGCACGCAGCTGCTGGGCGTGAAGGCCGTCGTGGCGAAGAGCTTCGAGCGCATCCACCGCTCCAACCTCGTCGGCATGGGCGTGCTGCCGCTGCAGTTCAAGGGGTCGGACTCGGTCGACTCGCTGGGCATCAGGGGCGACGAGACCTTCGACATCACCGGCCTGCAGGGAGACATCCGTCCCCAGCAGGACGTGACGCTCGTGATCCGCCGCAAGGACGGATCGACGCGCGAGGTCAGGGTGCTGCTGCGCATCGACACACCGATCGAGGTGGACTACTACCGGCACGGCGGCATCCTGCCCTACGTGCTGCGCGAGCTGGTCGCGGCGGCTTGACCGGGCGCCCCACGCTGCGCAAGCCGCCCGGCGCCGCGACGGCCGGAACGGCGCAGCCGCGTTCCACGCGCGCGAAGCTCGCGCAGCGCGCGCGGCACGCCGTCGCGCCGACGCGCGGGGAACCGGCGCTCCCCGCATCGCCCGCGGCCACTGCTGCCAGGCACGCGCCCGCCGCCGACGGCCGTGTGCGCGTCTCCAAGCTCATGTCGGAGCGCGGCCTGTGCTCGCGGCGCGAGGCCGACGAGTACATCGAGCGCGGCTGGGTCTACGTCGACGGCTTGCGCGTCGACGAGCTGGGCACGCGCGTCGACCCGTCGCAGACCATCACGCTGGACCGCCGCGCCGGCAGCCTGTCGAAAGTCACGATCCTGCTGCACAAGCCTGTCGGCTACGTGTCGGGCCAGGCCGAGGATGGCTACAAGCCCGCGGTGACGCTGGTGCTGCCGGAGAACCGGTTCACGGGCGACAATCCGGCGGTCGAATTCTCGCGTGCCCACCTGCGCGGGCTCGCGCCCGCCGGACGGCTCGACATCGATTCCACCGGCCTGCTCGTGCTCACGCAGGACGGCCGCATCGCGAAGCTGCTGATCGGCGACGACTCGCAGATCGAGAAGGAGTACCTGGTGCGCGTCGAAGGCAGGCTCGACCGCGAAGGCCTCGCGCGGCTCAACCACGGGCTGAGCCTCGACGGCGTGGTGCTGCGCCCGGCGAAGGTGTCCTGGCAGAACGAGGACCAGCTGCGCTTCGTGCTGCGCGAAGGCAGGAAGCGCCAGATCCGGCGCATGTGCGAATTGGTCGGCCTCAAGGTGGTCGGCTTGAAGCGCATCCGCATCGGCCGCATCCCGCTGGGCCGGCTGCCTGCGGGCCAGTGGCGCTACCTCGGCCCCCACGAGAAATTCTGACGCCACATGCGCCTGGTGCTCGACTCGAACGTGTGGATCGACTGGCTGGTGTTCGACGACCCGGCGGTCGCGCCGCTGAAGGCGGCCTGCCGCGACGCCCGCGTGGAGATCGCGATCGATCCGCCCTGCCTGGACGAGCTGGCCGCGGTCCTCGCCTATCCTGAATTCGGGCTGGATGCCGGGCAGCAGGCCGCCGCCGCGGTACAGGTACGGCGCATCGCCGTCACCCATGCGCGCTCTAGCGTGACCGCCGGCGCCATGCTGCCCCGCTGCGCCGACCCGGACGACCAGAAATTCATCGATCTCGCGCATGCCGCGCGCGCGGACTGGCTCGTCACGCGCGACAAGGCCCTGCTCCGGCTCGACGGGCGGCTGCGCCGTGCGGGCCCGCGCGTGGGCACGCCCGCGCAGTGGGCCGCCGCGGCGGCCGATGCCGGCTAGCGCCTATTCCACCCAGGTGACCGATTCCGCCACGTCGGCACGCGCGGTGCGATAGGCGTTGATCGGGTGATCCGCATCCGCGTAGCCGAACGCCATGCCGCAGATGAACTTGCGCGTCGGCGGCACGCCGAAGTGCGCGCGGATGAAGTCCGGGTACGACGCGAGCGCCGCCTGGGCGATCGAGGCCACGCCCAGGGCCTGCGCGGCCAGCATGAAGTTCGCCACGTACAGCCCGCAATCCACCGCGCCGTAAACGCCGAGGTCCGCTTCACTCGTGAGCAGCGCGACGTGCGGCGCGCCGAAGAAGCGGAAGTTCTCCAGGGATTGCCCGGCCGCGGCCGCCTTGTCCTCTCGGCCGATGCCGAGCGACTGGTAGAGCTGCACGCCGCAGACCTTGCGCCTGTCGCGGTAAACGCCCTCGTAGCGCCGCGGGAACGCGAAGTCGGGGTTTGGCACGGCGCCGCCCGCCGCGTGCGCGTATATGGCGGTGCGGAACCGCTCCATGGCATCGCCGCTGACGACGAGCAAGTGCCACGGCTGCGTGTTGCACCAGGACGGCGTGCGCTGCGCGATCTCCAGGATGCGGCGGATGACGGCGTCAGGCACGCGCTGCGGCAGGTATCGGCGGCAGCTGTAGCGCTCGCGCACTGCCGTTTCGAGTTCCATGGTCGCGCCTTGCGTCTAGCGCTTCTTCGGTTTCTTCTTGCCGGCGGCCTTCTTCGCGCCGGCAGACCATTCCGTGTCCCTGTGCTTCGGCTTGAAGCGCTCGTCGGGCTCGACCTGCAGCCCGATGGTCAGGCGGTTTCCGGCGTTGGCGAGCGCCACGATCTCGGTCAGCTCCGCCAGCATCCCGTCGTCGAGGCCGTGCCTGCGTGCCGCGAACGTGTGCGAGTTGACGCAGTAGCCGCAATTGTTGTTGATGCTGACCGCGAGATAGATGAGCTCCTTGGTCAGCGGGTCCAGGCGCGAGGGCCTGACCATGACCTGCTTCATCTGCCCCCAGAACCTCTTGAGCGTCGCGGGATTGGACGCGAGCGCGCGCCAGATGTTGTTGACGTAGTCCGACTTGCGCGTAGCCATGATGTCGTCGAACACCGCGCGCACCTCGGGGCTTGCCTCGCCGTAGTTCACCAGCTTCACCTGTGCCATCTCGATCTCCCTGGGAATTTGCCGATCCGGAACCGGTCCCAATCTTACCCGATGGCGGTTGGACACCGGCAGGGCTTGAGTCCATAATGCCGCCGCCCATTGCCCGCACCCCGCATGAAATTCCTGTTCGACATCTTTCCGGTCCTGCTGTTTTTCGTGGCCTTCAAGTTCTGGGGCATCTACACGGCGACCGCGGCGGCCATCGGTGCGACCGTGGCCCAGGTGGCCTGGTCGTGGCTGCGGCACCGCAAGGTCGACGGCATGCTCTGGGTCAGCCTCGCCATCATCGCCGTCTTCGGCGGCGCCACGCTGTGGCTGCACGACGAGACCTTCATCAAGTGGAAACCCACGGTGCTATACTGGTTTTTCGGCGCGGCCCTGCTCGCGGCGGACCTGCTGTTCGGGAAAAACCTCATCCGCGCCATGATGGAAAAGCAGCTCATGCTGCCAGCGCAGGTCTGGCGCAGGCTGAACCTGAGCTGGGCCGCTTTCTTCTCGGCGATGGGTGTGGCAAACCTGTACGTCGCATTCAATTTTCCCACCGAAACCTGGGTCAACTTCAAGCTGTTCGGCGGCACCGGCCTGATGCTCGCTTTCGTCGTCGTGCAGGGCCTGCTGCTGAGCCGGCACATCGAACACGAGGAGAAGAAATGATGCTGTATGCGATCATCGGCGAGGACATTCCGAACAGCCTGGCGAAGCGCACCGCGGCGCGGCCGGCGCACCTGAAGCGCGTCGACGAGCTCATCGCCGCCGGCAAGCTGATCCTGGGCGGCGCGTTTCCCGCGATCGACAGCATCGACCCCGGTCCCGCCGGCATGACCGGCAGCCTGATCGTGGCGGAATTCAACTCGCTCGAGGAAGCGAAGGCGTGGATCAACGCGGATCCCTACGTGACGGAAGGCGTGTTCGCCAGGGTCACCGTCAAGCCCTACCGCAAGGTCTTTCCCAAGTGATACACATCGAGGACGCGATCCGCGACCGGCTCGCAGCGCTGGCGCCGGAATCCCTGGAAATATTCGACGACAGCCGCGAGCACGCCGGGCATGCCGGCGCCCGCGACGGCGGCGGCCATTTCCAGCTCGTGATCGTGTCCCGACGCTTCACCGGCCAGTCGCGCGTGACGCGGCATCGGCTGGTCTACGGCGCGCTGTCCGACCTCATGCCGGGACGCATCCACGCGCTCGCCATCCAGGCCTACGCGCCCGAGGAAATGGCCCCGTCGACCGCAAGCTGATCCGTCCGCCCCCCAACCCCTAAACCGTATCCACTCCCCCCAAAGGAACCGAAATGCAATCCGCCCGATCCCTGATTCCGTTTGCGCTCGCGGCAGCGCTCGCTGCCGCCCTGCCCGCCCTCGCCGCCGACGAGGCGAAGCCTTCCGCGAGCGAGCAGGCCCAGGTCAGGCCTGCCGAGAGCGCCAAGCCCAAGGCTGCCGCCAAGCAGAAGAACGTCGCCGTCGTCAATGGCTCGGGCATCCCGCAGTCGCGGCTGGACTTCGTCGTGAAGTCGCAGATCGCCCAGGCGAAGGCCCAGCAGGGCCAGCCCGGCCAGCAACCCGTGCAGGACACCCCGGAATTCCGCGACAACCTGCGCGACATCCTGATCACGCGCGAGGTCCTCAGCCAGGAAGCCGTCAAGCGCAAGCTGGACAAGACGACGGAGTTCCAGACCCAGCTCGACCTGTCCAGGCAGCAGATCCTGCTGACGGCGCTGATCGAGGAGTTGAACGCCAAGCTCGCGCCCACCGACGACGACATGCGCAAGGAATACGAACGCGTGAAGACCGAGCGCTCGAGCACCGGCGGCAAGCAGTACAAGTCGCGTCACATTCTGGTGAAGGAGGAAGCCGACGCCAGGCAGATCATCGCAGACCTGGACGCCGGCGGCGACTTCGCGGCCATCGCCAAGGAGAAATCCGAGGATACGGGCTCGAAGGAAGAAGGCGGCGAGCTCGACTGGGGCGAGCCGGAAGCCTACGTGCAGCCCTTCGGCGAAGCGCTCAAGAAGCTCGGCAAGGGCGAGCGCACCAAGGAGCCGGTCAAGACCAGCTATGGCTACCACATCATCGAAGTCGAGGACGTGCGCGAGATCCCCTTCCCCGACTTCGAGCAGGTCAGGCCGCAGATCCAGCAGCAGCTCGCGACGAAGATGCGCGACGACTACATCGCCGCCCTGCGCGCCAAGGCCAAGATCCAGAAGATCGATACGAAGTAGCCGCGACGCGATACGACGGGGAAAAGGGCGCCATCGGCGCCCTTTTTCTTTGCCCGCCGCACCCTCAGCCCGCCCAGCGCCGCGCGTTGCGGAACATGCGCAGCCAGGGGCCGTCCTCGCCCCATTCGCGCGGGCGCCAGGAATTCTGCACGCTGCGGAACACGCGCTCGGGATGCGGCATGACGATGGTGAAGCGGCCGTCCGGCGTGGTGAGCCCGGTGATGCCGCCGGGAGATCCGTTCGGGTTCAGCGGATAGCGCTGCGTGGGCACGCCGCGGTTGTCGACGAAGCGCAGCGCGATCAGGCCGGCGGCCTGCGCCTGCTGGCCCGCGTCGCGGAACTCCGCGTAGCCTTCGCCATGCGCCACCGCGATAGGCATGCGGCTGCCCACCATGCCGGCGAAGAACAGCGAAGGCGTGTCCAGCACCTCCACCATGGCCACGCGCGCCTCGAACTGCTCCGAGCGGTTGCGCACGAAGTGCGGCCAGTGCTGCGTACCCGGGATGATCTCGCGCAGGTTGCTCATCATCTGGCAGCCGTTGCACACGCCCAGCGCGAACACGTCGCCGCGCTGGAAGAACAGGCTGAACTGCTCGCGCGCGCGCGCGTTGAACAGGATGGACTTGGCCCACCCCTCGCCGGCGCCGAGCACGTCGCCATAGGAGAATCCGCCGCAGGCGACGATGCCGCGGAAGGCGTCCAGCGCCAGGCGGCCGCCGATGATGTCTGTCATGTGCACGTCCACCGCCTCGAAGCCGGCGCGGTCCAGGGCCGCCGCCATCTCGACGTGGCCGTTGACGCCCTGCTCGCGCAGGACCGCCACTTTCGGCCGCGAGCCCGCGGCCACGAACGGCGCGGCCACGTCTTGCGCGGGGTCGAACGTCAGCTTCGCATGCAGGCCGGGGTCCGCGGCATCCAGGATGCGGTCGAATTCCTCCTGCGCGCAGTCCGGGTTGTCGCGCAATTTCTGCATCTGATAAGTCGTCTCCGACCAGATGCGCTGCAGGACGATGCCGGATTCCGAGTAGATTTCCCGGCCTCGCACGCGCACGACGAGGCACCCGCTGCGGTTGATGCCGCCAAGCTCGCGCACGCAGCCGGCGAGGCCGGCGCCAGCGAAGGCCTGCTTCACCGCGGCCGCATCGGCCGAGGCAATCTGCAACACCGCGCCCAGCTCCTCGCTAAACAACGCGGCAATCGCGTCGTCGCCGACTTCGACGGTGACACCGACGTGCGAGGCAAACATCATCTCGGCGACCGTCGCCAGCAGTCCGCCGTCGGAGCGGTCGTGGTAGGCGAGCAGCTTTCCTTCGCGATTGAGCCGCTGGACCGTTTCGAAGAAAGCCTTGAGCTTCTGCGCGGAATCCACGTCCGGCACGGCGCCGCCGGCGATGCCGTACACCTGGGCCAGGGCGGAGCCGCCGAGGCGATTGCGGCCCTCGCCGAGGTCCGCGAGGAGCAGCACGCTGTCGGCATCCCGCGGCTCAAGCTGCGGCGTGAGCGCCCGGCGCGCATCCTCGCAGGGCGCGAACGCCGACACGACGAGCGACAGCGGCGCCACCACTTCCCGGCTGCGTCCGCGCTCCTGCCAGGCCGTGCGCATGGACATGGAGTCCTTGCCCACGGGAATGCTGATGCCCAGCTGCGGGCACAGCTCCATGGCCACGGCCTCGACGGTGTCGAACAGCGCCGCATCCTCGCCGGGATAGCCGGCCGCAGCCATCCAGTTGGCCGACAGCTTCACGTCGCCGATCTTCGCGACGGGCGCCGAGGCGAGGTTGGTCAACGCCTCGCCCACCGCCATGCGTCCCGACGCCGGAGCGTCGAGCACGGCGAGCGGCGTGCGCTCGCCGATGGCGAAGGCTTCGCCGCGATACGTCTCGAATCCGGCCAGCGTGACGGCAGCGTCGGCCACCGGCACCTGCCAGGGGCCGACGCAGGGATCGCGCGCGCACAGGCCGCCGACCGTGCGGTCGCCGATGGAAACCAGGAAGGTCTTGTTCGCCACCGCGGGAAGACGCAGCACGCGCGCGACCGCCTCGCCGAGCTCCACGCGCGAGAAGTCCGCCGGGGACTCGACCCTCGCGCGGCGCTTGACGTCGCGCGTCATCTTCGGCGGCTTGCCCAGCAGCACCTCCAGCGGCATGTCGACAGGCCTGTTGTCGAAGCGCTCGTCTCCGACGACCAGCCTGCCGTCGTCGGTGGCGCGGCCCACCACGGCGAACGGGCAGCGCTCGCGCGCGCACAGCGCGGCGAAGGCGTCGAAACGCTTCGGTGCGATCGCCATGACGTAGCGCTCCTGCGCCTCGTTGCACCAGACCTGCGCCGGCGTCATGCCCGGCTCCTCGGAAGGAATCGCGCGCAGCTCGATACGGCCGCCGCGCCCGGCGCCGTGGATCAGCTCGGGCAGCGCATTGGACAGGCCGCCCGCGCCGACGTCATGGATGGACAGGATGGGATTGCCCTCGCCCATCGCCCAGCAGCGGTCGATGACCTCCTGCGCGCGGCGCTGGATCTCGGCGTTGCCGCGCTGCACGGAGTCGAAGTCCAGGTCCTCGGCGTTCGCGCCGGTGTCCATGCTCGAAGCCGCCCCGCCGCCCATGCCGATCAGCATGCCCGGCCCGCCGAGCTGCACCAGCGGCGCGCCGGCGGGCACGCCGGCCTTGAACGCCTGCGAGGCGGCGATGGCCCCCACCCCGCCCGCCAGCATGATCGGCTTGTGGTAGCCGCGCGCCTGCCTGCCTACCGTCTGCTCGTAGGTGCGGAAATAGCCGCAGAGGTTGGGCCGGCCGAACTCGTTGTTGAACGAGGCCGCGCCGATGGGACCCTCGAGCATGATCTGCAGCGCGGAAGCGATGCGGCCCGGACTGCCGATGCCGGTGCGCTCCCAGGGCTGGGTGAAGCCCGGGATGCGCAGGTGTGAAACGGAGTAGCCCGTCAACCCCGCCTTCGGCCGCGATCCCCGGCCGGTGGCGCCCTCGTCGCGGATTTCCCCGCCGGAGCCGGTGGCCGCGCCGGCGAACGGCGAAATCGCGGTGGGATGATTGTGGGTCTCCACCTTCATGAGCGTGTGCGTGAGCTCGCGCACGCGGCGGTAGCGGCCCGCCCCGTCCGGGTAGAAGCGCTCGATCTGCCCGCCTTCCATGATGGAGGCGTTGTCGGCATAGGCCACCACGGTGCCGCCGGGGCTCACGGCGTGCGTGTGCCGGATCATGCCGAACAGCGATTTCGGCTTACGCTCGCCGTCGATGATCCAGTCGGCGTTGAAGATCTTGTGGCGGCAGTGCTCGGAGTTCGCCTGCGCGAACATCAGCAGCTCCACGTCCGTGGGGTTGCGCCCGAGGCCGCGGAAATTCTCGAGCAGGTAATCGATCTCGTCGGCCGACAGCGCGAGCCCCATGCCGCGGTTGGCCTTCTCCAGGGCCGAGCGGCCGCCGGCAGCCATGTCCACCGTGGCGAGCGGCCGCGGCTCGACGTGCCGGAACAGGCATTCGGCCTCGTCCAGGGAATCCAGCACGGTCTCCGTCATGCGGTCGTGGATCAGCGGCAGCAACGCCGCGCGCGCGGTCTTGTCCAGGCGCGCGCCGCGGGAGAGCGACAAATAGAAGGCCACGCCGCGCTCGATGCGCTCGACGTCCTCGAGTCCGCAGGCATGCGCGATGTCCGTGGCCTTGGAAGCCCACGGCGAGATGGTTCCGGGCCGCGGCACCACCAGCAGCAGTTGCCCGCTTTCCGAGACGGCGGCCGGCACCGGACCGTAAGTGAGGATGCGTTCGAGGACCTTGCGCCTGGGCCCCGGCAGCGGCGCCTTCAGCGCCACGAAATGCCAGTATTCCGCGGTGACGGCGCGGACGGAAGGAGCGGACAGGTGGAGAGAGCGGGCGAGCTTCCTGAGACGAAATTCCGAAAGGGCGTTGCGACCGCGCAGCGTCAGGAGTTCGGGCATTTCGTCGAAATCGATGGTTTCTAAAGTCGAATTATAACCGCACCGACCCGCCGCCCTTGCCGGCCGCCCGGCCCTGGCCATGGTTTTACGCTTGCATGCGTCGTATACACATGTATATTGCGACTATCGTTATATCCATTAAGATATAACAAACCGTTACACGCAACCGCAACGCAAGGGGGGAGCCACATGAAAGGAAAAATGACCGCAGGCCTCGTGGCCGCGGCTTTCGCCGTGCCGGCTGCGGCCGAGGACACGGGCATCTTCACGCTCGGAGAAATCCAGGTCACCGCCAAAAGCATCAAGGAAGAAGGCACCGGCGTGCAGACCGTGGACAAGGAGCAGATCCGCGACTACAACCGCGAGACGGTCAGCCGCGCCCTGAACCTCGAATCCGGGATCACCATGTCCAACGTGGGCCCGCGCAACGAGTCCATGGTCTTCGTGCGTGGCTATGACCTGCGCCAGGTGCCGGTCTACGTGGACGGCATCCCGATCTACGTTCCGTACGACGGCTACGTGGACCTCGGCCGCTTCAACACGTACGACCTGTCCCAGATCGAGATCACCAAGGGCTTCAGCTCGGTGCTGAACGGCCCGAACAACTTCGGCGGCGCGATCAACCTGATCAGCCGGCGCCCGACGGCCAAGCTCGAAGGCGACGCCGGCGTGGGCACCTACCTCAACGACGACTTCGCCGAGAACGGCTACAACGCCTTCGCCAACGTCGGCACCAACCAGGGGACATGGTATGCGCAGGTAGGCCTGTCCTACCTGGACAAGCACCAGTACTACATGTCCGACGATTTCAAGGGGGTGTCGTTCATCCCCGGCAACGCCGGACGCGCCGCGCAGCCACCGGGCGAGCGCCTGAACAGCTACAACGAGGACTACAAGATCAACCTCAAGCTCGGCTACACGCCGAACGCGACGGACGAATACGCCTTCAACTACATCGCGCAGCGCGGCGAGAAGGGCGTGCCGCCGTACGCCGGCGACCACCCCGCCTCCGGGCCGACCGGCCCGCGCTACTGGCAATGGCCATACTGGGACAAGACCAGCTACTACTTCCTGTCCAACACCGGCATCGGCGAGACCTCCTACGTCAAGACGCGCGTGTACTACGACCAGTTCCAGAACTCCCTGTACCAGTACACCGACGCCACGTACTCTACCCTGCGCACCGGGTCCTCCGCGCCGAGCTTCTACGACGACTACACCTACGGTGCGAGCGTCGAGGGCGGCACCAAGATCGTGCCCAGCAACGAGCTGAAGATTGCGCTGCACTTCAAGGACGACGTGCATCGCGAGCACATCATCAACAGCAGCGAGCAGCGCTTCGAGGACCGCATCTATTCGATCGGCATCGAGGACAACCAGAAGATCGGCGAGCGCCTGAACATCGTCGCCGGCCTGAGCTACGACTCTTCCGAGACCATCCAGGCGGACGGTGTGGACGGCACCGGCCGGCCGTTCCAGACCGGCACCGCGGATGGCGTGAACCCCGAGCTCGGCGCCTTCTACAAGACCTCGGACACGGGCGTGGCGCGCGTGACCTTCAGCCAGAAGACGCGTTTCCCGACCATCAAGGACCGTTATTCCTTCCGCCTGAACTCCGCTCTCCCCAACCCCAACCTCAAGCCCGAGCGCGTCACGCACTACGAAGTGGGCTACGCGGACGCGTGGCGTGACAAGGCGAAGTTCGACGCATCCGTGTTCTACGACGACATCCGCGACCTGATCCAGCTCGTGAACAACGTGTTTCCGCCGCCGCTCTCCGCGCAGAACCAGAACATCGGCAAGGCACGCTACCAGGGCTTCGAGGTCGGCGGCAGCGTCACGCCCTTCACCACCCTGGAGCTGGGCGCGAACTACACCTACATCGAGCGCAAGAACCTGTCGAACCCGACCATCTTGCTGACCGACGTGCCGCGCCACAAGGTGTTCGCCTACGGGCAATGGCGCTTCGCCCAGTCCTGGCGCTTCATCGGCTCGGCGGAGTACGATTCGCAGCGCACCAGCTCGACCGACGGCCAGCGCATCGCCAGCGAGTTCGGCATCGCCAATGCCAAGCTGGCATGGAACGTCGTGCGCAACACCGATGTCGAACTGGGCGTGAACAACATCTTCGACAGGAACTACGAGTACGTCGAGGGCTATCCGGAAGAAGGCCGCAACTATTTCCTGAACCTGCTCTACAAGTTCTGAGGTCCGTCATGCATGGAACCGTCTGGCGCGCGGCCTGGTTTGCCGCCGCGACCCTGGCGTGCGTCGCGTCGCTTCCCGCGGCCGGCGCCGACGACAGGGTCGTGGTGCTGACCAGCTACCCGCAGGAGACGCTGTCGCTGTTCGAATCGGCGTTCGAGAAAGCCAACCCGGGCACGCGCGTGGAAATCGTCTGGCGCATGCCGCGCGACGCCATGCCCTACCTGCTGGAACCGGGCAGCCACGGCGTGGACGTCTACTGGTCGGCTTCCGCGCGCAACTATGCGGAGCTCGCACGCCGCGACATGCTCACCCCCCTGCCCGCGGACCCGGCACTGCCGGAAGCCGTCGGTGGCTTCCCGATCGCAGGCCCGGAGCGGCTGTACCGCGCCTCCGAGATCGCCGGCTACGGATTCGCCTGCAACACCGCCCGCCTCGAGGCGCGCGGGTTGCACTGCCCCGCGACCTGGGCGGAGCTTGCGGCGCCCGAATACGCGGGCCGGGTGCTGCTGCCCGTGCCCTCCAGGGTGGGTTTCGCGCCGCTGATGTACGAGATCCTGCTGCAACGGATGGGATGGGACGCGGGCTGGGCGCTCATCGGCGAGTTCGGCGCGAACGCCGCGTTGTTCGTGCCCGGCGGCGCCTTCATCACCGACCGTGTGGCGCGCGGCGAGCAGGACGTGGGCGTCACCATCGACTTCTTCGCGAAATCCGCCGCGGCCAACGGCTCCCCGCTGACCTTCGTCTACCCGGACATCATCGGCTTCTCCCCCGCGCACGTGGCCGTGCTCGCCGGCGCGCCGCATCCCCAGGCCGCGCAGAAATACGTGACCTTCCTGCTGTCCGACGAGGGCCAGCGCATCCTCGCAAGCCCGGATATCCGCAAGCTGCCCGTGCGCCCGTCGACGTTCGCCACGCTGGAAGCGGGCTATTTCAACCCATACGAGGCGGCCGCCACGCACGACGTCAACTACGACCTCGCGCGGGCACAGCGGCGCCAGGCGCTGTCGAGCGCGCTGTTCGACGTGCTCGTCACCGAACGGCAGGCCGCGCTGCGCGAGCTCTGGCAGTCGATCCATCGCGCCGAACACCTTGCGGCGGAACGCGGCGATGCCCCGCTGGCCGATGCGGCCCGGCGCGCGCGCGCCGCGGCGACCTGGCTTCCGGTCAGCGCCGCGGAATCCGAGGACAAGGCGTTGCAGCGGGATTTCGCCGGACGCCTGCAAGCCTGGGGTGCACAGGTTGACGAGCAACGCGCCAGGGCAACCGCGGAAATCACTTCCGTGCTGTCACGGGCCGCTGCGCACACACGTCTCGCCGCCGGCGGCCGATGACCTGGCGCGCAGCCTGCGCCGCGACTGTCGCCCTCGCGACTTATTCCGCAACGGGTTGTCCCGACACCGTCCCGGACGCGGCGCTGATGTCGGGCGGGTCGAGCACGGTGATCGAAACCGGGCGCGAGGCCTATGCCCTGCCCTCGCCGGCGTTGCCTTCCGTGCTCGACGACACCTTCTTCCTCGGGCGCAACCTGTTCCGCCAGGTCTGGGTCGTGGCGCCCGCGCTGGATCGCGAGACCGCCGGGCTGGGACCATTGTTCAACCGTCCCTCGTGCGCGGCCTGCCACCTGAAGAACGGCCGCGGGCGCGCGCCGGTCGGACCCGGCGAGAAGATGACCACGATGCTGGTGCGCCTGAGCCTGCCGGGCAGAGGTCCCCACGGCGGTCCCCTGCCCGATCCCGTCTATGGCGATCAGTTGAATGATGCGGCCGTGCCCGGCATCCCGGCCGAGGGCCAGGCGCGCATCCGCTGGCTGGAACACACCGAGCGCCTGGCTGACGGAGAGCAGATCTCCCTGCGCCGGCCGCGGGTCGAATTTTCGGAGCTCGCCTACGGGCCGCTGGGCGACGACATTCTCGTGTCGCCGCGCATCGCTCCGCCGGTGTTCGGGCTGGGCCTGCTCGAAGCGGTCGCCGACCGGGACATCCGTGCGCGCGCGGATCCCACCGGCAGGCACGGACGCGTGAATGAAGTCTGGGACCCCGTCGGCAAGCGCATGGCACTCGGCCGGTTCGGCTGGAAGGCCGGAGCCGCAAGCCTGCTGCACCAGTCGGCTTCGGCCTTTTCCGGCGACCTCGGCATCACGACGTCCGTGTTCCCGGACGAGAACTGCAGCGCGCCGCAGACGGCCTGTCGCGCCGCACCGTCGGCGGGCACGCCCGAAGTCGAGGATGCGCGCCTGGGCATGCTCGTGCTCTATCAGAAGTCGCTCGCGGTGCCTGCGCGGCGCGACGTCGCGAACGGGCAGGTCAGGCAGGGCGAACGCCTGTTCGCCGAGATCGGCTGCGCGGATTGCCACTTGCCGCAGATGCGCACGGCGGACGACGCCGACCCGCCGTTCCTGTCCGGCCAGGTCATCCACCCTTACACGGACCTTTTGCTGCACGACATGGGCGAGGGGCTCGCCGACGGGCGGCCGGAATTTTCGGCCGGCCCCTCGCACTGGCGCACGCCGCCGCTGTGGGGAATCGGCCTGTCTTCGCGCGTGAACGGCAATGCCGCATATCTGCACGACGGCCGTGCCCGCACGCTGCTCGAAGCGCTGCTCTGGCACGGCGGCGAAGCGCAGGCCGCGGCGCAAGCCGTGCGCGGCATGTCCAGGATGCAGCGGAACGCATTGCTGCGCTTCCTGGACTCGCTCTAAAACGTCTCCCGCCCGCGGCACACCGGCCGCCCGGGAGGTTAGAATGGGTCGATGCCAAGAGCATTCACGCCGGTTTTCCTGACACGCGAGATCCGCGAGATCGAGGCCATCGTGCTCGCGCAGCCCGGCGCGCCTTCGCTGATGGCCCGGGCGGGCACGGCCGTGGCACGCCTCGCGCGCGAGATGCTGGGCGAGCGCGGCAAGCGCATCCTCGTGCTGGCAGGAGGCGGCAACAACGGCGGCGACGCCTTCGTCGCGGCGTCGCAGCTCAAGCAGGCGTGGTTCGAGCCAACCGTGGTGTTCACCGGCCAGGAGTCCAAGCTGCCGCCCGACGCGAAGGCGGCCTGGGGCGAATGGCGGGCTGCGGGCGGCCGCACGACCGGCTCGGTGCCTCCGGATGCTGCTCCCGACCTCATCATCGACGGGCTGTTCGGCATCGGGCTCGAGAGGCCGCTGCAGGGCCAGGCGGCCGACATCGTCAGCTGGGTCAACGGCCGTGATGCCGGCGTGCTGTCGATCGACGTCCCCAGCGGGCTGCACGCCGACAGCGGCCGCGTGCTGGGCTGCGCCGTGCGCGCGCGCCGCACGCTGACGTTCATCGGCCTCAAGGCCGGCCTGTTCACGCTCGACGGCCCGGATTACGCAGGTGAAGTGATCTTCGATCCGCTCGGCGTCGACATCCCCGACGCGGTCCAGCCGCACGGCTGGCGCATCGAGTCGCCGCTGCTCGCCTCGGTGCTGCCGCTGAGAAAGCGCAACAGCCACAAGGGAACGTTCGGCAACGTAGGCGTGGTCGGTGGCGCGCCGGGCATGGTGGGTGCGGCGCTGCTCGCGGGCCGCGCCGCGCTGAAGCTCGGCGCCGGCCGCGTCTTCGCCGGCCTGTTCTCGGAAGAGCTGGCGGTGGACCTGGTGCAGCCCGAGCTCATGATCCGTCCCGCGCAGGAGGTGCTGAAAATCGAGGACCTCGACTGCATCGCGGCGGGACCCGGGCTGGGACAATCGCAGGCCGCGCAGCACGCGCTGGCCGCTGCCATCGCGCACAAGGCGCCGCTGGTGCTCGATGCCGATGCGCTCAACCTGCTCGCGGCCCAGCCCAAGCTGCACAAGGCGCTGCTCGCCCGCGCATCGGAAACCATCCTCACGCCACACCCGGCGGAGGCTGCCCGCCTGCTCGCAACGGGCACGGACAAGGTGCAGTCCGACCGCATCGGCGCGGCGCGCGCGCTCGGCACGAAATTCAACGCCGCCGTCGTGCTCAAGGGCAACGGCAGCATCTGCGCCCTCAGGAGCGGCGACTGGTACGTCAACACGAGCGGAAATCCGGGCATGGCTGCGGCCGGCATGGGCGACGCACTGACCGGCATGGTCGCGTCGCTCGCCGCCCAGGGTGGGGACCCCGACCTCGCGTTGCTCGCCGGCGTGCACCTGCACGGGCTGGCGGCCGACAGGCTGGTCGCATCCGGCATCGGCCCCGCGGGACTCACCGCCTCCGAGGTCATCGACGCCGCGCGCCGCATCCTCAACGAGGCGACGGCCTAGGCGAGGACCGGATTGTCCTCGGCAAAGCGCGGCTTGGGCACGCCACGCCGCCGCACGATGCTGAAGACGACGGGCACGAACAGCAGGGTGGCCACGGTGGCCAGCACCAGGCCGCCGATGACGGCACGGCCCAGCGGCGCATTCTGCTCGCCGCCTTCGCCCAGCCCGCTCGCCATCGGCACCATGCCGATGATCATCGCGGAGGCCGTCATCAGAACCGGGCGCAGCCGCGTGGAGCCGGCCTCGAGGGCCGCCTCGATCGGGCCCTTGCCGGCGCGCAGCATCTCGTTGGCGAACGACACCATGAGAATGCTGTTCGCCGTGGCCACACCCACGCTCATGATCGCGCCCATCAGCGAGGGCACGCTGAAGCTGGTGCCGGTCAGGAACAGCATCCAGATGATGCCGCAGAAGGCGCCGGGCAGCGCGGTAATGATGATGAAGGGATCGGTCCAGGACTGGAAGTTGATCACCATGATGAAGTAGACCAGCAGCACCGCGGCGATCAGCCCCGCCCCGAGGCGCGTGAACGCGTCGTACATGCTCTCCGCCTGGCCGAATATCACGATGCGCGTGTTGTTCTTCTGCTCCTTCGCTTTCGGGATGAACTCGTCGACGATCTTGCGCACGTCCGATGCGACCGCGCCGAGATCCCTGCCCTGCACGTTGGCATAGACGTCGAAGGCGAGCTCGGTATTGACGTGATTGATCACGGCCGGCAGGTTGACGCGCTTGAGCGTGGCGACGTTCGCCAGCATCTGCGTGGGCGACTGGCCCTTGCCCGGCAGCGGGATGTTCATGACCGCATCCACGGAGTTCAGCGCGGTCTGGTGGGGCTGCACGACGACGACTTCGTAGGGGCGACCGGTGTCGGGATCGATCCAGTAGTTGGGCGTGATCACGACGCTCGACGAGGACGCGATCAGGTAGTTCTCCGCCACGTCCTTCTGCGAGACCCCCATCTGGGAAGCCCGCGTGCGGTCGACCTCCACGCGCAGCGCCGGCTGGTTCATGATCTGGTGCACGTGCACGTCGACGGCGCCCGGCACGCGCTTCATGCGTGCCTCGATTTCCTTGGCGAGGTGGTAGTTCTTGTAGTCTCCGCCGATGACCTTCACGTCGATCGGCGCCGGCAGGCCGAAGTTCAGGATCTGGTTCATCATGTCGCCGGGCTGGAAATAGAAGGTGCATTCCGGGAATTTCTCGGGCAGCACCTGGCGCAGCTTGCGCACGTATTCCTGCGTGGGCACCTCGTGCTCGGCCTTCAGCGCGACCAGTATCTCGCCGTCGCCGGGGGACAGCGTGACGTTGTCGCTGTATGCGAGGTTCGTGGACGGCGGGATGCCGATGTTGTCGATGATGACGTCCATGTCCCTCGGCTCGATGACGCGCCGTATCTCCTCCTCCACCCTCGAGAAGATCACCCCGGTGTCGTCGAGGCGCGTGCCGGGCGGCGCGTTCACGTGCAGGCGGATGTTGCCCGCGTCGACCACGGGGAAGAACTCCCAGCCGATGAACATCAGCGCGCCGGCCGAGCCGATCACGAGCACCGCGAACAGCGCGAAGACCGTGACGCGGCTGTGCAGCGTCCATTCCAGCACGGACAGGTAGCCGCGGCGCAGGCGCTCGAAGTTGCGCTCCACGGTGCCGTGGAGGCGCGCCATCGGCCCGCGCCCGTCGGCGTGCTCGTCCTCGAGCAGCAGGTAGCGCGACATGACCGGCACCAGCGTGCGCGAGATGCCGTAGGAAGCCAGGATCGAAAACACCACCGCCAGCGCCATCGGGGTGAACAGGAACTTGGCCGCGCCCGTGAGCAGCGTGACGGGCAGGAACACGATGCAGATCGCGAGCGTCGACACGAAGGTCGGGATGGCGATCTGCTGTGCGCCGTCGATGATGGACTGGCGCAGGCCCTTGCCCATGGCCATGTGGCGGTGGATGTTCTCGATCGTGACCGTGGCATCGTCGACCAGGATGCCAACCGACAGCGCCAGCCCGCCCAGGGTCATCAGGTTCAGCGTGTAGCCCAGCAACGAGAGCATGATGATGGAGAACATGATCGCCAGCGGGATCGAGGTGATCACCACCAGCGTCGAGCGCCAGCTGCCGAGGAACAGCAGGATCAGCAGGCCGGTCAGCCCCCCCGCCACCAGGCCTTCCACGACCACCGCGCGCATCGCGTTGACCACGAACACCGACTGGTCGAACAGGAAGGACAGCGACAGGCCTTCCGGCAGCGTCACGTTGGACAGGCGCCTGCGCACTTCGCGGATGATGTCCAGGGTCGACGCGCCGCCGCTCTTGAGCACCGTGATCAGGGCGGACCTGCGCCCGTCGTGGCGCACGAGGTTGGTCTGCTCGTTGTAGCCGTCGCGCACGTCGGCGACGTCGTTGATGTACACCGTCGCCCCGCCCACGCTCTTGACCGGCAGCAGGCCGATCTCGGCGATCTTGCGCGGGCTGTTGTTGAGGCTGAGGATGTACTCGCGCGAGCCGATCTGCGTGCTGCCGGTGGGCAGGTTCACGTTCTGGCGGTTGAGCGTGTCGTTGAGGTCAGCAACGGTGACGCCGCGGGCATGCATGCGCACCGGGTCTGCGTCGACCATCACCAGGCGCGGGCGCCCGCCGTACGGCAGCGGCACCGTCGCCCCCGGCACCGGGACCACCTCGTTGCGCACCAGCCACAGGCCCTGGTCGTAGAGCTGCTGCTCGCTCAGCGTGTCGCTGCCCAGCGCGATCTGCAGGATGGGCACGCTGGACGCGTCGTACTGCACGATCTGCGGCGGCGTCTGACCGGGCGGCATGCGCCGGATGATGGTCTGCGACGTCGCCGTGATCTGGCCGACTGCCTGGTCGATGCGCACGTTGGGCTGGAAATAGATGCGGATGACGTTCTTGCCGTGGATCGTGTGCGATTCGATGCGGCGGATGTTGCTCACTGTGGTGTTGATCTGCTGCTCCGAGAAGATCGTGATCTGCTTCTCGAAGGCGTCGGCCGGGATGCCGACGTACTGCCAGATCAGCGTGACGACGGGCTCCGCGATCTCGGGGAAGATGTCCTTGGGCATGCGCACGATCGACACCACGCCGAGCAGCAGGATCACCAGCGCGACGACGACGAAGGTATAGGGGCGGTTAAGCGCGAGCCTGACGATCCACACTGATGACTTCTCCCGGACTGGTTTTTGTTGCAACGACTTGCCGTTTAATGTTACAAGTTTATCGGCGGAGCTTTCAAGAAAAAGCGTTTCAAATCATTCGTTTCATGATGACACTATCATTTCATCATGAAATATTGTGCGGCGCGTCAAAAGCCTCGCGGGAAGCAGGAGAACCGAGATGAAATTACTGGAACGGGTGCTGCATCCGCGGCGCAGAAGGGCCGCCTCGATGCGGGGACGCGCTTCGAGCGCAGTGCTGGTGGCCGGGCTCGTGTTGGCGCTGGCCGGTCTGTTCGCCATCGGTCTGTGGCCGAAATGGAATGCATTGAAAGTGGCGCAGGCGGAGGCCGGGAAGGACGACCTGCCCACGGTTGCCTATGTAAAAGCCAAGCGCGCCAGCGAGATGTCGCTGCTCGCGCTGCCGGCAACGCTGCTTCCGTTCCAGGACACCGTGATCTATGCGCGCACCAACGGCTACCTCAAGCGCTGGCTGGTGGATATCGGCGATAAAGTGCGTGCGGGACAGGTGCTGGCGGAAATCGAGGCGCCGGAAGTCGACCGGGAATACGACCAGGCGGTCGCCACGCGTGCCCAGGTCAAGGCCAACCTCGAGTTGGCGAAGGTCACCGCGGACAGATACGTCGCCCTGCTGAAGGACGACGCCGTGTCGCCGCAGGAAGTCGATGAGAAGAAGGGCCTGTACCAGGCAAGGGTGGCCGATTACGCTGCCGCAGAGGCCAACCTGCGGCGACTCGAGCAGATGAAGTCCTTCCAGCGCGTGATCGCGCCCTTCTCCGGCACCATTACGGCTCGCAACATCGACGTCGGCTCGCTGATCCAGGCCGGCAGCGCCACGTCCGGCGGCTGGCTGTTCAAGCTTGCGCAGACGGACACGATACGCGTGCACGCTTCGGTCCCGCAGAGCAGCATCCGCATGATCAAGATGGGCATGACGGTCGATCTCGTCGTGCCCGAGCTCGGCGAGCGCACGTTCCCGGCCAAGGTCGTGCGCACGGCCGGCGCCTTCGACGCGGCGACGCGCACGATGATCGTGGAAATGCACGTGCCCAACAAGGACGGGCCGCTGCTGCCGGGCATGTACGGGCAGGCGAAGCTGAACCTGGTGAACGAGGAACCCACGCTGCAGGTGCCGGTCAACGCGCTGATCGTCGGCGGCGATGGTCCACGCCTCGCCACGGTCGACAACGGCGGCGTGGTGCACATCAAGCCAGTCAAGCTCGGCCGCGACTACGGCAAGGAAGTCGAGATTCTCTCCGGTCTGGATGCGGCGGACCGCGTGGTCAACAACCCGCGCGACAACATCGTCGAAGGCACCAAGGTACGCGCGGTCGAGATGGCCGCCGGCAACAAGGCCCCGCCCCCGCCGCCGAAGCCGGCAGCGCCCGTCGAGAAACCCAAGGCCTGAGCATGCCGATGAAGCCTGGAATCCTGCTGCTGGCGCTTGCCGCCCTGACCTCGGCGGCGGGCTGCATGCGAGTGGGCAACGACTATGTGCGGCCCAAGGCGTCGATGCCGCCGGCCTACCTGGAGACCGGGCCGTGGAAGGAGGCTGCGCCCAGCGACGAGGCGATCCGCGGCAAATGGTGGGAAATCTACGGCGACGCGGCGCTGAACCGCCTGGAGGAGCAGGCGAGCGTTGCCAGCCCGCGCGTGCAGGCGGCTGCCGCGCGCGTCGAGCAGGCACGGGCGGTGCTCGGATTCGCGAGGTCGTACCAGTATCCGTCGATCGGCGTGGGGGCGGATGTGCAGCGCCTGCGCGCATCGGGCAACCGCGTCGACCAGCCGAGCAAGCTGCCGGGAAACGTCGCCTACTCCAGCAGCGAGTTCCAGCTCCCGCTCTATGCTTCGTACGAGATCGATTTCTGGGGCAAGTATTCCCGGCTCGAGGAATCGGCGCGCGCGCGCATGGACGCGAGCATCGCTACCTACTACAGCGTGCTCCTGACATTGCAGGGCGACCTGGCGCAAACCTATTTCCAGCTGCGCGCGGCCGAAGAGGAGGTCAACCTGCTCGCGAGCAGCATAGACCTGCGCGTGCGCGCGCGCGACCTCGTCGCCGCGCGCAAGCGCGGCGGGCTCGCGAGCGAGCTGGACCTGGCGCGCGTCGAGACCGAGCTGGCCGCGACCCAGGCCGAAGCGCAGGCGGCCGTCCGCCGTCGCGACGACCTGCAGCATGCGCTGGCGCTGCTGACTGGTGCCCCGCCCGGTCCCTTCGAGATCGAAGCCGCGCCCTTCGTCTCGCAACCGCCCCTGATCCCGGTCGGAATGCCCGCCGACCTGCTCGAACGGCGGCCGGACGTGGCCCAGGCCGAGCGCCAGCTGGCCGCGCGCAACGCCGACATCGGCATCGCACAGGCCGCATGGTTCCCCTCCATCAGGCTGACCGGCGCGCTCGGCTTCGAGAGCAACGAGCTCTCCGCCATGTTCGACCGTGAAAGCTTCATCTGGTCCATCGGTGCGTCACTGACGCAGCCGATTTTCGACGGCGGCCGCATCAATGCCAACATCGACCGCGCGCGCGCCATCCATGCCGAGTATCTCGCCGAATACCGGGAACGTCTGCTGGTCGCATTCAAGGAAGTGGAGACGGCGCTGGCGGCGCTGCGCATCCTCGACCTGCAGCACGAAAGCCAGCTGCGTGCGGCAGCTTCCGCGGAGCGTGCCGAGCAGCTCGCGACCGCACGCTACAAGACCGGTCTGGTCAACGTCCTCGAGCTCGTTGACGCGCAGCGCACGAAGCTGCAGGTCGAGCGCGGGCGCCTGGCGATCCGGCAGCAGCAGATGCTCGCGAGCGTCTCGCTGATCCGCGCGCTGGGCGGCGGCTGGGCGGAACGCCGGGACGCCTCGGGCACCGCCTGGGTCATGCCGCCGAAGCAGCCCGGCACCTGAGGGCCGTCGCGCGACGCGGCCGGCTCAGGGCTGGCCGAACCCGTATTTCTGCAGGATTCTCCTGCCTTCGGCGGAGCGGACGAACGCGACGAAATCCGCGACGCCGTCCTTGCCGCCCATCCCCTTCAGCGCCGCGACGGGATAAAGGATGGGCGTCTGCGTCGGCACCTCGAGCGCAACCGTGACCTTGCCAGGGGCGATGGCAGCGTCGGTCCTGTAGACGAAGGCCGCTTCCACCTCGCCGCGCGCGACGTAGTCCAGGCTCTGCCTCACGTTCTGCGTGTTGACGACCTTGGGCTCGAGCGCGCTCCAGTGGCCCGATGCCACCAGCACGGCTTTGCTGTAGCGGCCGACCGGCACGCTGTCGGGATTGCCGACGGCGACATGGCGGATTTCGCCTTTCATCAGGTCATCCAGTGACGCCACCTGCAGCCCCGAGCCGGCGGGCACGACCACGACCAGTGCGTTGCGCGCGAAATCGGCGCGCGTACCTGCTTCCAGCAGGCCGTCGGCCTGCGCCTTGTCCATGGTCTCCTGGTCCGCGGACGCAAAGACGTCCACCGGCGCGCCTTTTTCTATCTGCTGCAGCAGCTGGCCCGAGCCGCCAAAATTGAAGAGGACCTTCGTTTCGGGATGCGCGCGCTCGAACTCACGTCCGATGTCGGTGAAGGCATTGGTCAGGCTGGCTGCGGCCGAGACCACGAGGTCGGCGGCCATCGCGGCCGTCCCGAGCTGCAGCGCGAGCATGGCGGCCAGCAATCGCATTGGCTTGTACATTCCGGGTTGCTCCTTTCCTCGGCTGCGCCGGCCTAGAACTTGAGCCGGAAGCCCGAGCCTGCGGTGAAGATGTCGTGCACATAGATGGTCGTGGCCGTGTCGTCGAAGGCCGGCCCGCGGTAATGCGTGAACAGCACGCCGCCGTAGATCGTCACGCCCTTGCTCCATCCGTACGTGACCAGCCCGCTCCACGCATCGAGATCGCCGCCGAGGTAGTGGTTCGGGAACTTGCCCGCCGTGATTTTCCCGTAGTCGTATTTCGGCAGGTTGACCCAGACGTATCCGAAGCTCGTGTTGATTTTCTCGGTCAGGTCGTAATCCAGGCCGACATGGCTGATGTACAGCAGGTTGGCCTCGCCGGCGTAGGCCGTGGACTTGTTCACGTCCTCGCCGTACAGGTTCGAGATGTACGGGATGTTCGGATCCGGTGTCGGCTCGGACAGCCGCGCGCGCTGCGCGCCAAGCTGGGCATGCAGGCCGTCCGTCAGCTTGAACTTCGTCTCCAGCGCAACCGCGGTCTGGTCGTAAGCCGTCAGGTTGATCACGTTGGACACCGCGGCATCCGTGCTGGTCTTGAGCAGGTCGGTGAACTGCTCGTACACGACCTGAACGCCGAAACGGTCGGTCTCGTAGCCGATGTTGCCCGCGAAGCCCTGGGCGCCGCGCTTCAGGCCGCCGGTGCCGCCCAACCCGTACAGCAGGCTGACGTTCAGGCCGCCGATCCTGTTCTGGTACTTGATGCTGTAGTCCACGCGGGCGTTCTCGGAGATGCCCCCGCCGCCGCCGTACACGCCGTTGCCGTATGGCGAATACAGCCCGGCCTTCTGGTTCGGCGCATAGTTGTTCAGCACGTCCAGCATCGGGTTGGTGTTGCGGCCGAAGCCGAGCTTGCCCCACTTCGCCGACGAAAACCCGGCGGCGGCTTCCTTCGCGAACAGCTGGCCGTCCAGCGAGCTCGTGGCGAAGGCGGTGGTCGGGTACTTCGAATTGACCGATTCGTTGTGCGACTGGTCGGTGAACTGGCCCGTGGCCGGATTGAACGCCGAATCCAGCACGACGAATGCCTTGAAGCCGCTGTCGCCGATGTCCTTGTTGGCCTTGATCCCCCACGACGACGTCGACAACGCGCTGTTGAACAGGCCCGTCTGGCTCGACATGTTGGACGCCGGATAGGGAACCTGCGTGCCGCCGGGACCGACCGGCACGGTTCTCGGATACTTGACGCCGCCGGAAATCCAGGGCCCGATCGAAGTTGGCATCTCCCCGCTCTGCACGAGCGAATGGCTCGTGTAGCCCACGGACAAATCGATGGTCCCGAAAACCTCGACCTTGAAGGAGTCGCCCTTGAGGACGGTCACGCCATCCGTCCCCGTCGACGCGGCCTTGATCGGTCCCGTGTCTGCAGTGGCGGCCGGTGTGGCGGCTTGCGTCTTCTGCGGTGCCGCTGCCGCAGGAACGGCCGCCGCGTTGTCCGCAGGCGCCGTCTGGCTTCCCGCCTGGACCGCGGGCTCCTTGCCCGCGGGCGGAGCCGTCGCGGCAGCGGCTGGCGGCGCGACCGTGGTTGCCGCCTCGGGTTGTCTGGCCGCCTCCGGTTTGGCGCCTGCCTCCTCCCGGGTCACCGCCATGAACTCGTCGTATTCCTCCTGCGTGATGATGCCTTTCTTCAGCTGCAGGTCGAGCAGCCGCTTGACCACGTCGTCGGCCCATGCGCCCCCCGGCAACGACATCATTCCAACCGCCAGCACCAGGATTGCGCGCCAGTCCCCGGCCCATATGAATGGCCTTCTTGTTGTCACGACTCCTCCCCCTTCGTAATGTCTACACGGATACAGCGACGGCCAAAATTTTTTTTTATTTCACCGCGCGGATCGTCGCGCGCGGCGGCGACGGCGGCGGTTGCGCATCCCGTGCCAGCAGCCCCCGGATCGCCCGCTCGTCCACCCTGCCTTCGCCATCGCGGTAAGGCGCGACCTTGAGGTCGACGACGTCGGTGACGCGGCCGCGCTCGAGCAGCACGAGCGTGTCGGCCAGCATCGCAACGTCCTGCGGATCGTGGGAAATCACCAGCATCGGCACCCCGAACAATGCGCGCGTGGCGGCAAGCTCGGACCTCATGCGCGCCCGCAGCAGCGGGTCGAGCGCCGCGAACGGCTCGTCGAGCAGCAGCACGTCCGGCTGGCGGATCAGGGCGCGCGCCAGCGCCACGCGCTGGCGCTGACCGCCGGACAGCTGCCAGGGATAGTCGCGCTCGAAGCCGCGCAGCTCGAACGCATCGAGGATTTCCGCCAGGCGCGCCGCCACCGGCGGCGGCAGCCCGCGTTGCCACCAGCGCTTCATGCCAAAGCCGATGTTCTCGGCCACCGTCAGATGGGGAAACAGCGCATAGTCCTGGAACAGGTAGCCGACCGCCCTGTGCCTGGCCGGCACGTCGATGCCCACCGCGGAATCGAACAGCACGCGCCCGCCGACGACGATGCGCCCGGCGTCGGGACGCTCGAGGCCGGCGATGGCGCGCAGCATCATGCTCTTGCCGGCGCCTGAAGGTCCGAACACCACGCCGAGGTCGTCATGACAGGAAAACCTGGCGTCCAGACTGAACTCCCTGCCCCTCGACCGCAGCGTCTTGCGGATGTCGACGTCGATGCGCATGGGACTTCAGCGCGCGTAAGCCGGACGCAGCAGCCTGCCCGAAGCGAGCAGGATCGTCATGCACACCATCGAGGTCACGATCACCAGGAAGTTGGCCACGTCGTCCCTGCCGGCCTGCACGGCTTCGTAGACGGCGATGGAAAGCGTCTGCGTGCGCCCGGGAAGGCTGCCGGCGACCATCAGCGTCGCGCCGAACTCGCCCAGGGCCCGCGCGAAGGCGAGCATCGTACCGGCGAGGATGCCCCGCCAGGCGAGCGGCAGGGTCACGCGCAGGAACACCGCGAATTCCGACTGGCCGAGCACGCGCGCGGCCTGCTCGAACTGGTGGTCGACGCCTTCGAGGGCTGCCCTTGCACCCTTGTAGACCAGCGGGAACGCGACGACCGCCGCGGCGATGACTGCGCCCTGCCAGGTGAAAACCAGGGTGATGCCGAAACGCTCGTCCAGCCATTGCCCGATCACGCCATGGCGCCCCACGAGGACCAGCAGGTAGTAGCCCAGCACGGTGGGCGGCATGACCATGGGCAGGGTCATGGCGGCATCGACGGCTTCGCGGCCGGGAAAGCGCCAGCGCACGAGCACGAAGGCCACCGCGACGCCGGCTGCCGTGGCGAGCAAGGTCGCCCAGATCGCAACTTTCAGCGACAGCAGCAGCGGAACGAGCACTTCCCGGGCGTCCATCACGGCGCTTGCATCCCTCCTGTTTCAGCCTGGAAACCGGTATATTCTGGCTTATATAGCGCGGTAGGCTAGCCGCAATACATTCCAGCGTCAAGAAATCAACGCTGGAGGGGAGGCCCGGCGGCGCCGGAAGCGGGGTCAGGCACGCACGTCGTGGATGGCGGTGGCGCTGCGGCTACTGCCGCGAGCCGGGCGCGGGTAGCGTGGTCATGCGCTCGTCGCGCAGGAATTCGGCCATGCGGAAGATCTCGGCATCGCCCAGCTGGAAACACCACTCGAAGCCGTCATCGGTCACCAGGACCAGGGCGAGGGATTCGTCGGTCATGTCGCGCTCGAGCGACCACGACACGGGTGTGCGCATGACCCGCAGCGAGGCATCGCCCCGACGCTGGGGCAGCGCGATCTGCTGAATCTGCGGCATCAGCCGCATGAGTGGCGCGAGTTCGGAAACGGGCAGATCGAGCGCGCAGTCCCGCTCGCCGGCCAGGTCGAAATGCAGGCGGAAGCGGGAGCCGTCAGGGGAAACAGCAAAACCGGTACAGGCCTGCGCCCGGACCACTTCCCGGGTCATTGCCGATCGACAGGTTCCGCCTGTCGGGCGTCCGTTGCCACGGACTTCTTCAGGATCCGCGCCATTTCCCGTATCCACTTCTCGTGGCGGGCCTGCCTGAGGGATTGCCGGCGCCGTGCGGCGGACTTGAGGTCGCGGCCGCGCATGGCTGCCTCGTGGTTCCTCGCTACCCGGACGTTGGAAATCGCATACGGCCCGGCGGGATCGACGCGGCACAACCCGTATTTAAACGGCCCCTGCCCGCGCTGCGCCCACTTGCCGGAGGCTTTCCAGAGTCCCGCCCACTGCGTCAGGGAAAGCTCCCAGCTCATGCCGGCCGCGCGCCTCGCGTTCGTGCGCTGCTGCAGGAACGCCAGCCGCTGCTCGTCCGGAATCGCGCGCAACTCCTGCTCGCTGCAGCCGTACACCCGTACGCTGTAGGGAACCCGCTGCTGCGCCTGCGAGCGGCCGACGTTGCGTATCGCAAGCCCGGCGTTGCGCTTGTCGAGGCCGAACTTCTTGACGATCTTCCTGACGCGCTCCGCGCTGATGCCGAACGCCGCGCCTATGCTGGCCAGCGTTTCGCCTGTCAGATAGCGATCGCGGATCAGCTGGTCGCGCTGCGGGCTGCGCGGCTTCCGCTCGTCGGTGTGCTGCCCGGAGGCCGGGCCGGGGAGCATGCTCATGTCCATCGACCCGGCCTTTCAGGCATGTGGTGCGTGCAAGTCGGCAAGGACGGTCCTCAGAACCGGTCGAAGCCTGCCGGCAGCCGGACCACGGTTACCGGGTTGTTCTTGTTGTTCGGCGAGGTCGCCGCCAGCTCCGGAATCACCAGCAGGTAGCTGCCGTCCGACTGTTTCGACACGGCGATGTCGGCGGGACCGGCCAGCTTCTTCTCGCGGTCGAACGTCAGGGTCATGGGCTGGCCGTACGGCGGCGTGACGACGACGGTGTTCGTCTTGACGATCTCGGTATCCAGGCGCACCGACCCGGCGAAATCCAGCCCGTCCAGCGCGCCCAGGCCGCGGGCGAAGGGCTCGGGCAGACGCCCCGCCTCGAAGTCCGCCTTCGTCACGCGATACATGCCGCCCTCGGCGGGATCCTTCAGGCCGGCGGCCTGGCCGACGGTGTTGAAATGGACCGCTCCGTCCGGCGCGACTTCGATGCCGTCCGGGCCGCCGTCCGGCACGGCGATGTAGGACAGCGGCGCGTCCTTGCCGTCGGCCAGCGCGTCGAGCGAGCCGTGCGGGAACATGTAGACGCCACCGCCCTTGGTGGTCAGGGGTGGATTGAAGATTCCGCCGCCGATGCCGGTGTCGGCAAGATAGAGGTTGCCCTGCCTGTCGAAGCTCAGCGCGTTCGCCAGGGTCGCAGCCACGCCCGCCACCTTGCCCGCCGGCGAATCCACGCCGAGCTTGATCGTGCCGAGGATCCTGCCGTCGGCGTTGAACGCGACGATCTTGGGATCGAGCACTGACGGATCCTTGACCTCGGTGCCGTCGGCCTCGGCCAGCGGCGCCCAGGCTTCCGCCAGGAAGATGGTGCCCTTCGGGAATTTCCTCGTGGCCACGGTGCTGACCGCCATGCCCAGCGGGCCCGTCAGGCCGGTAATGAGCTTTTCCTTGACCATCTTCAGCGTGCCGTCGGACTGCACGGCGAGCTTGCTGATGTACCCGCCCTTGTGCGTCCAGTGGAAACCCTTGTCGGGCATGCCCAGTTCGGCGGAGTTCGAGACGAAGACGGTCTTGCCGTCGGCGCTGAAGATCGCGCCTTCGGGGTTGTCGAAGGACTCCAGCACCTGGATGACCTGCCCCTTGACCGGATAGGGATCCGGACCGTCTGCGTACGCGCTGCTCACGGCAACCCCGAGCACGCCTGCCAGCACGAACGGCATCGCATTGAGTGCTTGTTTCATGTTTTCTGGTCTCCTCGTCATCTGGAATGGAAATATTCGATTCGTTATATTTATCTGGATATAGCGATGCGGACTGGCTTGTGCGGCGGTCGTGCTTCGCGTTACTCAGTCGGTTCGTCGGAAAAGTAGGCGGCGTCCCCGCAGGAACGCCGCCTCAAGCTCGAAAGGAGGTCTGCGTGCCACGGAGCCTCGTTCAAACCCCGCGGCATTCGGCCACCTGACGCTATATTCTTAGGTATATAACGTTTCGTCAAGCCCTCCCGTTCCGGTCCCGGCGGAACGGTACGGATATGTCATCGAATGGCCGTCGGAAGGATTCGGCGGACGGCGCTCAGCCGGCGTTCATGAGGTCCGTGAAGCTGCGCAGCTCCCTGGCGACGCTGGCGCTCGCCTTCCTTTCCATCTCCGCATAGCGCGCCAGGACTTCCCTGCCCATGTCGGTGACGGCCGCACCGCCTCCGGCCTTGCCGCCGGTGAGCGTCACCACCACCGGGGACTTGAACGCCTGGTTCATGGTGTCGACCAGCAGCCATGCCCGCCGGTAGGACATGTCCATGCGCCGCGCGGCGGCGGAAATGGAGCCCGTTTCCTGGATCGCTCGCAGCAGGTCCGCCTTGCCGGGCCCCATGGCGATGGCCTTGCGAAACATGATGCGCAACTGCGGCTTCGGCGCCGGCCTCATGCCCGTGGCCTCCTCGGCGCGCCGCCGCGTCATGTCCTGCCCCAGCGTCCGGCCGCCGCGTCGTCGGAGCCGCGCGCCTCGACCCATCGACTGCCGGCCGGCGTGGACTCCTTTTTCCAGAACGGCGCACGCGTCTTCAGGTAGTCCATCAGGAACTCGCAGGCGTCGAAGGCCTCGCCGCGATGCGCGCCCGCCACGACCACGAGCACAATCTGGTCGGTGGGCTTCAGCGTGCCGATGCGATGCACCACCAGGACGTCGTAGAGATCCCAGCGCGAACGCGCTTCCGAGACGATTTTTTCGAGGGCCTTTTCCGTCATGCCGGGATAGTGCTCGAGGGTCATCTCCGCGACGGATTCGCCTTCATTGAGGTCGCGCACCACTCCCACGAAACAGGCGATCGCGCCGATCCTGGGGTCGCCGCGGCGCATGCGGGCCATTTCCGCGCCGGCGTCGAAGTCCCCGGCCTGCACGCGCACCGTCACTTCAGCCCCCGGTCACCGGCGGAAAATAAGCCACCTCGTCGCCGGCCTGCAGCGGGGTCGCCGGCTCCGCCATGTCCTGGTTCACGGCGATCCGCACCGGGCGGCCGGCCGCAAGCTCCCGCTCCCATGCGCCGCCGCGGCGGCGCAGCCATTCCGTGAGCTCCGCGACGCTTCCGACCCGTGCCGGCAACTCGATACGCTCGCGATCGCGCCCCAGCGTTTCCCGCAGGCTGGCGAAATACAGCACTTCGATGGTGGCGATACGCGAATCGTCCGGTTTCATGCCGACGATTATCCCCGCTTTGCGCCGCCCTTGCAGCCGGCCCGCCCGGCCCCGGAAGGCAGGAAGCCGGCGATCGACGCGGCCTTGCCGCCGCCGGAGGCGCCGGCAAATCCGATGACTTTCGAGGCCAGGGCCGTGCCGGCGCGGTATCCTGTGGGAACCCGACCATAAGATTCCTGAGGAGGATCCCATGCGCGCATCCCGCCTCGCAGCGGCCGCCTGCGGCCTGCTGCTCGCCGCCGTGACATGGCTTGCCCCGGCCTTCGCCCACCATGGCTGGAGCGAGTACGACCGCGACAAGCCGCTGGCGCTGTCGGGGACCGTCACCGAGGTTTCCTATGCCAACCCGCATGCCACCCTGAGGCTCGATGCCGGCGGGAAGAGCTGGCTGGTCGTGCTGGCCCCGCCGTCGCGCATGTCCTCGCGCGGCATCGCCAGCGGGGACATCAAGCCGGGCACGGCGGTCGGCGTGGAAGGCTATCCGAGCCGGAACGAGCCCGGCGAAATGCGCGCCGAACGCATCACGCTCGGCGGCAAGGTCTACGAACTGCGCTGATGGCACCGGGCGGCGCCGTGCTCGAGGCCATCGAAGGCGGCCGCCTCGCGGCCGCCATGCGCGACTCGCTGTGGCTGTATCCGGCCGTCGAGACCCTGCACATCCTCGGCTTCTGCGTGCTGGTCGGCGCGGTCATGCTGTTCGACCTGCGCGTGCTCGGCGCCGGCAAGCGCATGCCGATACGCATGCTGGCGCGCCAGTTGCTGCCCTGGTCGCTGGCCGCGCTGCTGCTCATCGTGCCCACCGGGCTGCTCATGTTCGCATCCGCGGCCTCCGACCTCGTCGCCAACCGGGCTTTCGTGGTGAAAATGCTGCTGCTCATGCTGGCGGGCACGAACGCGGCGGCGTTCCACCTCGGCGCCTTCCGCACGGTCGCGCGATGGGATCGCGACGTGGCTGCGCCGGCCGCAGCCAAGCTGCATGCGCTGGCGTCCATGGCGATCTGGGCGGCGGTCGTCGCCTGCGGGCGGCTCATCGCCTACGTCTGAGGCCGCCCCCCGCCGGAATCCCGGCCGTCTCGCGCCATGCACGATGGAATATAATGGCCTGCGCGGCACAGCGGCAGTGCCGTAACGCGCCATAAAACAGCCGCAACCGCTCGAACATCGATGACGCCAGCGTACACCAGCGTGCCCGTGCACCCGGCCGCGGAGCCCCCGCCGCTCGTGGATACGCGCGCGCGCGCGTTGCGCGACCTGCGCATCTCGGTGACGGACCGCTGCAACTTCCGCTGCACCTACTGCATGCCCAAGGAGGTGTACGGCCGCGACTTCCAGTTCCTCGAGCGTTCGCAGCTGCTGAGCTTCGACGAAATCCACCGCCTGGTGCGCATTTTCCGCGGCCACGGCGTCGGGAAGGTGCGCCTCACGGGGGGTGAGCCGCTGGTGCGCCGCCAGCTCGAGAAGCTGATCGAGCTGCTCGCCCAGGAGCGCGGCCTCGACCTGACCCTCACCACCAACGGCTCCCTGCTCAGGCAGAAGGCGCAGGCCCTCAAGGATGCCGGCCTGCAGCGCGTGACGGTGAGCCTCGACTCCCTGGACGATGCGGTGTTCCGTGCGATGAACGATGTCGACTTTCCGGTGGGCAAGGTGCTCGAGGGCATCGACGAGGCGGACCGCGTGGGACTCGCGCCGATCAAGGTCAACATGGTGGTCAAGCGCGGCACCAACGACCAGGATGCGGTCGCCATGGCGCGGCACTTCAAGGGCAGCGGCCACATCCTGCGCTTCATCGAGTTCATGGACGTCGGGCACACCAACGGCTGGAAGATGCAGCACGTCGTGCCTTCGCGCGAGCTGGTGTCCCGCATCAACGAGGCGTTCCCCATCGAGCCGGTGGACCCGAACTACGCGGGCGAGGTCGCCGAGCGCTGGCGCTACCGCGACGGCTCCGGCGAGATCGGGTTCATCTCCTCCGTCACCCAGGCGTTCTGCAGGGACTGCACGCGGCTGCGCCTGTCCGCGGAAGGCTCGATCTACACCTGTCTTTTCGCCACCGAGGGCACCGACCTGCGCGGCCTGCTGCGCACCGGCGCCACGGACGAGGAGATCTCGGCCGAGATCGCTTCGGTCTGGCGTGCCCGCGCCGACCGCTACTCGGAAATCCGGACGGCCGAGACGGCAAAGCTGCGCAAGGTGGAGATGAGCTACATCGGCGGCTGAGCGGCCGTCCCGCACCGTTCGGCACGTGGGTAGAATGGACGCGAATCCAACAGCACGCGCCGCCATGAATTCACCGTCCTCCCTGCTCGACCTCGCCGCCGCTTCCGATTACGACCCGAATTCCATGCCGGTGGAAAAAGCGCGCGCGCACATCGGCGCCTTCCTGTCGCCGGTCACCACCGTGGAAAGGCTGCACATCCGCGCTGCGCTGGGACGCGTGCTGGCGCAGGACGTCGTCTCGCCCCTGGACGTCCCGCAGCACGACAACTCCGCGATGGACGGCTACGCGGTGCGCTTCGAGGACCTCAGGCCGGACGGCGAAACCCGCCTGAAAATCGCCGGCACCGCGTATGCGGGCAAGCCGTTCACGGGCACGATGCGCCCCGGCGAGGCCGTGCGCACCATGACGGGCGCGGTCATCGCGGCCGGCGCAGACAGCGTCGTGCAGCAGGAACGCGCGAAGGCGAGCGGCGACAGCGTGAGCGTCATGCCGCTGCCGAAGAAAGGCGCAAACACCCGCGCGGCGGGCGAGGACCTCAAGGCCGGGGCCATCGCGCTCGGCCGCGGCCAGCCGCTGCGCCCGGCCGAGATCGGCATGCTCGCCTCGCTCGGTGTCGGCGAGGTGGACGTGTACCGGAAGCTGCGCGTGGCGTTCTTTTCCACCGGCGACGAGCTCGTCGCCATCGGCCACCGCCTCGGTCCCGGGCAGATCTACGACAGCAACCGCTACACGATCCACGGCATGCTCACGCGCCTGGGCTGCGAAGCCCTCGACATGGGTGTCATCCGCGACGCACCGCAGGCGGTGGAGGACGCATTCCGGGAAGCCGCGCGGTCGGCCGACGTCGTCATCACCAGCGGCGGCGTTTCCGTGGGCGAGGCCGATTACGTCAAGCAGATCCTCGACAAGCTCGGGGAAGTGCTGTTCTGGAAGATCGCCATGAAGCCGGGCCGGCCGCTCGCCTACGGCAGGATAGGCCAGGCGCATTTCTTCGGCCTGCCCGGCAACCCGGTCGCCGTGATGGTGACGTTCTACCAGTTCGTGCGCGAAGCGCTGCTGCGCCTGCAGGGCCAGACGCGCTCCGTCGCCCTGCCCACGCAAAAGATCGTCTGCACGTCCGCGCTGAAGAAGCTGCCCGGCCGCACGGAATTCCAGCGGGGCATCCTGTCCCGGGGAGCCGACGGCGAATGGACCGTGCGCTCGACCGGCGACCAGGGCTCAGGCATCCTGTCCTCGATGAGCCAGGCCGACTGCTTCATCGTGCTGCCCGCGGAGCAGGGCAACGTGCCGGCGGGAACGCTGGTGGACGTGCAGCTGCTCGAAGGCCTGCTGTAGCGGCCGGACGCTACCGCACATCGATTTCCACGCGGCGGTTCTGCGGCTCGGCAACGCCGTCCGGCGTCTGCACGAGGAGCTCGCGCTTGCCGCGGCCGGAGGCGGTGATCCTTTCCTCGGGAATGCCGCGCCGGATGAAATCGGCGCGCACGTGCTCCGCGCGCTGCAGCGACAGCTTGTCGTTGTAGGCATCCGTGCCCACCGTGTCGGTGTGGCCGATGACCGAAATCTCGGGCGCCGGCCGGTCCGCGAGGTCGGCGATGATCCTGTCGATCTCCTGCTGCGATTCGGCCGTGAGCTGGTCGGTCGCCTCCTCGAAATACAGCAGGAACTTGGCCGGCTCGGCCGGCAACGCCAGTAACGCGTCGGAATAGTCGCGCGCGATCTGCGCAGGATCGGCCACCGACTCCCGGATCATCCCCTCGCCTTCCACCAGGGCCGAGGCATAGGGCTTGTCGAGCAGGACGGCGGTGTCGCCCTGGCGCACCACCACGCCGCCGATCGATCCATCCTTCTTGGGCAGAATGGTGACCTCGTCATGGGCGGTCTTGCGGGGCGGCTCCGGGGCGGGAGGCGGTGGCGCAGCAGCAGGCTCGGCCACCGGTCGCGGCTCGTCGGGGGGAAGCGGCGCGTCGATTATTTGCACCGCCTCGCGCTCCGGCTCCGGTTCAGGCTGCGGCCTCGACTGCCAGGCGCAACCCGGCAGGCTCGCGGCGACGGCAGCCGCGACCATGCAGCGCCCGAAATTCCAGCCGCCGGTACGGCGCGTCTCGCGATCCGTCCGGAACATCCATGGAGCCATATGCTCCTCCCCTGTTATCGTCGGTTCGACCGCTGCGTGATATCGATTCATTGTTCTGCTTGTGGGCACGCACGCAACGTGCAGGCGCACTGATAGCACATCTGCCTGCCGCGGGCAAACCGCGGCGCCCGCCCGGGCGACGACCACACCGGGGGGTCGGGGGAAACCGAGGGGAAGGGGTTGCCGGGCGCTCAGCCCGGCACGGTACGCCGCCGGCGTCCCCGCCAGATATGCAGGGGCAGCACGACGACGACGACGAGGCCGACGATCCAGTGCGCCGCGCTCACGACGGGGCGCGTCGTCTCGCCGCTCGCGTAGTAAAGCATGTAGCCCGTCACCGCCAGAAAACCGAGCACCGCCGCCACCAGGATGCCGGTCGCCCGGTTGCGCTGCAGCTTCCATGCGTTGACCATGTGGGCCCGCAGCAAGGCGCCGTAGACGAATAGCCCCGCCATCATGGCCAGCCCGTGCACGCGCAGGAGCCACGGCTCGACCGGATGCGGGAGGTCGTCGGCCGGATTCCGCCCCAGGCCGTAATGCACGAGCAGCCAGAGCGCGCCGGTGACGAACAGCACGGCCGTGGTGCCGTAGACGATCCAGCGCAGCCAGCGCGGCAGGACGATGGTCTCGACGGCGCGGGACGCGGGGAACGCCATCATGCAATCCGGCGCGGGCGGCCGATCACGCGCGGCGGCAGGCGCCACCGCCGGAGATCACTTGACGGCGATGTCATAGGTCGCGAGCACGCGCTTGACGCCATCGACGATGTGGCGGCAGGAAAGCGTCGCGCCGCTGATGTTGCGAATGTCGCCTTCCAGCTTCAGCGTGGAAGCGGCGGTCTTGCCGGTGAACTGCGCACGCCAGTCCGCGTTGCGCACCTGGTAGCCGTAGCTTTCGCGATAGTCCATGATCTCGATCTGCTTCACGCTGCCGTCGGCGTTCAGTCCCAGGGCGTAGGTGATGAACTCATGCTTGCCGACCACCTCGTCCACGACGAAATAGCCGCCGTCGGCCACCTTCCACAACCGGATCTCGTCGAAGCGCACGTTGACACCCGTGCGCCGCTCGATCTCCTTCACCTGCGCATCCGTCAGCTTGACGAAAGCCTGCGTCATCTTCGCGCCCGGGAAGATCGCCTGCTGTGCCTGTTCCACCGTGAAATAGGTCTTGGCATATACCGATGTCGAAACCGCCGCTACCGGCAGCCATATCCACGCCTCGTTACGCACGACACGCCCTAGAAATAGATCCCCGCCTTGATGCGCAGGCGGTACTTCTCGAAATCGTCCGCATTGGAAATGCCGTTCACCACGAAGGAATCCGGTCCGGAATTGGCATAGTCCTTCGCGCCCTTGAGCTGCGCCAGGAAAGTCGCCGTGACGAAGAAGTCCTTGCCGCCGTAGTGCACGGTGGGGCCGAAGTACCACGCCACATTGGTCCTCGTGTCGCTCTTGATGGCGAAGCTCGAGAATTCTCGCTCGTTCAGGAATTCCGCGCCGACCGACCAGTTGGAGACGAAGCGATAGGAAGCGGCGAAGCCGAAGTTGACGTCGGTCTCGTGGTCCCAGTGCTCGGCTGCCTCGACGTCGCCGGGTGCCGCGGACGGGTCAGCGGGCAGGCGCCGGGCTTCCTGTCCGACCGTGACGTTGAACGACGTGATGAGGCGGTCGTCGAGGAAGTTCTTCTGCAGGATGAGCCGCGTCTCCATTTCCCACAGGTCCTTGCCCACGGTCGGCTCGAGGTAGATCGCCAGCCCGACGGGATCGGTGTACGGACTCAGGACACGGTAGATGCCCTCGAGCGAGACGCCGACGAATTTCGAATCCACGAATTTGTCGTCCGCTCCGGGGAAGGCCTCCGCGAAGCTTTCGGGAGGCGCCGTCGTGCCGTCCACGTTGTTGTGGTACGTCCGCGCCCATGCATAGTTCGCGTACAAGGCGGCCTGGAATTTGTCCGTCACGCCATATTCGACTTCGGTGCGCCCTTCGAGGACGTCGAAATCACCCTGCGAGCGCCCGTGCCGCCACGTCGCCCACTGTTCCACTTCCTTTGCGCCCTTGGGCAGCAAGTCCGTCGTATAGACGTACGCGAACTGGCTTTCTTCAGCGTAGGCGGTGGATGCGCCAATCAACGCGAAACCCACCGTGGCGACGACTCCCCGCCAGCTTGCCATCCCCTTCCTCTGCATCGGAATCTCCCCTATTTCCTGATGATTTTTTCATTAAATCAACAATTAAACTGAGAATCGTCGTGAGACTCATTTTTGTTTGCAAAGGAAGTTTAGAACACTTCGTTACTTTTTCCCAAGCATGTCCGGGAATTTTTCCCGACTCGGGAACGGCACGCCGCCGTGCCACGGGAAAAGCCGGGCGATCAACCGGCGCGCGGAAAAACTGCGGGCGGCTGGACGCCGCCCCTCAAGCCGGCGGTTTCAGGGCCTTGCGGCCTGCTGCAGCAGGATCTCGAGCGTCGACAGCATCTCGTCGACCTCGGAAACGGAGATGTTCAGCGCCGGCATGAAGCGCAGCAGGTTCGGGCGCGGCGCATTCAGCAACAGGCCGGCATCGCGTGCGAGGTCGACCACGCGCGGGGCGATGTCCTGCTTCAGGTCCAGCGCGACCAGCAGGCCCAGGCCGCGCACTTCCCCAAGCCCCTTGCGCGCGGACAAATCGCCCAGGCGCCCCGTCAGGTAGGCGCCGGTCTTTCGGACGCCCTCCAGGAAGCCGGGCGCCAGTATCGCATCCATGACGGCGCAGCCGACCGCGGCCATCAGCGGATTGCCGTTGAACGTGCCGCCCTGGTCGCCGTGGTCGAACACGCATACCCGGTCCTGTGCCACGAGCGCGGCGAGCGGCACGCCGCCGCCCAGCCCCTTGCCGAGCGTCATGATGTCCGGCTCGATGCCGGCGTGCTCATAGCCCCAAAGCGTGCCGGTGCGTGCCACGCCGGTCTGGATCTCGTCGACGATGAGCAGCAGCCCGCGCCGGTGCGTCAGCTCGCGCAGCTCGCGCATGAACGCGACGGTGGCGGGAATGACGCCGGCCTCGCCCTGCACCGGCTCGAGCATGACCGCTACGGTCCTGTCCGAGACGAGCGCCTCGACGGAGCCGATGTCGTTGAGTCGCGCCTTCGGGAATCCGGGCACCTTGGGCTCGAACAGATCGCGGAACTGCGGCTTGCCCGACGCGGACATCGTCGCGAGCGTGCGGCCATGGAAGGAATTCTCGAACGTGATGATCTCCCACGCGCCCGACTTGTTGCGCGCGCCCCACTTGCGCACGAGCTTGATCGCGCCCTCGTTGGCCTCGGCGCCGCTGTTCGTGAAAAACGTCTGCTGGAAGCAGCTGTGGCGCGCGATCGTCTGGGCGAGGCGGATCGAGGGCTCGTTGTAGAACGCCGGGCTCGGCGTGATCAGCAGGCGCGACTGCTCCGCCAGCGCCTGCGCGACGATCGGCGGGCAATGGCCCAGGCAGTTCACGGCCCAGCCCTGCACGAAATCCAGGTAGCGCCTGCCCGCGTGGTCCCAGAGCCACGAGCCCTCCCCGCGCACGAACACGATCGGCGGGCGGGAGGTGATCTCCATGAGCACCCGGGTGGAAAAGTCCTCGAATTTCATGTCGGAACCCTCGCGACGCCTGCCTGTACAAGAACCACGGGCGCAAGCCGCTCAGACGGCCGCGCCGGACTAGCCTGCGTCATGCGGCATTTGCCCGGACTTGCCGAGACCCGCCAGCGCCGCAGCGTAGCAGCCCTCCAGATCGGTCGCGCCTTCCACCGACATCTTCAGGTCGCGGATGACGCCGTCCCTGAGGTCATAGGCCCAGCCGTGCACGGCGAGCTCCTGCCCGCGCGCCCAGGCGTCCTGCACGACGGTGGTCTGCGCCACGTTCACCGCCTGCTCGATGACGTTGAGCTCGCACAGGCGCGTGATGCGCTGCTCGCGCCCGGCCAGGTCGCCCAGCAGCTCGCGGTGCCTCTGGGCGACGTCCTGCACGTGTCGCAGCCAGTTGTCGATCAGACCGAGCTTGAGGTTGTCGTGGGCGGCCGTCACGCCGCCACAGCCGTAGTGCCCGCAGACGATGACGTGCTTGACCTTGAGCACGTCGACCGCGTACTGCAGCACCGACAGGCAGTTCAGGTCGGCGTGTACCACGATGTTGGCGACGTTGCGATGCACGAAGACCTCGCCCGGCGCGAGACCCGTGATCTGGTTCGCAGGCACGCGGCTGTCGGAGCAGCCTATCCACAGGTACTCCGGCGTCTGGAGCTGCGACAGCTTGAGGAAGTAGTCCGGCTCGCGGCTGCGGACGGAGGTCGCCCAGAGGCGGTTGCTGGAAAGGAGCCTATCGAGTCTCTTCACGCACGCATCATTGCACAACTGCGCGTCCGGCGCCGTGCGCCGCTCACCGGCCGCCGGAAACGTCGATGAAGGTCCCGGTCACGTAGGCGGATTCATCCGAGAGCAGCCACAGGATGGCGCCTGCGACTTCCCCGGCCGTGCCACCGCGCTTCATCGGCACGAAGGCCTTCACGCGGTCGACGCGACCCGGCTCGCCGCCGCTCGCGTGCATCTCGGTGTAGATGAAGCCGGGTCGCACGGCGTTCACGCGTATGCCCTCCTCCGCGACCTCCCTGGCGAGGCCGACCGTCAGCGACTCGACGGCGCCCTTCGAGGCCGCGTAGTCGATGTACTCCCCGGGCGAGCCGAGTTGCGATGCGCGCGACGACACGTTGACGATGCCGCCGCCTTCGCCGCCGTGCCGCGTGGACATGCGCTTCACGGCCTCGCGCGCGCAGAGGAACGGGCCCGTCACGTTCGTGGCGAACACGCGCTGCAGCCGCGCCGAGTCGATGCCGGCGATGGTGGTTTGCCGTTCGAGGATGCCGGCATTGTTGACCAGCGCGGTGAGCCGGCCTAGCTGCCGGTCCACCGTCTCGAACATGCGCAGGACGTCGTCCTCGACTGCGACGTCGGCGGCCACCGCGATGGCGCGGCGCCCGACCCCCTCGATGCCGCGCACGACGTCTTCCGCCGCCGCGCGGTTGCGCAGGTAGTTCACGCAGACCGCGTAGCCCCGTTGCGCCGCCAGCAACGCCGTGGCGGCACCGATGCCGCGGCTCGCGCCGGTCACGATCATGATCCTGTTCATCGCCCGCCCCTCCCTTGCACCCTCAGCGCGCCGCGCGTGACACCTCGCGGGCGCGCGCCAGCAGCGAATACCTGAAATCCAGGTCCGCGCCGATGCGCGCCGGCCAGCCGCCGGCGTCGACGCATCGCAGGAATCCGTCCAGCACCGCCGCAAAATGCTGCTCGTGCGTGCTTCGCAGCGGCGGCGGGATCCTCGCCCGAAAACCGTCATCGGTGCGCTCGAGGCCAAGCCCCGGGAAATCCCGCTGCAATTCAGCCACCGCCGCCGCCAGGGCCGATTCGAACGCGCGGCCGTCCTGCGCGGGGCGAATCGCAAGCTCCGTCCTGAAACCCGACTGCGGCTCCTGCGCGACCTCGAGCTCGGCAAGCGTGCCGCGCAGCACCGCGTGGTAGAGGTCGCCGCCGCCCGGCGGCTGCTCCAGCGCCCAGCTCGACTCGATCTCCACGGGCACGCCGCGCAGCCGGAAGGATAGTGCAGCATTGCACAGATAGCGCAGCATCCCGCCGGAAACGTTCCCCCGCAGCCTTTCCGGAAAATCCGCTTCGCCGGTGATGCGCGTGAAAGCCTCGAGCGGCACATCGATCGGCCATTGCCTCGCCGAGAGCCCCTCGACGTCGCGGTTGCACGCGAATGGCATCCCGTCTTCCAGGAACCACTGCGCAAGATCGACGAGGTGCGTGGTCACGTCCACGATGCCCTCTCCCTGCACGCCGGTGTCGAAATACCAGGCCGGGCGGCGCAGCGGCCTGCCGCCGACCGTCTTGCCCAGATGGTGCACGCTGCGCAGCGCGACGGCGGGCGCACCGCCTTCCCGGCGAAACTCCCCGAACACGGCCGCATTCCGCACCAGCACCCGCAGCAGGCGGTTGGCGACCTCGTGCCGCTCGGTGATGATGTCCATGGCGAGCGGCGGGCCGGCCACCGCCTCACGCAGCAGGCCCAGCCCGCCGGCACCTGTCAGCCACGGCTTGTCGCCCAGCACGTGAAAGCCGCGCGCATGCAGGTGGTGGATCTGCGCCATTTTGACGTCGTTCCTGCCTGCGACGACGACGATCGCGCCGGGAGCTTGCGTCGCGACCAGCTTCTCCAGGAAGTCCGCCCCGCGATGCACGTAGAGCGTCCAGCGCGTCGGCTGCTGCGCGCGGTCGTTGAAGCCGTGCACCCTTTGCAGGAAATCCTCGAGGTCCGGGCCGTCCTCGGCAAAGACGTGCACGTCGTCCTCGATCAGCGCATTGCACTCCCGCAGGGTCAGCGCAGCGTGGAAATGGCCGGGATTGAGGATGATCAGGCTGTATTGGGCCAACGCCGGCGCCTCACCCCGTCCGCGCGCCGGCGTGGTACCGCAACCTCATGCGGATTTTTTCTTCGGCTTCGCGGATTTCGCCGCATCACGCCTCTTGCGCGCAACCCCGGCCTTGCTCTTCGCGGCGGGAGCCTTCGGCGTCTTGCGCCGCCCTTGCGGCATCGGCGCCACACGCGTGGGGTCGCCGCCGATCTCCGCGAGCACGAAGTTGCCGCCCTGGTAGAGCTCCGCACGCGCATCGGCCGGCTTCTCCTTCGCCAGCACCTCCGCGGCATGCAATTCGGCGTCGTCCCGCGGCCGAAAGCCCAGCCTGAACGCGTTGGCGTTGTCGTACCACGTGCGCCGGTTGTTGGACACGCCGTAGACGATCTCGAAGCGGATGTTGGGATTCTCGATGCCAACGGTGACGAGCTGCGCGAGATCGCGCGGGCTCAGCCAGATCGACAGCCGCCGCTTGTCCGCGGGCGCCACGTTCACGTTGCCGATGCGCATGCAGAACACCTCGAGGCCGTACTTGTCCGCATACAGGCTGCCGAGCTGCTCGCCGAACACCTTGGACAGGCCGTAGCGGCTGTCCGGCTTCGGGTAGACCCGGTGGTCGATCTTCTCGTCGCGCCGGTAGAAGCCGGTGGCGTGGTTGCTCGTGGCGAACAGCACGCGCTTGACGCCGTTGACGCGCGCGGCCTCGAACAGGTTGTAGCAGCCGATGATGTTGGCGTGCAGGATCTCGTCCCACGGCCCCTCCACGGAATAGCCGCCGAGGTGCACGATGGCGTCCACGCCGCGCGTCACGCGCAGCATGTCGGAGAGCCTGGAGATGTCACCCGGCGCGAAAGTCTCGCCCGGCGCCAGGGTGCCGACCGCCCGCACGTCCGACAGCCGCAGCGCGTAGCGGCCGGAGAGCTCCCGGCGCAGGTGCCCGGCAACGTCGCCGGCGCCCCCCGTGATCAATACCGTTTTCATGCGTGTCGCTCCCTCGCGAAACAAAACGGCCCGCAGATTCCTGCGGGCCGCGGTTGCAGGCTGTTTGCCCGGCTCATCTGGTGAACAGCACCAGCGCCTTGGTAACGGTGGTCCACACGCCCCAGGCCAGCGGGATGCCGACCAACAACCAGAACAGCGCGACCAGCCCGCGGTGGCTGCCGGCCCCGCTGACGGCAGCCGCGTCGCCGCCGACCGCGGATTTGACCGCGGCGTCGTGCGCAAGCTTACGCTCGGCCTCCAGCTCGGCTTCGCTCATGAACCACTTCTGCGCTACCGGCCGCACCAGCAGGTTGCAGAGGAAGCCGCCGACCAGCAGGCCGGCAAGGATGTACATGGTGGTGTCGTAGGCGGCGCTCTTCGGGATGCCCTGGTGGACCTGGTAATCGTTGATGTAGTTCACGATGACCGGGCCGAGCACGCCTGCCGTGGACCATGCCGTCAGCAGCCGCCCGTGGATGGCCCCCACCATCTGCGTGCCGAACATGTCGGCGAGATAGGCCGGGATGGTGGAGAAGCCGCCGCCGTACATGGTCAGGATGATGCAGAAGAAGCCCACGAAGAGCGCCATGTGGCCAGCGTGTCCCGCCCAGGGCGCGCTCGCATAAAGCACGAAGCCGATCACGAAGAACGCGTAGTACGTGACCTTGCGGCCGACGTAGTCGGACAGCGACGCCCAGAAAAAGCGCCCGGCGATGTTGAACAGGCTGAGCAGGCCGGTGAAAGCCGCGGCGATGGTGGCGATCTGCCCGAGCTGCTCCTTGGTGAGCTCGTCGAACTTCGCGGTGACGCCGATCAGCTCGCCGCCGAAGATCTCCTGCAGCATGGGCGAGGCCATGCCGATCACGCCGATGCCGGCCGACACGTTCAGCGTGAGGACGCCCCACAACAGCCAGAACTGCGGCGTCTTGTGCGCGTTCTTCAGGTGCACGTGCCGGCTGGTGATCATCGCATTGGCGGCCTCGGTCTGCGGCGGCGTCCAGCCGGCGGGCTTCCATCCCGACGGCGGCACGCGGTACGCGAGCGCGCCCACCATCATGAACACGAAATAGACGACGCCCAGCGTGACGAAGGTTTCCCACACGCCCACGGACGTCGGCGTCGCAAAGGACTTCATGAGCATCGCAGCCAGCGGCGAGCCGATCATCGCGCCGCCGCCGAAGCCCATGATCGCCATGCCCGTGGCCATGCCGCGCCGGTCCGGGAACCACTTGATGAGCGTGGACACCGGCGAGATGTAGCCCAGCCCGAGACCGATGCCGCCGATGACGCCCGAGCCCAGCCACATCAGCCAGAGCTGGTGCACATAGACGCCGACCGCGGACAGCAGCAGGCCGCCGCACCAGCATACCGCGGACACCACGCCGGCCTTGCGCGGGCCGGCGTGCTCCAGCCAGCCGCCCCAGACCGCGGCAGCGGAGCCCAGGAAGACGAAGAACAGCGTGAACATCCAGCCGAGGATCGGCTTGTCCCAGTCGCAGGTCGTCGTGAACAGCATGGCGACCCAGCTCATGTCGGCGGGACACTCGATCGACTTCGTGATGCCGAGGGCCCTGGTCAGCGGAATCCAGAACACCGAGAATCCGTAGGCCATGCCGATGCACAGGTGGATGCACAGCGCCGCCGGAGGAACCAGCCAGCGGTTGAAGGTCGGCCCCGCGATGGTACGTTCCTTGTCGAGCAATCCGGCCATGATGCGGCTCCTCCCGTTGTGGTTCTGTTTTGGAGTCGTCCCGGGCAGCTACCTTGCCCGGCCTTCCCTTCCGGCATGCCGCGGAATGATACCGTAAACCTCCCCCCGCCCCCTACCCGGCGTCACCGCCGGCCATGGTGCTACCCTTGTATCCGTAAGGATGCGCGCAACATGCGGCGAAGCGGAGGCCGGACTTCATGGCCATGCAACGGATAACCGGCGTAGTGCTGGCGGGCGGACTCGGCCGCCGCATGGGCAACCTCGACAAGGGGCTGCAGCCGCTCGACGGCCGTCCCCTGGTCGCTCTGGTGCTGGGACGCCTGGCGCCCCAGGTCGACGAAGTGCTGATCAGCGCAAATCGCAATCGCGACGCTTATGCCGCCTTCGGCAAGCGCGTCATCGCGGATCGCATCGAAGGCTACGCTGGCCCGCTGGCGGGCCTGCACGCCGGACTGGCGGAGGCCAGCCATGGCCTCGTCCTGAGCGTGCCCTGCGACACGCCCTTCATTCCCATGGACCTTGCCCCGCGCCTGCTGGCACCGCTCGCCGACGAAGGCATCGACCTCGCGGTCGCGGCAGCCGGTGGACGCACGCACTACGCGATCTGCCTCGCGCGCACGCGGCTGCTGGACGGGCTCGCAAATTTCCTCGAAAGCGGCGGGCGCAAGGTCGCGCAATGGCATGCGACCTTGCGCGTGGCCGAGGTCGGCTTCGACGACCAGCCCGGGGCGTTTCGCAACTTCAACACCTCAGAGGACTTGCATGGTGACGCGCGTTAAACGGTAAAAGGCGAGACCTGTTGTAGATTGTGGTCCGGGATTCCAAATCGACCGCGCTCGGAGGGCTCGTCAAATGCGGCCTGTTCCCTGTTAGATGAAATCATACGAAAAGCTTCGCGAAGGCACGCCGCACTCCAGTCTCACCTTCGAATTGAGCAAGCCATTCTGCATGCTCGCCGATAGTGATGTATGCAAGGCCGTCTTTCCGGTTTGGAGCCTTGGCCTTAGTTTGCCATTCTCTGAATGGAATGAACCACTGCCGCACACGTGGCCCGCTGCCAATGACCCACGCGACCACCACATTCGTTCCGGTGAAGTTCACAACGTCCTTCGGCAGAAGGTTCAATGCCGGATCTCTTTCACGAAATTTGACTTGAACCGGCACAAATTCTGTTCCAGTTCTATTTGCAGCAATAAGGTCGAATCCCGCATCGACGAGCGGAAAGAATACATAGACACCGTTCGCCACGAGGGTGCTCGCAACTTCGAGCTCCTTTGCCTTGCCAATCAGCGACGAACTTTTTGAGCTGCTCGGCGACATAGTGCACCTAACATTTTTGCTGACTACCTTGCCACTTCCCGTATGTAACGCATGTAGAACCGCACGAACTCCACGTAATTGTCGACCGCCACGCGCTCGTCGATGCCGTGGTAGCGCTTGAGGTCCGTGCGCGCGAGCCGCGCCGGCAGGAAGCGGAACAGGTTGTCGGCGATGCCGGTGAAATGCCGTGTGTCGGTCGCGCCCAGGACCAGCGACGGCGCCACGACCGCGTCGGGGAAGGTCGCGGCGATCGCGCGGTGCAGGCGCGCGAACGATTCGCCCTGCGTGTCCGCGACGGGCGAGGGCTCGCTGCGCGAGGTGCCCGTCGGCGAAATCGTCACGCGCGGGTCCGCCACGACGGCGCGGATGCGGGCGATGACGTCGCCGGTCGTCATGCCGGGCAGCACGCGGAAATTGATCACCGCCCGCGCGCGCATCGGCAGCACGTTCTCCTTGATGCTGCCTTCGAGCATGGTCGGCGCGATGGTCGTGTGCAGCATGGCGGCCGTCTGCGGCGACTTCTCCATCCGCCGCTGCAGCAGCGGCTCGAACAGCCAGAGGTTGGACAGCACGAGCCGCATGCCCCAGCCCTGCTCCGGGCCGAGGAACTCGAACTGGCGGCGCACCGGAGCCGTGAGCTGCGCGGGGAACGGGGAAGCTTCCACGCGGGCGACTGCCGCCGCGAGGATGCCCACCGCGGTCTGCGGCGGCGGCATCGAGGAATGCCCGCCCTCGGCCTCGACCAGCAGCTCCAGGCTGAGGTAGCCCTTCTCGGCGATGCCGACGAGCGCGACGGGCCTGTCGATGCCTGGCACGATGCCGGAGGTCACCGCCTGGCCCTCGTCCAGAACGGACTGCAGGTGCACGCCGCGGCTCGCGAGGAGCCCGGAGATCGCCGCCGCGCCCTGCCTGCCGCCCACTTCCTCGTCGTGCCCGAAGGCCAGATAGACCGTGCGCGCGGGCTTGAAGCCCTGCGCGAGCAGGGCCTCGACGGCCTCGTGCAGGGCCATGACGCTGCCCTTGTCGTCCAGCGCGCCGCGCCCCCAGACGAAGCCGTCGGCGACATCGCCCGAGAACGGCGCGTGCGACCACTTGTCGAGGCTTACGGGATCGGCTGGCACGACGTCCTGGTGCGCGAGCAGCAGCACGGGCGGCAGCGACGCATCGGCGCCGCGCCACCGGTACAGCAGGCTGTAGTCGTTGACGCTTTCGCGCGCGAGCGCGGCCCGCATGCGCGGGAAGCTGCGCTCCAGGAAGGCATGGAAGGACCGGAAGGCCTCGGCGGGAAACTGCGCGGGATCCTGGTGCGAGACCGTCCGGAAGCGCACGGCCTGCGCGAGCCGGTTCGCTGCGGCGGGCGTGTCCACGCCTTGCTCCCGGTCCGGTGCGACGTGGATCTGCCGGCTGCCGGCGCGCCACGCGTTGACGGCGAGCGCGGCCCCCAACCCGGCGATCGCGAGCACCAGGATGGCAGCCAGCTTCTTCATGGAAGTGAGTCCGGGCGCGCGCCGGCGTTCAGCGCTTGTCCGGTGCGTAGGCGGCCGGCGCGCGTGCCGGCTGCAGGACCTGGAAGAAGACCTCGTCCTGCTTGACCATGCCGAGCTCGGAGCGCGCGCGCTCCTCGATCGCGTCGTAGCCCTGCTTGAGATCCAGGACTTCCGCGTCGAGCACGGCGTTGCGTGCAGCGAGCTTCAGATTGGTTTCCTTCTGCGCTTCGACCTGCGCCGACAGCTCGCGCACGCGCAGCAACCCGCCCTTGCCGAACCAGAGCGGGTTCTGGATCAGCGCAATCATCAGCACGAGCGCGAGGCCGAGCAGGCGCATGCCCATGTCAGCCCCGGTTCAGCTGGTAGAAGGCCTCGCGGCCCGCGTAGCTCGCCGAATCACCGAGATCCTCCTCGATGCGCAGGAGCTGGTTGTACTTCGCCAGGCGGTCCGAGCGCGACAGCGATCCGGTCTTGATCTGCAGCGCGTTGGAGCCCACGGCGAGATCGGCGATGAAGGTATCCTCGGTCTCGCCGGAGCGGTGCGATACAACGGCCGTGTAGCCCGCACGCTTGGCCATCTCGATGGCGGCGAGCGTCTCGGTCAGCGTGCCGATCTGGTTGATCTTGACCAGGATGGAGTTCGCGACGCCCTGGCGGATGCCCTCGGAAAGGATCCTGGTGTTGGTCACGAACAGGTCGTCGCCGACGATCTGCACTTTCCTGCCCAGGCGCTCGGTCAGGATCTTCCAGCCGGCCCAGTCGCCCTCGGCCATGCCGTCCTCGATGCTGATGATCGGGTACCTGTCCACCCACGCCGAGAGGTAGTCCGTGAATTCCGACGCGCTCAGCAGGAGCTTCTCGGAGGCGAGGTCGTACTTGCCGTCCTTGAAGAACTCCGAGCTCGCGCAGTCCAGCCCGATCGCCACCTGCGAGCCCGGCGCATAGCCGGCGGCAGCGATGGCCTCCATGATGAGCTGCAGCGCCGCCTCGTTGCCGGGCAGATTCGGCGCGAAGCCACCCTCGTCGCCGACGGTGGTCGACATGCCCTTGCCGTCGATGAGCTTCTTCAGCGCCTGGAAAATCTCCGCGCCGCAGCGCATGGCCTCGCGGAAGCTCTCGGCGCCGACCGGGATGATCATGAATTCCTGCAGGTCCAGGCTGTTGTTGGCGTGCGCGCCGCCGTTGATGACGTTCATCATCGGCACCGGCAGCTGCATGCGCCCCGCTCCGCCGAGGTAGCGGTACAACGGCAGGCCGGATTCCTCCGCGGCCGCCTTGGCCACGGCCAGCGAGACCGCCAGCAGCGCGTTGGCGCCCAGGCGCGACTTGTTCTCGGTGCCGTCGAGCTCGATCAGCGTGCGATCGATGAACGCCTGCTCGACCGCGTCCAGCCCGACGATGGCCTCGCAGATCTCGGTGTTCACGTGCTCGACCGCCTTGAGCACGCCCTTTCCGCCGTAGCGGCCCTTGTCGCCGTCGCGCAGCTCGATGGCCTCGCGCGTGCCGGTCGAGGCGCCCGAGGGCACCGCGGCGCGGCCGCTCACGCCGGACTCCAGGAGCACGTCGGCCTCGACCGTGGGATTGCCGCGGGAATCGATGATCTCGCGCGCTACGATGTCGACGATGGAGCTCATGCCTGGGTTTCCTCGCTTTCCTCTCTCGGGTTCACTTCCTGCGCGCCGCCATCAGGGCACTCTCGGCGAAGCCGCGCGATTTCACCAGCCCGTCGAGGGCCTTCAGCGTCTCGAGCAGCGGTTTCATGAGGTGCAGCGGCCACGCGTTCGGGCCGTCCGACGGCGCCTTCTCGGGGTTCGGGTGGGTCTCCATGAACACGCCGGCCACGCCCGAGGCGACCGCCGCACGCGCCAGCACCGGCACGAACTCGCGCTGGCCGCCGCTCGCGGTGCCCTGCCCGCCCGGAAGCTGCACGGAGTGCGTGGCATCGAACACCACCGGGCAGCCCGTCTCGCGCATGATCGCGAGCGAGCGCATGTCGGACACCAGGTTGTTGTAGCCGAAGGAGGCGCCGCGCTCGCACACCATGATGTTGTCCTGGCCGCTCGCCTCGCGTGCCTTGTCGACCACGTTCTTCATGTCGCCCGGCGCGAGGAACTGGCCCTTCTTGATGTTGACCGGCCGGCCGGCGCGCGCCACGGCGTGGATGAAGTCCGTCTGCCGGCACAGGAAGGCCGGCGTCTGCAGAACGTCCACGGTCTGGGCAACCTGCTCGATCTCGTCCTCGGCGTGCACGTCCGTCAGCACCGGCACGCCGATGCGCTTCTTCACATCGGCGAGGATCTCGAGCCCCTTGTCCATGCCAAGGCCGCGGAAGGACTTGCTGGAGCTGCGGTTCGCCTTGTCGTAGGACGACTTGTAGATGAAGGGCACGCCGACGGCCGCGGCGATCTCCTTCAGCTGGCCGGCAGTGTCCAGCGCCATGTCGCGCGACTCCACCACGCAGGGTCCGGCTATCAGGAATAACGGCTTGTCGAGGCCGACCTCGAACCCGCAGAGCTTCATGCGAGGCTCTTGACCTTTGCCGGCTCCGGCTCGCGGGTGGCCTCGCCGCGGCTGTCGCGGTAGCGCACCGCGGCGCGGATGAAGGAAGAGAACAGCGGATGGCCGTCGCGCGGCGTCGACGTGAACTCGGGGTGGAACTGGCAGCCGACGAACCAGGGGTGGTCGGCGAGCTCCATCATCTCGGGAAGGTTCTCGCTGGGCGTGCGTGCGGACACCTTGTATCCGTGCGGCTCGAGCAGCGGCACGTAGGTATTGTTGACCTCGTAGCGGTGGCGGTGCCGCTCGTTGACGCGGGTGCCGTAGATCTGCGCGGCCAGCGTGCCGGGCTCGACCGGGCAGGCCTGCGCGCCCAGGCGCATCGTGCCCCCCATGTCGGATTGCCCGCTGCGGCGCTCGATGCGGCCGGTGCGGTCCAGCCACTCGGTGATGAGCGCCACCACGGGATGCGGCGTGTCGGGATCGAACTCGGTGCTGTTGGCGCCGGCGAGTCCCGCGACGTCGCGCGCGAACTCGATGGTCGCAAGCTGCATGCCCAGGCAGATGCCGAGGTAGGGGATCTTTCTCTCGCGGGCGTGGCGGATGGCCGCGATCTTGCCTTCCACACCGCGCTTGCCGAAGCCCCCGGGCACCAGCACGGCGTCCATGCCGTCGAGGCAGCCAACGCCGTCCTTCTCGATGCCTTCGGAATCGATGTAGTGGATGCCGAGCCGCGTGCGGGTATGGATGCCGGCATGGACCAGCGCCTCCGACAGCGACTTGTACGAGTCCGCGTAATCGACGTACTTGCCGACCAGGGCGATGTTGGCCTCGTGCGCCGGATGCTCGCGCGCGTAGAGCAGTTTCTCCCATTTGGAAAGGTCGGCCGGCGCGGCGTTCAGGCCGAGCTTGCGGCAGACGATCTCGTCCAGGCCCTGGTCGTGCAGGAAGCCCGGGATCTTGTAGATCGAGTCGACGTCCACCGCGGAGATGACGGCTTCCTCCTCGACGTTCGTGAACAGCGCGATCTTGCGCCGCTCGTTGTCGGGGATCATGCGGTCCGCGCGGCACAGCAGGATGTCCGGCTGGATACCGATCTCGCGCAGCTCCTTGACGGAGTGCTGCGTCGGCTTGGTCTTGATCTCGCCGGCCGACGGGATGTAGGGCACCAGCGTCAGGTGGATGAAGCAGGCGTTGCCGCGGCCGTTCTGGATGCTCATCTGCCGGGCCGCCTCCAGGAAGGGCAGCGACTCGATGTCGCCGACCGTGCCGCCGATCTCGCAGATCGCCACCTCGGCGTCACCCGCGCCCATGCGGATGAAGTGCTTGATCTCGTCGGTGATGTGCGGGATGACCTGCACGGTGCCGCCCAGGTAGTCGCCGCGGCGCTCCTTGCGGATCACGCTGTCGTAAATCTGCCCCGTCGTGAAGTTGTTGCGCTTGGTCATCTTGGCGTTGACGAAGCGCTCGTAGTGGCCGAGGTCCAGGTCGGTCTCGGCACCGTCCTCGGTCACGAACACCTCCCCGTGCTGGAAGGGGCTCATGGTGCCGGGGTCGACGTTGATGTAGGGATCGAGCTTGAGGAGGGTGACTTTGAGGCCGCGGGATTCGAGGATTGCGGCGAGAGACGCGGAAGCGATGCCTTTGCCCAGGGAGGAGACCACGCCGCCGGTCACAAAGATAAATTTTGTCATTCCATACCCGCTCCGACTCGCCTGCGGAATGATAACCCAATCCGCGGGACGCCACACAAGATGTTTGCGGGCAGGAGCTCGCCCGTCCCGCCGGGCTCAGGCCGCTGCGGCCTTGCGCTCGGCGTACTTGCCCAGGTACAGCCACGTCTCCACGACGGTGTCCGGGTTCAGCGAGATCGCGTCGATGCCGTGCTCCATGAGCCATTCCGCGAGATCGGGATGGTCCGAGGGCCCCTGCCCGCAGATGCCGACGTACTTGCCGGCCTTGCGGCAGGCCTGGATCGCCATGCCCAGCATGGTCTTCACCGCCGGGTCGCGCTCGTCGAACTGGCCGGCCACGATGCCGGAATCGCGATCCAGTCCGAGCGTGAGCTGCGTCATGTCGTTCGAGCCGATGGAAAAACCGTCGAAGTGCTGCAGGAACTGCTCGGCGAGGATGGCGTTGGAGGGGATCTCGCACATCATGATGATGCGCAGCCCGTTCACGCCGCGCTCCAGGCCGTTTCTCTTCAGCAGCTCGATGACCTCGGCGGCCTCGTTCACGGTGCGCACGAACGGCACCATGATCTCGACGTTGGTGAGCCCCATCTCGTCGCGCACCCTGCGCAGCGCCCGGCATTCCAGCTCGAAGCACTCCCGGAACGATTCCGAGATGTAGCGCGAGGCGCCGCGGAAGCCCAGCATCGGGTTTTCCTCCTCCGGCTCGTACTGCTTGCCGCCGGTGAGGCTGGAATACTCGTTGGACTTGAAGTCCGACATGCGCACGATGACCGGCTTGGGAAAGAACGCCGCGCCCAGCGTGGCGATGCCCTCCGTGAGCTTGTCGACGTAGAACGACACCGGGTCCGCATAGCCCGCGCACAGCGCGTCGACCTGCCCCTTCAGTTCGGGCTTGAGCTTCGCGTAGCCCAGCGCGGCCTTGGGATGCACGCCGATCATGCGCGCGATGATGAACTCCAGGCGGGCGAGCCCGACGCCGGCATTGGGCAGGCGCTGGAAGTCGAAGGCGAGCTCGGGGTTGCCCACGTTCATGCTGATCTTGACCGGGATGCTCGGCAGCCGGTCGAGCTGGATGTGCAGCACCTCGACGTCGAGGATGCCCATGTAGACGTAGCCCGTGTCGCCCTCGGCGCAGGACACGGTCACGTGGTCGCCCTCGCGCAGCTTCTGCGTGGCGTCGCCGCAGCCGACCACCGCGGGAATGCCCAGCTCGCGCGCGATGATGGCGGCATGGCAGGTGCGCCCGCCGCGGTTCGTGACGATGGCCGAGGCCTTCTTCATGACGGGCTCCCAGTCCGGGTCGGTCATGTCGGTGACCAGCACGTCGCCGGGCTTGACCCGGTGCATCTCGGAAGCGTTCTTGACCAGGCGCACGGTGCCGGTGCCGATGCGGTTGCCGATCGCGCGGCCGGTCACCAGCTCGGCGCCGCGCTTCTTCAGCCGGAAGCGCTCCTGCGTTTCCTCGCGCGCCTTCACGGTCTCCGGGCGCGCCTGCAGGATGTAGAGCCTGCCGTCGGTGCCGTCGCGACCCCACTCGATGTCCATGGGCCGGCCGTAGTGCTTCTCGATGGCCATGGCGTAGCGCGCCAGCTCCTCGACCTCGGCGTCGCTGATGGAAAAGCGGCGACGTTCGGCCTCGGGTACGTCCAGGGTGCGCACCGAGCGGCCGGCCTCGCGCTCCTGCGTGAACACCATGCGCAGGGCCTTGGCTCCGAGGTTGCGCCTGAGGATAGACGGGCGGCCCGCCGCCAGCGCCGGCTTGTAGACGTAGAACTCGTCGGGATTGACCTGGCCCTGCACCACGGTCTCGCCCAGGCCGTAGGCCGAGGTGATGAAAACGACCTTGTCGAAGCCGGATTCCGTGTCGAGCGTGAACATCACGCCGGCACTGCCCTGGTCGCTCCTGACCATGCGCTGCACCCCGGCGGAAAGCGCGACGTCGGAGTGCGAGAACCCCTGGTGCACGCGATAGGAGATGGCCCTGTCGTTGTACAGCGACGCGAACACGTGGCGGATCGCCGCAAGGACGTTATCGAGCCCCCGGATGTTCAGAAAAGTCTCCTGCTGGCCGGCAAAGGACGCATCCGGCAGGTCCTCGGCCGTGGCCGACGAGCGCACCGCGAAGCTCGCCTCGCCCCCCTGCTCCGCCGCGAGCACGGCATACGCGGCCGCGATGTCCGCCTGCAGTGCCGCGGGCAGCGGCGCCTCCAGGACCCATTGCCGGATCCGGCTGCCGGTCTCGGCCAGCGCGGCCACGTCCGCCGTGTCGAGACCCGCCAGGGCTTTGCCGATGCGATCGGAAAGCCCGCCGGCGGCGAGGAATTCGCGGAAAGCCTGCGCGGTGGTGGCGAAGCCGCCGGGCACGCGCACGCCGGCGCCCGCCAGCTGGCTGATCATTTCGCCCAGGGAGGCATTCTTGCCGCCGACGCTGTCGACGTCGGTCATGCGCAGTTGGTGCAACGGGATGACACGGCGTATCGGGTCCATTCGGCAGTCCGCGACGAAGCTGGAAAAGGTGTTATTTTAGCGGTCGTTCCCGGATTTGTGCATCACAGCATGGCCGCCCCCCGCACCGCGTTCTTCGTGTCCGACCGTACCGGTATCACCGCCGAGATGCTGGGCCACAGCCTGTTGACCCAGTTCGAGGACGTGGCGTTCACCGAAATCACGCTGCCCTTCGTGGATTCCGGCGACAAGGCGGCCGAAACCGCCCAGCGCATCAACGAGACGGCGCGCAGGGACGGCGTGCGCCCGCTGGTGTTCAGCACGCTGGTCGACCAGACGGTGAGCGGCATCATCCAGGCTGCCGACGGCTTCTACATCGACTGCTTCCAGGCGTTCATCGCGCCCATGGAGGCCGAGCTCGGCGTGAAATCGTCGCATACCGTCGGCCGCTCCCACAGCGTGCGCAACCACAATTCCTACTTCAACCGCATCGAGGCCGTGAACTACGCGCTGTCCCATGACGACGGCCAGACCACGAAGGAGCTCGACGAGGCGGACGTGATCCTGGTCGGCGTATCGCGCTGCGGGAAGACGCCGACCTGCCTGTACATGGCCCTGCAGTTCGGCATCCGCGCGGCCAACTATCCGCTGATCCCGGAGGATTTCCAGGCGAGGAAGCTGCCCTCGGCGCTCGACGCGTACCACCGCAAGATGTTCGGGCTGACCATCCGCGCGGACCGGCTGCACCGCATCCGCCACGAGCGCCGGCCGGGCAGCACCTATTCGAGCCCTGAGAACTGCGAGTACGAGATCCGCGAGGCCGAGGTGCTCATGCGCAGCGCCGGCATCCCCATCCTCGACACCACCACGCACTCCATCGAGGAGCTCGCCACCACCATCCTGCAGAAGGCCAACCTGCAGCGGCACGTGTTCTGACCTCACCCCCGACGCGCGGACACGTTAGTGATGAAGTCACCCGTTTGCGGGTAGCGCGTCCTGGCATCGCTTCCCGCCCCACCAAGAAATTCCATCCGCCGAGTCAGCGATGCCCTCTCCATCAATGGAGAGGGTGCCGGGATCGAAGGCGGCCAATGGCCGCCAAATGTTTTTTACCGCTCCCTCTCCGCCCCCCGGGGGGAGAGGGTCGGGGTGAGGTGGGCGCGCACGGGCGCGAAGCTGCGCCTGTGGATCGGGCAGACGCCGAAACGCTGCAGGGCATCGAGGTGCTGCTGGGTGGAATAGCCCTTGTGCCGCGCGAAACCGTATTCGGGATACAGCGCATGCATCTGCACCATGAGCGCGTCGCGCTCCGTCTTCGCGAGGATGGACGCGGCGGAGATCGCCGCCACCAGCGCGTCGCCGTCGACGATGGCACGCGCCGGATAGCGCACCTGCGGGCAGTGCAGTCCGTCCACCACCACCTCGTGCGGCTCGACCGTGAGCTGCTCGACCGCGCGGCGCATGGCGAGCAGGCTCGCCTGCAGGATGTTGATGCTGTCGATTTCCTCGACCGACGCGCTGGCGACGGCCCAGGCCAGCGCACGCGTGCGGATCTGATCCGCGAGGGCTTCGCGGCGCGCGGCGGACAGCACCTTGGAATCGGCGAGACCCTCGATAGGGTCGTTCTCGCGCAGGATCACGCAGGCGGCGAAGACCGGCCCGGCCAGCGGCCCCCTGCCCGCCTCGTCCACACCGCACAGGCGGTACGCCGGGATCATGCGCTCACGCCTTCGCGCGCAGGCGCCGCGGACACGGGGACCGGCGCGCGCATGGCCTTGAGCATCGGCAGGATGGCGTCGACCGCACGGGCGGCGGTACCCTGCTTCAGCGAGCGATGGATGTCCAGGAACCGGTGCTCGAGGCGGCGGCGCACTTCCTTGTCCTGCAGCTGGTTGCACAGCGCCTGCGCGAGGTTCTCCGCGGTCGCGTCGTCCTGCAGCAGCTCCGGCACGACGAATTCCCCGGCGAGGATGTTGGGAAGCCCGACGTAGGGCACCAGCCCCTTGCGCTTCATGATCCATGCCGAGACGCGCGGCATACGGTAGCTGATGACCATGGGGCGCTTCAGCAGCGCCGCCTCCAGGGTGGCCGTGCCGGAGGCGACGAGCACGGCGTCCGCGGCGGTCATCGCCATGTGAGCGTGGCCGAACAGGATGGTGATCGGCAGGTCCTCGGCCTTCTGCAGGTAGACGGCCTCCTCGAAGATGTTGCGCGTCTCGCGGCTCACGAGCGGCACCAGGAAATGCGCGTCCGGGACCTGCTCCGCCACCAGCCTCGCCGTGGCGACGAACAGCCCGCCCATCTCGCGCACCTCGCTCTGCCGGCTGCCCGGCAGGACCGCGATGACCGTGCGCTTGGGAGGAATGCGCATCTGCTCGCGCGCGCCGAGGCGGTCGGGAACCTCGGGGATCTCGTCGGCGAGCGGATGCCCGACGTAGGCGACCGGCACGCCCGCGCGCTCGTAGATCGCGGGCTCGAACGGGAACAGCGCGAGGACCTTGTCGACCGCGCGTTTGATCTTGTGGATGCGCTCCATGCGCCAGGCCCAGATCGAGGGGCTCACGTAGTGCACCGTGGCGATCCCGGCCGCGCGCAGCGCGAGCTCCAGGCCGATGTTGAAGTCCGGCGCGTCGATGCCGATGAACAGGTCCGGCGGATCGGCGATCAGCCGGCGCCTGAGCTCGCGCCGCACGCGCACCAGCTTCGGCAGGCTGCGGATCACCTCCACGTAGCCGCGCACCGCGAACCACTCCATCGGGTACCAGGACTGCATGCCCGCCGACTGCATGCGCGGCCCGCCGATGCCGAAGGCCTCGAGGTGCGGGATGCGCTGCTTCAGCGCCTCCAGCAGATGCGCGCCGAGCAGGTCCCCGGAGGCTTCGCCGGCCACCAGCGCAATGCGGATGTGCCGCCCCGACATGTCGCTCATCGCCCGATGCCGTTCAGCGGATGATGCTGCGTTCCGAGGAATCGAGGAACTCGACGAGCATCCGGAGTTCCGCTTGCCGCGCGGCCTGTTCGCGCAGCGCATCCTTGGCCTGCTCCAGGGACAGGCCGGACTTGTACAGCGTCTTGTAGGCCCGTCGGATCTCCTCGATCGCCTCGTCGGCGAAGCCGCGGCGCCTGAGCCCCTCGGCGTTGATGCCGTGCGGCGCGGCGGAATTGCCGCTCGCCATCACGTAGGGCGGCACGTCGCGCAGCACGATGGAGGCTCCGGCGGTGAAGGCATGTGCGCCCACGCGGCAGAACTGATGCACCATGGTGCCGCCGCCGAGGATGGCGTGATCGTGGACCTCGACGTGGCCGGCGAGCGTGACGAGGTTCGCGAGGATGGCCTGATTGCCGACGACGCAGTCGTGGGCGAGGTGCACGTAGGCCATGATCCAGTTGCCGTTGCCCACGCGCGTATAGCCCAGGTCCTGCACCGTTCCGGTGTTGAAGGTGCAGAACTCGCGGATGGTGTTGTCGTCGCCGATCTCGAGCAGCGTCGGCTCGCCGGCGTACTTCTTGTCCTGCGGCTCCTCCCCCAGCACGCAGTGGTGGAAGATGCGGTTGTTGCAGCCGATGCGGGTGTGGCCGGCGATCACGGTGTGCGAGCCGACCGAGGTGCCGCTGCCGACCTCGACGTGCTCGCCGACGATGGCGAATGGGCCTACGCTCACGTCCGCGGCGAGCTTCGCACCGGCATGCACGATGGCCGTCGGATGGATCATTCGACCTTCGCCCCCGCATCCATGCGCATCGTGCACAGCAGCTGCGCCTCGGAAACCAGCGTGTCGGCGACGCGCGCCTGCGCGGCGAACTTCCAGATGTTGCGGATCGCGCGCGTGAGCTGCACCTTCAGGACGAGCTGGTCGCCCGGCACGACCGGCTTCTTGAAGCGGGCCTCGTCGATGCCGACGAAGTAGTACACGCTGCGGCTGTTGCTTTCGAGCTTGAACGTCTTGAACGCGAGCACGGCGGCGGCCTGGGCCATGGCCTCGACGATGAGCACGCCCGGCATGACCGGATAGTGCGGGAAGTGTCCGGCGAAGAACGGCTCGTTGACGGACACGTTCTTCAGGGCCACGACCTCCTTGCCCGGCTCGACCGACAGCACGCGGTCGATCAGCAGCATCGGATACCGGTGCGGCAGCCGCTCCATGATTTCCTGGATTTCCATTGCGTTCAAGTTGAGCCCCCTTCGTTTTTCTTGATTGCGGCTTCCAGACCGCGGACCCGGTCCGCGAGGTCGTGCAGGCGGCGCAGCGTCGAGGCGTTGCGCACCCAGTCCGCGTGCGCCTGCAGCGGATACAGCCCGGTGAAGGTTCCGCCCGGCTCCTCGATCGACTTGAACACCGGCGAACCCCCGGAGATCACGGTGCGGTCCGCGATCGTCAGGTGACCCGAGATCATCGAGCCGCCGCCGAGCATGCAGTGCCTGCCGATGCGGGTGCTGCCGGCGATGGCTGCGCAGCCGGCGATGGCCGTATGGGCGCCGATGCGGCAGTTGTGGCCGATCTGGATCTGGTTGTCGAGCTTGACGCCTTCCTCGATGACCGTGTCGTCCATGGCCCCGCGGTCTATCGTGGTGTTGGCGCCGATCTCCACGTCGTCGCCGACGAGCACGCGGCCGATCTGCGGGATCTTCAGCCAGCGGCCGTCGTCCATGGCCATGCCGAAGCCATCCGCGCCGATGACCGCGCCCGAGTGCACGATGACGCGCGCGCCGAGCTCGCAGCCATGGTAGACGGTCACGTGCGCGTGCAGGCGGCTGCGCGCGCCGATGCGTGCGCCCTCGCCGACGAAGCAGTGGGCGCCGATGACGGCTTCCTCGCCGACGACGGCGCCGGCGCCGACCACGGCACAGGGGCCGATCGACGCCGACGCGGCGACCCGGGCCCCGGGATCGACGACGGCCGAGGCGTGCACGCCCGCGGCGGGCCGTGCTTCCGGGTTGATGAGCGCCGCGATGCGCGCGTAGGTGGCGTAAGGGTTCTTGCAGACGATGCGCGGCAGCGTGGTGGCGTCCGCCGCGCCTTCGGGCAGCAGCACGGCCGCGGCCCGCGTGCCGGCGAGCTGGCGGCGGTATTTCGGGTTCGTGAGAAAGGAAAGGTCGCCCGGCCCCGCGGTTTCGAGGGGGGCGATCTGCCGGATGCGTACTTCGGCGTCGCCCATGACGGTGCCGCCGAAGCGCCCGGCGAGCTCAGCCAGGCTGAAGGATGTCCGCGCGTCCCCTTTCATCGATGCCTGGTCGATCGAGCCGCACCGTCCGGTACGCGAGGCCGGCGTCCCGGGCGGGGACGCCCGCCCGCTATTTGTCCGCCAGCGCCTTGATCACCCTGTCGGTGATGTCGATGCGCGGGCTGATGTACACCGCCTCCTGCAGGATCAGGTCGAACTTCTCGCTCTCCGCGATCTGCTGGATCACCTTGTTGGCACGATCGAGCACGGCGGCGAGCTCCTCGTTCTTGCGCAGGTTCAGATCCTCGCGCAGCTCGCGCTGCATGCGCTGCAGGTCGCGGTTCATGCGCGCCAGCTCCTGCTCCTTGTCGCGGCGGTCCGATTCTGCCATGGTCACGCCGTCTTTCTCGAGGCTCGCCTGCAGGTCGCGCGCCTGCTTGGCGAGCTTCTGCAGCTCCTGGTCGCGCGCGGCGAATTCCTTCTCGATCTTCTTCTGCGCCTTGACCGCCGGCGCCGCCTCCTTGAACAGCCGTTCGAGCTTGACGAAGCCGATCTTGAGCTCCGTGGCCCCCGCCAGGCCCGGGCCCGCCACCAGCGCGGCCAGGGCCAGTAAAAGCGAGATGTTCTTCAACTCCGATTCTCCCTATGTTCCGATGCGCTCCGCCTGATGCAGTCCGTCTAGAACGTCGTGCCCAGCGAGAACTGCACCGCCTCGGTGCGGTCCTCCGGCTTGGGGTTCAGCGCCTTGGCGAAGCTGATTTTCATCGGTCCCACCGGCGAATACCAGCTGAAGGCAATGCCCGTCGAATACCGCATTTCCTGGAAATCATACGTCTCGCCAACCGTCCCCCCGTCCACGAACCAGCTCAGGCGCACCGACTTGTCCTTCTGCAGCCCCGGGAACGGAAACAGCACTTCCAGGTTCGTAAGGAACAGATGGCTGCCGCCGATCGCATAACCGTTCACGTCCTTCGGCCCCACTGACGCGGTCTCGTAGCCGCGCAGGGAGTTCACGCCACCCAGGTAAAACACCTTGAAGAACGGCAGCGGCTTGTCAGCGTAGCCATCGGCATAGCCGACCTGGGTGTTGGTGAAAAAGACCAGGTCCCGTGTGAGCGGATAATACCACTGAAGCTGGTAGTTGGCCCTGTAGTAGGTGAGGTCGCCCCCGGGCAGCCCGATCTCGCCGGTCACGCGCTGCAGCGTGCCCCGTGTCGTGTAGATGACGCTGTCGCGCTTGTCGCGCGCCCAGCCTATGCTGCCGATATAGCTGTCCGCGTTCGACCCGAACTCGTCGACGAAATCCCGGTACATCTGCGGCGTGTCGCTCAGCAGGCCGATCTTGGTCTGCTCGTAGGCGAGCCCGTAGTTGATGGTGTCGTACTCCGTGATCGGCACGCCGAAGCGGACGCCGGCCCCGATGGTCGAGGTGTTGTAGCTGCCGACCGCGATCAGGTTCGAGGCGTCGACCTTGCGCTTGTAAACGTCGAAGCCGCGGCTCACGCCGTCGTCGGTGAAGTAGGGATTGGTGTACGACAGCGAGTAGATCTGGTTGATGCTGCCCGTGCTCATCTGCAGGGCGAGCGCGTTGCCGGTGCCGAAGATGTTGCTCTGCGAGACCCCCGCGGACAGGATGACCTTCTCGGCCGTGGAATAGCCGATGCCCGCGGTCAGATTGCCGGTGGCCCGCTCCGTCAGCTTGACCTCCACGTCGACCTGGTCGGTCGTCCCGGCCAGGGCCGGCGTATCCACCTGCACGTCGGAAAAGAAGCCGAGCTTGTCGATGCGCTGCTTGGAGCGGTTCAGCTTCTCGGTGTTGTACCAGCCGCTCTCGAACTGGCGCATCTCACGGCGCACGACCTCGTCGCGCGTGTTGGTGTTGCCGTAGACGCCGATGCGGTGCACGTACACGCGCCTGCCCGGATCGACGTACAGCGTGAACGAGACCTCGTCCTTGACGCGGTCGATGTCCGGCACGGGGTTGATGCTCGCGAAGGCGTAGCCCTCCGTGCCCAGCCTGTCCTGGATGAGCTTGGTCGACTCGGTCAGGCGCTCGCGCGAGAACACCTCCCCGGGCTTGAGCCTGATCAGCTTCATGAGCTCGGCCTCCGGCACGATGAGGTCGCCTGCCAGCTTGACCTCCTTCACGCGGTACTTCTTGCCCTCGGTGAGGTTGACCGTGATGTAGATGTTCTTCTTGTCCGGCGTGATGGTGACCTGCGTGGAGTCGATGGTGAACTCCAGGTAGCCCTGGTTCAGGTAGAACGAGCGCAGGTTCTCGAGATCGGCCTGCAGCTTGGGCTTGGAATACTGGTCGTCCTTGCTGTACCAGGTCAGCAGCCCGGGCGTGCGCAGGACGAATTCGCTGAGCAGGGCCTTGTCCTTGAACACCCTGTTGCCGACGATGTTGATGCCGCGGATCTTGGCGACGTCGCCCTCGGCGATGTCGAAGTTCAGCGCCACGCGGTTGCGCTCGAGCGGCGTCACCGTGGTGGTGATCTGCACGCCGTACTTGCCGCGGCTGATGTACTGGCTCTTCAGCTCGCGCTCGGCGCGCTCGAGCAGCGCGCGGTCGAAGATGCGCGACTCGGCCAGACCCACCTGCTTGAGCCCTTCCTTGAGCTGCTTGCTGTCGAACTCCTTGGAGCCGGAAATCTCCACCTGAGCGATGGCCGGGCGCTCCTCGATCAGCACGACGAGCACGTTGCCGTCGGCCTCGAGCTTCACGTCCTTGAAGAACCCCGTCGCGTACAGCGCGCGGATCGCCGCCGTGGCGCGCTCCTCGGTGACGGTGTCGCCGATCTTGATCGGCAGGTAGGAGAATACGGTGCCGGCCTCCGTGCGCTGGATGCCTTCGACGCGGATGTCCTTGACCTGGAAGGGTTCGAAAGCTTGGGAGGCGGGGCTGAAGAGGCTCGATAGGACCAGGAACAGGAGTCGTTTCTTCATCCGCTGTCAGCCGCCGAACAGGCGGTTTATGTCGTTGTACAGTGCAAACGCCATCAAGCTGAACAGCAGAACCATGCCGACTTGCTGGCCCACCTCCATGACCCGCTCCGAGACCGGGCTGCCCTTGACGATTTCGGCGACATAATACATGAGGTGTCCGCCGTCCAATAAAGGCACGGGCATGAGGTTGAGCACGCCAAGGCTGATGCTGATGAGGGCGAGAAAGCTGACGTAAGCGAGCCACCCGAGCTGGGCCGATTGCCCCGCATAGTCGGCGATCGTGATCGGCCCGCTCAGGTTCTTCAGCGATACCTGGCCGATGATCATCCTGCCCAGCATCTTCAGCGTGAACGCCGAGACTTCCCAGGTGCGCCCGACGGCCTGCCATCCCGACTCGAGGGGCCCGTAGCGCACCTCGGTCAGCAGGCGCCTGACCGCAGATTCGTCGATCTTCGGCGCGGCACCGATGCGCCCCACCGTCCTGCCGCCCTCCTGGCGGGCCTCCGGGGTCACCGCGACCTGCAGCCTCGCACCGCCGCGGGAGACCGCGAATTGCAGCGCGCGCCCGGGCGCGGCCGAGACGGCGGCGACCAGTTCCTCCCAATTGGCCACGGCGTGCCCGTCCAGCGCGAGGATCTCGTCGCCCTCCTTCAGGCCATCGCGCTCCCCGGCGCCGCCGGCGACGAGGCGCCCGATCACCGGCTTGAGCGCGGGCTGGTAGCGCGTGAGCCCGATGGCCTGCATGAGGTCGCCGTCGATGTGCTCGGGACCGATCGAGGACAGGTCCAGGCGCAGGAAGCGGATGCCGCCGCGCTCGGGGTGCACCTCGACCTCGACCCCGGACCTGCGCAGCGACGACTCCAGCAGCACCCAGCGCAGATCCTGCCAGGTCGGCACCTCGACGCCATCGATGCGCACGATCAGGTCGCCGGCCGCGAACTGCGCGTGCGCGGCGGGGGAATCCGGCGCGGGCGCGCCCACCACCGGCCGCAGGCCGGGCACGCCGTGCAGGAAAAGCACCCAGTAGAGCAGGATGGCCAGCAGGAAATTGGCGACCGGGCCGGCGGCCACGATGGCGAAGCGCTTGCCGACGGGCTGGGTGTTGAAGGCGCGGTGGCGCTCGGCGGCCGCCACCGGGCCCTCGCGCTCGTCGAGCATCTTGACGTAGCCGCCGAGCGGGATGGCCGACAGCGCCCATTCGGTCCCGTCGGAGCCGAGCTTGCGCCGCCACAGCGGCCAGCCGAAGCCGACCGAGAAGCGCAGCACCTTCACACCACACAGGCGCGCGACCAGATAATGGCCGAGCTCGTGGAACACGATCAGCAGGCCGAGCGCGACGACGAAGGAAGCGAGCGTCGAAAGGATGGACATGATTCTCAGGATATCCCAACGGCAGCAAGCAATTCCTCGGCGGCCGCCCGCGCCTGCCGGTCCGCCCCGAGCACGTCTTCCAGGGTTCGCGCGCGGCCGGGTTGCACGCGCGCCAGCACTTCCTCGACGAGCCCTGCGATGCGGCCGAACCCGAGGCGACCCGACAGGAAGCCCGCCACGGCGACCTCGTTGGCTGCGTTCAGCACGGCGGGGGCGCTGCCGCCAGCCTCGAGCGCGCGATATGCGAGCCGCAGGCAGGGGAAGCGTTCCATGTCCGGGCGCTCGAACTGCAGCGACCCCATGGCGAACAGGTCCAGCGGCTGCACGCCGGCCTCGATGCGCTCCGGGAAGGCGAGCGCGTGCGCGATCGGCGTGCGCATGTCGGGGTTGCCGAGCTGCGCGAGCACCGAGCCGTCCAGGTATTCGACGAGCGAGTGCACGATGCTCTGCGGGTGGATGGCGACCTCGACCTGCGCGGGCGCGGCGTTGAACAGGAAGCTCGCCTCGATGACCTCGAGGCCCTTGTTCATGAGCGTGGCCGAATCGACGGAAATCTTGCGCCCCATGCGCCACTTCGGATGCGCGCAGGCCTCGTCCGGCGTGGCCCGCTCGACCTTCTCCCGCGGTGCGCGCAGGAACGGGCCGCCGGAGGCCGTGAGCCACAGCCGCCGCACGCCGGCGCGCGTGAGGCTGCCGTCGAAATCGCGCGGCAGCGCCTGGAAGATCGCGTTGTGCTCGCTGTCGACGGGCAGCAGCTTCGCGCCGCCGGCCGCCACGGCTTCCATGAGCAGGCTGCCGGACATGACCAGCGCTTCCTTGTTGGCGAGCAGCAGCTGCTTGCCGGCGCGTGCGGCCGCGAGCGTGGACGACAGTCCGGCGGAGCCGACGATCGCTGCCATGACGGCGTCGACTTCGCCGGCCGCGGCGATCTGCTCCAGCGCGTGCGCTCCCGCCAGCACCTCGCAGGCGAGCCCGGCTTCGCGCGCCTTCGCACGCAGGCGTTGCGCCGCAGCCGCGTCCGCCATGGCGGCATAGCACGGCCGGTAGCGCAGGCACTGCTCGAACAGCAGATCGGCATTGTGCGCGGCGCTCAACGCGACGACCTGGAAGCGCTCGGGCTGGCGGTCCACCACGGCCAGAGTATTGGCGCCTATGCTGCCGGTGGAACCGAGGATGGCCAGGCGCTTCACGAAGTCCCCAGCACCGGCAGCAGGTACAGCGCCGCGAACGGCAGCGTCGCGGTCAGGCTGTCGATGCGATCGAGCACGCCGCCGTGGCCGGGCAGCAGGCTGCCGCTGTCCTTGACTCCGGCGCTGCGCTTCACCCAGGACTCGAACAGGTCGCCGACGATGCCGAGCACTGTCAGCGCGGCGGCGAAGATCAGCAGCACGATGCGCTCGTAGGCGCCGGTGGAAGGCTGCAGCAGGAAGCTGAGCGCGGTCACGTATAGCAGCACCGCGGCGAAGGCACCGATCACGCCCTCCCAGGTCTTGCCGGGACTGATCTGCGGCGCGAGCCTGCGGCGGCCGAAGCGGCGGCCGGCAAAATACGCGGCGGTGTCCGCGATCCAGATTGCGCACATCACGGCGAGCAGCAGCCAGGGCTGGCGCTGCAGGCAGACCGCGCCGAGCCAGGCCGGGACCAGCACCACCCACCCGACGGCCCCCATCAGCCACCGGCTGCCGGGACGCCAGCCTCGGAACAGCCACAGCGGCGCGGCTACCGCCCAGAACAGCAGCGCCGCCACCAGCATGAGCAGCGAGAGCGCGCTCACGATCGCGAGCTGCGGGACGGTCTGCAGCAGGACGACGAAGGCAAGGCAGCTCGCCAGCAGCATCGCGGTGAACAGGTTGCGGGCGACCGCGCGATAGCCCGCCAGCCGCGACCACTCGAGCGCCCCCAGGAGGACCGGCAGGCACAGCAGCAACTGCCAGCCGAGGCCGGACAGCAGGAACATGCCGGCGAGCAGCACGGGCAGCAGGACCGCGGCGGTCAGCACGCGCTGCCGCAACGCGGAGCGCGGGTGCTCCGCCGCCGCGGCGCTACCTGGAATCCCCGTCCGGCTCATGCAGCGTAGCGGCCGGCACGGGCTCGCGCCCGAGCTGCTCGCTCGTGCGCCCGAAGCGGCGCTCGCGCTTACGGTAGGAGTCTATGGCGCGCTGAAGCGACCGCGCGTCGAAGTCGGGCCACAGCTCCGTGGTGAAATAGAACTCGGTGTAGGCGAGCTGCCAGAGCAGGAAGTTGCTCACGCGCTGCTCGCCGCCGGTGCGGATGAACAGATCCGGCTCGGGAGCGTAGCTCATCGACAGGTAGGGCGCGAGGTGGGCCTCGCGATAGCCCCCCGGCGGCTGCGCGAGCTCGGCCGCCATGCGGTTCACCGCCTGCAGGATGTCCCAGCGGCCGCCGTAGTTCGCGGCGACGGTCAGCGTGAGCCGCGTGTTGGCCGCTGTCAATGCCTCGGCCTCGGCGATCCTGCGCGTCAGCCTCGACTCGAAGCTGGACAGGTCGCCAACGACCTTCAGGCGGATGCCGTTGTCGTGCAGCTTCGCGACCTCCTGGTCGAGCGCCAGCATGAACAGCTCCATGAGGAACGAGACCTCGTCCTTGGGCCGGCGCCAGTTCTCGCTGCTGAACGCGAACAGCGTGAGGTAATCCACGCCCTGCGCCACGCAGGCCTTCGCCACTGCGCGCACGGCCTCCAGCCCGCGCCTGTGCCCGGCCACGCGCGGCAGGAAGCGGCTCTTCGCCCAGCGGCCGTTGCCGTCCATGATGATCGCCACGTGGCGCGGCACGGGTCCGGCCGGCGGCACTGCGATGGTGGAGCTGCTGAACACGGGATTCAGACGGCCATGAGATCGGCTTCCTTGGCGGCGAGCGCCTTGTCGATCTCCGCGATGTAACGGTCGGTGAGCTTCTGGATCTCGTCCTGCGCGCGCCTGTCGTCGTCCTCCGAGATGGCCTTTTTCTTGAGCAGCTCCTTCAGCGCGGTGTTGGCGTCGCGGCGGATGTTGCGCACGGCCACGCGCGCGTTCTCGGCCTCGGACTTGACGACCTTCGTGAGGTCGCGCCGGCGCTCCTCCGTCAGCGGCGGCATGGGCACGCGGATCAGGTCGCCCATGGCGGCGGGATTCAGCCCGAGCCCGGCCTCGCGGATCGCCTTCTCGATCACGGTCACCATCTTCTTCTCCCAAGGGGTCACGCTGATGGTGCGCGCGTCCAGCAGGGACAGGTTGGCGACCTGGTTCAGCGGCGTGGGATTGCCGTAGTAGTCGACGTGCACGTGGTCGAGAATGCCGGTGTGCGCCCTTCCGGTGCGCACCTTGCCGAGGTCGACCTTCAGCGTCTCCAGCGTCTTGTGCATCTTCTGGTCGGCGGACTTCCTAACGTCTGCAACGGTCATGTCGTCTCCCTCCTCGAACGGCTGTCCAGGAACGGCCTGCTCAGGCGTGAACCAGCGTGCCCTCGTCCTCTCCGCGCACCACCCGCGTCAGCGCCCCCGCCTTGAAGATGCTGAACACGCAGATCGGCAGCTTCTGATCCCGGCACAGCGTGAGCGCGGTCGCGTCCATGACCTTGAGCTTCTTGACGATGGCCTCGTCGAAGCTGATGCGCTGGTAGCGCATCGCGTCGGGATGGGTCTTCGGGTCGTCCGTGTATACCCCGTCGACCTTGGTCGCCTTGAGCACGATGTCGACGTTCATCTCCATGCCGCGCAGCGCCGCGGCCGTGTCGGTGGTGAAGAACGGGTTGCCGGTGCCGGCCGCGAAAATCACGACGCGTCCCTCCTCGAGGTAGCGCATGGCCTTGCCGCGGATGTAGGGCTCGGCCACCTGCTCGATGTTGAGCGCCGAGAGCACTCGGCTCTTCAGGCCCTGGCGGCGCATCGCGTCCTGCAGCGCCAGCGCGTTCATGACCGTGGCGAGCATGCCCATGTAATCGGCGGTCGCGCGGTCCATGCCCGCCGCGGCCGGCGCCACGCCCCGGAAGATGTTGCCCCCGCCGATGACCACGCCGACCTCCACGCCGAGGCCGACGATCTCCTTGACCTCGGCCGTGATGCGGTCGATGGTCCCGCGGTTGATCCCGTAGGCGTCGTCACCCATCAGGGCTTCCCCCGAGAGCTTCAGCAGCACGCGCTTGTAGGCAGGATTCATCCGCGGCTTTCCCGGCTCAGCGCGCCTGCGCGGCCGTGGCGGCCACCTCGGCGGCGAAATCGCTTTGCTTCTTCTCGATGCCTTCGCCGACCACGAACAGCGTGAAGGCATGTACCTTTGCTCCCTTCGACGCCAGCAGCTTCTCGATCGACAGCTTGTCGTCCTTCACGAAGGGCTGGCCGAGCAGCGTGACCTCGGACAGATACTTCTGCACGCTGCCCTCGACGATCTTGTCGACGAGGTTGGCGGGCTTGCCGGACTCCAGCGCGCGGGCCTTTGCGATGTCGCGCTCGCGCGCGATCATCTCGGCCGGAACCTGGTCCCGCGACACGGCGAGCGGCTTGGAGGCGGCGATGTGCATCGCGAGGTCCTTGCCGAGTGCCTCGTCCCCGCCCTCGTAGTCGATCATGACGCCGATCCGGGTGCCGTGCAGATAGTGCGCCAGCCTGCCCCTTGCCTTGTGCACGGCCGCGCGGCGCACGCTCATGTTCTCGCCGATCTTCATGACCAGCTCCTGGCGCGCCGCCTCGACGGTCTTGCCGGAAGCGAGCGCCGTGGCCGACAGCGCGGCCACGTCGGTGATGCCCCTGGTCGCGGCGAGCTCGGCGACGGCCTTCGCGAAGGCGGCGAAGCCCGCGTCCTTGGCCACGAAATCGGTCTCGCAGTTCACTTCCACCAGCGCGCCGAGCCTGGCGTCGGCCGACACGTAGGCGCCGATGGCACCCTCGGCCGCCACGCGACCCGCCATCTTGCCGGCCTTGGCGCCGCTCTTGATGCGCAGCAGGTCCTCGGCCTTCCTCATGTCGCCGCCGGCTTCCTCCAGCGCCTTCTTGCATTCCATCATGCCGAGCCCGGTGCGCTCGCGCAGTTCCTTGACCATGCCCGCGGTGATTTCCGCCATGCTTGCTGCTCCTTGCGATTGCCGCCCGCCTTCTGATCGGCGCGATGCGGCAAGAGTTCCGATTGAAAAATCCAGTTGCAAAAAAAGGGGCGTGCGCCCCTTTTTCCCGGCGGCGGCCCCGCTCAGGCCGGAGTCTGCTCCTCGGAGCTGTCGACCTCGACGAACTCGTCGCTGACGATCTCCTTGACGGTCTGGCTGCGGCCCTCGAGGATGGCGTCCGCGATGCCGCGCGCGTACAACCGCACGGCGCGACTGGCGTCGTCGTTGCCGGGGATCACGTAGTCGACCCCGTCCGGCGAATGATTCGTGTCGACCACGCCTACCACCGGGATGCCGAGCTTGATGGCCTCCGTGATCGCGCCCTTCTGGTAGCCCACGTCGATCACGAACAGCGCGTCGGGCAGGCCGTTCATGTCCTTGATGCCGCCGAGGCTGCGCTCGAGCTTGACCTGCTCGCGCTGGAAGTTCAGCTGCTCCTTCTTGGACAGCTTCTCGAGCGAGCCGTCCTGGATCATCTGCTCCATGTCGCGCAGGCGCTTGATGGACTGCTTGACCGTCTTGAAATTGGTCAGCATGCCACCGAGCCAGCGATGGTCGACGAAAGGCGTGCCGGCGCGGACCGCCTCCTCGCGCACGATGTCACGCGCCTGGCGCTTGGTGCCCACGAACAGGATCGTGCCCTTGTTCGAGGAAAGCTGGCGCACGAACTTCACCGCCTCCTGGTACATGACCAGGGTCTTCTCGAGGTTGATGATGTGGATCTTGTTGCGATGGCCGAAGATGTAGGGGGCCATCTTGGGATTCCAGTAGCGGGTCTGGTGCCCGAAATGCACGCCCGCTTCCAGCATTTGACGCATGGTGACCGACATGTGCTTCTCCTGTAGGGGTTGAAACCTCCGCCTGCCGGACCCGCCGCATCAATTGAAAGCGGGCACCCATACTGGCTGGCGTGTGGATTACCGCCCGAAACCCGGGACGGTTAACGTGAAATTATAGCAGCGCCAGCGCGCGCGTCTCAACCATTCTGGCGCGCCGTCAAGGGCTTAACGGCCGCCGCGCGCTGGCGGCGGGCCTCGTACAGGCAGATCCCCGCCGCCACCGAGACGTTCAGGCTCTCGACCTCACCCAGCATCGGGATGCGCACCAGCTCGTCGCAGGTTTCCCGGGTCAGGCGCCGCAGGCCCTCGCCCTCGGCCCCGAGCACCAGCGCCAGCGGCCCGGAAAACCTCGCCTCGTACAGGCTCCCGCCCTCGTCCCCGGCAGCGCCGACGATCCAAATTCCCTTATCTTTCAATTCCCTCAGGGCTCGCGCCAGATTCGTGACCGCGAGGAAAGGGACGGTCTCGGCGGCACCGCTGGCCACCTTGCGTACCGTCGCGTTGATGCCGGTGGCACGGTCCCTGGGCGCCAGGACCGCCTGGGCGCCGAGCGCGTCCGCCACGCGCAGGCAGGCGCCGAGGTTGTGGGGATCCTGCACGCCGTCGAGCACCAGCAGCAGGGCCGGCTCGGCGAGGTCCTCCAGCACCTCGTCCACGGACATGGCCGGCGCCGCGTCCTCGACGAAGGCCGCCACCCCCTGGTGCCGCCCGCCGCGCGCGAAGCCTTCCAGCCGCGCCGCGTCCGCATCCTGCACGCGCACGCCGGCCGCGCGCGCGAGCTCGGCGATGCGGCGCGCGCGCGGATCGCTGCGCCGCGGATCCAGGAGCACCTCGAGCACGCCCTGCGGGCGGCGCTTGAGCACGGCGGTCACCGCGTGCAGGCCGTAGACCAGGCGCCCGGCGCTCACCGGCCGGCCGCCTCGTCGAGCACGAAGTCGATCTTCGCGGTTTCCAGATCGACCCGCACGAGCTTGACCTTCACGGTGTCGCCGAGGCGGAAGCGCTTGCCGGTGCGCTCGCCGAGCAGCTGGTGCTTGGCGGCGTCGTAGTGGAAGTAGTCCTGGCCGAGCTCGGAGATGTGCACGAGGCCCTCGACGTAGACCTCGTGCAGCGCGACGAAGACGCCGAAGCTCGCCACGCCGCTGACGGTGGCCGTGAACCGCTCGCCGATGCGATCGCGCATGTAGTAGCACTTCAGCCAGGCCTCGACGTCGCGGGTCGCCTCGTCGGCGCGGCGCTCGGTCTCGGAGCAATGCATGCCGAGCTCCTGCCAGCTGCCCGGGTCGTACTGCGTCCCGGCCAGCACGGCCTTGATCGCGCGGTGGATCAGCAGGTCCGGGTAGCGCCGGATCGGCGAGGTGAAATGCGTGTAAGCCTCGTAGGCCAGTCCGAAGTGACCGACGTTGTCCGGGCTGTACACGGCCTGGCGCAGGGAGCGCAGCATCACGGTCTGCAGCAGCTGCACGTCCGGGCGCGTCTTGATCTTCTCCAGCAGCCTCGCGTAGTCCTTGGCACGCGGATTTTCGCCGCCGGTGAGCTGCAGGCCGAACTCGCGCAGGAATTCGCGCAGCGCCGCGAGCTTCTCCGGCGTCGGGCCTTCGTGCACGCGGTACAGCGCCGGGTGCTCGTGGCGGGCCAGGAAGTCCGAGGCGCAGACGTTCGCCGCCAGCATGCACTCCTCGATCAGCCTGTGCGCGTCGTTGCGCTGGGTCGGCACGATGCGCTCGATTTTTCCATGGTCGTCGAAGAACATCTGCGTTTCGACGGTCTCGAAGTCGATCGCCCCGCGCAGCTCGCGCGCCTTGACCAGCGCCAGGTAGAGCGCATGCAGCGCCTGCAGGTGCGCCACGAGCCCGCCCAGCTCGCGTGCGACGTCCCCTTTCGGGTCGGCGAGCGCCTGCGCGACCTGCGTATAGGTCAGCCGCGCCCGGGAATGCATCGCGGCCGGATGGAAGCGGTAGTTCGCGATCTCGCCGCGTCCCGATATGTCCATCTCGCAGACCATGCACAGGCGGTCGACGTCCGGCATCAGGGAGCACAGCCCGTTGGACAGCACCTCCGGCAGCATCGGGATGACCCGGCGCGGGAAATACACGGAATTGCCGCGCACGCGCGCGTCGGCGTCGATGACGTCGCCCGGCTGCACGTAGTGGCTCACGTCGGCGATCGCCACCCAGAGCTTGAAGCCCTTGCCACGGCGCTCGCAGTACACCGCGTCGTCGAAATCCTTCGCGGTCTCGCCGTCTATCGTGACCAGAGGCAGCGCGCGCAGGTCCTCGCGCCCCGCGAGGTCCTTCTGCGTCACGCCGGCGGGAAATTTCGCCGCCGCCTTCTCGACGGCCGCGGAGAACTCGTGCGGCAGGTCGTGCTTGCGCAGCGCGATCTCGATCTCCATGCCGGGGTCGGCGTAGTTGCCCAGCACCTCGACGATGCGCCCGACCGGCTGCGCATGGCGCTGCGGCTGCTCGACGATCTCGACCATGACCACCTGGCCGGGCTTCGCACCCTTGTTCGCGCCGGCCGGCACCAGGATGTCCTGGCTGATGCGCCGGTCCTCGGCCGCGACCACGCCGATGCCGCGCTCGTTCAGGTAGCGGCCGACGACCGTCGTGTTGGCGCGCTCGATGACCTCGACGATGTGGGCTTCGCGGCGGCCGCGCGCGTTCAGACCGCCCTCGCGCGCCACCACGCGATCGCCGTGAAGCACCTTGGCCATCTCGCCCGGGTTCAGGAACAGGTCCTCGCCGCCGTCGTCGCGCAACAGGAAGCCGAAGCCGTCGGGATGCCCCTGCACGCGCCCCCTGACGAGGTCGAGCTTCTCGACGACGCAGATCGCGCCCTTGCGGTTGCGCATGACCTGGCCGTCACGCTCCATGGCGGCGAGCCGGCGCTCGAAATGCACCGCCTCGTCTGGCGCAATCGACAGCAGCCGGGCAAGCGCGTCGGCCGCGACCGGCACGCCCTGCTCGAGCAGCACGTCGAGGATGTGCTCGCGGCTGGGCAGCGGATGCTCGTAGCGCAGCCGCTCGCGCTCGAGGAAGGGATCGCGCCCGCGCACGTCGTTCGCGCGGCCGCGCGCGGCAGGCTTGGCGCCTGCGGTCTTGTCGTTTTTCTTCGTGGTTTTCATTCAGATCCGAGGTTGCAGGAAAGCCGCCGCTTCGTTGACAAAGGAAGGCTTTCCCATTACATTTTGCGCCCTTCCGTGCCGAGATGGCGGAATTGGTAGACGCACCAGGTTCAGGTCCTGGCGGTGGCAACACTGTGGAGGTTCGAGTCCTCTTCTCGGCACCAGATCGAATCCCCCGCGCCAGTCCCGTTCCGCAGCTTCAGCGGCGGCCCGTGCCTAGCCGCGCTCGAACGGATGCCTCAGCACGATGGTTTCCTCGCGGTCGGGCCCGGTCGAGATCATGTCCACCGGCACCCCGCAGGCCTGCTCGATGCGCCTGAGGTAGTTGCGCGCGTTCGCCGGCAGATCCTCGTAGCGCGTGATGCCCACGGTGCTCTGTGTCCAGCCCGGGATTTCCTCGTACACCGGTTCGCAGTGTGCCAGCGCGTCCGCCCCCGACGGCAGGATGTCGATGCGCTTGCCGCCGAGCTCGTAGCCCACGCCGACCTGCAGATCCTCGACGCCATCGAGCACGTCGAGCTTGGTGATGCACAGCCCGGAGACCCCGTTGATCTGCACGGAGCGCTTGAGCGCCGCCGCATCGAACCAGCCGCAGCGCCGCGGCCTGCCGGTCACGGAGCCGAATTCCTTGCCCCGCGTGCGCAGCTGCTCGCCCATGTCGTCCTCGAGCTCCGTCGGGAACGGCCCCGAGCCCACGCGCGTCGTGTACGCCTTGGTGATGCCCAGCACGTAATGCAGCATCTGCGGGCCCACGCCCGCGCCCGCCGCAGCCGCGCCGGCGACGCAATTGCTCGAGGTCACGTACGGATAGGTCCCGTGGTCGATGTCGAGCAGCGTGCCCTGCGCGCCTTCGAACAGCAGGTTCTTGCCGGCACCCTGGGCGTCGTAGAGCGCGCGTGGCACGTCGGCGATCATCGGCGCGAGCTGCTCGCTCATTGCCAGGGTCTCGTCGCGCGTCCTGCCGAAGTCCACGGGCGCGGCCTTCAGGTAGTGCCGCAACACGAAGTTGTGGAAATCGAGCACCTCGCGCAGCTTCTCCTCGAACCTGCCGGGCACGTAGAGGTCCTGCAGCCTGATCGCGCGCCGTGCGACCTTGTCCTCGTAGGCCGGCCCGACGCCGCGTCCGGTGGTGCCGATCTTCTCCGCACCCCGGGCGGCTTCGCGCGCCTGGTCGATGGCCACGTGGTACGCGAGGATGAGCGGGCAGGCGTCGCTGACCTTCAGGCGCGGGCGCACGTCGACGCCGGCGGACTCGAGCTCCGTGATCTCCTGCAGCAGCGCCGAGGGCGACAGCACGACGCCGTTGCCGATGTAGCAGTCCACGCCGGAGCGCAGGATGCCCGACGGGATCAGCCGCAGGATCTGCTTGCGCCCGCCGATGACGAGCGTGTGCCCGGCGTTGTGGCCGCCCTGGAAGCGCACCACGCCCTGCGCATGGTCGGTCAGCCAGTCGACCACCTTGCCCTTGCCCTCGTCACCCCACTGCGTGCCGATGACCACGACGTTGCTTGCCATCTAATTCCTCTGCTTGTGCCGCGTTTACCCTGATTTCGCGCCTGCGACCGGTTCGAGCGCCCAGCCTGCGCCCTTCCTGGAGAGCCGCTGCGAGCAGTCCGCCGCGTCCTGCGGCTGCCCGGGCAGCTCCACGACCACGACCGTCCCCTGCGCGCGCAGCTTCGCGATCTGCGCCTGCAGGCCGGCGTCTTCCGGCAGGTAGGGCGCGGCCACGCGCCCGGGCGGTGCGGATTCGGGCGCCATGCCGGCGAGCTCGCGCAGGTCCATGGTGAAGCCGGTCGCCGGGCGCGCGCGCCCGAAGGCGCGCCCGACCTCGTCGTAGCGTCCCCCGCGCGCGATCGCCTCGGGCCGCCCGCCCGCATAGGCCGCGAACACGACGCCACTGTGATAGTGATAGCCACGCAGCTCGGCGAGGTCGAAGCACAGCTCGCCGACGTCGCCGTTGAGCGCGCGGCCGATGCGCTCGAGCGCGTCGAGACAGGCGGAAAGCTCCGGATGGCGCGGCAGGCGGCTGCGCGCCGTCGCGAGCACCTCCGGTCCGCCGTAGAGCTCGGGCAGCAGCAGCAGGGCCGCTCGCGTCCCGGCATCCACGCCCGCCGTCAGCTCACGCAGTGCCGGCACGTCCTTCGCCTGCAGCACCTGGAACAGCTCCGCCTCCTGCTGGCCGCCCAGGCCGGCGCGCATCACCAGCGAACGGAAGACCGATACGTGCCCGATGTCGAGATGCACGCCCTCGACGCCTCCCTCGCGCAGCGCGCGCAGCATGAGGCCCTGGATCTCGATGTCGCTCTCCAGGCCGGCATGGCCGTAAAGCTCGGCTCCGATCTGCATGAGCTCGCGCGTGCGCAGCAGCCCGGAGGGCTGCGTGTGCAGCACCGTGCCGGCGTAGCACAGGCGCGTGACGCCCTCGCGGTTGAGCAGGTGCGCGTCGATGCGCGCGACCTGCGGCGTGATGTCCGCGCGCAGGCCGAGCATGCGCCCCGACAGCTGGTCGACCAGCTTGAAGGTCTGCAGGTCGAGGTCGTGGCCGGTGCCGGTCAGCAGCGATTCCACGTACTCGAGCATGGGCGGCACGACCAGCTCGTAGCCGTGCGAGAAGAACAGGTCGAGGACGCGCCGGCGCAGCCTCTCCACCGCCGCCGCCTCGCCGGGCAGGAGGTCTTCGATGTATTCGGGAAGCAGCCACTTCTGCATGGTCATTCGCGGTAACGGGGCACGGCGCCGCGGCATCGACGCCGGCAAGGTGCGCTATGGTGGGCTATTTCGTCAGGAAAAGCAGCAGCAGTCCGGCGAGCATCAGCGACAGCCCGACGAAGCGGATCTGGCCGTCCGTCATCTGCGTGAGCCGCCGGAAGGCGTCGCGCCAGAGCGCGGGCAGCAGGAAGGGGAATACGCCCTCGATGACCAGCATCAGCGCCACCGCCGTCACCAGGATGTTCGAGTAGGAACCCATGTCCGCTTCCCGTGAGCAATCGGCGTCCTGCGTGCGAAGACGCTGCTATTTCGGCCGCCCGTTCGGGCTCTTCATGTACTTGAAGAAGTCCGAGGACGGGTCGAGGATCAGCAGGTCCGACTTGCTCTTGAAGCTCTGCCGGTAGGCCTCGAGGCTTCGATAAAAGGCGTAGAACTCCGGGTTGCGCTCGAAGGCTCGCGCGTAGATGGCCGCGGCCTTGGCGTCGCCCTCGCCCTTCACGCGCTGCGCGTCGCGGTAAGCCTGCGCGATGATGACCTGGCGCTGCTTGTCGGCCTCCGCGCGGATTTTCTCGGCCTCCGCGAAACCGGTCGAGCGCAACTCGTTCGCCACGCGCTTGCGCTCCGCCTGCATGCGCCCGTACACGGATTCGCTCACCTCGGGCGTGAAGTCCACGCGCTTCAGGCGCACGTCGAGGACCTGCACCCCGATCTCGCGCGCGTCCTGGTCGGCGCGCTGGCGCATCAGGTCCATGATCCTGTCGCGCTCGCCGGAGACGACTTCATGGATCGTGCGCTTGCCGAATTCCTCGCGCAGGCTGCCGTTGACGGCCTGCGTGAGCCGCACGCGTGCGAGGCCCTCGTCGCCGTTCACGCTGAGCTGGTACTGCTTGACGTCGACGATGCGCCACTTGACGAATGAATCCACCAGGACGGGCTTGTTCTCCGAGGTCACGAACCTCTGGGCCTCCTCGGCGTCGAGCGTGAGGATGCGCGCGTCGAAGAACTTCACGTTGTCCACCAGCGGCGCCTTGAAATACAGGCCGGGCGAGGTCTTCACGGCCACGATCTCGCCAAGCCGGAACACGATGGCGTACTGGCGCTGGTCCACGGTGAACAGGCTCAGGCTCGCCACCACGAGGGCGACGACGATGCCGATCAGGACAGGGGTGAAGTTGACCTTCATCGCGGCTCCCTGTCGCGGCTGCGGAACGCGTCGCGCGATCGCGGCGACGTGTCGGGCGGTGCCGGCATCGGCGCGTCGGGCGCCTTGACCACCGGCTCGGCGGCCGCGCCCGCGCCCCCCGCCTGCAGCAGCTTCTCGAGCGGCAGGTACAGCAGGTTGCTGCCGTTCTTCTGGTCGATGACGACCTTGCTGGCGTTCGTCAGCACCTGCTGCAGGGCCTCGAGGTACAGGCGTTCGCGGGTCACCGCCGGCGCCTTGCTGTATTCCGCGACGATCTGGTTGAAGCGCGCAGCCTCGCCCTCGGCGTTGGCGATGACGCTCTGGCGGTAGCCCTCGCCTTCCTGCAGCAGGCGCGCCGCCGTGCCCTTGGCCTTCGGCACGACGTCGTTGAAATAGGACTGGCCCTCGTTGATCTGGCGCTCGCGGTCCTGGCCGGCCTTGACGGCATCCGCGAACGCTGCCTGCACCTCCTCGGGCGCCTGCGCGTCCTGCATGGTCACGCGCGTGATCGTGATGCCGGTCTTGTAGCGGTCGAGGATCTTCTGCAGCAGGCCCTGCACGGTGTCGACGATCTTCTCCTTGCCCGCGGAAAGCAGGAAGTCCATCTTGTTCTTGCCGACGACCTCGCGGATCGCCGATTCCGCCGCCTGCATGACCGACTTGTCGGCATCGCGGTTGTTGAACAGGTAGTCCGTGGGATCCTTGAGGGTGTATTGCACGGCGAACTGGATGTCGATGATGTTCTCGTCGTCCGTGATCATCAGCGATTCGTTCTGCACCTTGCTCTTGACGTTGTTGCGGTAGCCGATCTCGATGGTGCGCACGCCGGTCACGTTGACCACCTCGGCGGATTCGATCGGCCACGGCCAGTGCCAGCGCGGACCGGCTTCGGTGCTGCCGACGTACTTGCCGAAACGCAGCACCACGCCGCGCTGGCTGGCGTCCACGATGTAGAAGCCGCTGGCGAGCCAGACCAGCACGATCAGGATGACGAGCAGCCCGAAGCCGCTGCCGAGCGGGCGCACCTTGCCGGGACCGGGCGGCGCGCCGCCACCCTTGCCGCCGAAAAGGGAATTCAGGCGCTGGTTCATGCGGCGCCACAGTTCGTCGAGATCGGGGGGGCCGTCGCTGCCGCGCTTGCCCCACTGCGGGTCATTCAATGCCATGCACTAGTACTTTCAGTTTGACTGGAGGCCCGGCCCCGGACCGGGGCTGCCGCGTTCAGGCTGCGACGACGCCCGCGGGACTGTGCTGCGGCGAGTCGTGCAATTCGGACAGCATGGACCGCAGGAATTCGATGCCTGCACCGGTTTTCGCGCTCACGCGAACTGCCGTGATCTTACCATACTGGTCGCGCTCGACACCGGGTTGCAGGCCGGTCGCGTCGATCTTGTTGTACACCAGCACCTGGCGCACGCCGTCCGCGCCGATTTCCGCCAGGACCTTCTGCACTTCGGCCATCTGGTCCTCGCGCACCGGGCTCGACGCATCCACGACGTGCAGCAGCAGGTCGGCGTGGACGGTCTCCTCCAGCGTGGCGCCGAACGCGGCAACCAGGCTGTGCGGCAGGTCGCGGATGAAGCCGACCGTGTCGGAAACGACCACGGCACCGGCGCCCGTCCCCAGCCGCCGCGACGTCGTGTCCAGGGTCGCGAAAAGCTGATCCGCGGCATAGGCATCGGCGCGCGTGAGCCGGTTGAACAGCGTCGACTTGCCGGCGTTGGTATAGCCCACGAGCGAAACCGCCAGCGCATGCCCGCGGCTGCGCGCACGGCGCTGCGTCTGGCGCTGGCGGCGCACCGCCGCCAGCTTGTCCTTGAGCACCTTCACGCGCCTGCGCAGCAGCTGGCGGTCCGTCTCGAGCTGGGTTTCGCCCGGTCCGCGCAGGCCGATGCCGCCCTTCTGCCTTTCCAGGTGGGTCCAGCCGCGCACGAGCCGGGTGGACAGGTGCTCGAGCTGCGCGAGCTCGACCTGCAGCTTGCCCTCGTGGGAGCGCGCGCGCTGCGCGAAGATGTCCAGGATCAGGCTGGTGCGGTCGATCACGCGGCACTCCAGGCGCTTTTCCAGGTTGCGCTGCTGCGCGGGCGACAGGTCGTGGTTGAACAGCACCAGCGACGCCCCGCTCGCCTTCAGGGCATCGGCGATCTCGCCGACCTTGCCCGAGCCGGCAAACGTCGCAGCATCGGGGCGCTGCCTCCTGCCCCTGATTTCGGCCACGGCCTGCACGCCCGCGCTGTGCGCCAGGCGGCGGATCTCGTCCTGCGCCGCGGCGAAATCGAGGTTGCCGAAATCCAGGTTGACGAGCACGGCGCTGTCGCCGCCGCCCGGGCGATCGAACATCAAGCGGTAAATGGTCCGGAATGGGGCTTCCGGGGGTGCGAGGACGGGCCTCGCACCCCGGAAGATGACACGGTTGCCTCAGCGGCGACGCACGGGCATGCCTGGACGTACACGTTCAGTCTTCGGACCCGTGCTCCAAAGACAGGTTCACCGGACGCGCCGGCACGACGGTGGAAATGGCGTGCTTGTAGACCATCTGCGTGACGGTGTTCTTCAACAGCACGACGTACTGGTCGAACGATTCGATCTGCCCCTGTAACTTGATGCCGTTTACCAGATAAATCGAAACCGGTACGTGTTCCTTGCGCAGTGCATTCAGAAATGGGTCTTGCAACAACTGGCCTTTCGCGCTCATGGCTGCTCCTTTTTATTTTTCGACCCATATTTACTGTACTGGATTTTGCGGGGCAACACCATCCCGCGGAAATCACGGCGGAAATCAGCCCCTTCGGCCGCCTGCGAAGGGGTTGTGCCCCTGCTTGAAGACCACCTTGACCGGGGTGCCGCGCAGCTGGAACGCCGTCATGAACGCCCGCTCCAGGTAGCGCCGGTAGCTGTCCGGCACCTCGTCGAGCGCATTGCCGTGGATCAGGATCAGCGGCGGATTGGTGCCGCCCTGGTGGGCATAGCGCAGCTTCGGGCGCGACGTCCCGCCGCGCGGCGGCGACTGCTTCTGCACGGCGGCGAGCATGACCCGCGTGAGCCGCGGCGTGGACAGCCTCGCCATGGCAGCGGCATAGGCGGCCTGCGCCGAGGCGAGCAGGCCGGGAAGTCCCGTGCCGTCGCGCGCGGAAATGAAATGCACCGGCGCGAAGTCCAGGAAATTGAGCTTGCGGGCGTAGTCGCGCTTCGCCTTCTCGCGCGCCTGCGCGCCGGCGGCGTCCCACTTGTTGATGGCGACCACGAGGGCCCGTCCCGCCTCCAGGATGAAGCCGGCCAGGTGGGCATCCTGGTCGGATATGTCCTGCGTCACGTCGAGCACCAGCACGGCGACGTTGCAATCCTCGACGGCCTGCAGCGTCTTCACGGCGGAGAACTTCTCCGCGACGTCTTCCATGCGCCCGCGCCGGCGCAGGCCCGCGGTGTCGATGAGGGTATAGCCGCGGCCGCCGCGCTCGAAATCGACGTAGATGCTGTCGCGGGTGGTGCCGGGCTGGTCGAAGGCTATGACCCTCTCCTCGCCGAGCAAGGCGTTGACCAGCGTCGACTTGCCGACGTTGGGCCGCCCGACCACGGCGATCTTCGGGCGGCCGCCCGCCTCGGCATCATCCCGCGCCCGCGCGGGAAATTCCTCGAGCACGACGTCGACGAGCTCATGCACGCCGTCGCCGTGCGCGGCCGATACCGTCAGCGGCTCGCCCAGGCCGAGCTCGTGGAACTCGGCCGCGGCCGCCTCGTGGGACAGGCCCTCGGCCTTGTTCACGACCAGCCAGAGCCGGCGCGCGGACTTGCGCAACTCCGCTGCGATCTGCCGGTCCATGGGCGTGAGGCCCTGGCGCGCATCGACGACGAGCAGCACGGCATCGCCCTCGTCCACGGCCTGGCGCGTCTGCCGCGCCATCTCGCGATAGATGCCTTCGGCCGCCACCGGCTCGAATCCGCCGGTATCCACCACCAGGAAGTCCCTGTCGCCGGATTGCCCGTGCCCGTAGTGGCGGTCGCGCGTCAGGCCGGGGATGTCCGCGACCAGCGCGCGGCGCGAGCGCGTCATGCGGTTGAACAGCGTCGACTTGCCGACGTTGGGCCGGCCGACCAGCACGATGGTGGGTTTCACGGCGGCGGACCGGCGCAGCGGCTACTTCTTCTTCGCGGCCAGCGCGCTGACGGCTATGGCGTACACGCCGCCCTTGCGGGTCTGCACCAGCACGAGCTCGCCGGCGAGCATGGGCGCTGCGGCGATCGCGCTGCCATCGGTCGGAAGGCGTGCCGCGAACGAGCCGTCTTCAAACTTCAGGAAATGGACCTGGCCCTCGAAGTCGCCCACCACGATGTAGTCCTTCATCGCGAGCGGTGCGCTCAGGTTGCGGTAGGCAAGCTTGTCCTGCTTCCATACGCTCGTGCCGGTGTTGCGGTCCAGCGCCTCGACCGACCCGTTGTCCTCCGAGAGGTACACGCTCAGATCGTCGGCGGCCAGCCCGCCCACGCTGGAGGCCGGCCGCGCCCACAGCTGCCCGCCCTTCTGGGTTTCGTAGCACGCCGCGCGGCCCTGGAAGGTCACGGCGCACACGCGGCCGCGTTCCACCAGCGGCGGGCCGGCAATGTCCGTGATGCGCTCGAGCTCGTTGTCGCCCTTGGGCGCGGCGACCACGGTCTCCCAGACCAGCCCGCCGTTGGCGAGGTTCAGCACGACGAGCTTGCCGGCCGGCATGCCGGCGATCACGTAGTTCTCCACGATGGTCACGCCGGGATTCTCGCGCAGGGTCAGCGGCGGCGGCGTGACCTGGTATTCCCAGCGCCGCGCGCCGTCCCTCGCATCGAGGCCGTAGATGCGGCTGTCGCCGCTGCGAACGACGACGAACTCGCCGGAGGCCTGCGGGGCGCTGAGGACTTCGCTCGACACCTTCGAATGCCACAGGGGCTTGCCCTGCAGGTCATAGGCCAGCACGGTTCCCTTTGCGGTGCCCACCAGCACCATGTTGTCGCCGATGCCGACGCCACCGGACAGCGGCGCCTTCGTGTCGACCTGCCACAGCGTCTTGCCGCTCGCGGCATCGATGCGCCGCAGCTCGCCGCGGCTGCCCGCGGCGAACACGCTCTTGTCGTGCAGCGCGGGCACGAAGATGTAGCGTCCGGCCTCGCCGACGTTGACCTTCCACATCACCCTGGCCTGGGCCGACGGCTTGAAATCGACCAGCTTCGCGGGTTGCGGGCCCTTGCTGCCGCAGGCGCCGACCGCGACAACGAGCAGGGCCGCCGCAGCCAGTCGCATTCCCGTCACTTACCTCCCCCGAGCGCGTCGAGCTTGATCTGCACCACGTTGCGGTAGCTGCTGTTGGGCAGCGCCTTCTCGATGGCGGTCTTGTACGCCGCGCGCGCCTCGGCCACCTTGCCCTGCGCGGCCATGACGTCGCCACGCAGGTCCGCATACAGCGTCTGCATGGCCGCGCTGTGCGGGGTTTCCAGCAGCTTGAGCGCCTCGTCGTACTTCTTCTCGTCGAGCCGGATGCCCGCCAGGCGCAGCCGCGCAAGCTCGGCGGTTTCCGGATCTTTCGCGTGGTCGATGGCCCACTGCAGCGCGGAAGCCGCCGCCGCGGCGTCGCCGTTCTCGTAGTCGGTCTTGGCCAGCAGCAGCGCGGCCGCCGCGCCGTAGGAAGTCGATGCGAACTCGTCCATGACGCTCTTGCCGAGCTCGCGGATCTCCTTCACGTCGTTCTTGCGCACCGCCTCGGTGAACTTCATGAACGCCGCGGACGCCTTTCCCGCCTGTTCGTGCTTGTAGTAACGCCAGCCCTGCGTGCCCGCGAACGCGACGAGCGCGGCGACGCCCAGCGTGACGATGAGCCTGCCGTACTGCTTCCAGAACTGCTTGAGCTCGGCGATCTGTTCCTGTTCTTCGAGGTCGAATGCCATGTCGTGGTCTTCTGTAGTGATGGGTTCAGGATGATTTGGGCCGCAACGCGGCGACGGCCCGAGCGGGGTCGAGCCTGAGCTGCTCGCCGCTCTCGCGCAGCGGCTTGAGCGATACGACGCCGGCGGCCGCCTCGTCGTCGCCCACGATGACGGCGTGCCGCGCGCCGCTGGCATCGGCCCGCTTCATCTGCGACTTGAAGCTGCCGCCGCCGCAATGGAACACGACGTTCAGCCCGCCCGCGCGCAGGGTCTCCGCGACCTTCCACGCGAACCGGTCCGCCGCATCGCCGCTGTGCACGAGATAGGCGTCGGGCATGCGCGCGGGAACGGGAGTCCCCGGCTCGGAGAGCAGCGCCAGCAGGCGCTCGACACCCATGGCGAATCCGCAGGCGGGCGCGGGCTTGCCGCCGATCTGCGCGATCAGGCCGTCATAGCGCCCGCCCGCGCAGACCGTGCCCTGGGCGCCCAGGCGCGTGGTCGTCCATTCGTAGACCGCGTCGTTGTAGTAGTCCAGCCCGCGCACCAGCCGCTCGTTGATCTCGAAGTCCACGCCGGCATTGGCGAGCAATGCCTGGAGGTCGGCGAAGTGGCGCCGCGATTCGTCGTCGAGATCCTCCGCAAGCCGCGGTGCGCCGTCGATGACGGCCCGCATCGCCGGGTTCTTGCTGTCCAGCACGCGCAGCGGGTTGGTGCGCAGGCGCCGGCGCGCATCCTCGTCGAGCGCGTCCGCATGTCTCTCCAGGTAGGCGACCAGGCGCGCCCGGTAGCGGGCACGCGATGCCGCGTTGCCCAGCGTGTTGATCTCGAGCTTCAGGCCTTCGAGGCCGAACCGCCTCCAGAGGCTGGCGCCCATGACCATGTGCTCGGCGTCGACGTCCGGGCCGGCGAAGCCGAGTGCCTCCACGCCGACCTGGTGGAACTGCCGGTAGCGTCCCTTCTGGGGACGCTCGTGGCGGAACATGGGGCCCGCGTAGAAAACGCGCTGAGCGCCGTTGTAGAGAAGGTTGTGCTCGATGGCGGCACGCACGCAGGACGCGGTGCCCTCGGGACGCAGCGTCAGGCTCTCGTCGTTGAGCTGGTCGACGAAGGTGTACATCTCCTTCTCGACGATGTCGGTGACCTCGCCGATGGAGCGCACGAACAGCTCGGTCTTCTCCAGTATCGGCATGCGGATGTTGCGGTAGCCGTACTGCGCCAGCCAGCCGCGCACCGTGTCCTCGAAGAATTCCCACAACGGCGCCTGCTCCGGCAGGACGTCGTTCATCCCGCGGACCGCCTGAATCGTCTGTGTCATGAAGCGTGCTTGCCCGGACGCGCCGGCCGCTCAGCCGAGCGCCCGTTCGGTTTGTCGGTCCTGCGGCCGCGCGCCGGCGGCCGCCCCGTAGTGGCTCGCCACGTACTCGTCGACGAGGCGGTGGAACTCCTCGGCGATGCGTTCGCCCTTGAGCGTGACGGTCTTCACGCCGTCGACGAACACCGGCGCCACCGGCGACTCGCCAGAGCCCGGCAGGCTGATGCCGATGTTCGCGTGCTTGCTCTCCCCCGGACCATTGACCACGCAGCCCATGACGGCCACGCGCATGTCCTCGACGCCGGGATAGCGCGTGCGCCAGGCCGGCATCTGCCGGCGCAGGTAAGCCTGGATCTTGTCGGCGAGATCCTGGAACACCGTGCTGGTGGTGCGCCCGCAGCCCGGACACGCGACCACCATCGGCGTGAACGAGCGCAGGCCCATGGTCTGCAGGATTTCCTGTGCGACGACGACTTCGCGCGCGCGGTCCCCGCCCGGGTCGGGCGTGAGCGACACGCGGATGGTGTCGCCTATGCCCTCCTGCAGCAGCACTGCCAGCGCCGCGGTGGACGCGACGATGCCCTTCGACCCCATGCCCGCCTCGGTAAGCCCCAGATGCAGCGGATAGTCGCAACGCGCGGCCAGATCGCGGTACACGGCGACGAGGTCCTGCACGCCGCTCACCTTGCACGACAGCACGATGCGGTCGCCGGGCAGGCCGATCTCCTCGGCCTTGCGCGCGCTCTCGAGGGCGGACACGACCAGCGCCTCGCGCATCACGTCGGCGGCCTCGCCGGGCTCGGGCCGGCGCGCGTTCTCGTCCATCATGCGGCCCAGCAGCTCGGGATCCAGGCTGCCCCAGTTCACGCCGATGCGCACCGGCTTGCCGTGACGGCAGGCGGCCTCGATCATGGTCGCGAACTGGTCGTCGCGCCTGGACCCGCGGCCCACGTTGCCGGGATTGATGCGGTATTTGTCGAGCGCCTGCGCGCAACCGGGAAACTGCGTGAGCAGCTTGTGGCCGTTGAAATGGAAGTCCCCGATCAGGGGCACGCGGCAGCCCCCGCGCTCCAGCGCCTCGCGTATCGCCGGCACCGCCGCCGCCGCCTCCGCGGAATTCACGGTGATGCGCACGAATTCCGAGCCGGCATCGGCCAGCGCCCTGACCTGCGCGGCCGTCGCAGCCACGTCCGCGGTGTCGGTGTTGGTCATCGACTGCACGACGACCGGCGCGCCGCCACCCACGGGGATGCCCGCGATGCGGACCTGGCGGGTCTGGCGGCGTCGGATCGGATTCCCGGACACGGATGGTCCCTATTCGATGGTCAGGCGCGCGACGTCCACGCGCGTGTGCGGAGCGAGGTCCACCATCTCGTCGCCCCTGTAGATGCGCACGCCGGCGGCATTGCCGACCACCACGCTCAGCGGCGGCTCGCCGCTCGCGCGGCGCGTGCTGCCCGCGGGGTTGAGCTGGCCGAAGACCGTGGTCCCGCTGCGATCCTTGATCTCGACCCAGGATTCCTGCTCGAACACCATGCGCAGGGTGATGCGTTCCGCGCCGCCCGCCGCCGGCGGCGTCTCGCCGTCCTGCGCTTGCGGCGCCTCGTGCCGGGTTGCCTCGTCGCCGGATTGCGGGGTCGTTTCGGCGGCTTTCGTTTCGGTGGCTTTCGTTTCGGCGGCCCTGGGCTCGGCAGGCTTCGGTTCGTCCGGTCTTGCCGCCGCCCTGGGCCTGCCCGCCGCCGGACGGGATTCGGGACGGGTCTCCGGGACAGCCTTCGCCGGCGTCTCGCGCGGCGCATCATCGGCCCTCGCCGGCTCCGCCCCGCGCTGCGCGACGGCGGCATCGCCCTTGCCGGCCACTGGCGTGCGCTTCATCATGCCGAACGCGACCGCCACGATGATGGCAACCGTCACGGCGATCATGACGCCGGCCCTGCGGCCCGCCGGCTTGCTTTCCGGGGCCTCGCTCTCGACAGGCGCGGGGCGCTCCGGCGGACGTGCCGGTGCAGGCTCCGCCGGCGGCGGGGCGAGCAGGCTGTCGGCCTCGCGGATCAGCGGCTCCGGGTCGAGGCCGAGCAGCTTCGCATAGTTGCGGATGAACCCGTGGATGAACACCGCGTTGCCGTAGCCCGAGTAGTCGTCGCGCTCCAGCGCCTCGACCTGGCGCACCGACAGCTTCAGCTGGCGCGAGATGTCGCCCAGGCTCAGGCCCTGGCGGCGGCGCTCGGCGAGCAGCTTCGCCCCGGCGCCGGGGGCCGGCGCGGAAGCGGAAGCGTCGGCTGCGGGTCCGCTCACTGGAAGCGTCCCTCGTTGTAGGCCCTGGTCTGCTCCGAGCCCGGGTAGCGGTTGTTGAGCTGCGTGCCGTAGCTCGCGAGCGCGGTACGGTTGCCCAGGCGCTTCTCGATGCGCGCGCCCAGCCAGAGCGCGTCGGCACTCGGCGTGGCCACTTTCATGTGGCGGTTCAGCAGCTCGCGGGCGGCGACGAGGTCATTGCGCTTGTACGCGATGTCCGCCAGATGGTAGAGCGCCAGCGGCTGGTCCGGCTGCAGCGCGACCGCCTTGCGCAGCCATTCTTCGGCCTTGACGTCATCGCCCTGCAGCCGCGAGCACACGCCCGCGTTGGTGTAGGCGTTTTCCGGGGCCGCGTACAGCGGGTTCTTCAGCGCGGTGGCGAAATACTTCATCGCCTCCTTCTCGCGCTTGCGCTGGCACAGGAACAGGCCGTAGTTGTTGTTCGTCGCCGAATCGGCCGGATCGATCTTCAGGGCGCGCTCGAACGACTGCTCGGCGGCCGCGTCCTCCTTGAGGCTCATGTAGACCAGCCCGAGCTGCCCGTGGGCCGGGGCGTAGTCCGGATCGGCGCTGATGGCCTCCTTCAGCTCCTGCACGGCCACCGACATCTGCCCGACGCTGTAGTAGGCCGCGCCGAGCTCGGTGTGGATGCGCGCGCGGTTTTCCGCGGCGTTCCTGGGCTCGCCGGTTTCCAGCTTTTTCGGCTCGGAGGTGCAGGCCGACAGCGCTGCCACCAGGGCCAGGACGGCGAGTTGCTTCATGCGTGCGCCGCCTGCGCGTGCCGCGCCTTGCGCTGCGTGCGGTCCTGCACCCGGCCCGCCAGCTGGCCGCAGGCCCCATCGATGTCGCCGCCGCGGGTCTTGCGGGTGGTCGTCACCAGCCCCGCACCGGCCAGCACGTCGCGGAAAGCCGCGATGCGTTCCGGCGCGGAGCGGCCGAAACCGGAGTCGGGGAACGGGTTGAACGGAATCAGGTTGAACTTGCATGGCACGCCCTTCACCAGCGACACCAGTTGCCGCGCCTGCTCGACGCTGTCGTTGACTCCGTCGAGCATGACGTACTCGAACGTCACGAAATCCCGCGGCGCCACGCGCACGTAGCGCTTGCACGCGGCCATCAGCTCCTTCAGGGGCCATTTCCGGTTGATCGGCACCAGCCGGTCGCGCAGGGCATCGTCCGGCGCGTGCAGAGACACCGCGAGCGCCACGGGCAGCCGCTCGGCGAGGCGGTCCATCGCCGGCACCATGCCCGAAGTCGACAGCGTCACCCTGCGGCGCGACAGCCCGTAGCCGAAATCATCGAGCATGATGCGCATGGCCGAGACGACGTTGTCGAAATTCGCCAGCGGCTCGCCCATGCCCATCATGACGACGTTGCTGATGACGCGTTCGCCCCGCGGCGTGGCGCCCAGCGCGCGGTTGGCCCACCAGAGCTGGCCGATGATCTCGCCCACGGTCAGGTTGCGGTTGAATCCCTGGCGCCCGGTCGAGCAGAACGCGCACTCGAGCGCGCAGCCCACCTGCGACGATACGCACAGCGTGCCGCGCGTGGCCTCCGGGATGAACACCGTCTCGATGCCGTTGGCCGCCCCCACCGACAGCAGCCACTTGCGCGTGCCGTCGGCCGCGGTGGAGTCGGCCATCACCGATGGCGGCTGCACGCATGCCGCGCCGGCAAGCCTCGCGCGCAACGTCTTGGACAAGTCGCTCATGGCCGCGAAGTCCTGCTCGCCGAAGCCATGGATCCATTTCATGATCTGACGGGCGCGGAACGGCTTCTCGCCGATTTCGGCGAAGAAACGGGCGAGCCCTTCGGCATCCAGATCGAGCAGGTTGACCGGCATCAGCGCGGATAGATGTTCAGCGTGGGAAAGAAATAGGCGATCTCGACCGCCGCCGTCTCCGGCGCGTCGGACCCGTGCACGGCGTTCGCATCGATGCTGTCGGCGAAATCCGCTCGGATCGTGCCCCTGGCGGCCTTCTTCGGATCGGTGGCGCCCATGAGGTCGCGATTCTTCTGGATGGCGTTTTCGCCTTCCAGCACCTGCACGACCACGGGACCGGAGATCATGAAATTCACGAGGTCGCTGAAGAACGGACGGCTCCGATGCACCGCGTAGAAGCCTTCGGCTTCCTTGCGCGACAAATGCAGCATTCTCGCGGCAACGATCCTGAGCCCGCCGCCCTCGAAGCGCGAATAGATCTGGCCGATCACGTTTTTCGCGACGGCGTCGGGTTTGATGATCGACAAGGTGCGTTCAACAGCCATCTAGGGTTCTCCAGGGGTTTGTTTTTTGAAGCTAATTCATAAGGATAGCATGGACCTCCGGTGAAAGGAATGGCGCCGCGGCATGTTGCCGGGCGGATTGCTTTTTTTCCTGGCGCGCGGCGCGGCGAAACAGCCGGAATTTCGGTGCTAGCATCTGGCCTGCGGCAACGCCGAACCCAGCATGCAGTCAGACGTTCCCCCGACATCCAAACCCGCGGTCGGACACCCTCCGCGGCAAGCCGCCCCCCGCCTGCTCGGGGCCCTGGCGCTCATCGGCGCGGCCATCGCTTGCCTCGCAGTGGTGGACCGCGTGCGCGAGCGCCCCGCCTCCGCGCCGCCGCCGCACGAGCCTGCGCAGGCGCTGATCGCGCCCCCGGAAGCACCGGCACCTGCCGTCACGATGCCGCCGCCACCGCCCCCGCAGGTCGCGAACGACGAGACCCTGCCGCCGCGCCCCGAAGCGCAGCCCCCGGCAACGCCGGCACCGGCCGCCGCAACCCGGTCCGGCGGCGCCAAGCCCTACATGGTGCAGATCGGCGTTTTCTCTTCCGCCGCGAACGCGCAGGCCCTGCAGAGGCAGCTCAAGCGCGCGGGCATGGACGCGCATCTGGAAACCCGGGTGCAGCTCGGGCCGTTCAAGGACCGGGAGCAGGCGGAAAAAGCCCTCGCGCACGCCAGGAAGCTCGGCGTCAACGCGGTGCTGGTGCCGCCGCGCTGAATCCCCGCCGGCCTCAGTACAGCAGGCCCGGCAGCCAGAGCGAGATGGCGGGTACGTAGGTCACCAGCACCAGGTAGGCAAGCAGCACCACCACCCAGGGCAGGCAGGCGATCGACACCTCGGTCAGTCCCATCTTCGCGATATGGCTGGCGACGAAGAGATTCAGGCCGACCGGCGGATGGATCATGCCGATCTCCATGTTGACGGTCATCACCACGCCGAGGTGGATCGGATCGATGCCCATGGCCCTGGCGATCGGCACGAGCAGCGGCGCGAGGATCAGGATGATGGAGCTGGGCTCCATGAACTGCCCGGCCAGGAGCAGTGCCACGTTGACCGCCATCAGGAACATCCACGGCGAGAGCTGCTGCGTCACGACCCATTGCGACAGCGCCTGCGGGATCTGCTCCGAGGTCAGCAGGAAGGAGAACAGGATCGCGTTGGTGATGATGTACAGCAGCATCGCGCTGGTGTTCGCCGCCGACAGCAGCACCTTCGGCACGTCCCTGAGCCTGAGGCCCCGGTAGATGAACACGGCCGCGACGAAGGCGTAGACCGCGCTCACCGCCGCCGCCTCGGTCGGCGTGAAGATGCCGCCGTAGATGCCGCCCATCACGATGACGACCAGCATCAGCCCCCAGAAGGCGTCCTTGAAGGAAAGCCACACCTCGCGCAGCGACGCGCGCGGCGCGGTCGGGAACTTCTTCGTGCGTGCGGTCAGGTAGGCCACCAGCATCAGCAGCGCCGCGAGAAGGAATCCCGGCAAGATGCCCGCCACGAACAGCTTGCCTGCCGACTCCGAGGTGCTGACCGCGTAGATGATCATCACGATCGACGGCGGAATCAGGATGCCGAGCGACCCGGACGTCGTGATCACGCCGACGGCGAAGCGCTTCGGATAGCCGTGGCTGATCATCGCCGGCAGCATGATGGAGCCGATCGCCACGACGGTCGCCGGGCTGGAGCCGGAGATCGTCGCGAAGAAGGTGCAGGCGAGGATGGCCGCGATGGCGAGCCCGCCGCGCATCGAGCCGACCAGCGCCAGGGCGAAGCGGATGATGCGGCGCGCGATGCCGCCCTCGGTCAGGAAGCTGCCCGACAGCACGAAGAACGGCACCGCCATGATCGCGAAGCTCTCCAGGCCGGTGAACAGCCGCTGCGAGACGATGTCGACGGTGTCGAGGGAGAACGACGAGAACAGCGCGAGGAAGGCCAGCACCGTCATGCCGAGCGCGATCGAGATCGGCGTGCCGGTCAGCAGCAGGGCGATCAGGATGACGAGGATCAGCATGACGTTCATGCCGGGCCCTCCCCGGTCGCGGACAGCGAGTGCGACGGCAGCTCGCCCGTCCTCAGGAAGCGCGCCAGCACCTGCAGGAACCGGTAGCACATCAGCGAGGAGCCGAGCGGGATGCACAGGTAGATCGCCCACATCGGCCATTCGAGGTCGGGCGATACCTGGCCCGTGCCGTGCACGAACCACACCCAGCGCGCCCCCATGGCGGCGATGATGCCGGTGAACAGGGCGCCGAGCAGCAGCGCGACCGAAACCAGCGCGCGCCGTGCAGCGGGCCGCACCGCGTTGACCAGCACGTCGACGCCGATGTGGATGCCGGTGCGCACGCCGTAGGCCGCGCCGAACTTGGCCATCCAGATGAACAGGTAGACGCAGAGCTCCTGCGCCCAGGAGAAGTTCAGCGCCGCGGCGTAATCCCACAGCCACGGGATCGAGGCCGACTGCCGGTGCACCACGGCCACGAAGATGACGATCGTCGCCGCGGCCATCAGCCCTGCGATCAGCCATTCCTCGACGTGGTCGAGGAAGCGGTTGACGGCGTGCATCCGGCTATTTCTTCGCGGGCTTGCCCGCCTGCTGCTCCGCGACGATGCGATGGATGGCGCTCAGGTTGTCCTTGCCGACCACGTCCGCGAACTTCGCCTCGACGGGCAGCAGCGCCGCCTTGAGCGCGGCGAGCTCCGCGCCGGTCAGCTCGTGAACCTCCGTCTTGCCCGAGGCCTTCACCGCGGCCAGCGCGTCGTCGTTCTCCTTCTTGGCGATCTCCCGCTCGTAGCGCGTGGCTTCGGCCACGGCCCTCTCGAGCTGGGCGCGCACGTCCGCCGGCAGCCCGTCCCAGAATTTCTTGTTCGTGATCACGGCGTAGACCAGGCAGCCGTGGTTCGACAGAGTGAGATGCGACTGCACCTCGTGCATCTTCTGCGTGTAGAGATTGGAGACCGGGTTCTCGGTGCCGTCGACGACCCTCTGCTGCAGCGCCGAGTAGACCTCGGAGAACGCCATGACCTGCGGCAGTGCGCCGAGCTGGCGCACCATGGCCTCGAGCACCTTGGAGGACTGGATGCGCATCTTCAGGCCGCGGAAATCCTCGGGCTTGCGCAGCGCCCGGTTCGCCGAGAACTGCTTGAAGCCGTTGTCCCAGTATGCGAGCCCCTTCAGCCCCTTCGGCTCGAGCCTGGCGAACAGGCCGGCGCCGATCGCGCCGTCGGTCACGGCGTCGACGGCGCGCGCATCGGGAATCAGGTAGGGAATGTCGAACAGCTCGAACTCGCGCACGCCCAGCGGCCCGAACTTGGAGACGGACGGCGCGAGCATCTGCACCGCGCCGCGCTGCAGGGCCTCCATCTCCTCCCTGTCCTTGTAGAGCTGGCTGTTCGGGTAGACCTCGACCTTCACGCGCCCGCCGGTGTATTTCTCCGCGAGCACCCGGAACTTCTCGGCCGCCTTGCCCTTGGGCGTGTCGGGCGCGACGACGTGGCTGAACTTGATGACGATGGGTTCCGCGGCCTGCGCCGCCGATGCGGCGGCCGCCAGCAGGATCCCCAGGACGATGGTTCTCATTTCGTTTTGGTTTTCGCGCCGCGTGGTCCGCCCGCGGGATTTCGTGCGGCAGCGCCCTCCTCGGCGGCCGATTCTATCAGCCCGGCTCCCATTCGGGCGCCACGCCGGGCTCCGATCCCGACGCCCGGAACGGCACGGCCACGCCGATGCCCGGTGCCCAGGCAAGCTCGCCGCCGACGAGCACCAGCGGCATGCTGCGCCGCTGCCAGGGGGCGACCGCGTGCTCCCGCAGCAGGTTCTTCAACGTGCGCCGCGGCCGGTCGTGGCCGGCCTGCATGCGCTCGCCGCCGCTGCGGCCGCATACCGTGGCCCGCCCGGCGTCGAAATGCCGCCGCGCAATGCCGGTGCCGGTCACGGCGCGCGCGCGCAGCACGCCGCAGCCCTGCGGCAGCACCAGCTCGCCGCAGCCGTCCCAGGCCGAGCTCCACGCCGGCGGCAGTTCACCCTCGGGCTGCACGAGCTGCACGCTGCCCCGGTAGCAGCGCAGCGAAGCCCCCTCGAACGTCACGTCGATCTGCGCGTCGCCGCGCGCCTCGCGGCACTGGCGCAACGCTTCCTGCAGCCGCGCGCGCGGCGGCATGCGCAAGCCGCGCATGGCGAACAGCGCGCGCAGCAGGTTCAGAGCCCGCGCGTGCGGCAGTTCCCGAAGCCGCTCCACCGCCACGGCATCGAGCCCGCCCGGCCCCGCGTCGAGCCGGGCCAGCTCTTCTGCGAGCGACGCCTGGTCCGCGAGGTTGCGCGCGGCGCGCGCCATGGTCTCGCGATAGGCCGGAAACCTCGCTTCGAGCGCCGGCAGCACCTCGTTGCGCAGGAAATTGCGGTCGTGGCGCGGGTCGCCGTTGCTGTCGTCCTGGACCCATTCGAGGCCGCGCGCGCGCGCGTATTCGGCGAGCCGGCTGCGCCGGCACTCGAGCAACGGGCGCAGGATCGCGGGGGCACCCGGCTGCGCCCTGAGCAGCGGCATCGCCGCAAGGCCGCGCGGGCCGGCACCACGCATGAGCTGCAGCAGGATGGTCTCCGCCTGGTCGTCGAGGTGATGTGCCAGAGCCACGAAATCCGCATCGGTCGCGGCATACGCCGCGTAGCGCAGCCGCCTCGCCTCGGCCTCGAGCCCCGCGCCGCCCTGCGGCACCTGCACGCGCCGCACCGCCAGCGCGATGCCCAGCCGCGCGCACAGCGCCCCGCAGAATTCTTCCCATTGCCCGGCACGCGGGCTGATCTGGTGGTTCACGTGGACGGCCGACAGGGACAGGCCGGACGTTTCGCGCAACCGCTGCAGCAGATCCAGCAGCACCACCGAATCCATGCCGCCGCTCAAGCCCACCGCGATGCGCCTGCCGGGAACCGTGCAGGCCCCCAGTGCTTCCTGTACGGCACGCAGCATCTCTGCGCTCATGCCCGCCCGCTCCGGCCGCAGGAAACGAAAAACCCCGCGCGTGCGGGGTATCGGGTGGAATCCGCTCGCATGGCAGGCGCCTTCAGCGGATCGCCGCTTCCTTGAACTTGCCTTGGGCCATGAGGCGCTCGAAGCGGGCCTCCACGAGCTTGTCGATCGGCCTGGCCTGCACCTCGGACAGCGCATCCATCAGCGCCTTGCGCAGCGTCTGCATGATGGCGCCGGGATCGCGGTGCGCGCCGCCGGGCGGCTCCGCGACCACGCGGTCGACGAGGCCCAGCGTCTTGAGCCGGCTCGCCGTGATGCCGAGCGTCTCCGCGGCATCCGGCGCCTTGTCCGCGCTTTTCCACAGAATGGAGGCGCAGCCCTCCGGCGAGATCACGGAATAGATGGAATACTGCAGCATGAGCGTGACGTCGCCGACCGCGATGGCGAGCGCGCCGCCCGAGCCGCCCTCGCCGATGATGGTCACGACGACCGGCACGCGCAGCTCGGACATCGCGTAGAGGTTGCGCCCGATGGCCTCCGACTGGCCGCGCTCCTCGGCACCCACGCCCGGATGGGCGCCCGGCGTGTCGACGAAGGTCATGACCGGCAGGTTGAATTTCTCCGCCAGCTTCATGAGCCGAAGCGCCTTGCGGTAGCCCTCGGGCTTGGGCATGCCGAAGTTGCGGTAGAGCTTGTCCTTGGTGTCGCGGCCCTTCTGGTGGCCGATCACCATGACGGTCTGGCTGCCGAAGCGCGCCAGCCCGCCGACGATGGACGGATCCTCAGCGAAGGCGCGGTCGCCCTGCAGCTCCTCGAAATCGGTGAACAGGTTCTGGAAGTAGTCGAGCGAATACGGCCGCTGCGGGTGGCGCGCCACCTGGGAAATCTGCCACGCCGAGAGCTTCGCGTAGATGTCGCGCGTGAGCGTGCTGCTTTTCTTCTGCAGGCGCGAAATCTCCTCGGAGATGTCCACCGCGGAATCGTCCTGCACGTAGCGCAACTCCTCGATCTTGGCTTCCAGCTCCGCGATCGGCTGCTCGAAATCCAGGAAAGTGGTCTTCATGGCCGGCTATTGTAGCGGCAGCCGGGGCGAAAAAGGCGCCGCAAGCTCAGAACAGCACCCCGCCCAGTCCGCGCGGATCGCTGGCGGCGCTGACGCGGCCGCTGGCGCGATCGAGGAATACCGCCTGCATGTTGCCCCACCTGCGCCGGCCCGCCTCCACCGCGTGACCCTTCGCTTTCAGCGCATCGATCCACGCCTGATCGAAGCCGCCGGGCTCGAACTCGATGCGGTCGGGCAGGTACTGGTGGTGGAAGCGCGGGGCGGCGACGATGCGCGCGACGTCGACGTCGGCATGATGGACGTAGTCGAGGATGCCCTCCAGCACCATCGAGATGATGCGCGAGCCGCCCGGCGTGCCCAGCACCAGCACGCCGCGTTCGTCCTCGACGAAGGTCGGCGACATCGACGACAGCGGCCGCTTGCCCGGTGCCACCGCGTTGGCCTCGGATCCGACCAGCCCGTAGAGGTTGGCGGCGCCCGGCGCCAGCGCAAAATCGTCCATGTGGTTGTTCAGCAGCACGCCGGTGTCGCCGGGCACGAAAGCGGAACCGAACACGCCGTTGACCGACAGCGTGGCCGCGACGCGGTTGCCGTCCTTGTCGACGATGGAGAAATGCGTCGTGTCCTCGCCTTCCCCGGCGGACGCCAGGCCGGCGCTCGGCGTGGCGCGCGACGGATCGATCGTGGCCGCGCGCCTCGTCGCGTAGCCGCGCGACAGCAGCTTCGCCACGGGAACGTCCGCGAACGCCGGGTCGCCCATGTAGCGCGCGCGGTCCTGGTAGCCGCGCCGCATGGCCTCGGCGACGTAGTGCGCCCGGTCCGCCTGCGACAGCGTGTCGAGATCCACCGTCTCCAGGATGAACAGGCTTTGCGCCAGCACGAGCCCGCCCGACGACGGCAGCGGTGCGGTGGTGATGCGCGCGCCGCGGTAGGTGAAGCGGATCGGCTCGCGCTCGATGACGCGATAGCCCTCGAGGTCGGCGGGCTCCCACAGCCCGCCGGCGTCGTTCACCGCCTGCGTGAGCCGGCGCGCGAACTCGCCGTGGTAGAAGCCCCGCGCGCCCTCTTTCGCCAGCATGCGCAGCGTGCGCGCGAGCTTCGGCTGCACGACGACGAAGCCGGCCGCGACCGGCCTGCCGCCATCCAGGAAGCTCTCGGCCGCGCCGGGATCGGCCTTCAGGGATTCCAGCCGCGAGACGGTGCCCGCGGCATAGCGCGCGTCGGCGGGAAACCCCTTCTCGGCCAGCGCGATCGCCGGCGCCAGCGACCGGGAAAGCGGAAGCTTTCCATAGCGGCCCGCGACCCAGTCGAGCGCCGCGGGCTCGCCGGGGATACCGGCCGCCGTGGCGCCGTCGAGCGACAGCCGCGGCTTCACCTTGCCGCCCGCATCGACGAAAAACCCGCGCGTCGCATGCGACGGCGCCGTTTCCCGCGCATCGATGAAAACGTCGCGCTCGTCCGCTGCCCGGTGCAGCAGCAGGAAGCCGCCGCCCCCGATGCCGGACGCAAAAGGCTCGACCACCGCGAGCGCCGCCGCCACCGCCACCGCGGCATCGAAGGCGTTGCCGCCGGCTTCCAGAATTTCGCAGCCGGCACGGGTCGCAGCCGCATGGGCCGAGGCGATCCCGCATTGCTCCGCGGCGACGGCCTGGCAGACCGCGCCCGCCGCCAGCAGCAGCGAGACGACCCAGCCGGCGGCGACGCGCCTGAAACCGTGAACCATCCGGCTATTGTATGGGAAGCGGCCCTAGGCGGCCCCGGGCCGCTTCACGCGGAACCACGCCGCGTACAGGGCCGGCACGAACAGCAGCGTGAGCGCCGTCGCGGAAATCAGGCCGCCCATGATGGCCACCGCCATCGGCCCCCAGAAATTGCTGTGCGACAGCGGGATCATGGCCAGCACCGCTGCCAGCGCGGTCAGCACGATGGGCCGGAAGCGGCGCACCGTCGCGTCCACGATCGCGGTCCATTGCGCATGGCCGGCGTTGATGTCCTGCTGGATCTGATCGACGAGGATCACGGAGTTGCGCATGATCATGCCGAACAGCGCTATCACGCCGAGGTTGGCCACGAAGCCGAAGGGCACGTTCCAGGTCAGCAGGATGAAGGCCACGCCGATCAGCCCCAGCGGGGCGGTGAGCAGCACCATGAAGGTCTTCTGGAAGCTCTGCAGCTGGATCATGAGCAGCGTGAGCACCGCCACCAGCATGAGCGGCATGACCTCGATGATGGAATTCTCCCCCTTGGCGCTCTCCTCGATCGCGCCCGCCATCTCGATGCGATAGTACTCGGGCAGCTTCGCGCGCAGGCCGTCGAGCTTCGGATCCAGCTGCTTCGACACCACGGGCGCCTGCACGTCGCCGCGGATGTCGGCGCGCACGGTCACCGTCGGCTGGCGGTTGCGGCGCCAGATGATGCCCTCCTCGAAGCCGTACTCGATCTTTGCGACCTGCGCGAGCGGGACCCACTTGCCCGACTGCGTGGGCACGTTGATCTCCGCGAGCTTGCCGGGATCGAGCCGCTCGCCGGACTCGGCGCGAGCGAGCACCTCGATCAGCTTGTCCTTCTCGCGGAACTGCGTGATGCTGTAGCCGGTCAGCACGGAATTGAGCATCGTCGACAGCCCCTGGGAGCTCACGCCGATGACGCGCGCCTTGTTCTGGTCGATCTCCAGGCGGATGTCCTTGACCTGTTCGTTCCAGTCGAGATGCACGTTCTGCACGTTCGGGTTGGTGCGCACGATGGACGCCACTTCCGTCGCGATGCCGCGCACCGTCGCGATGTCGTTGCCGACGACGCGGAACTGCACCGGATAGCCTACCGGCGGGCCGTTCTCCAGCCGGTTCACGCGCGCGCGCAGCATCGTGAACTCGTTGTCGAACAACGCGTTCAGCCTGTCGTAGAGCACCTCGCGCGCGACGTTGCTGCGGGTCACGATCACGAATTGCGCGAAATTCGCGTGCCCGAGCTGCTGGTCGAGCGGCAGGTAGAAGCGCGGGCTGCCGTTGCCGACGTAGGCGACGAAGTTGACCACGCTGGGGTCGCCCTTGAGCCTCTGCTCCAGCCGCCTGACCTGCGCCTCGGTGGCCTGGAATGACGCGCCCTGCTGCAGCCACAGGTCCACGATCAGCTCGGGACGGTTGGACGAGGGGAAGAACTGGTTCTGCACGAAGCGGAAGCCGAAGATCGAGGCTGCGAACACCGCCAGCGTGACCAGGATCACGGTCTTGCGGTAACTCACGCACCAGTCGACCAGCGCGCGGAAGCGCCGGTAGAACGGCGTGTCGTAGACGTCGCCGCCGTGGTGCCCGGGCACCGGGGCCGGCACCCAGCCCGGCTTCCAGCGCGCGAGCGGAGCCTGCACGAAGCGCGCGAACAGCGAGGGCCGGCGCTCGCCGTGCGCGAGGTCGGGCAGCAGCTTGTAGCCGAGATAGGGCGTGAACAGCACGGCGACGATCCAGGACACGATGAGCGCGATGGTCACCACCGCGAAGATCGAGAAAGTGTATTCGCCGGCCGAGGACTTCGCGAATCCCACGGGCGTGAACGCCGCCGCGGTGATGAGCGTGCCCGTGAGCATCGGGAAGGCAGTGGAGGTATAGGCAAAGGCCGCGGCCTTGGCCCGCTCCATGCCCTGCTCCATCTTCGTGGCCATCATTTCGACGGAGATGATGGCATCGTCCACCAGCAGGCCGAGCGCGATGATCAGCGCGCCGAGGGAAATGCGCTGCAGGTCGATGCCCCACAGCTTCATCATCAGGAAGGTCACGGCGAGCACCAGCGGGATCGACAGCGCCACCACCAGCCCGGTGCGGAAACCCAGGCTGAAGAAGCTGACCGCCAGCACGATGACCACCGCCTCCAGGAGCGTCTCCATGAACTCGTCGACCGAGCGGCGCACGACCTCGGGCTGGTTCGAGTACTGGTGCACCTCGATGCCCACGGGCAGGTCGCGCTTGATGCGCGAGAACGCGGCCCCGAGGTCCTTGCCCAGCTGCAGGATGTCGCCGCCCCTGGCCATCGACACCGCGAGGGTGATCGCCTCCTGCCCCATGTAGCGCACCTTCTCCGAAGGCGGGTCGACGTAGCCCCGGTAGACATGGGCGATGTCGCCCAGCCGGAACAGCCGCCCGTTGGCCTGGATGCCGATCTCGCGCACGCTCTCCACCGAATCGAAGCTGCCCGAGATGCGCAGGAAGATGCGGTCCGAGCGCGTGTCGATGGTGCCGGCCGGCGTCATCGCGTTCTGCTCGCGCAGCACGTTGAAGATCGACAGCGGGTCGATGCCCAGGTTGGCGAGCTTGCGGTGCGACATCTCCACGTAGATCTTCTGGTCCTGGTCGCCGATGATCTCCGCCTTGGCCACCGACGGCACGCGCAGGATCTCCTTGCGCACGTCCTCAACGTAGTCCCTCAGCTCGGCGTAGCTGAAGCCGTCGCCGGTGAAGGCGTAGAGGTTGCCGAAGACGTCGCCGAACTCGTCGTTGAAGAAGGGCCCCAGCGTGCCTTCCGGCAGGGTGTAGCGGATGTCGCCGACCTTCTTGCGCACCTGGTACCACACGCCGTCCACCGCGCGCGGCGGCGTCGAGTCCTTCAGGGCCAGGAAGATCGTGGTCTCGCCGGACTTCGTGTAGGAGCGCACGTAGTCGAGGTAGGGCGTCTCCTGCAGCTTCTTCTCGATGCGCTCGGTGACCTGCTGCTCCATCTGCGAGGGCGAGGCGCCCGGCCACAGGGCGCGCACCACCATGACCTTGAAGGTGAAGTCGGGGTCCTCCGCCTGGCCGAGCTTCAGGTACGCACCCAGGCCGGCGGCGGCCAGCGCGAGCATAAAAAAAAGCACCAGTGACTGGTGCTCCAGCGCCCACTCCGAGAGGTTGAATCCCTTCATTTCTGCGCCTCGGCCACGGGCTCCTCGTGCGCCCTGACCTTCTCGCCGGCAAACAGCTTGTGCACGCCGGCGCGCACCACCAGGTCCCCGGCGTTCAGGCCGGAGAGCACCGCGACCCTGTCGTCGACGTATTCGCCGACCTCGACCGGCACGAGCTTCACCTTGCTGGACGCCGGGTCGACGACCCAGACCGCCGCGTGCCCGCCGTCCTGGAACAGCGCGGTGGCCGGCAGCATGACCGCGGCCGTGCGCTGCACGCCGCGCAGGTAGGCGTTGGCCGTCATGCCGAGCTTCATCGCCGCGTCGGCGTTGAGCACCGTGATCTTGGCGGCGTAGGTGCGGGTGACCGGGTCCGCCGCCGGACTGACTTCCCTGAGCTTGCCCTTGTAGCTCTTCGACGGGTCCGCCCACAGGGAGATGTCGATCTCCCGCGCGTTGCCCAGTTCCGAGAGCCGGTTTTCCGGGATGGCGATGACGACCTCGCGGTCATCCGTGCGCGCCAGCTTCATGGCGGTCTGGCCGGCCGCGACGACCTGGCCGACCTCGACCAGGATGGCCGTGACCACGCCGGCATGGTCGGCCGCGAGCTCGGTGTAGCCGGCCTGGTTCTTCGTCACGGCGAGCTGGGTCTGCGCCTGCTCGTAGCGGGCCTTGGCGACGTTGTAGGTGTTCTGCCAGCGGTCGATCTCCGCCCTGCTGATGAAGTTCTTGCGGAAAAGGTCGCTCTGGCGCTCCAGCTCGGCCTTGGCCTGCTCGTATTCGGATTTCGCGGCCGCGAGCTGCGACTGCGCGCCGCGGGTGTTGAGCTCCTGGTCCTCGGGATCGAGCCGGGCCAGCACGTCGCCCTGCCGGACCAAGCTGCCGACCTCGACGTTGCGCGCGACGATCTTGCCGGGAACACGAAAGCCCAGGTTGCTTTCGTAGCGCGCGCGCACCTCCCCGGAATAGCCGATGTCACCGTTGCTGCTGCCGGGCGCCACGCGTATCGCGGCCACCAGCCTGGGCTCGGGGGCTGGCTGGGGCTTCTCGGAGCAGCCGGCGGCGGCAAGCAGGACCAGCGTCCACGCCGCCGCCAGTCTCCATGCGGGCGGGATATGCGGCTTCATCGCCCGGGAATGCGAAGGAATGCGGCGGCCCCGTTCCGGCCGGCCGCGCGGCAAGCCGCCATCACAGGTTCACGGTGACGGCCTGGCCGGGCTTGAGCATCGCCGCCTGGCTCGGCACGGGCCGGGCTTCCACCCGGTAGCGCAGGTCGGCGCTGTCGTCCCCGGCCGATGCCGGGGTGGCGAGCGGTGCCACGTACGTGATCGTCGCCTCGACCGGGCCGTCGCACTGCGCGCACAGCAGGGTCACGCCGCGGCCGTGCTGGAGGTGGGCCGCCACGGACAGCGGGACCTCGAAGCTGACCTTGATCTTTTCCACCGGCAGGATGGAAAGCACGGGCGCCCCGGCGGGCACCCAGTCGCCCTTGGCGTACAGCGTCTCCGTCACGACGCCGTCGACGGGCGCCGCCGCGGATTTCAGCAGGAGCTTCCACTCGGTTTCCGCGACCTCGGCCTTGAGGCTGTCGATCTGCTCGGCGGTATGGCCCGAGGGCTTCTGGCGCTCGACCTCGTCGAGCCGCCGCGCGGCCTGCGCGTGCGCGGAAATTTCCTCGGCGCCTGCCATCGAGAACAGCCGCGTGCCCTCGGTGACGGCCGCGCCCTTGCTGACGTCGATCGAGGCGATGTTGCCCGCCACCGGCGCGGAAAGCCGGATGATCTCGCCCTCGGTCACGCCGCGGTAGGAGCGCATCTCCCCGCGCGTGCAGCCCACGGTCGCCGCCACCAGCGGCAGCGCGAGGAACAGCGCACCCAGGAATTTCACCATCGCGGAACGCCCTCCGCCGGTCACTGCGCGTCGTCCTTGAGCAGGGCGTTGATGTCGGCGAGGTCGGCCTCGGCGAGCTTGCCCACCGCCGCCTTGAGCTTGAGCTGGTTGATGATCGTGTTGTACACCGCCTGCGCCAGGTCGCGCTGCGCCGACGAGAGCTGCTGC
>DASUFB010000014.1:0-98210 GCA_036274775.1 Burkholderiales bacterium | reverse complement strand
CACCGCGTGGGAGGTGCATTACCGCCTGCACGGCCGGACCGAGAGAGTGCGCATGGACCACGATCCCGGTGCGCGCCTGCCGGTCAGGGACGGCAGGGTCGTCCTGATCCCCGGCAGGAAGCCGCGCCGTCCGGGCTCGCGCCTGTAGCCGGCGCACCGCCTACTTCGGCGTCACCGCCACGTTCACGCGCAACTGGGACCCGGGGTTGTAGGGCAGGCGCGTGGAGAAACGCTGGCCGTCGTATTCGAAGACGACGGTATAGCCGGTAGTCACGGCCTGGTAGCTGTCCACCTGGCGGCAGCGTTGCACCGGCTGGGTGGTCGTCACCATGTTTTCCGGGCGGTTCTGGTTGGCGATCACGTCGCCCGTCACCGCACCCACTCCGGCGCCGACGGCCGCGCCGGCGACGCGGCCGTTGCCATGGCCGATCTGCGCGCCGAGCAGGCCGCCGGCGACGCCGCCGATGACCGCGCCGAGATAGTTGTGCTCGGGCGGCGCGGCCCGGGTGACCTGCTGGGTCTCGGTCCAGCACTGCTGCGTCGGATGGTTGACCTGCTCGGTGAACGGCACGGCGCTGACGACGCTGGCGATGGCCTCGTAGGCGTGGGCGTCGGCCTGGACGGCCGCCAGCGCGATTGCAGCGGCGATCGACATGCTTTTCATGGACCTGTCCTCCTGGCTGCGCGGCGAGGCGACGCCGCTGTTTCCCCTAACGGGTTGGAGCCCGGGCGGTTGAAGGAGTTTCGTAACGTATTGTCGGCAGCCGCCAGCGCTGCCCGCCAAGGCGTTTTGTAGCACAATCGCGCGCGGTGAGGAACGCAATACAACAGGACAACAATCCCGGCGTGGATTCGCCTTATGCATGGGCGCGTCTCGTGCTCATGCTCGTGCTGTCCACGATCGGCGGCGTCGGCATGTGGTCGGTGGTCGTCGCGTTGCCGGCGATCCAGGCCGAGTTCGGCATCGCGCGCGCGGACGCGTCGCTGCCCTATACGCTGACCATGTTCGGCTTCGGCGTCGGCGGCATCCTGCTGGGCAAGCTGTCCGACAGCTGCGGCATCGTGGTGCCCGTCGTCGCCGGCATGGCCTGCCTGGTCGCCGGCTATGCGGCCGCGGCGGCCGCCGCGAGCCTGTGGCAGTACTCGGCCGCGCACGTCGTCATCGGCTTCGGCAGCTCCGCGACGTTCTCGCCGCTGCTCGCCGAGACTTCCCACTGGTTCGAGAAGCGCCGCGGCGCCGCGGTGGGCATCATCGCCAGCGGCAACTACCTGGCCGGCACGCTCTGGCCCCCCGCGATCCAGCACTTCATCGAGTCGGCCGGCTGGCGGCCCACTTTCTCGGGCATCGCCGTGTTCTGCCTGGCGACGATGCTGCCGCTGGCGCTGACCCTGCGCAGGCGCGCGCCGGCAGGGCACCACGAAGCCGCCGGCACAGTCCGGGCAGGCGTGCCGCGAGCATCCGGCCGCCCGCTCGGCATGTCCCCGAGCGCGTTGCAGAACCTGCTGATGTTTGCCGGGGTGGGCTGCTGCGTGGCCATGTCGATGCCGCAGGTCCACCTCGTCGCCTATTGCAGCGACCTCGGCTACGGCGCGGCGCGCGGCGCGCAGATGCTTTCGCTGCTGCTCGGCTGCGGCATCGTCAGCCGGCTGACCTTCGGCTGGATCTCGGATCGCATCGGCGGCCTGCGCACGCTGCTGATCGGCTCGGGCATGCAATGTCTCGCGCTGGCGCTGTTCCTGCCCTTCGACGGGCTTGCCTCGCTCTACCTCATCTCGGCGCTGTTCGGCCTGTTCCAGGGCGGCATCGTGCCGTCCTACGCGATCATCATCCGCGAGTATTTCCCGCCGCGCGAAGCCGGCACGCGCATCGGCATGGCGATCACCGCCACCCTGGTCGGCATGGCTTTCGGCGGCTGGATATCGGGCGTGATCTTCGACCTGACCGGTTCCTACCGCGTGGCCTTCGTGCACGGCATCGCGTGGAACGTCGCCAACATGGCAGCCGCGCTGTTCCTGCTCGGGCGCGCGCGCCGCGACCTGCAGCCGGCAGCCGCCTGAGCGTGCGCGCCTCACCCCGCGGTGAAGGCTGCCTCAGTGCAGGGACGGCTTCTTCAGGAAATCGCCGCGGTCGGCCGAGCGCAGCTTCAGATGCACCAGCGCTCCGTCGCGCGCCAGCGTGAGCGGGATTTCGGCGCCGGCAGGGCCGATGCGCCAGACCCGGCGCAGCATGTCAGCGAGCGAATCCACGCGCGAGCCGTCGACTTCGAGGACGAGGTCGCCCTGGCGCACGCCGGCGCGGTGCGCCGGGCCGTCGGGGGCGAGCCCGCCGACGACGATGCGGCCGTCGGTTTCGGCCGCGTACATGCCCAGCCACGGGCGCGCAGGCCGGTCGGCGCGGCCCAGCCGCAGCATGTCGCCGAGGATGGGCTCGAGCAGGTCGACGGGCACGACCATGTTGCCCTGGGCCTGCCTGCCTTCGTGCGCTTCCTCGACGAGCAGCGAGCCGATGCCGACCAGCTTGCCCCGCATGTCGACGACGGCCGCGCCCCCCCACTGCGGGTGCGCCGGCGAGGTGAACAGGGCTTCGTCGAGCACGTACTCCCAGTAGCCGGCGAACTCGCGCTTGCCGAGCACGGTTGCCTTCAGCGCGTGCTCGCGCCCGCCGTGGCCGATGACCAGCACGTCGTCGCCGGCCTCGCAGGCTGCGATGCTGCCGCGCGCGAGCGCGGGCAGGCCCAGGCGTCCCAGCGGCTGCACGAGACCGAAGCCCGTGACCTGGTCGTAGGCGAGGGGATGTCCCGCGACGGCCGCGCCGCCGTTGGTCGCGAGCCAGATGGTCTGCGCCTCGGTGATCAGGTAGCCGATGGTCAGCACCAGGCCGTCGTCGCCGATGACCACGCCGTTGCCGGCGCGCTCGGTGCCGAGGATCTGGGCCGTGAAAGCGTCCTCGGGGATCTCGGAGCGCAGCTGCACGACGGCGTCGAGCGCCGCGTCGAGGTCGAAGGCGAGCTCGCTCTGCTGCGGCTGCGCCGCCTTCGGAAAAGCCCAGTCGCCCCGTTCAGCCATTGCGATCCTCCGTCGCGCCCGCGTCGCGGGCGGCTGCGGGCATGTTACGCCAATCGCGGCGACGGGTCTGCGCGCGCTACGCGGGCTGCACCCGCGGCGCGATCCGCGCCTCGCGGATCGGCAGGTTCACGAGCGCGGCGCATGCGGCGAGGCCGGCGTCGAGGTACCACATGACGTCGTAGTTGCCGAGGCTGACCACGGCGATGCCGCCCAGCCATGCGCCGAGGAAGGCGCCGGTCTGGTGGGACAGCAGCGTCAGGCCGAACAGCGTCGCCAGGTAGCGCGTGCCGAACAGCTTGCCGACGATGGTGGCGGTCGGCGGCACCGTGGCGAGCCAGGTCAGGCCGAGCCCGCCCGCGAAGAGATAGAAGGTCAGTGCGGTTTTCGGTGCCGCGAGATAGGCGAGGATCAGCGCTGCGCGCGAGGCGTACATCCAGAACAGGATGTACTTGCTGCGGTAATTCTGCGTGCCCCAGCCCGCCATCAGGCTGCCGAGGATGTTCGCCAGGCCGATGATCGCCAGCGACCAGCTCGCGACCTGCGCCGGCTGCCCGCACAGCTGCACCTCGCCGGGCAGGTGGGTCACCAGGAAGGCGATGTGGAAGCCGCAGGTGAAGAATCCGGCGTGCAGCAGCAGGTAGCTGCGGTCCCCGAGCGCGTCGCGCAGCGCCGCGCGCATGCCCTTGTCCGCCATGGCAGACGCGGCGCCCGCGTGCGCGGAGTGCGGTGCCTTTGCGGGCCGGCTGCGCAGCGCGTGCGCGAGCGGCAGCGCCGCAACTGCGACGGCCGCGATCGACCACATCGCGCCCATCCAGCCGAGCGCGCCGATGAGCCTCTGCGTGATCGGCGCGAAGATGAACTGGCCGAACGAGCCGCCGGCGTTGATGATGCCCGCGGCGAGGCCGCGCTTTTCCGCGGGCAGTTGCCGCGCGGCCGAGCCGATCAGGACCGAGAAGCTGCCGGCGCCGGAACCCATGGCGATCAGGACGCCGAGCGAGAAGACCAGGCCCGCGGACGTCGTCATGAGCGGCGTCAGCGCCGAGCCGAGCGCGAGCAGCACCACGCCGCCCGCCAGCACGCGCCCCGGGCCGTAACGGTCCGCGATCGCGCCCGCGACCGGCTGCACGGCGCCCCAGACGAACTGGCCGATGGCCATGGCGAAGCTGATGGTGGCGATGCCTATGCCGGTCGAGGTGTTGAGCGGCGAAAGGAACAGGCCCTGCGTCTGGCGCGAGCCCATCGTGACCATCAGCACGGCCGCCGCGATCAGGACGACGAACCACCAGGGACGCTGCTTGGAATGCTCGGGCATGGCTAATTGTCCTCGGGGAGGGCGGGTTTGAGGCGCGCGAGCGCGAGCTCGAGCCGGTCATGCAGGTCCATGACGAAATCCCGGCCGAGGTGGCGTTCCAGCGCGAGCTGGGCATGGCGCCATTGCCCGCGCGCCTGCTCGCGCAACCGCGCACCCGAGCGGGTCAGCGAGAACAGCTTCTGGCGCGCGTCGGCCCCGGCGGACTGCACGACCGCGCCCTGGTCGAGCAGCGGCTTCAGGCTGCGCGTGAGCGTGGTGCGGTCGATTTCCATGCGTGCCGCGAGCGCCGAGAGCGGCTGCGGCGTCTCGGAAAGCTGTACCAGCAGGGAGTATTGCGTGAGCTTGAGCCCGGTGGCACGCATATGGTGCTCGTAGAACGCCGTCACGCGCCGGGTCACCCGGCGCAGCCGTGCGCCCGTGCAGGCGACGGGATGCTCCATCGTGCGAGCGACGGCGCGCGCGGGCTTGCCGCGGGTCGCGGTTGCGGCGGTCATCGGGAAGGTTTGCCAAGAACGTGCATATGCACGTAATTTAACACAAATGAGGCGAGAGGTATGTCAGAGGAGCGGTACGAGCGGAAAGGCGAAAGGATTGGTGACGGACCTGGAAAGCGAGGATCGGGGGGGCGGGGATCAGGGAGGCTTTTCGCTTTCCCCTTTTGGCTTGCAGCTTTCGGCTGCCCTTCCTTCCTGCTTCTCACGCCATTTTCAGAACTCCTTGGCGGCCTTCGAGAACGAATCCCTGAGCGCGCCGTAGCTCTTCGCGAAGCCGCCCTTGACCTCCTCCCATGCGCCGGAGGAGCTGCGCTTGAGCTCGCCGTAGCTTTCGGAGAGGTCCTGGCGCTGGCGGCGCATGGTGCGCAGCGTTTCCTGCGCTTGCCGGCGGGCCGACGCGCTCATCCTGTCCCACTTGCGGTTCACGTCGGCTTCGAACCGGTCGATGCGTTCATCCGCATCGGCGAGGACCTGCTTCGCACTCTTCAGCGCCTCGTCGCGGCGCTCGACGGAGTAGTCCTTGATCGCCTGGCCGGTCTCGTCCATTTTCCTGCCGATGTCCTTCGCGGTCGTTTCCGCGGCGAACGACATCGGCGAGCCGGCGAGCAGCAGCGCGAAGAACAGCGTGAGCGCGGCGGTCTTCAGGCAGACGGATTGGAAAATGCGTGCATCCATGGCACGGCTTCCTTTCGCAGGGTTCGCAGCGGCGAATATGCCGTGTGGCAAGACGCCGCAGGAAAAGTTCCCCGTCATGAAAGCATCATGCGGCGGCGCGAGGGCTGGCTAGGCCTTGCCTTGCGCCACGTATTGCAGCATGCGCGCGCGCAGGTCTTCCGGGATGGGCACGGCTTTCACCGTCTCTTTCGAAAAGATGCAGATCGTGTGGCGGCAGCGCAGGCAGGCGCGCCCGCCGACGGAGGCGTTGAACAGCAGCTCCACCGAGCTGTTGCCCAGCCTCGCGATGGACAGCTCGATGGCGAGCGTGTCGCCGAAGCGCGCGGGGCTCAGGAAATCGCACTGCGTGCCGACCGTGGGCGTGCCGAGCTTCTTTTCCATGAGGAAATCGGCGAAACGTTCCCCGAGCCCGTGCGTGAACCAGTCTTCCATGGCGTCGTGCAGCAGGTCGAAGAAACGCGGGAAATAAACCTGGCCGGCCGGATCGCAATGCGAGAAGCGGATCGGATACTCGACGCGGAACACCTTGTCCACGATGCGCCCGGCCTAGCGCAGCAGCCGCCCCGGCAGGGCGCCGGTGTGCTCGTCGTCGCGCAGCGTTTCCACGCCGGCGACGAAGGTGTGGCAATAGCCCCGCGCACGCTGGATCAGGCGCTTGCCGCCTGCGGGAAGGTCGTAGACCACCTCGTGGCGGCCGATGCCGAGGTTGTCGAAGTCGATGACGTTGATGTCGGCGCGCATGCCGGCGGCGATGGTGCCGCGATCCCTCAGCCCGTAGGCGTGCGCGGTATCGTATGCGTGCTTCTTCACGAGGAATTCCAGCGGCAGCCTCTCGCCGCGGCTGCGGTCGCGCGCCCAGTGCGTGAGCAGGAAGGTCGGCGAGCTCGCGTCGCAGACCGTGCACACGTGCGCGCCGCCGTCGGCGATGCCCATCACGGTGGCGTCGTCCGTGAGCATCTCGCGGATGTTGTCGAGGCTGCCCTCGGTATAGTTCTCGAAGGCATCCGAGATGAGCCGCTTGCCGCCCTCGGCCATCATCGTCTCCAGCGCGATCGCCCACGGGCTGGTGCCGGTGGCCTGCGCGCGCGCGCCTATGCTGGAGGAGGGATGCGGCTCGTAGTCGTAGGTCTCGTCCATGGCGTACATGCGGTGGAAGGCCGAGGCGATGCGCCGCGTGTGCTCGTCGTCCGGCCGCTCCTCCGCGAGGCGCCGCCGCAGGCCGGCGTCGTGCTGCAGCCGCTCGTAGCGCTGCGCCGGCGTGAGCGCGCCCATCTCGATCCACGCGGGATGCGACGAGAACGGGTGCATCGTGGTCTCGAGGCCCATGAGCACGCCGATCGGCCGGCAGCCCACCTGGCCCGTGACGTCGAGCCCGGCCCGGCGTGCGGCGTGGATCTGCGCACGCGTCTGGCGCCACAGGTCGGGTGCGTTGTTGACCTGCAGCAGCAGCACCGACAGCGGCCGCCCGGAGGCCTCGGCCGCGGCCTGCAGGATCTCGAATTCGCCGGGTCCGAAGTCGGAATTGACCTCGATCACGCCGCGGTTCGCGCGCTTCATCGCCTGTGCCAGGCCGAACAGCTCCGGCTCGCGCGCCGACAGGCTCGGCGTGGAGCGGCCGTCGGCGGCACGGTGCTTGACGGTGCGCGAGGTCGAGAAGCCGATCGCGCCGGCGTTGAGCGCCTCTTCCAGCAGCACGCCCATCTCGGCGATCTCGCCTTCGGTGGGCGTTTCGGCATGGTCGGCGCCGCGCTCGCCCATGACGTAGAAGCGCAGCGCGGCGTGCGGCACCTGTGCGCCGACGTCCATGACCTTGGGCGCCGCCGCGAGCCGGTCGAGGAATTGCGGGAAGGATTCCCAGTCGAATTTCACGCCCTCGGCGAGCACCGTGCCGGGAATGTCCTCGACGCCCTCCATGAGGTTGATGAGGTAGGGCGCGGCGCCTTCGCGCACCGGCGCGAAGCCCACGCCGCAGTTGCCGAACACGACGGTCGTGACGCCGTGCCACGAGGACGGCGTGAGGTAGGGATCCCAGGTCGCCTGGCCGTCGTAGTGCGTATGGATGTCGACGAAGCCGGGCGTGACCAGCAGGCCGCGCGCGTCGATCTCGCGCCTGCCGCGGCCGAGGCGTGCGCCGACCGCCGCGATTTTCCCCGCCTGCACGGCGACGTCGGCCTCGCGCTGCGGCGAGCCGGTGCCGTCGACGACGGTGCCGCCGCGAATCACGAGGTCATGCATGCCGTTTCTCCCCTGCTGGGTCCCGGCTGCGGAGTATGGATGTCGTCATGGCAGGAAGCAAAAGTTGTGAAGGCCGCCACCGCCGTCGCGGCGGATCGGGAATCTTAGCGTCGGGGCGCGCCGGCGCGCAACCCGGCGGCCGCCGTCGCCGTTATGATGGTCGCTCTTCGACGAGCCGGGTGGCCGATGAAAAACGACGGATCTTTCGCGCTTGCGGTCTGCGGCCTCGTCTCGCTTGCGGTGGCCATCGGCGTGGGCCGCTTCGCCTTCACGCCGCTGCTGCCGATGATGCAGAAGGACAACGGGCTGACGCTGCGCGCCGCCGGATTGCTCGCGTCCGCGAACTACCTCGGCTATTTCGCCGGCGCGATGTCGGCGATCTGGCTGCGCGCTTCCACGGCGTCCATCCTGCGCGTGTCCATGCCGGGCGTCGCGCTGCTGACCGTCGCGATGGGCCTGGTCCACGGGCTGCCGGCGTGGGCGCTGCTGCGCTTCGTTGCCGGCGTGGCGAGCGCCTGGGTGCTGATCTTCGCGTCGGCGTACATCCTCGATCAGCTCAACCGGCGCGGCAAGACCGCCGGCGGCGGCATCGTTTTCGGCGGCGTCGGCTCGGGCATCGCGGCAAGCGGCTTGCTGTGCCTGCTGTTCCTGGCCCTGTCCTGGTCCGCGGACCGGGCCTGGATCGCCCTCGGCCTGGTGGCGCTCGCACTGTCGGCGTGGTGCCTGCCTTTCTATCGCTCGGCGACTGCGGCCGGATCCGCGCCGGGCGGCGCCGCGCTGCGGCTGCGCGACCACGCAACGGTCATCGCCTGCTACGGCATCTTCGGCTTCGGCTACATCATTCCCGCGACCTTCCTGCCGGCCATGGCGCGCCGCCTGGTCGCGGACTCCGCGGCGTTCGCCTGGGCATGGCCGATATTCGGTGCCGCGGCGCTCGCCTCGACGCTCGCGGCGGGCAGGCTCGCCGGCCGCTGGCCGAATCGGGCGGTCTGGGCGGCATCGCATGCGATCATGGCGCTCGGCGTCGTGCTCCCCGTGCTCATGTCCGACATGGCCGGCATCGCGGCCTCTTCCTGCCTGGTCGGCGGCACGTTCATGGTCGCGACCATGACGGGCATGCAGGAAGCGCGGCTGCGCGCGCCGGAACATGCAGCGCGCCTGATGGCGGCCATGACGGCCGCGTTCGGCATCGGCCAGATACTGGGGCCGCTGCTCGTGAGCCTGCTCGCCGGCCGCGATGGCGGCACCGGGGCGGCGCTTGCCGCAAGCGGCGCGCTGCTGCTGGGCAGCGCCGCCGTGCTGGCCGGCCGCGGGCAGGCCATGCAGGGATCGCGATGAACGAAAGCCGCTGCCGCGTTGTCGATGCGGTATGGCATGGCCGCGGGCGGCGGGGCATCGGCGCCTGCCGGCGTCCGGCGGAGGCTGCAATGCGGAATCGAAAGCGGAGGTGGCGTGTGCTGGCGGCAGCCATGGCGTGCGCGGCGCTGGGCGCCTGCGGCGGGGGCGGCGACAGCGGCGGTGCAGTGCGCCCCGTGGCCTTCACTTCCTTCAGCGCCGTCGTGCCGGGCCAGCCCGTGGTGGCGGGAGGCGATTCGCAGACGGCCTTCATCGTGCAGGTCAGCGGCGGAACCGTGACATCCAGTTCACCCAATCTCGTGAACACGACGTCCACCAGCGCGAAGCTCACCTACGGGGCGGGATCGCCGCCGGTGCTGACCGGCCTCGAGATCAACACGCCGCAGTCGGGCCTGGGCTTCTCCGACGGCCGCGGGACCCAGACGGTGGCCTGCGACACGGACAACTGCCTGGCAAAGGGCGACGGTGCGAGGGTCGTGCTGGTCAACGCGCTCGGTTCGGCGAACTGGAACTACCAGACTTTCGGTTATTGGCTGGCCGACGTGGGCGGCACGGCGAACGTGACCGGCGCGCTTTCGGTCGGCAACCCGACCGCGGGCGGCAGCATCCCGGCGGGCGGCACCGCCACGTATTCGGGCCGCTCCGGCGGCTTGTACGTGAGCTCGGGCGGCATCCTCAACGAGCAGACGGCGGCCATGACCGCCAACGTAAATTTCGGCACGCAATCGATCGCATTCTCGACCACGGGCACCGCGATCCGCCCCTGGGGCTCGACGGGCACCGCGACGCTCGCGCCGCAGCTCGACATGACGGGCACGCTTGCCTATACCTCCGGCGTGAACCGGTTCACCGGCAACGTGTCCTCGACCTTGCTGAACGGCACGGCCAGCGGGCGTTTCTACGGGCCCGCCGCGGAGGAGATCGGTGGTACCTACCAGCTGACCAACGGCCCGGTCGAATCCATGATCGGCGCCTTCGGCGGCAAGAAGTGAGGCCGCGCGCGGCAGGCTCGGGCGGCATGCCGTCTCTTGCGCCGCGCGGCTGAGCGCCTGCTGCGGAGCGCGTTCGCGCTGGCCTGCGTGGCCGCCTGCGCCGCCGCGCAGGCGCAATCCGAATCCCCACCCGATGTCCGGCAGCGCATCGCGCAGGCCTCGCGCCTGCTGGAGGCAGGACGCATCGACGAGGCGCAGGCCATCGTCACCCCGCTTCGCGCGCGAGCACACCCCGACCTGCAGGTGCTGTTCCTGTCCGGTGCGCTGCATTTCATCGCGGGACGCTACGACGAAGCCGCCGCGGAGTACCGGCTCATGCTGGCGCGCGATCCGACGTTGCCGCGGCCCCGCCTGGAGCTCGCGCGCGCCCTTTACCTGGCACGCGATTACCAGGCCTCGCGCTATCACTTCGAGCAGGCCCTCGCGCTGCCGCTGCCGGAACCGGTGCGCCGCAACGTGCTCGCCTACATCGACGCCATCCGCGAGCGGCTGCCGAGCTTTTCGTTTTCCCTCGACGTGGTGGCGGACTCCAACCCGACGCAGGCCACCAGCAGCGAGACCGTGCAGATCGGCGGCCTGCTGTTCCGGCTCGACGACAAGGCGCGCTCGCAGGAGGCGCGCGGCGCGCTGCTGACCGCGCAGGCGCGCCTTCCGCTGCCGTCCGATCCGTCGCTGTTCGCGCGTGGCTACGTGGAGTATTACGACTACCCGGGACGCGGCATCGACCAGCTCTACGTGCAGGCCACGGCCGGCAAGCACTTCAACCTCGGGGAGCACGGCGTCGACGTCGAAGCCGGCGGCCACGACTTCAACTACGGCGGCCGCACGCTCTACGGCGGCGTCGCGCTGCGCGTGGCCGATTTCGTGCGCGCGGGCCAGGCGCTGGGCGTGCTGATCGCTGCGGATTCGAAACAGCTCGACTACGACGATTTTCCCTTCCTTTCCGGCTGGCAGCACACGGCGTCCGTGGACCTGCGCCGCGCGCTCGACGCGCGCAGCAGCCTTTCGGGCGGGCTTGCGTACGCGCTGGGCACGGCCGAGGAGCGCGCGTTTGCCTTCGAGAGGCCGGCGGCGAACCTGCGCTACCTGCGCGAATGGCGGGGCGGCTGGATCTCGAGCCTGTCCTGGCAGTACTCCTACTATCATTTCCGCGCGCGGGACCCCTTCTTCGGCATCGTGCGCGAAGATCGCGAGAACGTCGCCGAGCTGGGCATCCTGAACCGCTACCTGTCCTACAGGGGCGTGTCGCCGCGGATCACGCTGGGCTACGCGAACCGGGATTCCAACCTCGACCTCTACAGCTACGAGCGCACCTACGTGCGCGTGGGCATCGTCACGGAATTCTGAGGTGGTGGCCGCTACGCCATCAATGCCTGCACGGCGTCGATCTGCGCGACGCCGGGCGCGAAGGCACCGGGCTGCATGCATGCGGCCGTGCCCGCGGCCACGGCGCGACGCAGGTGCGGCCCCCATCCGGCGTCCGGCGCGGTCATGAGGCTCGCGAGCAGTCCGCCGACGCTGGCGTCGCCCGCGCCCACGGTGTCGGCGACGGCCACGCGCGGCGCGGCTTCGTGCCAGCACCGGTTGCCCGCGTGGAGCTGCGCGCCGCGTTCGCCGAGCGTGAGCAGGACGGCCGCCTGCGGATTGAGGGCCCGCAGGCGCGAAAGTCCCTGCGACGCATCGCCGGTGCGGAACAGCCCGTGCAGGTCGGCATCGGATACCTTGATGACGTCGGCCAGGGCGGCGATGCGCGCGAACGTCGCGTCGCACGCCAGCGGCAACGCCTCGCGGAAGTTCGGATCGAGGCTCACGCGCACGCCGGCGGCCCTGGCCTGCTCCAGCATGCCGGCGATGCGATCGCGCAGCGGCGCGCGTGCGAGGCTGATGCCGCCGCAGTGCAGCCAATCGGCCGCGCGCGTCCAGCCCGGCGGCAGCATCGCCGGGTCGAAGGCGAGGTCCGCGCTGTCGAAGCCGATGAAGTGATAGCGCGGCGGGGCGGCTTCGTGCACGAAGGCCATGAGCGTCGGCGTGTCGTGGCGTTGCAGGAAGCGCATGTCGAGACCGGCCGAAGAAGCGAGCGCGGCGATCCCGTCACCGAAACCGTCGCGGCCCACGCCGCCGGCAAAGGCGCTGGCGATGCCCAGGCCCGCCATGACGCGGGCCACGTTCCAGGGTGCGCCGCCGGCGCGCACGAGCCAGCGCCCGTCGGGCTGGCGGATCATGTCGGCGAGCGCCTCGCCTGCGCTGACGAAGCGCGGTCCGCCGCACGTCTCCACGCGGGCTGGCTGCCGTGCTATTTGCGGCCCGACGCGATCCAGGTGTGGCCGGGCAGCGCCACGCCGGGCTTGCGCACGGATTGGCGCTCGGCTTCCTGCGCCACCTCGTCCGCATAGGCGCGCCTGCGGTCGCCGGGCAGCTTGCCGTACAGCGTCGCGAGCGGGCCGGCCATCTCGATGACCTCGCTGAAGTACTCGCCGCCCGTCGACGGGCCGGCCCACAGCACGTCGAGCCCCTCGACGACGACGTCGCGGAAACCCGCGGCCTGCAGCGCGCCCTTCAGGCGCTCCGGGTCGGCGAACGCGAAGATGCCGGTCTGGCCGGGGACGGGTGCCGGGATTTCCTGGTAGCGCTTCATGACCGCGAGCGGCACGGCCGCCCAGGGATTGCGGTCGGGGCCGGCCCAGGTCGCGGTGGCGAACGAGGCGCCGGGCTTCAGCGCGCGATGGATGCGTTGCAGGCAGGCGGCGGGATCGGGCATGAACATGATGCCCCAGCGCATCGTCGCCGCATCGAAGGCGGCGGCGGGCAGGTCGAGCTGCTCGCCGTCGGTCACGACGAACTCGATGTTGCGCAATCCCTGCGCGGCTGCCTTCTCCTTCGCGAACTCGACCATGCCGGCGACGATGTCCGTTGCATGGACCTTGCCCGCCGGCCCGACGCGCTGCGCCGCGGGGATCGCCGGCTCGCCGGTACCGCAGGCGACGTCGAGCACGTGCTGGCCCGTCTTCACGCCGGCCTTGTCGAGCAGCGCGGTGGAGACCGCGCCGAAGGCCCGGGACAGGCGCTGGTCGTGGCGGCGCCAGCCCGGCACCACCGATGACCACGATTGCACTTCACGAGCTTTCATGTCCGCTGCACTCATGGATCGTCCTCCTCACGGGTTGGGCACGATGTCGCTGCGCGAGGAAGATTACACGCTCCGCGCGGGCGCGTGAGGGGAAGCTGCGGCGGCGGGGCGGCCCGGGCCTGCTGAAAGCGCGGCGTCAGGCGCGCGCGGTGCTGCGGCGGCGCCGGTCGATGGTCGGGACGACCTTGGCGGTGCGGCGCTCGACCAGCCCCGCGCGGCGGATGAGCTCGTTCCACACGGTGTCGCTGCCGGCGGACTTGAACTTCACGTAGAGCGCGACTTCCTCGGGATACGCGTCGGCGCAGCCGAGGCGGCCGAGATGGCCGGCACGCGCTTCGGAAACCGCGTCGGCTTCCCAGGCGCGCATGATGGCCTGCCACAGCGCCCGTTCGAAAGGCTCATCCTCGTCATCGAAGCCGTACTGCCACTTCAGGAACGACGTTTCCGCGGCCGTCAGGTCCTTGCTGCGAAACTTGATGCTCATGGCTCCTCGGATCGTTGCGCCGGGGGATGCAGCCCCTCCGGCAGGGGGACAATACCATGATCCGCCAAGTTTTTCGCGGTTTCCGCGAAAGGCGAAAAACCGGCCGAAAGCGGGATAAAGCCGGCCAAAAGCAAAAAGGCGAAACGGGAAACGATCAAGACCGAAGGCAGTGTCATGCGACGGGATGTCAGTCTTCGGCCGCCAGGAGCGAGGATCGGCGAGCGGGGATCGGGAGAGCTTTTCACTTTCCCCTTTCGGCTTTTCGCCGCTTCTTCCTTCTCCCGCCTTACTGCAGGTCGATCGCGTGCTTCTTCAGGTCCTCCAGGCTCACGTAGTCGAGCGTGCGCTCGTGCGTGGCGGTGAGCACGACGCGCGGCGCGCAGCCGGCCTCGAGCGCCTCGCGCCAGCGCGCGGCGCACAGGCACCAGCGGTCGCCGGGCTTCAGCCCGGGAAAGCCGAAGTTGGGCATCGGCGTGGAGAGGTCGTTGCCGCGCCCCAGGGAAAACTCGAGGAACTCCTTCGTCATCAGCGCGCACACCGAATGCACGCCGTGGTCGTCGCGGCCGGTGTTGCAGCAGCCGTCGCGGTAGAAGCCCGTCAGCGGTTTCGCGCCGCACTCGCCGAGCGGGCCGCCGAGCACGTTGCGCGCGCGGTTGCCGCGCGGGGAATCGGGGTCGAACGGCATGGCTATTTCGCCCGCACGAAGCGCATGGTGCCGGCACCGCCCGGCAGGTCGAGGAACAGCTGGTCGGCACGCTGGCGCTGCGAGTTCACCGATTCGAGCGCCTTCAGGTAGCGGTCCGCGAGCGAGCCGGGCGGGCAGGCCGCCTTCGTCATGGCGGAGGCCTTGATGGCGAACGCGTGGCCGTCCAGCTTGTAGGATGCCTGCCCGCGGTTGCAGTCGGCGCGGATCGCGGCCTTGCCGCCGGGCTGCAGCTCCAGCGTGTAGCGCTCGGGATGGTCGACCGTGAAGATGTCCGAAGCGCCGACCATGCCCTCCCAGCGCCACAGGCCGTTCGTGTCCGGTGGTGCGAGGATGGGATTCACCGCCACGACGGACGCCGATTTCGTGCGCTTCAGCTCGATGCCCTGCGAGCCGTAGCGCTGGGCGGATTCCGGCGTGGTCTGCAGGACGTCGCCCCGCCGGGAGAAATGCACGGCCGAGGGTTCCACCGCCGCGCCGTTGCGGCGCTCGATGACGATGTCTATCTGGTCGAGGGACACCGCGTTCCAGCGTCCCTCCTCGACCACGGGCGCGCGGTTGTTGCGGTAGTCGGTGAGCAGGCTCATGCTGCCGTCGGCCCTGAGCTGCAGCTCGATCCTGCGTCCCGGGCTGTCCGCGGCGCGCGCTTCGCCGCGATAGACCGCCATCGCGTCCGGGGCGGCGGTCGGGCCGGCCGCGGACGCAGCCGCGCCGCAGGCGGCCGATGCGATGGCGAGCGAGGCCGCGGCGAGCAGGCGGCGCACGCGACGATTTCTGGCTGTCATGGTCGGCGGGGCTCCTCGATTTCCCTGGCGCATCTTCCCGCCATGCGCCGCCGATGGCAAGCGCCGCGCGGGCCTTCAGCCCGCCGCGAGCAACTGCGAGAACACGTCGCGGTCGACGTTGGCGCCCGAGAGCACGAAGGCGATCCTGCGCCCCGCGAGGCGCTCGCGTTCCTTCAGCGCGGCGGCAAGGCCGGCGGCGCCCGCACCCTCGGCGACGTTGTGCGTGGCGCCGTAGATGAGGCGCATGGCCTCGCCGACGTCCGCGTCGCTGACGGTCACGATGCGCGCGACGTGGCGCCACAGGATCTCCAGCGCAGCAGGTTCGGGCGTGCGGCAGGCCATGCCGTCGGCGATGCGCGTGGTGACGGCATGCTCGACCGTGCGTTTCTGCGAGAAGGACAACGCGTAGGCCGGCGCCTGCTCGGAAACCACGCCGACGATCTCCGTCTTCAGGCCCAGCGCCTCGCGCGCCGCGACCAAGCCGCAGATGCCGGAACCCAGGCCTATCGGCACGTAGGCCACGTCGAGGCCCGGCACCGCGCGCAGCAGCTCGAGCGAGCAGGAGGCCACGCCGCGCACGAGCAGGGGGTGGAAGGACGGCACCATGTGCAGCCCGCGCTGCGCAGCGATCCATTGCGCCCGCTCGCGCGCGGCCTGGAAATCCTCGCCGTGCTCCACGAGCTCCACGCCGAGCGCGCGCATCGCGGCGTTCTTCTCGACGCTGTTGCCGTGCGGCACGACGATGGTCGCAGGAATGTCATGGCGGCGCGCGGCGAAACCCACCGACTGGCCGTGGTTGCCGCGCGTGGCCGAGATCACGCCGGCCGGCTTGCCCCTGGCCGCGAGGTCGTCGAAATACACCAGGCCGCCGCGCAGCTTGAAGGCGCCGATGGGCGTGTGGTTCTCGTGCTTGACCCAGACCTCCGCGCCGAGCCTGGCCCTGAGCAGCGGCCACGCGTACTGCGGCGTCGGCGGCATCGTGCGATAGACGACCTCTGCTGCCTCGTCCAGGGCCCGCAGTGGCGGCAGGAAATCCTTCATGCCGCTATTCTACGGCCTGCCGCGCGGAATACGCCGCGATCCACCGCTGCCCCGGCGACCGTGCGCCCTCCGCGCCCCGGTCAGGGCGACTGGACGAACCGCCGCGCGAGCTCCGGCCAACCGTCCTCCTCGAGGCCGAACCTCGCGTACATGAACGTGGTGACGAAGGCGCCCGCGGTCGAATGCCGCGTGGGATTGCTGTCGACGCCGAAGATGTGGAAGGGCACGAGCTGGTCCCTGGCGTACTGGATGCCGTCGTACAAGACCCGGATCTGGCCGCCTTCGAGCTCGACGAGCCGCGCTTGTGCGTTGATCCTGACCTCGGAAGGCATGGCACCTCCTCGTATTCGTCACGCCCGGGAAATCCATCCCCGGACTGGACGTGACTCCGTATCGTCCGTCAGGTCTTGTCCGCAGCCTGGCCGGAGCGGGCCCTGGCAAATGAAACGATGGTCACGATTTCATGGCTGAACTGGTCGGCGAAGGCCGCGGGGTATCCAGACTCGCGCATCCCCCACTTGATCCGGTTGCCCAGGCGCGCCTTGGTATAGACGTTCAGCTTGTTCGTGACCGCGAAGTCCTGGACCCGGGTGACCAGGCTGCCATGCACTTTCTGGAACCGCCTGGCGGATTTCTTGGGATCCGTATCCAGCCCTTCCGGCGGATAGCGCTTCAGCATCTCGGCGACCAGCCAGTCCGAGAACTCGTCGACCTTCTTCGAGTTGAACCATTCAAACATGGTCATCCCTCTTTCCGTTCGCACCACGATTTCCACATGCTGCGGCAAGCATTCTCCACGTCCCGGGCAAAAAGCTCTTCATCCATTAGCGGGGACTCGAGCATCCTGGATCGGAGCGCGGTCCGCAATTCCGAAAGGATTGCAGGCTGCCCGGCGAATTGTATCGCCCGCTGGGCATAATCCTCAGGCGATGTCGCGATCCAGTCTTCCAGTCCCACCATGCTCAGGACGCTGGAAGCGCTGCGCGACCAGGGCCGGACTCCGGGCAACGTCACCACGGGCACCCCCATCCAGAGGGCGTCGCAGGTCGTGGTGCCGCCGCTGAACGGCATGGTATCCAGCGCAATGTCGACCTCCCGATACCACCCGAAATATTCCCTGGTGGGAAGGAACGGGACCATGGTAATCCTGTTCCGGTCCACGCCGGCGTTCGAGAAGTCGGCGAGCAGGTCTTCCCGTGCGCGATCTCCCATGATGCCGACCACGACCAGTCGCGAGTCCGGCAGCCGGTTCAGGATGTTCCCCCACAGCTTGCGGGCGACCGGGCTGATCTTCACGATTTGATTGAACGATCCGAACGTGACATGGCCATTTTTACCGGCTGACACCTCTTCGCCGGCGGCAATGTTGACGAGGGGGCGGTAGCACCATTGGCTATGGGGAAGGCGGATCAATTTTTCCGTGTGATAGCGATCGGTCAGCCCGGGGGGATCACACTGGTTGTCGGTCAGCCGGTACTGGATGCGTGTCAGCCCCGTCGTATTGAGGTAGCCGAGCCACGTGGCCTGAACCGGCGCGGGACGTTGTGCGAAGACCCGCAGGCTCGGAACGCCGGAATGTCCCGCCAGATCGACCAGGATATCCACCTGGTCGCGGTGGACGAGGTCCGAGATCTCGCCCGCCGGCCGTTGGCCGACTGCATGCCAGACATCGGACAGCGCGCGGACCCGCTTCGTATATTCGTCCATCGTGTCGCCGGTCGAATAGCAATACACCTCGATGGCCGACCTGTTGCGCTTCTCGAGCAGGGGGATGAGGAAGAGCGTGACGACGTGACAGTGAAAATCCGCGGAGATGAATCCTATGCGCAGGCGGCGTTCCGGGTCCGGGACGTTCCCGAACGTGCCGAAACGGGGAGGTTCCTGTCGCTCCAGGCGGGCTCCAAAATCCACGTGCCGCGCGAACAGCTCGTCGATCGAAATGTCGTCCTGGCAGTTGAGCGCAAAAATCTCGGGTGATTCCAGGTCGAAGGCATCCGGACAGCGCTCGCGGCCTTGTGCAAAGACATCCAGGGCTTCCCGCGTCCGGCACTGGGACAGCAGCACCGCGGCCAGCATCTGGTATGCGCGCGCATAGGTCGCATCCAGGTCGATGATGCTTCGAAACACGGTCTCGGCTTCCGGGCGCGACAGCCGCTTGAGTATCACGCCGTAGTTGAACAGCAGATGCGTGGACCCGGGGCGCAGTTTCAGGGCCGCTTCGGCCTCATTTGCGGCCTGTGCGAGCTCCCCGCGGGTCAGGTGGGCGTCGACCAGGAACACACGCGCCTCAAAGCAATCCGGGTTGCAGCGAATCGCTTCCCTGAAAAACCGCTCGGCCTCGGCGTCTCGCTGCAGCGTGGACAGCACGGATCCGAGCTTCAGGTTCGTGTCGAAGCTGTTCGGATCCAGCGCGGCTGCCCGTCGCAGTGCAGATTCGGCGTCCTGCAGCCGGTTGAGCGTCAGCAGGATATCGGCGTAGTTGCGCAGCGCGCCCAGGTAGCCGGGCCGGCTGCGCAGGGCTTTCTCCAATTCCTCCGCGGCACCGGTGAAATCCTTCCTTTGTTCGAGCAGCCGCGACAGCACCACCCTCGCGTCCACGAACTCGGGATTGCCGTCGATCGCTTTGCGGAGCAGGGACTCGGCCTGATCGAATTCGCTCCTCAAAAAAAGGTGCCGGCCAAGGTTGTAGTTCGCGTACGCATCCCCGGGGTCGAGGGCCAGCGCCGCCCGATAAGACTCGAAGGCCTTGCCGGAGTCTCCCGCGGCATCGAGGCCGATTCCGAGATTCAAGTGCGCCTTGGCATAGTGCGGTGCGACCTGCACGGCGCCGCGGTATCGCTCGCAGGCCGTCTCGAGATCGCCTGCCTCTTCCGCGCGATTGCCCTCGGCAATCATGGCCTCGGCCGCCTCGACAGCGGGATTTCGCGGGCCGGCTTGCGAGTTCCCGGACGGAGCGGGGCGGCCAGTCAGGAGATTCAGGACTTTTCGGAGCATCATTTTCCCCGGGCCTCGGACAACCCGACGATCAGTCTGTCAGTGATGCGGATCGAACGCAAATCCCCGCATCCCTGCGCCGGGCACAACGAGGATCGCTCGTGGCCGCGTCAATACCTGCGGGTGGGTGGCGGCGGCAGTACGCCGGTCATGAATCCGGATTTCGGCTGTATCAGCTGCAGAAGGCCGTCGATCCGGTTCTGCCAGGTGTGCGACGCAAGTACGACCTCTCGTCCCCGCTGCCCCGCCGCGCGCAGATCGTCGGGCCGTGCAAGCAGCTTCCTTACCTGCTCGCCGAGTTCCGGGAGATTGCGCATCGAGTAGAAACGCATGCCATCAGCTTCACCCAGAGCGCTGCGCAGGTAACCGGCCGCGTTGGTGAAGCAAACCGCGCCGCTGAGCAGGTAACTGAACGCCCTGTCGTTCACGCCGTCGAGATAGGTCGAAGCGTCGAGGCATATCTTCGACTGGCCGGCGAGCTGGAAAAACCCTTCATAGTTCGTTTCGTCGCCGAGCTCGACATTGGGCGGCAGGGGTATTTCGTCCCATCCCTTGCCCACCACGCGCATGCGGACCCCCGAGCGGGCCAGCGCGACGACTGCGTCGCGCCGGAAGACATATCGAAGGTGCGATTCGACCGCGCGAAACTGGGGGTTGAAATCGAAACCGGGAGGAGGCTTCCCGAGCTTGGCGAGCGCGGCCTGGACGCTCAGGTGCAAAGATCGGTCCGGCTCCTCAAGCGCGGCATCCGCCAGGGCGTTGCAGAAGTAAGGATCGAATTCCTTGCTCCAGTGCACGCTTTTGGGATCGTTCCAGTAGCGCTCGAGCGCGAGGGGAATGACGTTGCCTATGTACAGTACGTCGATGTTCCGGTCGGCCCATTTTCCCGCCGAGCGATCGTTGGCGGGCCTGACCGCGGGCGGCAGGAACATTTCGCCCGTCAGCTTGAACCCGGGAAAGACGAGTCGTACCTGTTCCGGGTGCCCGAGATCCGGATAGGCGGCATACCGTCTCGCTCCGCGAATGCCGTTGAGCGCCTGGTTATAGGGCTGGTCGCACAATATCCCGACATGGGGAATGCCAAATGCATCGAAGATCGTCTGCGACGTTCCGTCGACCATCCGCAGGGTGATCTGCGAAAGCCCGTAGCCCCAGCAGCACAAGTCGAGCACCGCGCTGAAGTTGCCGCGGTCCAGCTGCTGAAAGAGCGCCTCCGCTTCCTCCTGCCGCGGCTCTCCGAGCGCCTGGAATGAGAACGTAACCGGCTCGTGACCGAACGCACGCAGCGCCTCGCCCAGTCCGCGGTGAAAATCCTGGTAGAACGTATGCTCGCGCCAGGAGCTCAGGAATGTCAGGAGAATGCGCATGATTCGAGAGTAAATAAGCAGGAATAGGCGGGATTGTGGGAGACCCCGGGACCGCCCGGGGAATGTCTTCTATGACGCCAGCTTTCCCTTGATGACTTCCCCGGCGAATCGGCCGGTCGGATGGCCGTTCTCCAGGGTAACCATGCCATTGACGATGGTCGAGCGAATGCCTTCGGCCTTCTGGACCAGCCGCCGCGCGCCGCCTGGCAGGTCGTTCTCGACCGTCGGCAGGCGGGGGCGCACACGACCCTCCTCGAACAGCAGCAGGTCGGCCTTGCACCCCGGCCTGACGAGGCCGCGGCCTTCCAGCCCGAAGGCCGACGCGATGTCGTGCGTGAGCTTCTTCACGGCCTGCTCGAGCGTGAAGGCACCGCGCTTGTCGACCCAGTAATGGAGCAGGTGCGTCTGCAGCGAAGAGCCCATCTCCTGGGCGACGTGCGCGCCCGAGTCGGAGAAAGTCGCGAGCGTCGCGTCGAGCTTCAGCATGGCCAGCACGTCCTCGCGCCCTTCGTTCACGATCGGCTGCTGGTAGACCTGGTCATCGTTCTCGAGCGACAGGTCGATCATGACCTCCACGGGGTGCCCGCCCCTGGCCCGCGCGAGCTCGGCGACGGTGGGATCGTCCCAGTCGACACCCTTCAGCGCGTAGAGGTTGTCGTAGTCCGGCTTGCGCGGGTCCGTGGTCGCCGCGCCGCCGCCCTGCATCCTGTTGTCCTTCGGCTTCATCGTCGCCTCGGCGGCGACCAGCTCGCGGCGCACGGCCGGATCGCGCAACCGCCGCTTCTGCTCGGCCAGCGGCAGCGAGCGGATCGGCTTCCACGCCGGCAGCACGTCGAAGGGCAGGTAGGACTTCAGCGAGAACATGGCGTTGATCGAGCGCGTGGTGCTTTGTCCGAACATGCGGCCGCCCGCGGCGTTGACGTCCGCAATCGTCCGCGTCTGGTCCTGCCAGGAGGGCGGGTCCTCGCCCTGGCGCGTCGTGATCAGGCCGAACATGACGGGGCGCCCGTACGCCAGCGCGAAATGCCGCATGCGCTCGAGGAAGGCGTCGTTCTGCGCGCGGTCGAGGATGTCCGGCCCGGCCTGCAGGATGCCGGCATCGAGCTTCGCCATCGCCGCGACGATGCGCTCGATCTCGTCCCAGGCGGCGATGCGGCTCGCGACCGGTGTGCCGTCGGGCGTCAGGTGTGTGTGCGTGCGCGAGGTGGAGAAGCCCATGGCGCCGGCCCTGAGCCCTTCCTGGACCAGGCGCGCCATGCGATCGATTTCCTCGCCGGTGGCCTTCTCGGTGACCGCGCGCCTGCCCATCACGTACATGCGCACGGCCGAGTGGCCGATGTACATCGCATGGTTCAGCGCCTTGGGCCGGCGCTCGACCGCTGCCATGTATTCGGGGAAGGATTCCCAGGTCCAGTCGATGCCGGCCGCCATCGCGTCGGTCGGGATGTCCTCGACGTAGGACAGGCTGTTCGCCACCCATTCGCGGTCGGCAGGCCTGCACGGCGCAAGGGTGAAGCCGCAATTGCTCATGACCACGGTCGTCACGCCGTGATAGCACGAGCAGGTGCCCAGCGGGTCCCACATGACCTGCGCATCCATGTGCGTATGGCCGTCGATGAAGCCGGGCGACACGATCAGCCCGTCGGCGTCGATCGTGCGTTTCGCCGCGTCGGTGATGCGGCCGACCCCGGCGATGCGACCGTTCGCGACGCCGACGTCCGCGACGAAGCGCTTGCCGCCCGAGCCGTCGACGACGGTGCCGCCGCGAATCAGCAGGTCCAGGGACATGGGTTCTCCGTGCGGCCTTTGGAAGTGGATGCGGCAATTCTACTGCCAGTCGGCGGGAGGACAGGAAGCCCGGGAGGAGAGTTGTGAGATACTGCTCCCCGCTTTCGAATTCCCACAGTACGCGCGTCCCCGGCCGCGAGAGAAAAGCAGCGATGTCCAGAAAACTGAACGGCTCTCGCAACCTCGACAGGTCGGCGGAACGGGTGAGGGCGCGCGCGTGAGCCTGGACGTCCGCTGGCTGGTGCCGGTCGCGATCTGCGCCGCCGCGCCGCAGTGCCTTGCCGCCAGGTACATAACCGTGGAGCAGGCGCGTGCGCTGATTTTTCCATTCGCCGACGAGTTCGTCGCGAGGCCGGTGCAGCTCACGCCGCAGCAGGCGCAGGAGATCGACAGGCTCTCCGGCGTCACCGGCCGGTCCACGCCGCCGCAGGTCTGGCGGGCCGAGGCCAAGGGCAAGCTCATCGGGTGGCTCTTCGTCGACCAGGTCATCGGCAAGCGCGAGCTGATCACCTATTCGGTGGGGATCAACCCGGACGGCAGCATCCAGCAGGTCCAGGTCATCGAGTACCTCGAGACCGTCGGTTCCCAGGTGCGGTATCCGAGGTGGAACGGCCAGTTCGTGGGCAAGACGGCCAGGGACCCGGTGCAGATCGACAGCGACATCGAGAACATCTCCGGCGCGACCCTCTCGTCCCGCCACGTGACCGATGGGATCAGGCGGCTCCTCTTCCTGCACCAGGTCGTCCTGCGCTAAGGCGTCGCGCATGCGTCCCGCCATGGGGACGCTGGTGCAGGTCGACGCCGTCGGGCCGGCGGCGGAGCAGTCGATCGAAGCGGCCTTCGCCGCCGTCGCGCAAGTCGACCGGCTCATGAGCTTCCATGATCGGCAGAGCGAGCTCTCGAGGCTGAACCGCGAGGCCGTGCGCGGGCCGCAGGCGGTCCATCCCTGGACCTGGGCCGTCCTGCGGCGCGCGCTGAAGATTTCCGAGGCGAGCGCCGGCCTGTTCGACGTCACCGTCGCGCCTTTGCTCGTCGGGCAGGGCCTGCTCCCCGGCGCGGCGGACGCCTCGCTCGAATGCGGCGTGTCGCGCGACATCGTGCTGATGCCGGAGCGCAAGGTATTCTTCAAGCGTCCCATGCTGGTCGACCTCGGCGGCATTGCCAAAGGCTTCGCGGTCGATGTCGCGATCCACGAGTTGAGGCGCGCAGACTGCACGGAAGGCGCGGTGAATGCCGGCGGCGACCTGCGCCGCTTCGGCCCGGTCGCGCAGCCGATTCATCTGCGCAAAGAAGAAGGCCTGGCGAAGGTGGCGGAGCTGCGTTGCGGCGCGATCGCGACGTCCGCGCCGCATGCGAATCAGCCCGACCGGCTCGCCCAGCCGCTCGGCAGCATCTTCGACCCCCATGGCAGGCGAGCGTGGAACGGAAGCGGGGCGGTCATGGTCGCGGCGCCGAGTTGCGTGATTGCGGATGCGCTCACCAAGGTCGCGGCATTGGCAGGCCCTTCGAGCGCGCCTTTGCTCGCGCGCTTCGGAGCCAGGGCCGTTTGGGTGGATGGATAAGAGGGAGGGTTGCACGCGCCGGCCCGCGCCGGGTCGCGGTAGAGGCTCGCCTTACTCCGGCACCCGCGCCGCATCCGGCCTGACGCGGGCCGCGAGCGCGCCGCCGGTCTTGAGCGCCTCCAGCTCGTCGCCGAGGATGTTCACCGCTTCGTTCAACAGGAAATCCTCGGCGCTCTTGCGTGTCTTCTCGGCGGCCAGCTCGTTCGCAAAATTGCGCTCGCCAGCCTGCAGGCCGTCGTCCGGGCGCGCGTTGCTCCTCGCGGGGGCGTCCTCTTTCCCTTCCTGGCGCTCCTCGCGGGACCGCAGCCGGGCCTCCTGGGCCTCGCGTTCCTTGCGACGTTCGGCCTCGTTCAGCGAGACCAGGTTCCTGTCGCGCTCCAGCCTGGACTGGGCGATGTCTTCCTGCAGGTACTGGAAGTGCCTGTCCTTCTTCACGCGGGCGTCGTGCAATGTCGAAAGGATGGGCAGCAGGTCCTTCAAATCGCCTTCAGGCTTGTAATCCGCCGCCTTGATCTGCATCCACGGCAGCGCGTTGTCGAAGCTGGATTCGCCAAAATCCTCGGCACCGGAAGTCGGAGGAAAGGAGATGTCCGGTGTCACGCCGCGCAATTGCGTGGTGCCGCCATTGATGCGGAAAAATTGCGCGACCGTCAGCTTGAGCTCCCCGAATTGCGGCTTGCCGTTCCTGGCGATGCGATCGAGATCGATCACGGTTTGCACGGTGCCTTTGCCGAAGCTCGGTTCCCCGATGATCAGCCCGCGCCCGTAATCCTGCATCGCCGCCGCGAAGATTTCCGAAGCCGATGCCGAACCGCGGTTGATCAGCACGCCGAGCGGGCCGCTCCAGGCGACACCGGGGTCGGTGTCACGCTCCACGGTGATTTCGCCGCTGGCATCGCGCTGTTGCACCACCGGGCCTTTGCCGATGAACAGCCCGGTCAGCTCGATCGCTTCCGTCAGCGATCCGCCGCCGTTGTTGCGCAGGTCGATCAGCACCGCGTCGACCTTTTCCTTTTTCAGCTCGTCCAGCAGGCGGGCCACGTCGCGAGTCGCGCTCTTGTAGTTCGGATCTCCTTTTTGCCTGGCTGCGAAATCCTCGTAAAACGTCGGCAGGGTGATCACGCCGATGCGGCGGCTCACCTTGCCGTCGGTCATGCTGCGCACGGACGACTTGGCGGCCTGCTGCTCCAGGCTGATCTTCTTGCGGACCAGGGTGACGAGCCTGTGCTTGCCGTCGGGGCCGGCGCCCGCAGGCAGGATGTCGAGCACGACGACCGAGTCCGGCGCGCCGCGAATCAGCTGCACCGCATCGTCCAGCCGCCAGCCCTGGACGTCCGTCATGGCGCTGCCTTCGCCCTGGGCCACGCCGGCGATGTGGTCGCCGACCATCAGCAGGCCGGAAAGGGCCGCCGGCCCGCCGGGCACCAGCTCGCGGACGGTCGGAAAATCATCCGATTCCGTCAGCACGGCGCCGATCCCGACCAGCGACAGCCTCATCTGGATGTCGAAGTCTTCCGCCTCCCGGGGACCCATGTAGCTGGTGTGGGGCTCGATCGCGGTGGTATAGGCGTTCATGTAGACCTGGAATGCGTCCGCGCTCTTCATCTGGCCAAGGCGCTTGCGCATACCGTCGTAGCGCTTGTCGAGGACGTCGACGATGCCCTTGTCGTCCTTCCCGGCAAGCTTGAGCCGCAGCCAGTCGTTCTTGACCCGCTTGCGCCAGAGGTCGTTGATTTCCGCTTCGGTCTTCGCCCAGGCCGCATTCTCCCTCGAGAGCTGGTAGCTCTCATCCTGCTTGAAATCGAACCCTGTCTTGAGCAGCGACCGCGCGTACGCAAAGCGCTCGGCTGCGCGCTGCTCATAGAGATTGAACATGGCGAACGGGACGGAAAGGTCTTCGCGCAGCAGACCCAGGCCCAGGCGGCCGCGCTCGCCGGCGAACCTGTCGATGTCGGGCTGGACGAAGAAGAGCTTCTCGGGATCGAGCGACTTGAGATATTTGTCGAAGATCTTCTGTGACAGCGCCTCGTCGACCGGCGGCATCCTGTAGTGATAACGGGCCAGCAATTCGGCGGCCATGTGCGCCGCCTTGGCCTCCTGCTGGGCCGGCTTCAGCTCCGGCGGGGGCGCCAGCGGGTCGAACGCCGCACCTTGCGCGATGCTCGCCAGGAGCAAAAGGACCCATAGCAAATAGCGTTTCATTCGAACTCCGCTGGGCGATGGTGGAAACCTGCCGGGGGCATGAACGGCGGCCCTTGCATTGGCGGCGCCGAGACTATGACCCGAATTGACGGATTACGTTGTGCGGCAGGGTGGATTTTTCAAGGATATCGGCCCAAGCCAAAAGGGCAGGCGCAATTCGGGTCAGTCTATACCGCCGGGGGCAGCCCTGCAGCCGGTTGCTGTCGGTTCCGCGGTCTGCCCGGCGTCGCCTTCTCCCCTATTCAGATCTGAGCGAGGTCGGTGGCGCGCCGCTACGAAAGCAACCAGCCGCCGTCGACGTCGACCGTGGTGCCGGTGACGAAATCGTTCTGTACCAGGAACACGATGGCCTGCGCGACTTCCTCGGGCTTGCCTGCGCGAGGGATCGGGTTCCTGGCCGTGATGTTCTTGTACATCGTCTCGCGCTCCGCACCCTTGAGCGGCGAGATCGGCGTATCGATGGAACCCGGCGACACCACGTTGATGCGCCGGGGGGCGATTTCGGGCGCCACCGCGCGCACCAGGGCTTCCACCGACGCCCCGACCGAAGACAGCGAAACCTGGCCCGGCCGGCACTTGCGGGCCGGTGCGCCGCTGACCAGGACGATGGTGCCGTCCTTGGCGAGGTGGCTCGTGCCGTAGCGCACGACGTTCGCGTAGCCCCACAGCTTGTCGAACGAAGCCCTGTAGCCGTCCATGTTCATGTCCAGGAACGGGCCCATCGCGCGTACCCCGCCGGTCGCGGCGCTGATGAGGATGTCGAACGGGGCATGCTGCTTGAACAGCGCCTCCAGGCCGGCGCGATCCAGCACGTCGCACTTGGCCAGCGTGACGCCGGCGGGCGGCGTGCCGGCCTTGCCCGGATCGCGGCTCACCGCCACGACCTTGGCGCCCAGCGCAGCCAGTTGCCTGGTGGTCGCGAGGCCGATGCCCGATGTCCCGCCAAAGACGATTGCTTTCTTGTTCTTTACGTCCATTGCTGTGTTCTCCGGTATCTAAAGAAATATGGAATGGGGCGTGCATGGTTGCATAAAAAGCTTTCTTCTTGGGCGATCAGATTTTGTGCATTCATGCGGATCTTGGCCTCAGGCCACCTCACATTGAGATCGAGGTTGCCTTTAGGAATGATCAACCGCAGCGGCGAGCCAGGAACGCGGCCAACGTCTCCGCGCAAGTGCGACCGTGGGACAGAGGCAGCCCGTGCTTCGAGTGCGCCAAGACCTGCAACTCGGCACCCGGAATCGCGGCGCGCATCGCGGCCATCGCTTCCAGCGGAATGAAGGGACTGGATTGCGGGCTCAGCAGCAGGGTCGGGACGGCAATCTCGCCCAACCGCGGCGTCAGATCCGCGCCGAGCAGCAGGTCCGCGAGCCCGAGCGTTGCATCCATCGAACAGGTCTCGTGGACCTTCAGGTACCAGGCATGCAGCTCAGGGCTCAGGGCGCCGGGATGGAAGCGCGATTCCATCAGCAGTCTCGCCCAGCCGGCCTGGCCTTCCTTTGCCAGAACATCACGCCATCCCCTGACGTTGTTCACCAGCCCGCCGCGCGCGGCGGCGTTGGAAAGCGTGAGACTCAGCAATCGTTGCGGATGAGCTAGCGCGCAGGCGAGGGCGACGGTGCCGCCGATCGATTCACCCACCAGATGGAAGCGATCGACGCCGGCCGCATCGACGACCTTCAGCAGGTCATCTACCAGACCCTCGAAGGTCCAGCAATAGTCGCGCGGCGGGGCTGAGGACTTGCCGAATCCGAGCATGTCGAAGCGCAGCAGGCGGTAGCGCGTGGCCAGCACCGCCAGCCAGTCCGCCCAGATGTGCGAGTTGGCACCGATGCCGTGGTGGAAGAGGATTGTCTGGGGGTTTTCGAGCCAAGGCGGGACGACGTCGCAGAGATCGTAGTGGAGCGCACCGGAACTGGTTTCGATCATTGGCACGATGACGAGCCTTTCGGTTGACCACTCCCACCATCATACCGCGGGCCTTCCAGCGGAAAGGCCATAGCTCCTGCGTCTACTTTATGCAGTTATGCAGGCCTGACCCCTTATCGCTCCCCAGGTAATTGCGCGTGCCCACGCATTGGCGTCGTCCGGCGGTAGGCCCGCATGGCGCTCGGCGATATGGAAGACGATCGACCCCGTCTCGAACAGCGCGAGATCGCCTTCCTGGTAAGTCGGGATCTGGCCAAAAGGGTTGAGCGCCAGGTGCGCTGGCTCCTTGAGCGCGCGGAAGGAAACCAGACGAACTTCGTAGGGCAGGTTCGCTTCTTCGAGCGCCCAGCGAACGCGCGTATCGCGCGCCAGCCCCTTGCCTCCATCTGGCGACCGTTCAAAAGCTGTAATCGTGATGGTCATCGGTCGCGCCTGCGGTCAACTGCGAATCAGGAATTCGGCCAGCGTTTCTGCGCGTGCGCGGCCGTGGAAGGAAATTCCACTCTGACCTTATTTATTCCTTTATTTCTTCAACGAGTCCACTTCCGGGGGTTCGGCATCTTCAACAGGGTCGACTCCTGAGGCAACGTCAGGCGCAACAGGTGGCGGGTTTGAACCGTTCGGCCTCGACTGCCAAGGTTCGTTCTGCGCGAATCGGTGCTTGAGATATTCCCGTGATGATGCTGTGATTTCCCGCTGCGGATCCGGATCGGGACGATTCTTTCTAAACGGCTTCAGGAGATTTTTGAGTCGTCCGAAAGCATCCTCTGCGAGATCGCCGTGATAGCGAGCGGCTGGACCATATAATTTAATTTCCTGGCAACCGAAGCAAATGAGCGCGTACCACGACGCTTCGCCTTGGGGGCGCCATTCCAATGCAAAATCCGGATGAAATCCTCCACAAAGGTTCGGCCCGGAATATTGCCGATAGGTCGCCAGATCAACCATGAGTGCGGAAAAGACCGCCGCTTCGTCCATCTTGAGCGCGAAGGGCTCCTTGTAGAACGGGAAGCGCTTGAGATAGTGAACCTGTTTGGTTTTTAGCTCCTCCGCGAACAAATTGCTCTCCCATGTCTGATGCGGAAGTCCTTCATGCAGATGGACGTCATCAATGCGAGCGATCGCTGAACGGAATTGCCGCAGAGACTCGGGTTGTTTCAAAGCCATGATGGCGCCTTCCAGTATTCAGAGTAATTCGTCTCCGACCCCCATTTATTCGTCTACGTGCGTCTACTTTTTTATGCAATTATGCAGGCCTGACCCCGTGACCCCACGCGAGAAAAGGAGAAAAGTGCTACTCGGATCGGCCGCTCCGAGTGGCGAAGTCTGCTACGTAGCCGTACTAGGGGAGTATGACGGCGTGGTAAGAAAATTACTCGATTGGAATGCTAAAAGCAAATCCGACCCACGGACGGTGCGCGAGGGTAACCTCATCCCGCGTCGGTGCGCTTGAGCGAGAGACGGCTCGGCGCGAGTTCTGGGACTGCCAACGATTCTTTGACGCCAGAGATGCCCTGCAATCCTAGGCTTTTTTCGCTTGTATTGAGGCTCAGCAATCGTTGCGGGTGGGCTAGCGCGCAGGCGAGGGCGACGGTTCCGCCTATCGATTCACCCACCAGGTGGAACCGCTCGACGCCTGCCGCGTCGGCGACCTTCAGCAGGTCATCCACCAGGCCTTCGAAGGTCCAGCGATAGTCACGCGGCGGGACTGAGGACTGGCCGAATCCGCGCATGTCGAAGCGCAGCAGGCGGTAGCGGGGGGGCGAGGACTGGCAGCTAGTCCGCCCAGATGTGCGTGTTGGCGCCGATGCCGTGGTGGAAGACGATCGTCTGCGGGTGGTCGATCCAGGGCGGGACTACGTCGCAAAGGTCGTAGTAAAGCGAGTCTGAACCGTTGTCGACCATTGGTGGCAATCGTAGATCACTGACATCGTACTTCGAACTCCGCGCCTGCTTCTCCAAGTACATTGAAAAGAATTACCCAAACTCACTTCGCTCTTACGTTTATAGCGATCGGTCCTCTAAATATGAACGCGACCTCAAAAATCATTTGATCGCCGATCGAAAAAGTTCCCCAATCGGAATCTCTAAATGATGAGGCATGCGAATATATGTCCCAACGAAGATCCGGGCACGCTATAAAACAATAACTATTCTCTAACGTTTTAATTGATCCGCTAAATTTTTTCTTGGATCCATCGACGTTCAACACTACGCCGGTGCCGTGTCGCCTCTTGTATTCGGGGGGGATCGAAGCCCCAGAGAGTTGTGCAAACGACGTCAGTCCAATCTGTCTATCGCCGTACAAAAATTGATGTCTGGCGTACCAGAATTGAGCATCTAGATTGCTATCTCCCGACGTAAAGCTCCTCTTTAAATGATGAACTATTTCGTCGCGATATTCGTACTCATTCTGAGAAATAAGAATCTTGGCGAAAGCGAGGTGTACTTCTTTGCTACTCGGATTAACAGAGAGTGAGCGCTTTAGTATGTCAATTGCCGCTTGGTCATCTTTCGCGCGCCGCTCGTAAGCCGCTAGGCGAATTGCCACAAAGCTACGTCCGGGACTTTGCTCAAACGCGGATCGTAGAGCATGAACTGAGCGTGGCTTATCTTCTAGCAGCTTTGCAAAATCTGACTCTAAAGTCAGCAAAAATTGATCATCCGGGAATCGCTGAAATCCATTTTGAATTACCTCTTCCATCTGTCGAATCAATTCGGATATGGAGCGCTCTTGATAGTCCTCAGAAGGACCGGCTACTTCTGCATTTGATCCAAGTTTCTCGCGTAGTTCGTCCAGAATGATTTGACCAAGAGTATGAAAAGAATGGGGCCAATTCAACTGACGCATTAACAGCTTCTTTGCCTCTTCTCGGTATTTCTGTCGAGCAAGGGGAGGGGATTGCAATGCGTATTTGCGAAGAATAGCAGCCTTCGTATGGGTGATTGATCGATCTGTATAGGCGAGCAATGACTCTGCGCGATTGATAGCTAACAGGGCATCGGCAATGCTGCCGCTAGGATGATGGAGTTCGAAAACAGCCCTTTGATGTTCAATGTAGGAGGCAGGTGCGCCGCTCTCCATTGCGGCATCGAAAATCTGAAATGCTAGTGCCTTAATAGCAAAAAGATCTGCTAAGACAGTCCCGCGAATAAGTTGATGAAAGGCGGAGCTATCGGATACGTAGTCTACGTCCATGTTCTTTATAAGACGCACGATTTGGCTCGACCGCTCTTCCGAGTTGGCGAGGGCCTGTTTAAAAACCATGTCGGCGATGAAAGGATGCCTACTCCGATACATGTTGTCCCGACTGGCGTGATCGAAGTAAGTTCGTACGACGTGCTCAAGCGGAGAAAAAAATTCCTTTTCAAAATATTCGAAAGTTATCCCAGAGATCCTAGAAATCAAACCAGCGCGTACACCGACACCCAATCGATGCAGCGTGCAGACGTCCAAATACAACAGACGCGCTTCTGGTGGTTGGATGTTTCTATATTCATCAAAAATAATTTCTTCGAAAGGTTTTTCGGACCCGAGGTCATGCAGGGCCACAAGTAATTGACGTTCTGACGTCAATCTAAAATGATCGAGGCGTTCGGTATCGCCTTCTCTATTGAGTCGCCCTAGTGCCCCATGCTTGGCTAGTTTCTCGATAAGTTGTCTAATTTCGCGCTCAGTGAGGTCCCGTAGCTCATAGTCATTGTCGATCGTTGAATCTAATTCACCTGCAAATACATTCCATTCGTTCGTGCGGGCACCAAAAATAAGAGAAATCTCAACCTTTCTTTTGTTGGCCCAAGACAATAGTTGAACTACGTCTCGAATGTGGGGGATGATATTTTCAATGACTATGTAGATTCTCTCTGCGACTAGTTCATATAGTTCGCCTATGAATGTTTGTCTAAGTAAAGAACCTTCGGTAAGAAAAAATACTAGCCCATCGTAGAGATGGGCGATGTCCCAGGCGATTCGGCGCAACGTAACTGCTTTGCCGCTTCCCGCGTAGCCCTTTACTACATACGCCTGTGCAAATTTTGTTTTGGATTTATCGAGGAACGCATCCAGGATTGCATCATCAGAAATGCGACGACGAACATCGAGATCCTGTTGAATGGCGCCCCATTCCAGAGCGCGCCCCTCATAAAATTTTCGTGGGTCGACGCCGGAAATGGACATTCCTTTGCTTATATGAATCAATTCCTTTTCTAGGTATAAGAGAAGAGGGGTGGTGGGGACGGTATGGCTCTTAATCCATGCGCCCCAACTCGGTCTGTCTCTCGATATTAGAGGAGATAGCGACCGCGACGCGGAAGGAATTGTTCCATTTAGTTCACTCAAAAACGCTTCAAACGTCATATCGGATACTGCGAATCGTTTTGACGTCCAATAGCGTGAAGTGAATTCGTCTATATGTGGTTTGATAAAGGCAAAGTAAGGGCGTCGAATGCCAAGATCCGCCAAATCAAAAAGAATTTGTTGCAGATTCGGATCGCCAATGTCGTAACCACAAAAAATGACGGGGTGCTCGCGTGCCCAATCTTGAAAATGTCTGAACAATCGTTCCCTTCCTCTTCGATATTTTGCATATTCTTCGGAGGCAAGGATTAGAGGGAGATTGGGATCAGTAACTTGGGTTATGCATCCATGGAGTTTTAGATACACCACTTGCGCCGGATCGCGGAGGCGCTCTGAAAAATTATCTCCATCATGCAATATGGGCGATAAAGTTTGCTGTCGGGCGGCGTTCTGATCGTATGCTCGCTCCAGGATTAGATCGTAGTTTGTTGTGACGATAGAGAACCACCGGAAATCAGAGACCAGTCGATGAAAATGTACTGGCTGAAGCGGAAAGAATATTTGGCGAATACATTCTTGAACTTTAAGTAGTCCCGCTTCGTTTTTACATATCTCTGCAACTTGTGCAAGGGGTTTGTTTTTTAGGGATCCGCCTAAAAATTTCTCGCACAACAGATCCCGAAGTTGATCGCCGGTTGGCGAAGTCTCGCCACTTTCCCCTATGGCCCCGCGAGATGCGCCGGCCCCGAGAAATAAGACAGCGTTGCCGTTCGCGATAGTATCTAGGATCGTTGGAGTAAGGAACGTTGTAGTAGACACGAATGGTGATCGCTAGAGGTGGAAAGGGGGGATTCGCTATTGAGGAATATGAAGTTGTCGTGCGATGACTAATTAAATGCAAATGCGTTTGGCATTGAAGGTGAATCTATTCCGTATCAGTAGTAAAAGCAAATCTCTGGTATCCCGCGATGCGCCAAATTTAAAGAGACGATCAAGGCCGTCTTTTGTAATCTATCTTTAGAGAGGTTCTAAGCCGCGCTTCTAACTACTGCCCTCGGCGCCTTAGCTTTATTCACCTTCTCCACTGCTTCATACGTGAGTTCATACGTGAGCGGGAACGTCGGCGATCGACATACCTCCGATCACGTCCAGCTTCTCGTCCGCCGAAACGACCTTGCCCGGTTCAAGGTGTAGTTCGGCCCACCGTCGACCGTCCCGCTCGCCAAGTTCGTACTATCCTGTCACCCCCGGAGCCCGGCCATCGTCCCGACCGGAACGTCATGCAATCATATGTAGCCGATCCCGTTTCCCGCATCGCCCGCTGAAAGGAGCCGCCCATGCCGAACACCATCCGCATCCATCGCGTCCTCAAGGGCACGCCCGAGCGCGTTTTCCGGGCCTTCACCGATCCCGATGCCATGGCCAAGTGGCTGCCGCCGTACGGCTTCACCGGCAAGGTCCACCACATCGACGCGAGGGTCGGCGGCACGCACAAGATGTCCTTCACCAGCATGACCAGCGGCAAGAGCCATTCCTTCGGGGGCAAGTACCTCGAGATCAGGCCCAACGAGCTGATCCGCTACACGGACGTGTTCGACGACCCGAACCTGCCCGGAGAGATGCAGGTGACCGTGACGATGAAGAAGGTGTCGTGCGGAACCGAGCTGACGGTCGTGCAGGAGGGCGTGCCCGACGTCATCCCGCCGGAGATGTGCTACCTCGGCTGGCAGGAGTCGCTGATGCAGCTCGCGAACCTCGTGGACCCGGAAATCCCGGGTTGATTCCGCGCAGCTTCCCGTGCCCGCGGACGTTTTGTGCAGCTGCGGGACAACCCATGCGCGCGGCATTCCATACGCCACGGATTGGCGCACAATAGGGCCGGCCGAACGCCAGGCCCACAAAAACGAACGGAGGAGCCCCCGATGAAGACCGCAATCGTCAGGTTTGTCGCAGCTTTCTCGCTGGCCGTAGCGGCAGGGTCAGTCGCCGTAGCCGCCGACCCCATCGTGTTCGGCCTGGTGGACGAGGTTACCGGCCCGCAGGCCGAAGCCGGCGTGCTGCAGGTGCAGGGTGCGAAGCTCGCGCTCGAGGAGATCAACGCGGCGGGCGGCATCCTGGGCCGGCAGGTCGAGCTGCGCATCGAGGACAACCAGAGCGCGAACCCGACCACGGTGCTTGCCTATACCAAGCTGATCGAGTCCGGCGTCGTGGCCGTCGTCGGCCCGCTGCGCAGCACGCAGGTGCAGGCGGCGTCGCCGACCATTGCGAAATCGAAGGTGCCGGCGCTGATCGGCGGCAGCGATCCGAGCCTCACGCGCGTCAACAACCCGTGGATCTTCCGGGTGCGCCCGAACGACCTGTACTCGTCGAAGGTGATGGCCGAGTACGGCATCAAGGAGCTGAAGAAGCGGAAATGGGCGATCGTGCATTCGACCGACACCTTCGGCACCGGCGGCAAGAACGCGCTGGTGGAGGCGCTCAAGGCCCACGGCATCGAGCCGGTGATGATCCAGGGCTACACCAGCAACTCCCAGGACTTCACGCCGATCGTGCTGCAGATCAAGAAATCCGGCGCCGACATCATCGGCAGCTACATGACCAACTCGCCGGACGTGGGGATTTTCGCGCGCCAGCTGCGCCAGCTCGGCGTGCAGACCGAGTGGATCGGCTCCACGTCGGTGGTGACCGAGACCGCGATGAAGCTCGCGGGCGAAGCGCTCTGGGGCGTGCACAGCGTGGCGGACTTCGCCGCCGAGGCCAACGACGAATCCCGCGGCTTCGCGAAGCGCTACAAGGCCAAGTACGGCCTCGACGCCGACCTCTACTCGGCCTGCACCTACGGCGCCATCTTCCTGCTGAAGCACGCCATCGAGAAGGCCAAGTCGACGGACGCGGAAGCCATCCGCAACGCGCTGCTCTCGACGCGCGGCCTGAAGGGGGTCGAAGGTACCTACAACTTCGAGCCCAACGGCGACGGCGTGCACGGCTACAACGTGGTCAGGAACGACAAGGGCAAGGTCGCATTCATCAAGCACATCGAGTTCGACCAGTAGCCGGGGGCGCCTGCGGCTGGGATAAACCTCATCACGAAGACACGCGCCCTGCGGGCACAAGTGTTCGCTAGCGCTCCCTTGAGGACACGAAGGGACACGAAGAAAGGCAAGAGCAAGACGTGGGTTACATGTTCATTGACGAATTGACCACGGTGCCGACTCACACGCGTCTTGCAGTCACCATGAAAACATTCTGCATCTCTCCCCGTCTTTCTTCGTGCATCTTCGTGTTCTTCGTGTCTTCGTGATGAGAAGTAGACCCTGGTTGGCGGATTGCAATCCCGTCAGGCAACGCGGTACTTGCGGAAGCCTTTCCTGGTGAATTCGGTGGAAGCCCCCGGCGCGCGGGGCGAGAGGCAGGTCCCCTTTTTGAGCCGGACGGGGTGCGCGAACAGGCCGTCCGCCAGGGTGGGGATCACCTCGAGATACCAGCTGTTGGGGATGGCCTTGACCAGGTGCTGGTGCACCTGCATCAGGTCGCCCGCGTGCGGGCAGACACGGATGTTGTTCACGCCGGCCAGGGCGGCCACTTCCATCCAGGGCGTGATCCCGCCGATGCGGCAGACATCCACCTGGATGACGTCCACGGCCGCGTTGTCGATGTAATCCCGGAAGGCCTGGGTCGTGTACACGTGCTCGCCCAGGGCGATCGGGATCGATACAGCCTGCCTGAGCAGCCGGTGCGCCTTGATGTCATCCGGATGCAGGGGCTCTTCCAGCCAGGTCAGATCGAATTCCTGCAGCTTCCTGCCCCAGGTGCCGGCCGTCATCAGGTCCCAGCTCTGGTTCGCGTCGACCATCAGCAGGACGTCGCTTCCGATCGCTTTCCTGACCGCCTTCACGCGGCGGTAGTCCTCGCGCGGGTCCGGCTTGCCCACCTTCATCTTGAGCGCGGTGTAGCCCTCGGCCAGCAGCGCCAGCATCTCGTCCTTCAGCTCGTCCGGCGTGCGGTTCAGCCAGCCGGCGTTGGTGTTGTAGATCGGGATGTCCGCGGACCGGCATCCTCCCAGCGCCTGCCACAGCGGCCGGCCCGAGCTTTTCGCGACGATGTCCCACAGCGCGATGTCGACGGCGGACTGGGCCATGGTCGTGGCGCCGGCGCGGCCGATCCAGTGCGATTTCCCGTAGTAGAGCTGGTGCCAGATCTCCTTGACGTTGAACGGGTCCTTGCCCTTGAGGGGCTCGATGAAGAGGCTGTCGAGCACCTCCTTGATGACGCTGCCGCCCGCGCCGACGGTGATGGTGTAGCCGGTGCCACCGATACCTTCGTCGGTGGAGACGTTCACGCCGACGAATTCCAGGGCGCTGACGGATTGCATGCCGTCGGCGATTTCGCGCCGGATCGGCACCTTCAGCATGAAGCTTTCTGCGCGGGTGATTTTCATGTCATGGGACCATCGCCGAAAGGGACGGGCTTGCTCTCGTTGGAATCGTTGGCCGGCTCGCGAAAGCCGTACGATCGCCGGCAGGGGCACCATGCCACGGAATCGGCGCTGGCTCAACTGAACCTGTCTGCCGCGAGAGGCATGCTGCTGGCATTGTACTTCGATGGAGTGCACCGGATTCCGGGCCTCCTGGCTTGCATCCGAAATAGCCGGCATTGCACCTCCTTGACATTGTCATTGCGCGGTTTCATGCTCGATTCCCGCGTTCGCCGAGCGCCAACCTCAGGGGGAATAGCCATGGATACCGCGAAATTCCGATTCGCGAAATCGATCGCCGTCGTGCTTGCCTTCACGGGTGCGGCGGGAATGCTGGCGGCGCCGCACGATGCATCGGCGCAGATCGCAAAGAACGTTGCCGCCAAGAGCCCGTGGGGGCCGACGGATGAGATCGGCACCCTGAACATGATGACGGACGAATCGCGCCTGGATGCTCTCAGGCAGATCGCCGGCGGCAAGGTCTATGACCTGGGCGTGGACCTGTTCATCGGCATGCCGATCTGCTGCGGCGCCTTCGGCGACCCGACCTTCCAGATCTTCCTGACCCATGCGCCCTCCCGCGGCGACCCCGACAAGGAATTGCTGTCCTACGCCGGCGACAGCGTCAACATGTACACGCACACCGGCACCCACCTCGACGCTCTCAACCACTTCGGGATACACGGCAAGATCTGGAACGAGTACAGCGCCGCGGACCATCTCGGCGTGCGGGGGTGGAGCAAGGCGGGCATCGACAAGTATCCGCCCATCGTCGCGCGCGGCGTGCTCATCGATGTGGCGAAATCCAGGGGCGTGACCCACCTGCCGCCGTCCTATGCCATCACGGTGGCGGACCTGGAGGAGGCGCTCAAGAAGCAGGGGACGACGCTGCAGCCGGGTGACGTCGTCCTGGTGCGCACGGGCCTCATGATCCTCTGGCCCGATCCGGGCAAGTACAGCCTGCTGGACGAAGCGGGCCTGAGCCTCGAGGCGGCGCAGTGGCTCGTCGAAGGGCAGAAGGTCATGCTGCTCGGTAGCGACAACCTGGGCGTCGAAAGCCTGCCTTCTCCCGATCCCGCCAACTTCGTGCCGGTGCACAGCTACCTGCAGGCCGAGCACGGCGTGTCGATCCTCGAAGCGGCTTGGCTGGAAGACCTGTCGAAGGACGAGGTCTACGAATTCGTATTCATCGCCTCGCCACTGAAATTCCGCGGCGGGACGGCGTCGCCGATCCGGCCTATTGCGATCGCGATCAGGAAGTAGCCGTGCGGCGACTTCTGGTCTTGTCTGGGCCGGCGTCGGGTGCGAATCCGGTGCCGGTCAAAACGTTTCAGGCACGCGCCGGACCGCGGAGATGAGCGCACGCTTGTTTGCGAATAGAACAATGGGTTCCGGGAAAACGCTCTTCAACGCGCTGTTGCTCCCGATACTGGCGGGGTCCTGCCTCGCGTCGGTCGCGGCCGGCCGCGAGACCTTCGACAGTGCGACTTTCACGGCGCCCCCTGGCTGGGAGCGGGTATCGAGGCCGGGCGTGGCGTCTTTCCGCGCGCCGCAGGGTACGACGCAGATTTTCGTCTATCCCGGCCAGGCCGCCCCGGGTGATCCGCAGGCAAATTTCAACGCGGAGTGGACGCGGCTGGTGACGGTGCCGCTGGGCGTCGCGCCGCCGCCGCAGGTCAATGTCGATCGGACACCCAACGGCTGGACGGCGGTCAGCGGTGCCGCCGACGTCAACCGCCAGGGAGGGAGCTTCGCGGTCCTGCTGATGACGGCCACGGGGCAGGGGCGCATGGCCAGCGTGGTGGTGAGCCTCGCGGGACAGGCCCACCTGGCCGAAGTCGAGCAGTTCTTCCGGCAACTCGAGTTTCGCGTACCTGCGGCTTCGACGCCTCCTTCCGCGAACGCGGCCGTGCCGCCGAAGGCCGCGAATGCCGCTCCCGCGCCGCGCAGCGAAGGCGCGAAGGCGGCACTCGTGCCCATTGCGCCGGCACGCATCGACAAAAGCCGGCCGGAAGGCCTGTTCTACCGGCTGAAGGTGCAGGTGCAAAGCGGCGCGCGGCTGGAAACGCAGCCGTGGATCTTCCTTCCCGGCAATCGCGCGGCACGCGTGTTCCCCTATGGCGGCGGCGATAGCTTCGATGCCCCGGCGCGCTGCCTGCCGGATACCTGCGGCAGCTACCGGATCGAGGGGGGAACGCTCTCGGTGCGCTGGGACAACGGCCGGACGGATCGGTGGGCGTTCGCGGCCACCGGCGAAGGCATCACTCTGGACGGCACGCTGTTCCGGCCCGCGCGGCCCATGACCGAGGCGGCGCTGGCCGGCGAATGGACCGGGTCGGGCGACAGCGGCAACGCGCTCGCGAACGTCTACAGGTTCGAGCGCGGCGGCAACTTCACGTTCGGATCGGGACGGCAGGGTGTCTCGGGACGATACCGGCTGCAGGGCCTGACGCTGGTGCTCGCGTTCGCGGATGGCACCGAGTCGCGGCGCACGCTGTTCGCGGCGGGGGGCGGCGAACCCGCCGGGCTCATCAGCGTGGAGGGCGAGGCCTACAAGCGGAAGTAGCCCGCCGGCGCTAGCCCGGATGGCGTATCGACGGCTCGCACTTCACCGGAAAATTCACCGAGGCTGCGATGAAGCATTTCTCGTGCGCCTCGTGGTGCAGCGTGCGCGCGACGTCGAGGTTCGATTCCGGCGTCACGGTGATCGCGGGACGCAGCGTGACTTCCAGGAATCTGCCGCCGCCGTCCGCGGTCTCCTCCATCATGCCGCTGGCGTCGTCCCGGTAGTCCAGCACCACCACCTTGTTCACCGCGGCCAGGTGCAGGTACCAGAGCATGTGGCAGGCCGAGAGCGAGGCCACCATCATGTCTTCCGGGTTGTAGCGCGCCGGGTCGCCGCGGAACGCCGGATCGGAGGAGCCGGGCAGGGTCGGCTTGCCGGGCGCTGAAATCTCGTGGTTGCGGCTGTAGTCCCTGTAGCCGGTCGTGCCGCCGCCGAGGTTGCCCGTCCAGCGGACGGTGGTCTGGTACTTGTGCTGCTTGTTCATGGCTGCTCCTCGACTGTCCATGGATCAAGGCTTCTGCCGTGTCCGCGATTCCCTGAATGCAGAAAACCGCTGCCTTCGTGGTGAGATGGAACGGCGTAGCCCCTAACGATGCGCCATCGCCCTGCGCAGCCGGTCCAGGCCCTGCCGCAGCCTGTCCTCTCCTGAAGCGAAGCACCAGCGGATGAAGCCTTCGCCTTCGGGCCCGAAGGCGATGCCGGGTGCGAGGCCAAGGTGAGCTTCCGACACCAGGCGCTTGCAGAAGGCGAGGCTGTCGCGCATGCCGTCGACCTTGAAGAAGGTGTACATCGCGCCGGCGGGCAGGGGCGCTTCGATGCCGGGGATCTCCGCGAGCCGCGAGCCGAGGAAGTCGCGCGCCTTGCGGAATCTTTCCTTCGTGCGTGCGATGACCGGCTCGCCCTGCTCGATGGCGACGATGCCGGCCTGCTGCACGAAGGAAGGTGCGCAGGAGGTGTTGTACTCGATGAGTGTACCGAGGTAAGGCATCAGCGCCGCGGGAGCGACGATCCAGCCCAGGCGCCAGCCGGTCATGAGCCAGGACTTCGAGAAGGTGTTCGTGCTCACCACGCGGTCGCCGGCATCGGCGATGTCCAGGAAGGACGGCGCGGAGCCCCCGCCCCCGTAGTACAGGCGTTCGTAGGCATCGTCGGCCAGGATCCAGATACCGTGCTTCCTGCAGTGATCGAGCAGGGCACGCTGCTCTTCGCGGCTGATCGTCCAGCCGGTCGGGTTGTTGGGGGAGTTCACGCAGAACAGCTTCGTCTGCGGCGTCAGCGCGTCGAGCAGGCGCTGCAGGTCGAGCTTCCAGCCGGCCGGCGTCCAGGCCAGCGGGAAGGTCACGGCCTCCGCGCCGAGGATGCGCGGGATTTCCACGAGGTTGGGCCAGACCGGCGTCACGATGACGGCCCGGTCGCCCGGCCCCACGAGGGCCTGGTAGGCCAGCATGAGCGCCGACATGCCGGCGCTCGTGACCGTGATGCTGCCAGCCGTGACCCTGCAGTTCGGCGCATGCAGGCGCGAGACGTACGCGGCGATCGCGTCGCGCAGCGCCGGCAGGCCGAAGTTCTCGGTATAGAAGGTGTCGCCGCGCTGGATCGCGGCCATGCCCGCCTGGCGGATGAATTCCGGCGTGACCTCGTCCGGCTCGCCGAACCAGAACGGCAGCACGTCCTTGAGCCCCATGCCGGCGTTGGCGACTTCGCGGATCTTCGAATTGCGCAGGGCCTGTACGCCGGGCCGGGCGGTGAGCGGGTACATCGTTTGGTCGCCGAACGAAAAGTGCGCATTCTCGCACGTCTCAACCCAACACAGAGGCACAGAGGGCGCAGAGCGCACAGAGAAAAGCACGGCAAGAAGAAGGCAAAATCGGAGTACCAACGGAAGTTGTTGCCTGTCGCTCGCAATGGCGGGCAATCTGGACCGATCGCCAGCCGCCCACCCAAACGACCCGTCATTCATTTCCTCTGTGTCCTCCGTGTCCTCTGTGCCTCTGTGTCGGGTGGAGGGCCTGGAAAGGTGAGGCAGCCGAAAGCTGAAAGCCAAAAGGGGAAAGTGAAAGCCCATCCCCGCTCCTCCATTTCCTTTGCGGTTTTCTCCGTGTCCTCTGTGCTCTCCGTGCCTCTGTGTTGGGTGGAGGCCGTAGGCTTGACAAGGTTTGGTATTAGTACCAGGATAATTGGTAACCCTACCAAGCCAACCATGACCAAGCCCACCCAACCGGACGTCAGGCAGCGCATCCTGGATGCGGCGCTGGCGCTGCTCGCCGAGCATGGTTTCATGGAGGTATCGCAGCCGAAGGTCGCCAAGGCGGCCGGCGTGCGCCAGAGCCACCTGACTTATTACTTCCCGACGCGCAGCGACCTGCTGAAGGCCGTGGCGGTGTATTCCATCGAGTCCATGCTGGGCGCGATAGCGGCAAAGGCCGGAGGCGGCAAGATGACGCCCGAGGCCTTTGCGCAGTTCGCCGCCGAGACGCTCGCCGACAAGCGCCGCGCCCGCGTCATGCTCGGCCTGATCGTGAGCTCGGACGAGGATCCCGAGATCAAGCAGTTCCTGCGCGAATTCGTCGCGCGCGTGCGCACGGCCATGGCCGGCATCGCCAGCATGCTCGGGCGGGGGGCGGACGAGACGCACATCGCGGCGCTGCACATGCTGTTCGTCGGCGCCACCGTCCTGAACGTGGCCCGCGACGATGCCAACTCGCGGCGCGAGTGCGCGGAGATCGCACGGCTCGCCGTCGACACTTTCCTGCCGGGAGGCGTCACCGTCGCGCCGAAGCGCCCGGCTGCCAGGAAGCCGTCATGACCCGACCCGCCTTCGCCGTCCTGTTGCTCGCCTGCCTCGCCGGCTGCGGCCAGAAGCCGCCCGCCGCCTACCAGGGCTACGTCGAGGGCGAATACGTGCTTGTGGCCTCGCCCGATGCGGGCTCGCTGCAGGTGCTGAACGTCGCGCGCGGCCAGAACGTCGAGGCGAACACGCCGCTGTTCACGCTGGAGCGCGAAAACGAGACCGCCGCCAAGCGCGAAGCCGAGGAGAAGCAGCGCGCCGCGCAGGCCAGGCTGGAGAACCTGCAGAAGGGCCAGCGTATCCCGGAACTGCAGGCGCTCGAGGCCGAGGCCGCGCAGGCCGCTGCGTCGCTGAAGTTCTCCGAGGCGCAGTACCGGCGCGCCAAAGAGCTGTTCGAAAGCCATTTCATTTCCGCCGCGGGCGTTGACGACGCGAAGGCGAACCTCGCGCGCGACCGTGCCCGCCTCGACCAGGCGCAGGCGCAGATCCGTTCGGCGAAGCAGAGCGTCGGCCGCAAGGAGGAGCTGGCCGCCGCGCGCGCCGAGATCGACGCCGCGAAGGCCGTGGTTGCGCAGGCCGACTGGCGCCTGACGCAGAAGGCGCAGCGCGCGCCGCAGGCCGGGCTGGTGCAGGACACGTATTTCGTGCAGGGCGAATGGGTGCCCGCCGGCCGGCCGGTCGTGAGCCTGCTGCCGCCCGGCAACGTGAAGCTGCGTTTCTTCGTGCCGGAGACGGTGGTCGGCGCGCTGCATGTGGGTCAGGTCGTGAAGGCCAGCTGCGACGGCTGCGGCGCGCCGATTCCCGCAGCCATCAGCTTCATCTCGCCGAATTCCGAGTTCACGCCGCCGGTGATCTACAGCAAGGAATCGCGCGCCAAGCTGGTGTTCATGATCGAGGCTCGGCCCTCATCCGCCGCCGATGCCGTGCGGCTCAAGCCCGGCCAGCCCGTGGACGTCGCGTTGTGAGCTACGGATTGCACCACGGAGAACACGGAGCCCACGGAGGAAAACCCGGCGATCAGAATGTGCGCGAATTTCGATGCGATGACCGGCAACGAAACTATCGTCGCCACCGGTTTTTCCCTCTCCCGTCCTTGCTCTTCTCCGTGTCTCCGTGGTTCATGTCGGATTGATGGAATGAATCCAGAGCTCGTCATCGACGTGCGGGACATCAACAAGAGCTTCGGCGACAAGCACGTCGTCCGAGATTTCTCGCTGCGGGTCCGGCGCGGGGAGATTTTCGGCTTCCTCGGCCCAAACGGCAGCGGCAAGACGACCTCGATCCGCATGATCTGCGGGCTGCTTACACCCGACAGCGGCAGCGGTACCTGCCTCGGGCACGACGTCATCCGCGAGACCGCCGCCATCAAGCGCGAGGTCGGCTACATGACCCAGCGCTTCTCGCTCTGGGAAGACCTCACCATCCGCGAGAACCTGGACTTCATTGCGCGCATGTACGGCATGCGCAACCGCAAGGCCGCGGTCGACCGCGCGATCGGGGAGCTCGGCCTCGCCGCGCGCCAGGACCAGCTCTCCGGGGCGCTGTCGGGCGGCTGGAAGCAGCGGCTCGCGCTCGCGGCCTGCATGCTGCACGAGCCGAAGCTGCTGCTGCTCGACGAGCCGACCGCGGGCGTCGATCCGAAGGCCAGGCGCGAATTCTGGGAGGAGATCCATGCGCTCGCGGCTACCGGCATCTCCGTGCTGGTGTCGACGCACTACATGGACGAGGCCGAGCGCTGCCACCGGCTCGCCTACATCGCCTACGGGACGGTGCTGTCCACGGGCACCGTCGACGACGTCGTGGCGTCCCAGCACCTGAGCACGTGGGTCGTGGCGGGGCCGGACCTGCCGGGGCTCGAGGCGCAGCTGCGCAGCAAGCCGGGGATCGACCAGGTCACGCCGTTCGGCTCGACCTTGCACGTGGTCGGCGGCGATGCCGCGGCGCTGGACGCGGCGGTCGCCCCCTGGCAGGCCGACGGCCGCTACCGCTGGCAGCGCGGCGAAGCGACGCTGGAGGACGTCTTCATCCACCTCATGAGCACGGTGCGGGACAACTTCCGGTGAGGCTCAACGTGTTCTCGCCGTCGCGCTGGCTCGGCATCGTCGTCAAGGAGTTCATCCAGCTCAAGCGCGACCGGCTGACCTTCGGCATGATCATCGGCATCCCGGTGATCCAGCTCCTGCTGTTCGGCTTCGCGATCAACTCGGACCCGAAGTGGCTGCCGACCGCGGTGCTGTCGCAGGACAACAGCGTCTACGGGCGTACGGTCATGTCGGCGCTGCAGACCAGCAGTTATTTCAAGGTCGTCCGGCAGGCGGTGACCGACGACGAGATGAACGACCTGCTCGCGCGCGGCGACGTGCAGTTCGCGGTGACCATCCCGCCGGATTTCTCGCGGCTGCTGGCGCGCGGCGAGCGCCCGGTGCTGCTGGTCGAGGCCGATGCGACGGACCCGGCCGCCACGGGCAACGCGCTGGCCGCGCTGGAGCGGGCGGTGGACACCGCGCTCGCGCGCGACCTCGAAGGCGTGCTCGGCGACGCCCTGCCCAAGCCGGGCCCGGTGGACCTGCGCATCCATCGGCGCTACAACCCCGAGGGCATAACGTCCTACAACATCGTGCCGGGGCTGGTGGGCGTGATCCTGACCATGACCATGGTGCTGATGACCGGCCTGGCGATGACGCGCGAGCGCGAGCGCGGCACCTTCGAGAACCTGCTCGCCACGCCGGCGCTGCCCATCGAGGTCATGACCGGCAAGATCATGCCCTACATCCTGATCGGCCTGGTCCAGGTCACGCTGATCCTGCTCGCGGCGTACTTCCTCTTCGAGGTGCCGATGCAGGGCAGCCTGGGCATGCTCTACGGCGTGGTGCTGCTGTTCATCGCCGCCAACCTGACGCTGGGCATCACCTTCAGCTCGCTGGCCAGCAACCAGCTTCAGGCCATGCAGATGACTTTCTTCTTCTTCCTGCCGTCGATGCTGCTGTCGGGCTTCATGTTTCCGTTCCGCGGCATGCCGCAGTGGGCTCAGGTGATAGGCAACACCTTGCCGCTGACGCATTTCCTGCAGCTCGTGCGCGGGCTGATGCTCAAGGGCAACGGTTTCATGGACCTCTGGCCACACGTGTGGCCGATCCTGGTGTTCATGGTGGCGATCCTGTTGCTGGGCCTGCGCGTGTACAGAAGGACGCTGGATTGACACCTCACCCCCCGCCCTCTCCCCGAAGCGGAGAGGGAGCTAACTACGTTCGATATTCATGAATTGTAGTTGGTGAAGTTTGCGTCACTTATCGCAAGAAATGTTCGGCGCCAGCGTCACTTCCTGACTTCGGAAACGTATCCGGCACCCTCTCCGCCAGTGGGGGAGAGGGCGGGGGGTGAGGTGGAAAAAAAGCCGGCCCCGGACTGTAGGGGCCGGCCAAAAGGCGGGGTTTGACCCCCGCCCGCACAGGAGGTCAGAAGGTTTTCGGGTCGTCGACCAGGCCGAGGCGCCGCCGCAGGATCTGGTCGCGGTCGGTGGCGCTGTTCCGCAGGGCATTCAGCAGCGTGACCTCGTCGGCGATGCAGGGCTGCTGGTGGGCGGCGGGCGGCCTGCCGGATTGCGCCGCGGCAAGGGCGCTGAACAGGGTTCGGCTTTTCATGCCGGCCTCCCGGGCGTCGCCGGCAGCACGCCAAAGGCCTGGGCGATGCGCCGGGCGACCCGCAGGTCGCGGCGGCTGACGGCGGCGGGAGCGGCACTGGCGGCCGGACGGGCATCGGCGCGGCGCCCGCGGGCAGCGGTTCGGATCTTCGGCTTCATGGGTCCCCTTTCCCTGATGCGTTGATCGGCGAAATGCGGCGCCATGGTGCGCACCAGCCCGTCGTCATGAAAGCGCCGCGAAAGTGGTTGCTACCAACTCTCCCCGAGGTATCATTCGGCGATACTTTCGGCCGTTCCAGGGGGAGACGTGTCGCAGGCGATCGCGGTGGTGGAGGCGCTCAAGCGCGCGCTGAAGGCCAAGAAGCTGACCTATGCGCAGGTCGCCCGCGAGCTGAAGATGAGCGAGGCGAGCGTCAAGCGCATGTTCGCCTCCTACCATTTCACGCTGGAGCGCTTCGAGCAGGTCTGCACCCTGGCCGGCCTGGGGCTCACCGAACTCGCACGCGAGGTGGACAGCGAGAAGAACTACATCTCGCACCTGACGCTGGAGCAGGAGCGCGAGGTCGTCGGCAACGCCAAGCTGTTCCTGGTGGCGGTCTGCGTGCTGAACCACCTGACGCTCGAGCAGATCCTCGCGACCTACGACATCCCCAAGAGCGAGTGCATCCAGCTTCTGCTGAAGCTCGACCGCATCAAGTTCCTCGAGCTCATGCCCAACAACCGCATCCACCTCAAGGTGTCGCCGAACTTCGCGTGGCTGCCGAACGGGCCGATCCTGCAGTACTTCATGGCGCGCGCGCAGCACGAGTATTTCCGCTCGCGCTTCGACGGCGCCGGCGAGATGCTCACGGTCATGAACGCCATGCTCTCGCCGGCCTCCAGCGCCCAGCTCGTCGCCAAGATGCGCAAGCTCGCGGGGGAGTTCTCCGAGATGCACAACGACGACAAGCAGCTCGCGCTCGGCGAGCGCCGGCCGGCCAGCATCGTGCTGGCGCTGCGGCCCTGGGAGCTGGACGATTTCAACAAGCTGCGGCGCAAGCGCAAACCACGTCCTGCCTGAACCCGTTCACCACAGAGGCACAGAGGGTACAGAGAGGAGAAAATCAAAGGTTCAGTTGGGGAGACAACAGGTTTCCCATGCCCGGTTCCGGGTGGATTCGCGCGGGAAAACCTGTCATGGCTACTTGCAGCACGAACCCTTGTCCATGGCTTTCTTGCTTTCCTCTGTGCCTCTGTGGTGAAAATTCGCCTGTGACCCGCGTGAGCGGGCAATCCGCGGTTGACGCGGCAACGGCGGCTTGGCTAGCATGCTCGGCTTACCCAGGAGGAGAAAAAATGAGCGTCCAGAAGCTGCAGAACTACATCGCCGGCGAGTGGGTCGACGGCGCCAACGTCTCGAAGGACTTCAACCCCTCCGACACCGGCGACGTCATAGCCGAGTACGCGCAGGCCGACAAGGCGCAAGCCGAGCGTGCGGTGGACGCTGCCCGGGCGGCGTTCCCGGCGTGGGCCACTTTCAACGTGCAGGCGCGCGCCGACCTGCTGGACAAGGTCGGCAACGAGATCATCGCCCGCAAGGACGAGCTGGGCACGCTGCTGTCGCGCGAGGAAGGCAAGACGAAGCCCGAGGGCGTCGGCGAGGTCGTGCGCGCCGGCAACGTGTTCAAGTTCTTCGCCGGCGAGGTGCTGCGCCGCGCGGGCGAGCTGCTGCCCTCGGTGCGCCCCGGCATCGACGTCGAGCTCACGCGCGAGCCGCTCGGGGTCGTGGGCATCATCGCTCCGTGGAATTTCCCGGCCGCGATCCCGGCCTGGAAGATCGCGCCGGCCCTGGCCTACGGCAACACGGTGGTGTTCAAGCCGGCCGACCTCGTGCCGGGCATGGCGCACGCCATCGCCAAGATCCTGGTCGACGCGGGCATCCCGAAGGGCGCGTTCAACTTCGTCATGGGCCGCGGCAGCGTGGTGGGCGAGGTCATCGTCAACGACAGGCGCGTGGACGCGATCACGTTCACGGGATCGGTCGACACCGGCAGGCAGGTCGCGGCCAAGGCGGTCGCGCGCATGGCCAAGTTCCAGCTCGAGATGGGCGGCAAGAACCCGCTGGTCGTGCTGGACGACGCGGACCTGAAGACCGCCGTCGAATGTGCGGTCAACGGCGCCTTCTTCTCCACCGGCCAGCGCTGCACCGCGTCCTCGCGCCTGATCGTGACCAAGGGCATCCACGACAGGTTCGTCGCGGCCGTGGTCGAGCGCCTCAGGGCCGTGAAGGTCGACAACGCGCTGAAGCCGGGCACGGACATCGGCCCGGTGGTCGACAAGAGCCAGCTCAACCAGGACCTGTTCTACATCGAGGAGGCGAAGAAGGAGGGCGCGAAGCTCGCCTTCGGCGGCAACCTCCTGAAGCGCGACACCGAGGGCTTCTACCTCGAGCCGGCGCTGTTCACCGAGACCGCCAACTCGATGCGCATCAACCGCGAGGAAGTGTTCGGCCCGGTGGCTTCCGTGGTCGCCGTCAAGGACTACGACGAGGCGCTCGCGGTGGCCAACGACACGCCCTTCGGCCTGTCCTCGGGCATCGTCACGACGTCGCTGAAGCATGCGTCGCACTATCGCAAGAACGCACAGGCCGGCATGGTGATGGTGAACCTGCCGACAGCGGGCGTGGACTACCACGTGCCGTTCGGCGGCCGCAAGGGCTCGAGCTACGGCCCGCGCGAGCAGGGGCGCTATGCCGCGGAGTTCTTCACGACCGTCAAGACGAGCTACGTGCTGGCCTGAGCATGGACCGGCGCCGGCTGCCCTGCGTCCTGCTCGCCGCCGCGCTGTTGCTCGCGCCGCCGGCGGCGCTGGCCGCGGACGATGACGTCGTCCCTGCGGACAAGGAGCCGCGGCACGTCCCCAAGCTGGTGAATGAATGGGTGCGCGTCGTCGACGTGGAGATCCCGGAGGGCGAGCAGACGATGTTCCACCGGCATTCCTTCGACTATCCCTACGTGCTGATGAGCGACGTCACGCTCTACAACCAGGTCTACGGGCAGGAGCCGAAGGACGCGAAGATGCAGGCCGGCTTCATCGGCTACTACGACGCGGCGACCAAGGGGGCGTACACGCACCGCTTCATCAACCGCGGCCCCGGCGTGTTCCGCGCGATCGGCATCGAGCTGCTGAAGCCGTACGCGCGGGAAACCATGAAGCTGCCGCCGCTGGCCGGTGCGGAGATGGTGATCGACAATGCGCGCGTGGGCGCCTACCGCATCAAGCTGGCGCCGGGCGAATCGGCAGGTCCGATGACCATCCCCGGGCCCAGCATCCGCGTTTCCCTCGGCGAAGGCAGCATCAGCGACCGCAACGGCGAGCGCATCGAGGCGACACGGCTCACGACCGCACAGTTCGCGTTCCGCGAGGACCCGTTCACGACCACGGTCACCAACACCGGCGACACCCCGGTCGAACTGGTCGAATTCGTCCTGAAATAGTAGTTGCGCGAAGGAAAACGGGCGCGCCGCGGCAAACCGCGCCGCGCCCCTGCGTCTTGGGGCCGGGTCAGAAGGAGACCAGCAGGCCGGCTTCCGGGTAGACCTGCGAGCAGTCGTGGTAGACGGACTTGTCGCAGTCCATGATCTTTTCGTACACCAGCCCGGCGCTCAGCGCGGCATTGGTGCTGAACGGGAAGTAGATGCCGCCGCGCACGCCGTAGGAGTTGCGGTCGTCGAGGCCCTCGTAGAAGGTGCGAGTGAAAAATCCGCCCACGTAGGGTTTCACGGGATTGACGTGGGTGAAGATGTACCGGATTTCCGGCGTGAGCTTCTGGAGCTTCGGGTCGTCCCCGAACCACAGCTCGCCGTTGATCCCTGCCATGAGGCCTTCCGAGACCATGTAGCCGACGCCCGCCCCGAAGGTCGTGTAGGTGTTGCCCAGCGCCGAGCCGCTGCCGAGGTAGAGGCTGCCGGATACGCTGCCGCGGTCGAAGGGTTCCGCGGCGCGCGCGTGGCTGCACCAGCCCGCCGCTGCGATGATCAATGCCATCGCTGCCAGCCACATCGAGCCGTCCCGGCGTCGGGTGGCGAACTGCACTGCCTTCGTATTGGCCATGGGGTCTCCCCGGGAAGTGGATGACGCTCCTGCATCCGACGCCTGCAAGTTACGGGAGTTCCGCTGCGGCTGCACGGAAGAGATGCCGCGACCGGGAATCATCAGGGCGCCGCGGGCGCATCCCTTCGTGGCCGAAGGGCCGCGGCATGGCGACTTGCTTCCCCGCCGGCCGGCGGGGCTCAGGCCGCCGCCGCCTCGCCGGCGTCCACGGAGCACAGCGCCGTCATGTTGACCAGCCGCCGCACGGTCGCGCTCGGCGTCATGATGTGCACGGGTTTGGCGGCGCCGAGCAGGATGGGACCGACGGTGATGCCCTCGCCGCCCAGCATCTTCAGCAGGTTGAAGGAGATGTTGGCGGCGTCGAGATTGGGCATGATCAGGATGTTGGCTTCACCCTTGAGCCGGCTGTCGGGATTGATCTTGCCGCGGATGGCTTCCGACAGCGCCGAGTCGCCGTGCATCTCGCCATCGATCTCCAGGCCGGGGGCGAGCTTGTCGATGACATCCAGCGCGCGGCTCATTTTCAGCGCCGAGGGCGAATCGTCGGTGCCGAAATTCGAATGCGACAGCAGGGCGATCTTCGGCACGATGCCGAAGCGGCGCACCTCCTCGGCCGCCATGACCGTGATCTCGGCCAGCTCCTCGACCGACGGATCCTCGTTGACATAGGTGTCGGAGATGAACAGCGTGCGCCTGGGCAGCATCAGCACGTTCATGGCCGCGAAGATGCCGCCGGCGCGCTTCGTGCCGATGACGTTGGCGACGTGGCGCAGGTGGTCCTTGTGGCGCCCGGAGGTGCCGCACAGCAGGGCGTCGCCGTCGCCCCGGCGCAGCAGCATCGCGCCGATCAGCGTGTTGGACTGGCGCACGTGCACCTTCGCGTCCTCGGGCGACACGCCGCGGCGGCGCATCACGCCGTAGTATTCCGTCCAGACCTCCTTGTAGCGCGCGTCCGATTCGGGGTTCACCAGCTCGAAGTCCCGGCCCGCCGCGATGCGCAGGCCGAAGCGCTGGATGCGCATGTCCACGACCTCGGGCCGGCCGATCAGGATCGGCCGGGCGAGCTTCTCGTCGGCCACGACCTGCACCGCGCGCAGCACGCGCTCGTCCTCGCCCTCGGCGAAAATCACGCGGCGCGGCGACTTCTTGGCCGCGGCGAACACGGTCTTCATGATGAAGCCGGACTGGTAGACGAAGCCGGTGAGCTGCTCCCGGTAGGCGTCGTAGTCCGTGATCGGCCGCGTTGCCACGCCGCTGTCGGCCGCGGCCTTCGCCACCGCCGGCGCGATGCGCACGATGAGCCTCGGGTCGAACGGCTTGGGGATGATGTATTCCGGGCCGAAGGACAGGTCCGCGCCTTCGTAGGCCATCGCCACCACGTCGGATTGCTCGGCCTGCGCGAGCTCGGCGATGGCGTGCACGCAGGCTAGCTTCATCTCCTCGGTGATCTTCGTGGCGCCGACGTCGAGCGCGCCGCGGAAGATGAACGGGAAGCACAGCACGTTGTTGACCTGGTTCGGGTAGTCCGAGCGGCCGGTGGCGATGATCGCGTCCGGGCGCACCGCCTTGACTTCCTCGGGCAGGATCTCCGGCGTGGGATTGGCGAGCGCGAACACCAGCGGCTTCTCGGCCATTTTCTGCACCCAGGCCTGCTTCATCGCGCCGGGGCCGGAAAGCCCGAGGAAGACGTCGGCGCCGGCGATCACGTCGGCAAGCTGCCGCGCGTCGGTCTTGCGCGCGTAGCGGGCCTTGTTCGGCTCCATGCTCGCGTCGCGTCCCTGGTAGATCACGCCCTTCGAGTCGCAGACGAAGACGTTCTCGCGCTTCAGCCCCAGGCCGCACAGCAGGTCGAGGCAGGCGATCGCCGAGGCACCCGCGCCGGAGCAGACCAGCTTGATCTTGCCGATGTCCTTGCCGGTGACCTTCATGCCGTTGGTCAGCGCAGCGCCGACGATGATCGCGGTGCCGTGCTGGTCGTCGTGGAAGACCGGGATCTTCATGCGCTCGCGCAGCTTGCGCTCGATGTAGAAGCACTCGGGCGCCTTGATGTCCTCGAGGTTGATGCCGCCCAGGGTCGGCTCCAGCGCGGCGATCATGTCCACGAGCTTGTCCGGGTCGTTCTCGGCCAGTTCGATGTCGAAGACGTCGATGCCGGCGAACTTCTTGAACAGGCAGCCCTTGCCTTCCATGACCGGCTTGCCGGCGAGCGGGCCGATGTTGCCCAGCCCCAGCACGGCCGTGCCGTTGGTGACCACGCCGACCAGGTTCGCGCGCGAGGTCAGCTTGGCGGCGCGCGACGGATCGGCTTCGATCTGCTTGCACGCGTAGGCCACGCCGGGAGAGTAGGCCAGCGCGAGATCGCGCTGGTTGATCAGGCCCTTGGTCGGCGTGACGGAAATTTTTCCGGGGGTGGGCTTCTCGTGATATTCGATGGCCGCCGCTTCGAGCTGGTTGCTCATGGTTCTCCTCCTGTTGTCGCGCTGTTATATCGTGATCATACGCGCCGCGGCGATATTGTCATTATCCGGAAGGATATTTCACAATCCGAAAACACGGATCGCTTGCGGAGGGGCGCCGCGGACGCGATCCGGCCTCGCAATGCGTGCTTCGCGCGGATTCGTTCGCCATCACGCCACCATGCCGGCCATATGCCGGTGCAGCGGACCGGGCTCGCTCCGAGGGGGAGCCCCCCGGAGGGTCCCGGGGTTGCGCCGGCCGGCGCGCCCGAAAAAACGGCGGAAGCGGGGACTATCCGCCGCGGGAACGATGCGAGCGTTCCTCGCGACGCCATTGCCATGGCGGCTCGGGATCGCCGTCGTGCCAGAGGCCGCGACGCTCTTCCCTGGCCTGCCGCTCGGCCTCGAGGTAAAGGCGGCGGTCTTCGGGAGGCAGCTCGCGCAGGTATTGCGTATAGACCCAGGCCGAGCCCTCGCGGACCTGCTCGAGGTTCACGTCGGTACCTCCGGCCTCGATCTTGCCGACGATGCGTCCGTAGCGGTCGGTCTTGGTCCATTCGACGGTGACGGGCTGCCCGAACACCTGCCGCGACAGCGTCTGCTTCGCATGCGCGCCGAACGACTGTTTCTTTTCCGGCGCGTCGATGCCCGACAGCCGTATCTTGAGCTGACGGTTCTCGGCGGTCAGCACCGTGACGGTGTCGCCGTCGCTCACGCCCACCACGCGGCCCTGGAGCGTCGCGGCGAAGGCGTTGCAGGCGAATCCCGCCAGCAGCGCGATTGCTGCGAGCGCAATTCTCATTGTTTCCCGGCCTGTGCGCGCCGGTCGATCTGGTTTTGTCCGCGCAGTATGACACGGGGCCGGGCCGCGGAGTTCGGCATCGGGTGCCCGGGCCGGCTGCTAGAATCCGCCTCCTCTCCAATGACTGCCCGAGAAGACCCCGATGAGTGCCCGGCTTTTGACCCCCTTCCAGATGCGCGGCCTGGCCTTGCCCGACCGCATCGTCGTTTCTCCGATGTGCCAGTACATGGCGCAGGACGGCAGCGCCAACGACTGGCACCTCATGCATCTCGGCCAGTTTTCCATGGGCGCGGGCGGGCTCGTCATCACGGAGGCGACCCACGTTTCGGCGGTCGGGCGCATCACCGCACGCTGCCTCGGCCTCTACAGCGACGAGAACGAGAAGACCATCCGGCACGTGATCGACTTCTGCCGCCGCCACGGCGTGGCGAAGCTCGGCATCCAGCTCGCGCACGCGGGACGCAAGGCCTCCACGCATACGCCCTTCGATGGTGGCAAGCCGCTGGCGGCGGATGAAGGCGCATGGACCACGGTCGCGCCCTCCGCATTGCCCTTCGGCCCCGGCTGGCACGTGCCGAAGGCGCTGGACGCGGCCGGCCTCGCGGAAGTGAGGCGGCAGTTCGTCGATGCGACGAGGCGCGCGCTGCGCATCGGCTTCGACCTGATCGAGCTGCACGGCGCGCACGGCTACCTCCTGCACCAGTTCCTGTCGCCGATCTCGAACCAGCGCACCGACGCCTACGGCGGCTCGCTGGAAAACCGCATGCGCTTTCCCCTGGAGGTGTTCGACGCCGTGCGCGCGGCATGGCCCCAGGACAGGCCGTTGGGCGTGCGCGTGTCGGCCACCGACTGGATCGACGGTGGCTGGACGCCGGATGAGACCGTCGCGTTTGCGAGGGAGCTGAAGAAGCGCGGCTGCGATTTCATCGACGCCAGCTCCGGCCAGCTCGACCCGCGCCAGCAGATCCCGTTCGCGCCGGGCTACAACGTGCCCTTCGCCGAGAAGATCAGGAAGGAGGCAGGCATCGCCACCATGGCCGTCGGGCTGATCACGAAGCCGCAGCAGGCCGAGGAGATCATCGCTGGCGGCAAGGCGGACCTGATCGCAATCGCGCGCGCGGCGATGGACGATCCGCGCTGGGCCTGGCATGCGGCGCGCGAGCTGGGCGGCGAAGCGCCGTACGCGCCGAACTACGTACGCTGCAGCCCCGCCGTCTGGAAGCCGTGACCTGACGCAGGTTCATCCAAAGCCTACTTCTCATCACGAAGGACACGCGCCCTGCGGGCACAAGTGTTCGCTAGCGCTCCCTTGAGAGCACGAAGGGACACGAAGAAAGGCAAGGGCAAAGAGAAAAATGTCGGTGGTCTACAAATCACAATCGCAAATGAATCGCATCGTCGGTTGCGTTCTCCCCGATCTTTCTTTTCTTCGCTTTCGCTTTTCTTCGTGCATCTTCGTGATCTTCGTGTCCTTCGTGGTGAGCGGTAATCTGTAGAAACCACATGAGCGCAATCGAGCAGGTGGTCGAAAGCCGCAAGCGCGACCTCGGCGGCTTCGAGGTCCGGCGCATCCTGCCCTACGCAGGAGGGCGCATGGTCGGCCCGTTCATCTTCCTGGATCACATGGGGCCGGTGATTTTCCCGGCGGGCAAGGGCATCGACGTGCGGCCGCATCCGCACATCTGCCTCGCCACGGTCACCTACCTGTTCGACGGCGAGATCGAGCACCGCGACAGCCTCGGCATCGTGCAGGCCATCCGGCCGGGGGACGTGAACTGGATGACGGCCGGCCGCGGCATCGTGCATTCCGAACGCACCGGTACCGCGCTGCGCGCGAAGGGCCACCGGCTGCACGGCCTGCAATCCTGGGTCGCGCTGCCGCTCGCGGACGAGGAGACCGAACCCTTCTTCCACCACCATGCCGCCGTCGACCTGCCGGCACGCGAGGGCGGCGGCGCGGCCCTGCGCGTCATCGCCGGCGAGGCCTTCGGCATGCGCTCGCCGGTGCGCACGTTCTCGAAAATGTTCTACGTCGACGCGAAGCTGGACGGTGGGTCGACGCTGGCCGTGCCGGATGGCTATGCCGGACGCGCCGCCTATGTGGTCGAGGGCGGCATCGAGATCGAAGGCCGCGTTTTCGCCGAAGGCACGCTGGTGATCTTCGCGGCGAACGAACCCGCAGCCTTGCAGGCGCGCGAGCCGTCGCGCGTCGCGCTGCTGGGCGGGGAGCCGCTCCAGGGCGAGCGCCGCATCTGGTGGAACTTCGTCGCCAGCTCGCCGGCGCGCATCGAGCGCGCCAAGGCGGACTGGAAGGCGGGCAAGTTCGCCAGGGTGCCTGGCGACGATGAATTTATCCCTCTGCCCGAGCACTAAGGAATCTCGCTCTCACCGCGGAGGACACGGAGGAAAGGAGAAGGCGGGGATTGAATGGGATCTGCGCGGGGTCGCGCCGGGTACATGGACTGGCAATCACGGACGCCGCCGGTCACCGGCGACACTTGCCATTCGAATTTTCCGTCCTCCGTTTTTCCTCCGCGTCCTCTGCGGTGAAAGGTGGTCCCTAGAAAATCAGCCGCACGAGGTACAGGCTGATGGCGGGGAAAATGAACAGCAGCGCCACGCGCAGGAAGTCCGAGGCCAGGAAGGGCAGCACGCCCTTGAAGGTCTCCATCATCGGCACGTCCTTGGCGAGGCTGTTGATCACGTAGATGTTCAGGCCCACGGGCGGGTGCACCAGCCCGATCTCGACCACCATGAGCATGAGGATGCCGAACCAGATCGCCTTCTCGGCGTGCCCCAGGCCCCACAGATCCAGCCCCATGATCGCCGGGAAGATCACCGGGATCGTGAGGATGATGGTGGCGAGCTCGTCCATGAAGAAGCCCATGACGACGTACATGGCGATGATCACGGCGATGACGGCGAGCGGCGACCAGCCCAGGCGCGTGACCCAGTCGGCCAGCTCCTTCGGCATCTGCGACAGCGCGAGCGCGCCGTTCAGCATGTCGGCGCCGAGAAAAACGAGGAAGATCATGCCCGAGGTGACCGCCGTGCCGAGGAAGGCGCGGCCGATGCCCCGCAGGCCCAGCTCGCGGCGCAGGAGCGCGGCGACGAAAGTGCCGGCGGCGCCGACCGCGGCACCCTCGGTGGGCGTGAAGATCCCGCCATAGATGCCTCCGAACACGAGCGCGAACACCGCTGCGATGGGCCAGATTTCCACGAGGGCGCGCAGCCGCTCGCGGTTGGACGCCTTCGGCAGCGCGGGGCCGAGCGCCGGCTTGAGCTTCACGGTGATGCCGATGACGACGCAGTAGCCGATCACGGCGATGGCGCCCGGCAGGAAAGCGGCCATGAACAGCTTGGCGATGTTGGTTTCGGTGAGGATGGCGTAGACCACCAGCGGCACCGACGGCGGGATCAGGATGCCGAGCGTGCCGCCGACCGCCAAGGTCGCCGTCGACAGCCGCCCGGAATAGTTCAGCCGGCGCATTTCCGGCAGCGCCACCTGCGCCAGCGTGGCCGCCGTGGCGACGGAAGATCCGCACACCGCGCCGAACAGCGCGCAGGCGAGGATCGCCGCCATGGCCACGCCCCCGCGCAGGTGGCCGAGGAGCGAGCTCGCGAAGCGGAACAGCGAGCGGCTTAAGCCCCCCTGCGTGGCGAACTGGCCCATGAGGATGAACAGCGGGATCACCGACAGGTCGTAGCTGGAGAAGCGCGCGAAGACCGAGCCCTTCAGGTAGTTGAGCAGCGCGCCGTCGCCGGCGATGAGCCAGTAGCCGGCCGCCCCGGGCAGGAACATCGCGACCGAGATCGGCGCGCGCAGCACCATCAGCGCGAGCATCGCGCCGAACAGCGACAGGCCGATGCCGAAATTACTCATGGCCGGCCTGCTTCCAGGCGACCCGCGCCGTGTGCAGCGCGCAGGCCGCGGTCAGCAGCAGGCCGGGCACGACGGCGGCATAGCCGATCCACAGCGGGAAGCCGAGAATCATCGTGGTCTCGCCTTCGGCGCGCATGGCGAGCGCGCCCACCGCGGTGCGCCACGTGAGCAGCAGCATGACCGCGGCGAACAGCACGGCGCCTGCGGCATCGAGGCGCCGCTGTTTCGACCTTGCCAGCCGCACCGTGAAGAAGTCGACCGTGAGGTTGCCGCCGCGCAGCTGGCACCACGGCAGCATCAGCGCCACGCAGCCGGCAAGGAAGACCTGCACCAGCTCGAAGTCCCCCTGGATGGGCCGGAAGCCGAGCGCACGCAGCGCGATGGAGACGACCGACATCCCTGCGATCACCGCCAGGATGGCGCTGCCGGCGAAGGCGGATACGGCGGCGACCTTGTCGACGAGGGGCGTGCCGCCTGACGGCGGCGCAGCGTCCGTGCTCATGGTCTGTCGTCGCCGGGCCGGCCGGCTGCTCCTCCGCGTGGGCCTGTTGCCGGGCCAGGGCCGCATGCCCGGGCCGATTGTTGGATGCCCAATGTTCTCACATCGCCGGCGCTGCGGGAACGCCGGTGCGCCGGCGCGGCGTGTTCAGTGCGGCAGGGGAGCGATGACCTTGTCGTAAGGATGCCGGCGCGTGATCAGCTTCGAGTGCAGGAACACGTCCAGCGCGGTCTCGTAGTGGGCCGGGTCGATGGCGATGTCGCCGGCCCAGCAGCCGAGATTCTGGTAATAGCGGATGGCGGCGAGCATGGCGTCGGGTGCGATGCCGGGAAAGAAGCCCTGCAGGGTCGCCGCCACGGTCGCCGCGGAGGTTTCCTGCACCCAGGCGCGGGCCTTGCGGTAGGCGCGCACGAATCGGATCGCATCGGGCGAGCCGAGCCAGCGCGGCAGGGCCACCAGGCTGCTGAAGGCGACCGGCCCGATGACCTCGCCGACCGAAGCGACGACTTGCGCCACGCCCTCATGCTGCAGCTGCTGGGGATAGGGCGCCTGCTCGTGGTACCAGTCGCCGGTGCCCGTGCGGAACGCGGCCATGGATTTCTGCGGATCCCCGGCATCCTTGCCCGCGGTCCGGTCCAGCGAGACGCCCTTCTTGTGCAGCGCATAGGCGAGCATGGCCTGGGGCTGGCCCCCGTGCGCATAGACGAAGGTGCCGGTGGTGAGCTTGGCCCAGCCGAACTCCGGCACGGGATTGCGCGAGGCGATCGCGAAACCGTCGCGCTGGTTGATCTGCGCGAAGCTCACGAACGGCGGCCGCTCGCGTTTCTCCAGGAAGGGCCATGCGGCGGAGACGGCCGACTGGGAAACATGGATGGCACCGGACACCAGCATTTCCGCCACGCTCTTGCCCGGCTGCATCACCGAGTAGGCCGGGTCGAAGCCCTCGGCGGCGAAGAATCCCCCGGCGATGCCGGCGATCAGCGGGCTGTAGAACGCCGAGTGCCGGTAGACCATGAGATTGAGAGTTCCCATGTCCGCCATTATGATTCCTTCTGGCCGCGTTTGCCGGCCGCACTGAAGGGGAGCATGCATTGGCGCTCGGGCGCTTCAGGTTGTTCGCGTTGATCCGCAGCCGGCAGGATGCGATCGACGTCGTGGCCGGCACTGCCGTGACTTTCCTCGTCGCCGCGGTGATTCTCGGTGCCCTCAACGTAGTCAGAGGGGAGCGTACGCTGCTCGACGCGGGCCTGTTCGCCGTGCTCGGCGTGCTGCTGTGGCGTTTCAGGAGCCCCGCCGCCGCGATCGCCCTGCTGCTGGTGTCGGTCATGCGCATGTTCGTGACGCTGGCGCAGGTCATCGACACCGGCGAAGTCGACTGGCTGCACGTCGCCATCACCGTCGTCGTGATTTTCGCGGCCATCCGCGCCGCGGAGGCGACCTTGAAGTCGATCGGCCGCTTCGCCGCCGATGGCGAGAGGTGAGGCTGAAGGATTCCAGCTTTGCGCCTACACCCAACACAGAGGCACAGAGAACACAGAGAACACCGGGAAGAACAAGGATCGGTTATTGCGTCAGCGACAACGCCGGCATGTTGCGAATCGAATTCATGATTTCTTTTCTTCTGCTTTCCTCTGTGTCCTCCGTGCCCTCTGTGCCTCTGTGTTGGGTGGAAGGGTTTATCAACGCCTCGCGTTGACCAGCCATATCCCCGCACCTACCATCGCCAGCGCTGCGAGGAACACCGGGCGCAGCGGCTCACCGAGCACGACCGCGCCCATGATCACGCCGAACAGCGGCGTCAGGAAGCCGAACACCGCGAGGCGTCCTCCGAGGTAGCGGCTCAGCAACCAGAACCAGGCCAGGTAAGTCGCGAAGGCGACGATGGCACCCTGGTAGACCAGGCAGGCCACCGCGATCGGCGTGAAGGCGCTCACGCCGTGTTCCCCCATGAGCCGGGACGCGACCGGCATGGTCACCGACGACATCGCGAGCTGGTAGAACAGCACTTTCGCCGGGCTGGTGTGGTTCAGGCCGCTGGCGCGTATCCAGACGGTGGTCGCTGCCCAGAGCGCGCCGCCGATGACGCCGAACGCGTCGCCGAGCAGCGAGGCCGGCGACGACGCGAACCCGTCGCCGAATGCCGTGAGGATGCCGGCGAACGCGAGCAGGATGCCTGTCCACTGCGCCGGATGCAGCCGTTCGCCGGGCACGAACCAGTGCAGCCCCAGCGCCGTCAGGCAGGGCGCGGTATAGATGAACACGACCATGCGCGAGGCGCCGGTATGCGCGAGGCCTGCATAGATGAACAGGAATTCGCCGGCGAACAACATGCCGGCGACCAGGCCGGCCTTGAGCGTGCCGTCGCGCTCGAACAGCGGGATGCCGCGAAACCGCGCCCATGCATAGAGCAGGGCGGTGGCCAGCACCGAGCGCAGCCCGCCTTGCATGACCGGCGAGATGTCGGCTGCCGCGAGCTTGACGGTGACCTGCGTGAAGCCCCAGACGAAGCAGCACAGCACCATCGTCGCAAACGCGGCGGAGTCGAGGGGTTTGCGGTCCATGGGTCGGGGGGAGGGGGAGAGGCGCGAAAAGGCCGCACAGCGTAACCCAACGCGTCGTTCCGCGCTCAGTGGATCGGCGCCCGGCGAGGCGTTCGCCGATGCCATGTTCTGATCCGCCGGTTTCCTGCGGATGCATGCGGCCGCTCACCCAAGGGCGGCCGCCTGCGTTTATAGTGTCGGAAACAACAGCGACGACAGGGAGTGCACGGCATGGCCGATGTTGCCGGATACCGGCGGCCCGCCAAGGGCACGCAGCCCGAATACCTGCATCCGGCCTACGCTTCCACGCGCAAGCGCGCGCCGACGCAGCCGCTGGTCGTGCTGCCGCATACGCTGTCCGAGGTCACCGGCCCGGTCTTCGGCCATGGTGCCGTGAAGCCGGAAGACGCGGACCTGACGCACCAGCACGCGGGCGAACCGCTCGGCGAGCGCATCGTCGTCGTCGGCCGGGTGGCCGACGAGGACGGGCGCGCGGTGGCCGGCGCGCTGGTCGAGATCTGGCAGTGCAACGCCGCGGGGCGCTACCGTCATCAGAGCGATACGCACGATGCGCCGCTGGATCCGAATTTCTCCGGCGCCGGCCGCGTGATGACGGACAAGGACGGGCACTACCGCTTCGTGACCGTCAAGCCGGGTGCCTATCCCTGGCGCAACCACCACAACGCCTGGCGGCCCGCGCACATCCACCTGTCCCTGTTCGGACGCGCCTTCGTCACGCGCCTGGTCACGCAGATGTATTTCCCGGGTGATCCGCTGCTGCCGCACGATCCGATCTTCAACGGCACCGCGGACGAGAAGTCACGCAACCGGCTCATCGCGCGCTTCGACTGGGACACGACCATGCCCGGGCATGCGCTCGGCTACCGCTTCGACATCGTCCTGCGCGGGCGCGAGGCGACGCCGATGGAGAAGTGAGCGATGGCCGCCACTGCTTCGCAGACCGTCGGCCCGTTCTTCCGCATCGGGCTCGAGCACCTGTATGTCGCCGATCTCGCCCCCCGGGCGCCCGCGGCTGACAGGATTGCCATTTCCGGCTGCGTGCTCGACGGCGACGGCAAGCCGGTGGACGACGCCGTGCTCGAGATCTGGCAGGCGAACGTGGACGGCAGGTATCTGCATCCCGACGATTTGCCGGCGCCGCCGGCAAACGGTTTCAGCGGTTTCGGGCGCGTGGCCACCGACGCGCAGGGACGCTTCCGGTTCACGACCGTCAAGCCGGGGCGCGTGCCGGGCCCGGGCGGGACGCTGCAGGCGCCGCACCTGCTGGTGGCCGTGTTCATGCGCGGGCTGTTGATCCACCTGCTGACGCGCATCTACTTTCCCGGCGAGGCGTCGAATGCGGACGATCCCGTGCTGAAATCCGTGCCGTCCAGCCGGCGTGCCACGCTCGTCGCGAAGTCATCGGGCGGCGGTCTCGAGTGGAACGTCATCCTGCAGGGCAGGGACGAGACGGCGTTCTTCGACTACTGACCATGCCGAAACTGCTCGACCCGCTGTTTCGCGACGCGGCCATAGTCGCGGTCTTCTCCGACGAGGCCCGCCTGCAGGGCATGCTCGATTTCGAGGCGGCGCTCGCGCGCGCGCAGGCGCGGCTCGGCGTGATTCCGGCAGCCGCAGCACCGGCGATCGCGGCGCAATGCCGTGCGGGACTGTTCGACGTCGCCGCGCTGGGCAAAGCGTCGGCGCTCGCCGGCAACCCGGCGATCCCGCTCGTCAAGGCGCTTACCACGGCCGTGGCAAAGCGTGACGGGGACGCCTCAGGCTATGTGCATTGGGGAGCCACCAGCCAGGACGCAATGGACACGGGGCTGGTGTTGCAGTTGCGCGCCGCACTCGACATCGTCGAGGCCGGCATCGACCGCCTGAACCTCGTGCTGGCGAAACAGGCCAGGGCACAGCGTCTGACACCGATGGCGGGCCGCACCTGGCTGCAGCAGGCGGTGCCCGTGACCTTCGGCCTGAAGATGGCGGGCGCGCTGGACGCAATGAAGCGGCATCGCCAGCGCCTCGCGGAATTGCGTTCGCGGCTGCTGGTCGTGCAGCTCGGCGGCGCGGCCGGCACGCTGGCTTCCCTGGGCGATCGCGGCCCCGAAGTCGCGGCGGCGCTGGCGCAGGAGCTGAAGCTCGGCGATCCCGGTCTGCCGTGGCATGCGCAGCGCGACCGCGTGGGCGAGGCGGCGACGGTCCTCGGTCTCATGACCGGCACCCTGGGCAAGGTTGCGCAGGATGTCGCGCTCATGATGCAGACCGAAGTCGGCGAGGCTTTCGAAGCTGCCGCGAAAGGCAAGGGCGGCTCGTCGAGCATGCCGCACAAGCGCAACCCGGTCGGTTGCGCTGCCGTGCTGTCGGCCGCGGCGAGGATTCCCGGCCTCGTCGCCACCATGCTCGCCGCGATGCCGCAGCAGCACGAGCGCGGCCTGGGCAACTGGCACGCCGAATGGGAGACGCTGCCGGAAATCTTCCGGCTCGCGTCGGGCGCGCTGCACCAGCTCGCCGGAATCGTCGAAGGCCTCGAGGTCGACTCGCGGCGCATGCGCCGCAACCTGGACGTGACCCGTGGCCTCGTGCTGGCGGAGGCCGTGTCGGCCGCACTGGCGCCGAAGATCGGCCGCGACGCCGCGCACGCGCTGGTCGAGGAGGCCTGCCGCAAGGCCGTCGCACAGGGCAAGCCGCTGCTCGACGTGCTGCAGAAGGACCGCAAGGCGAGGGCGCACCTGTCCGCCTCCCGGCTGAAGGCACTGCTCGACCCCGCAAAGTACCTTGGTGCGGCGGGAAGTTTCGTGGACCGCGCGCTGGCCGCTCGCGCGAAGAGGAAGTAGGAGGAGGCTGCACGTGGACGAACGCGAACGCTTTGGCAGGGGACTCCAAGTGCGGCGCGCGGTGCTCGGCGACGCGCACGTCGATCGTGCGCTGAAGGGCCGCACGCCGCTGAACGAGGAATTCCAGGACCTCATCACGCGCTATGCCTGGGGCGAGATCTGGACGCGGCCGGGGCTGCCGCGGCATACGCGCAGCATCGCCACCATCGCCATGCTGGTGGCGCTGAACCGTCCCGACGAGCTCAGGCTGCACCTGCGCGCCGCGGCGAACAACGGCGTCACGCGCGACGAGATCAAGGAGTTGCTGATGCAGTGCGCGATCTATTGCGGCGTGCCGGCCGCCAATGCCGCCTTCCACATGGCGAAGGAAGTCTTCACCGACATGGACTCTCCCTCTCGTACATAAATCTCATCACGAAGCCACAAAGATCACGAAGGGGGCACGAAGAAAGGCAAAAAACGAGGGATAGATGTATCCGTGAGAAGACTACCGGTCGCGCGAATCATTGACGACACGGGACATGCACCATCGACGCATTCAGCTTCCCTTGCCTTTCTTCGTGTATCTTCGTGTTCTTCGTGGCTTCGTGATGAGAAGTAGGCATTAGTAGATAAATTGCAGAGCAAAAACTTCCGCACGACGTTGATCCTGAGCGCGCTGGTGGCCTTCGCGCCGATGTCGATCGACATGTACCTGCCGGCGCTGCCGGCGCTGGAGCGCTATTTCGCGACTGACACGGCCTCGGTGCAGCACACGCTGGCGGCCTTTTTCCTGGGCCTGACCGCGGGGCAGCTGCTGTACGGCCCGCTGGCCGACAGGTACGGGCGCAAGCCGCCGCTGTATTTCGGGCTCACGCTGTACGTCGCGGCCTCGGCGGCCTGCGCGCTCGCACCGAACATCGGCAGCCTGGTCGCGTTGCGCTTCCTGCAGGCCGTGAGCGGCTGCGCGGGCATGGTCGTCGCGCGCGCGGTCGTGCGCGACCTCTACGACCACCAGGAATCGGCGCGCGTATTCTCGATCCTGCTCATGGTCATGGGCATCGCGCCCATCGTCGCGCCGCTCGCGGGCGGCTTCCTTCTGGCGTGGCTGGGCTGGCGGTCGATTTTCTGGGTGCTGGCGCTGTTCGGCATGGCCTGCCTGGCCGCGGTGAAGCTGCGCCTGCCCGAGACCATTCCCGCCGGATTGCCGCGCGTGCCCCTGTCGCACGCGCTGCGCAACTATGCGGGGTTGCTGGCCGACCGCCGCTACCTCGGCTATGCGCTGTCGGGAGGCTTCGGCCAGGCCGGCATGTTCGCCTACATCTCGGGCTCGCCGTTCGTGATCATCGACCTCTACGGCGTGCCGGCTCAGCACTACGGCTGGATCTTCGGGCTGAACGCGACCGGCATCGTTGCCTTCACTCAGTGGAACCGGAAGCTGCTGCGGCGCCACGATGCGGACCGCCTGCTCGATGCGGGCAATCTCGCGGGCGTCGCGGCCTGCGCGCTCCTGGTCCTGGGGGCGGCGACGGACGCGCTCGGGCTGGCCGGCATCCTCGTGCCGCTGTTCTTCGTGGTGTCGATGCGCGGGCTTACTTTTCCGAACGCCTCGGCCGGCGCCATGGCCCCGTTCCCGGAAAAGGCCGGCAGCGCTTCGGCGCTGCTCGGAGCCGTGCAGTTCGCGATCGCCGCAATGGCCAGCGTCACGGTGGGCTGGCTGCACGACGGCACGGCGGTGCCCATGGCAGCCGTGGTCGGGACGTGCGGCTTTCTCGCCTTCGTCTCCTATCGCATCCTGGTTCCCGCGGCCGCGCGGGAGGGCAGGTCCTGAACGATCACCAAATTTTCGAGGAGGAAAATCATGGCAAACGACAAACCCCGGGTGGGCTGCATCGGCGCCGGCGTGCTCGGCGCCGCGATCATGCGCCGGCTGGTCGAACGCGGCTTCGCGCCGCTCGTCTGGAACCGGGACCGCGCCAAGCTTGCGCCCATCGTCGCGGCCGGCGCGAAACGGGCAGACAGCCCGGCGCAGCTCACGCAGGCAGCCGACTTCGTCATCACCTGCGTCAGCGACGGCGCCGCGCTCGACGCCATCGTGTTCGGCGGGCAGGGCGTGGCCGAGGGCGGTGCAGCCGGCAAGGCGCTCATCGACATGTCGACTTGCGCGGCGGCTCATACGCGGGACATGGCGGCGCGGCTCGCCGCGAAGTGCGGCATGGCCTGGCTGGATGCGCCCATCTCCGGCGGGGCGCCGGCGGCGCTCGAGGGCCGCATGGCCGTCATGGTCGGCGGGCGCGAGGACGTGTTCGAGCGCGCGCGGCCGATCTGGGATGCGCTCGCGGGCCGCGCCACCCTCATGGGATCCAGCGGTGCCGGCCAGGCCACCAAGATGATCAACCAGGTGCTGGTCTCGACGGGGCTTGCCGTGCTCGCGGAGGCCTGCGCATTCGCCGAGCGCGCCGGCATCGATGCCGCCAAGATCCCGCAAGCCCTCGCGGGCGGCCGGGCGGATTCGAAGCAACTGCAGGAGATGTTTCCGAAGATGGTGAAGTCGGATTTCTCCATCACCGGGCGCGCGGCACTGATGCTCAAGGATCTCGAGCTCATCCACGACCTGGCGCGCCATGTCGGAGCACCCATGCCGGTGACGGCCGGCGTGACCGAGTCGTTCCGCAAGATGGTCGCCGACGGCCTCGGCGATCGCGACAACGCCGAGATGGTGAATTATTATCGCGCCTCGAAACGCTGATCATCGCGCGAGACCCGGCCTGCCACCGTTCCCGATCCATGAAAATCGCCAACATAGACGACCTTCGCACGCTCGCATTCCGCAAGCTGCCGCGCGTGCTGTTCGATTACATCGACGGCGGCGCGCAGGACGAGACCACGCTGCGCGCCAACATGCAGGACTTCGGCCGCTGGAACATCGTGCAGCACGTGCTGCGTGACGTCACTCAGCGCGACCATTCCGTGACGGTGCTGGGGCAAAAGCTCGACTTGCCGCTGATTCTCTCGCCGACCGGCATGACAGGCATCTTCTGGCCGAACGGGGCATTGGAAGCGTCGCGCGCCGCGAAGGAGGCGGGAGCCGGGTTCTGCCTGAGCTCGATGTCCACCTCGACGGTCGAGGATATCCGCGAGGCCACGCAACGGCCCTTCTGGTTCCAGCTCTACGTGATGCGCGACCGCGGACTGTCCCGTGAGCTGATCGAGCGCGCGAAGGCGGCCGGATGTTCGGCGCTGGTGCTGACGGTGGACCTCGCGATGCAGGGCCAGCGGGACCGCGACGTGCACAACGGCCTCACCGTGCCGCCGAAGCTGCGGCCGTCGAACATGATGAATTTCGCCATGCGCCCGGGTTGGGTGTGGCGCTATCTCACCGGGCCGAAGGTCGTGCCTGCGAGCCTGGTCAAGCCGGGACAGGACACGCTGCTCACGATCTCGACGTTCGTGAATTCGCAGTTCGACCAGTCCGTGAGCTGGAAGGACATCGAATGGGCGAAGTCGATCTGGGGCGGACCGGTCGCGCTCAAGGGCATCCTCGACCCGGACGATGCGAAGGCCGCGGTCGACCACGGCGCCGACGCGTTGATCGTCTCCAACCACGGCGGACGCCAGCTCGACGGCGTGCGCTCCGCGATCTCGGCGCTGCCGGGTGTCGTGGATGCCGTCCGGGACCGCGCGGAGGTGCTGCTCGACGGCGGCGTGCGCCGTGGCACGGATGTGTTCAAGGCGATCGCGCTCGGCGCGAAGGCCTGCATGATCGGCCGGCCCTACATGTACGGGCTCGCCGGAAAGGGCCGTGCCGGCGTGGCCCAGGCCCTGCAGCTGCTGCGCAACGAGATCGACCTCGCGCTCGTGCTGTCCGGCAACGTCAAGCTGTCCGCCCTGCAGCGCTCCGCCATCCTTTCGAGCCTGCCGGCGGACGCCTGACGCCGCTTCTATCCACTTCAATCCGGCTCCCACCGCGGAGGACGCAGAGGACGCGGAGGAAAGACAAGAAAGCCAATTGTGAATAATCGGAACGTCGAGGACGAATAAGTACCGTGGCCCTTCGCGCCAGCATTGCCGCCAGGTATTCCCAATCCGATCCTATTTCTCTTTTGCTTTTCCTCCGTGTCCTCTGCGTCCTCAGCGGTGAGAGTTTGTTTTTTATCGGCGTGGGCGGCCCTCAGGAGGCGCTCAGAAGCCCAGCGTCGCCGTGAGCGTGTACGTGCGCGGATTGGCCAGCACGAGGTAGCCCTGGCCGGGATAGCCGCCGGCGGAGGCCCAGTAATCGCGGTCGAACAGGTTCTCGATGCCGGCCCGCAGGGTCAGCGCCTTCGGGCCCATGTCCACGACGTAGCGCGCGCCGACGTCCACGCGCGTCCACGACGGCATTTCCTGCGTGTTCGCGGCGTCCAGATATTGCGACGACGTGTAGAGCACGCGGCCGGTGAGCGTGAGGCGCTCCATGCCCGGGATGTCCCATTCGCCGTCGAGGTTGAGCTGGGTGTCGGGGATGCCGATCGCCTCCTTGCCCTGGTTCACGCCGTTGGCGGTCCTGACCTGCTCGCTGTCGAGGAAGGTTACGCCGCCGAGCACGCGCACGTGCCTGACCGGCTCGCCGAACACGGTGAACTCGACGCCGCGGTTGCGCTGCTCGCCGTCCGTGCTGAACACGCTGTTCTCGATGATGGCGAGCGGCAGGTCGGTCGTGAACATCGCGATCGAGCCGCCGATCGAGCCGCCGTCGTATTTCACGCCGACTTCCTTCTGCCTGGACTTGAAGGGGGCGATGGACTGGCCGGCGTTGATCGTGCCCGCCGGGGCGTTCTGTCCCTTGCTCAGCGACTCCACGTAGTTGGCATACACGGAAACCTGCGGCGTGATCCTGAACATGGCCGCGACGAGCGGCGTCACCGCGTCGTCGTCGTAGTCAGACAGCAGGGCGCCGGTGCTGGAGTCGTAGTTCTTGTCGCTGATGTTCTGCTGGCGCGCACCCAGCGTGAGCAGCAGACGGTCGTCTACGAAGCCTAAAGTGTCGGCCACGGCGAAGCTCGAGAGCTCGGTCTTTTCCGTGGTCAGCGGCGAATCGAGGTTGCCGCCGGCGAAGCCGTTGGCCGGCTTCGCGATGGCGACCGGGCTGTAGATGTTGGTCGCGCCGTTGCCGAATCCGAACGTGAACGCGCTCTTCAGGTCGAGGGCATAGGCAGAGTAGTTCGCGGAGACGGAATGGCTGACGCCGCCGGTGTGGAACTTGCCGCGGATGCCGACCTCGCCCGTCTGGACCGTGTCCTCGCGGGTGTTGTCGAAGCCGTCCAGCCTGGCATTGCCCGCTGCGTCGGTGACGGTCGGCAGCGAGAGGGAATTGTTCTCGGAGCCGCGCCGCATGCCGAATGCCGCCCACGCGACGACGTCCTTTGCAATGTCGAGCTCGCCGCGCAGCGTGCCGAACGTATCCCTCTCGTCGGAATAGGTCCACGGCTGCGCGTAGTTCTTCGAGGCGTCCGGCGCCGCGGGCACCGGAACTCCTGCGAGGACGCCCACGTTCGGGCGCGGGCTGTCGAGCCGGTGGTCCTGGTAGCCGATGTCCGCGGAAAGCCGGAAGTTTTCGCCGCGATGGTCGAACCCGATCAGGAAGGAGCCGAGCTGGCGCTGCTCGTCGTCGACGGGCGTGTCGCCGTTGCGCACCACCGCGTTCAGGCGCAGGCCCGTGCTCTGGTCGTCGCCGAACCGCCTCGCGAAGTCGGCGGCCGCATAGCCCTGGACGCCGCTGTCCACGCCGACCGTCACCTCATTCAGCGGAGCATTCGGCGCGCGCTTCGGCACGAGGTTCACCACGCCACCGACGGCGCCGATGCCCGGCGTCGCGCCGTTCATGAAACTGTTCGCGCCGCGCAGCACCTCCACGCGCTCGAACAGTTCGGCGGCCACGAATTGACGCGGCAGCACGCCGAAGAGGCCGTTGTACATCATGTCGTCCGAGGCGAGCGGGAAGCCGCGGACCATGTACAGCTCCTGGAAGTTGCCGAAACCGCGCGCCACGCGCACCGACGGATCGTTCAGCACGACGTCGCCGATGCTGCGCGCCTGCTGGTCCTGGATCAGTTCGCGTGTGTAGTTCATGGAGTTGAACGGCGCGTCCATGTAGTCCATGTTGCCGAACAGGCCGACGCGCCCTCCCTTTGCCACCTGTCCGCCGGCATAGGCAGGCTCGAGGCCGGCCGCGGATGCGTCGGCGCTCGCGCTGACCTCGACGGTCGGCGCCACGAGGTCGCCGCTGGCAGACTGCGCGTGCGCGGCACCGCTGCAGGCAATCAGGCAGGCGAGGGCAATGGGATTCGGGCGAAAAGGCTTGGAAATCATGGAATTTCCTGTTCTTTTTAAATAATGAGAATTGTTGTTATTCGCAGTATAAGGGGCCTGTCTGTCGGGATTCAAGAAGTACCGGAGCCTAGGTTGGGGGACAGGGGAGTCGCCGGCGCGGCGATCGGGGCGGATTGCGGGCAGAGGCGGCGGCGCGTCGCACCGGGCCCCGCCGGGAACCGCTTATGATGTGCGCCAGCCGAAATGCAGCGATCCGCGCCCGAGACTCCGCACTGCTTCCCATGACCGATCGCGAAAGCCCCGCGCACGATGCGTCTGTCTGACGGACTGCGCGCGGTCGCGCTCTACGAAGCGGCGAAGGGCCTGCTGGTCCTGGTCGCGGGATTCGGCGTGCTGACTTTCATGCGCGAGGATCTGCAGGGCGTGGCTGAGCGCCTGGTCCGGCATCTGCATCTGAATCCGGCCAAAGGCTATCCCCGCATCTTCATCGACGCCGCCAGCAACGTTTCCGACGCGCGGCTGTGGATGCTCGCCGGCTTCGCGCTGCTCTACGCCCTCCTGCGGTGGGTCGAAGCCTACGGCCTGTGGCACGAACGGCGCTGGGCGGAATGGTTCGCCGTGCTGAGCGGCGCGATCTACGTGCCGGCCGAGCTCTACGGCCTGTTCCGCCACGCGACCGCCCTGCGGCTGCTGTTGCTCGCGCTGAACGTGGGCGTCGTCGCGTACATGGTTTTCATCCTCTGGCGCTTGCGGCGGCAGGGGACGGAGGGTCCGGGTGCCCGAGACTGAGCCGGCACGCGGCATTGGCAACCACGCAAAGGAGACAGCCTTGAAGATTTCGATGTGCCAGGCTTCCGTTCCGGTATTCACACGCGCTTTCGGGAACCTCGCGGCGATCCTCGAGAAGGCGGCGGCGCCCGGCTGCATAATGGGCGCCTGTCGCTTGAGGCGAGGAATGCCGATGCATCCGACCACCCGTAGCGTCATGGCGCCTCCGACCGGCGACGAGGCGCTCGTGCCATGAGCAACCCGCGCAAGCCGCAGGACGCCGCCGGCATCAAGGCGAGGGCGCTGAAGAAGTACGAAGCCTCGCCCGACGCCATCGTCGCGCGTGAGGGCGATCCGCCGCTGGAATTTTTCTCGCCGTTCGGGCCCATGATCGGCCGCGCGCAACTTCCCCGGCCGATCGTCGACCGCGTCAACCGCTTCGCGGACGGGTTCGTCTCGCCCACGGAGGGCCGCGAATTCTCGGTGCCGAAGGAGGTTTCGGCGGACGGCGGCGAAGGCTCGCTCGCGAATTTCATCGCCAGCGCCATCGGCCGTTACCTTGCCGGCATGGAGAACACGCGCGTGACCCGCGTCGATTTCGAGAACATCTGGATCGTGAGCCAGTACGCCGGCACGCCGAGCCCGGTTCATTTCCACACCGGCGACCTCTCGGGCGTGCTCTACCTGAAGGTCCCGCAGGTCGAGGAAGGCCAGGAGGCGCACACCTACATCTCGGGGCGCCAGGCCGGGTACATCAATTTCTTGGCCGGCGGCAAGCAGCGCTTCTCCCGCTCCCTGATCAGCTTCAAGCCCCGAGTCGGGGATTTCTACGTCTTTCCCGGCTGGCTGCTGCACGTGGCCGAGCCGTTCCGCGGCGGCGGCGAGCGGCGTTCGCTCGCCTTCAATGCCTTCGTCGCCGCGGAGGAATGAAAGGGCGTGCCATGATCGTTGTCCACCATCTCAACAATTCGCGCTCGCAGCGCATTCTGTGGCTGCTGGAGGAGCTGGGACTGCCGTACGAGATCCAGCGCTACCAGCGGGATCCGAAAACCATGCTGGCCCCGCCGCAGCTGCGCCGTATTCATCCGCTGGGCAAGTCGCCAGTCATCACCGACGGCGGCCAGGTCATCGCCGAGTCCGGCGCCATCGTCGAGTACGTCGTCGGGCGCTACGGCAACGGCCGGCTGATTCCGCCCGCGGATACGCCGGAGCGCCTTCGCTACACCTACTGGCTGCACTATGCCGAGGGGTCGCTGCAGCCGCTGCTGCTCATGAAGCTGTTCTTCGACCGCGTCGACAAGGGCCCGATGCCGTTCTTCGCGAGGCCGGTCGCCAGGGCCATCGGCGCAAAGGCGAAGGAATCGTTCATCCTGCCGAACCTGGAGCGCCACCTCGACTACCTGGAGGGCGAGCTCGCCCGCGGCGAGTGGTTCGCCGGCCCGGAATTCACCGCGGCGGACGTGCAGATGAGCTTTGCGCTGGAGGCGTCCGTGGCAAGGGCCGGGCTCGACGCGAAGCGGCCGCGGCTGATGGCCTTCCTCGATCGCATCCATGCCCGCCCGGCCTACCGGAGAGCCATCGAGCGCGGCGGCGAATATGCGCTGCTGAGATAGCGATGCGATCGCCGCCCACGACCTGGACGCACCGCCTGGCCGCGCGCGAAGACCTGCCTGCCATCGTCGGCATTTACAACTCGACCGTCGCGTCGCGCATGGTGACGGCCGACCTCGAGCCGGTACCGGTCGAAAGCCGCCTCGGATGGTTCGCGCAGCACAGGCCCGGCGTGCGACCGCTGTGGGTGGCCGAATGCGACGGCCGCATCGCGGGCTGGCTGAGCTTCTCGGCTTTCTACGGCCGGCCGGCCTACGACAAGACCGCCGAGATCAGCGTCTACGTCGACGCGGCGTTCCGCGGCCGCGGCCTGGGCTCGTACCTGCTGACCCGGGCCATCGCGCATGCGCCCGCCATCGGCGTCGACCGGCTCATCGGTTTCGTCTTCGGCCACAACCGGCCCAGCCTGGAGCTGTTCGCGAAGTGCGGATTCGCGCGCTGGGGCGAGCTGCCGGGCGTGACGCGGCTGGACGGCGTGGAGCGCGACGTCGTCATTTTCGGCCGCAAGGTCTAGCTCCCCCACTTCACGGACTGTCACCTTCCGGTGCCGGCTGCCCGCTCGACAGCGACAGCGACCGCGTGCCCGATTGCAAGGACCAGTGCACCGGCACGCCCGCGGGTGCGAATGCCGACGCGAACGGCTGCCCGGTGAAGCTCACGGAAAAGGCCGGCATCACGCCGAAGCTGAACTTCGACGCCGGCAAGGCCGGCATCAAGCCCGAATTCGCCGACGAAATCGGCAACGTCGCGGCCTTCATTCCCTCTCCCGGCGCGTGACGTCGGAGGCGAGGCGCACGCCATCCGCGGACTTCGGCGCATCGCAGGGGCGGAACTGTCGCGCCGGCCTGTCGTGGGAGGCAGCGGCGCAGTGGATCAGTGCCTCGGTCGCACGCTTCCGGACCCGTCCGGCGTCCTTGCCGGCGTGGGCGGGCAGGACGACGCAGGCGATGGCGGCGGCATAGATGATGGCGGCTGCGGTTTTCATGGTTGCCTCCTTCCGGGGCCGGCGGCGATATCCGCCACCGATGCCGTGCCAGATTAGGCGCATGCGGGCGGCCCGGCCCGTGCGTATGACGGCCGGCCCGTGTGAACTATTCACGCCCGTGGGGACGGGGGCCTTGCCGCTGCCGCCGCGCGGGCGCAGACTCATGCCGGCCCGGGGGAGACCAAGGAGAAGGGGAATGCCTGCTGCAACCGACGCCGGCGCAGGGTCCTGGACGCTGTCGCCCCAGCACCTCGAGGCGCTCACGGACCGGGGCACCGTCCGCAGCTATCCCAGGAACACCGTCATCGTCAGCGAGGGCGAGCGCAGCGACTCGCTGTTCGTCGTCCTGTCGGGCCGGGTGAAAGTCTATCTCGCTGACGAGAACGGCAAGGAGCTGCTGCTCGGTACGCACGGCCCCGGCGAGCATTTCGGCGAGATGATCCTGGACGAGGGGCCGCGCTCGGCCTCGATCATGACGCTCGAGCCCAGCCGCTTCTCGGTGGTGTCGATCGGGGAGTTCCGGCAGTTCCTCTCCGCGCATCCGGACGTCGCGCTGGACCTGATCGGGAGCCTGATCCACCGCGTGCGCATGCTGACCAAGACCGTGGGCAACCTCGGCCTGCTGGACGTCTACGGCCGCGTGGCGCGGCTGCTGCTCGACTCGGCCGTCGAGGAGGACGGCAAGCAGGTCATCAAGGAGCCCCTCACGCAGCAGGACATGGCGAGCCGCGTCGGCTGCTCGCGCGAGATGGTCAGCCGCATCCTCAAGGATCTGCGCGCCGGCGGCTACGTCAGGATGGATGGCAGCCGCATGGTCATCGCCCGCAAGCCACCGGCGGCCTGGTAGGCGCGCCGCTTCCGCTCAGACGTCCCAGGGATTCGGCCGGTCGGCGGCGATGCCGTATTTCTCGATGGCGCGCGCCACGACCTTGCGGTCGATCGTGCCCTCGTCGGCCAGCGCCTTCAGCGCCGCGGCCACCACGTGGTTGCGGTCCACCTCGAAGAAGTCGCGCAGGGCCGCGCGGCTGTCGCTGCGGCCGAAGCCGTCGGTGCCGAGCACGGTATAGCGGCGCGGCACCCAGGTGCGGATCATGTCGCCGACCGTGCGCATGTAGTCGCTTGCCGCGACCACGGGGCCCGCGGTCTTCTCCAGGCACTGCTCGACCCAGGATTGCCTGGGCTTCGCATCCGGGTGCAGGCGGTTCCAGCGCTCCACGCCCATGCCGTCGCGGCGCAGCTCGGTGAAGCTCGTCACGCTCCAGACGTCGGCCGCGATGGTCCAGTCCTTCTCGAGCATCTCGGCGGCCGCAAGCACTTCGCGCAGGATGGTACCCGAGCCGAGCAGCTGCACCGTCTGCGCGCCCTTCTTGCTCCTGCCCTCGCGCACGCGGTGCATGCCCCGGACGATGCCCTCCTCGGCGCCGGCCGGCATCGCGGGGTGCGCGTAGTTCTCGTTCATGACCGTGACGTAGTAGAACACGTCCTCCTGGTCCTCCAGCATGCGGCGCATGCCGTCGCGAACGATGGTGACGGCCTCGTAGCCGAACGCCGGGTCGTAGGCCACGCAATTCGGCACCGTGGAGAACAGGATGTGGCTGGAGCCGTCCTCGTGCTGCAGCCCTTCTCCGGAGAGCGTGGTGCGGCCGGCGGTGGCACCGAGCAGGAAGCCGCGCGAGCGCGAGTCCGCAGCGGCCCAGACCAGGTCGCCGATGCGCTGGAAGCCGAAGCAGGAATAGAAGACGTAGAAGGGCAGCATCGGCACGCCGTGCGCGCTGTAGGAAGTCGCCGCCGCGATCCAAGACGAGATCGCACCCGCCTCGGTGATGCCTTCTTCCAGTATTTGTCCGTCCTTGGCTTCCTTGTAGTAGAGCAGCTCGTCCTTGTCCTCGGGCTCGTAGAGCTGGCCGTGCGGCGAGTAGATCGCCACCTGGCGGAACAGCGACTGCATGCCGAAGGTGCGCGCCTCGTCGGCGACGATGGGCACGATGTGCTTGCCCAGCGCCTTGTCGCGCAGCAGCTGCGAGAGCATGTTCACGAACACCATGGTCGTGGATTGCTCGCGGTCCCCGCTGCCGTCGAGCAGGCGCTGGAAGCTCTCGAGCGCGGGCACGGGCAGGGTCGGGCCTTTCGGCACGCGCGCGGGCACGTAGCCGCCGAGCGCCTGGCGCCGTGCGTGCAGGTACTTCATCTCCGGGCTGTCCGCGGCCGGCTTGTAGAAGCGCAGGTCATGCACGTCCTTGTCGGACAGCGGCAGCGCGAAGCGGTCGCGGAACGCGAGCAGCGTGTCGTCCTCGAGCTTCTTGGCCTGGTGCGCGGTCATCTTGCCCTGCGCGGCGCTGCCCATGCCATAGCCCTTCTTGGTCTGCGCGAGGATCACGGTGGGACGGCCCTTGTGGTTCACGGCCGCGTGGTAGGCCGCGTAGATCTTGATCGGGTCGTGGCCGCCGCGCTTGAGCCGGTCGATGTCCTCGTCGGACATGTGCGCGACGAGCTGCTGCAGCTCGGGGTACTTGCTGAAGAAGGCCTCGCGGTTGAAGCGCCCGTCCGTGGCGGCGTACTTCTGGAACTCGCCGTCCACCGTCTCGTGCAGGCGCTTGAGGATCACGTTGTCGCGGTCGCGCGCGAACAGCGGGTCCCAGTCCGAGCCCCACATGACCTTGAGCACGTTCCAGCCCGCGCCGGCGTACAGGCCTTCCAGCTCCTGCACGATGGAGCCGTTGCCGCGCACCGGGCCGTCGAGGCGCTGCAGGTTGCAGTTCACCACGAAGATGATGTTGTCGAGGCCCTCGCGCGCCGCCATCGCAAGTCCCGCGATGGACTCCGGCTCGTCCATCTCGCCGTCGCCGACGAAGCACCAGACCTTGCGGCCCTGCGTGGCGAGCACGCCGCGGTCCTCGAGATAGCGCATGAAGCGCGCCTGGTAGATGGCGTTGATCGCGCCCAGTCCCATCGAGCCCGTCGGGAACTGCCAGAAGTCGGGCATCAGCCACGGATGGCAGTAGGACGAGAGTCCCTTGCCGCCGGTCTCGCGGCGGTAGTGGTCGAGCTGCTCGTCGGTGAGCCGGCCCTCCATGTAGGCGCGCGCATACACGCCCGGCGCCGAATGCGGCTGGAAGTAGATCGCGTCGCCGTCCTGGCCGGCACGGAAGAAATGGTTGTAGCCGACCTCGAACAGGTCGGCCGACGATGCGTACGTCGCCACGTGGCCACCGAGTTCCGGGTTCGCGCGATTCGCGCGCACCACCATGGCCAGCGCGTTCCAGCGCACCAGCGCCGAGATGCGCGCCTCGATCTCGGGATTGCCGGGGAATTGCGGCTGGTCGGCCAGCGAGATCGTGTTCGCGTACGGCGTGTTCAGCACCGGCGGCATCGGCACGCGTGCCATGCGCGCATGGTCGAGCAGCTTGCGCAGCACGAAGGTCGCGCGCTCCGGACCTTCGGCTTCGACGACGGCGTCGAAAGCGTCCAGCCATTCCCTGGTCTCGACCGGGTCGAGGTCCTGCGCGAGCACGCGCCAGAGCCCGGAAACGCTGATGTCGGAAAGGTCGGTCATGGTTGCGGATCTCCTCGGACGGGGCGACCGGTGCATGTCGGCCGCCATTGATTCTGGAAAGCGCATGCTACGCCGAATCGAAAAGCACGGGGTTGCGTTTCGGACCTGAAAATCCCGTAATTAAGGCATAATGTGTCGCGTATATTTATTATAAAGGCATGAAATGCCGGAATTTACGCTGGATTCGATAGACTGGAAAATCCTCGGTCTGCTGCAGGCCGACGCGCGCATGGCCAACGTGGACCTCGCGAAAGCCGTGGGTTTGTCGCCCTCGCCCTGCCTGAATCGCGTGCGCGCGCTGGAGGAAGCGGGTTACATCAGCCGCTACGTCACACTGCTCGACGCGCTGAAGGTCGGACTGAAAGTCAGCGTGTTCATCCAGGTCACGCTGGAGCGGCAGGTCGAGGCTGCGCTCGAGCGCTTCGAAACGGCGATCCGTGCACGCCCGGAGGTCATGGAGTGCTACCTCATGACCGGGGACGCGGATTATCTGATTCGCGTGGTCGTGGCCGACATCCAGGTGCTCGAGGAGTTTGTCCTCAAATTCCTGACGAAGCTCCCTGGCATCGGCAATATCCGCTCGAGCTTCGCTCTGAAGCAGGTCAAGTACCAGACGGCGTTACCGCTTCCTTCGGAAGCGGCAAAGGGCGAGGCGCGAGGCGTGTCCCGCCGGCGGGGCACCCGGAAAGTTTCGGGCGGGGGGCGGCGGGATTAGGCGCGCTATCCGCAAACAGCCGGCTTTGCCGGTAACGTGTCCGCGCGCCGGCCCTCGGGGGAAGAAGCGCAAGGCTTGACCGATGTTTCGCTTTTACCGCGGAGGGCGCAGAGGACGCGGAGGAAAAACCGGGGAGAATGGTACCGACCGTGAGGATCGGTAATTGTGTGCAGATCGGACCAAGTGGCGGCCGAGCGGCCGCCGGAATATGCTGGCGTCGAGCCAGCAGGGTCTGGCGGTTTTGGTTAATGGGGCAGCTGGACGGCAGCGGAAGATTCGAGCTCATGAATAGTCGGATCCTTGTCGCCAGAAACCGGACCGGTCAGACGTGACGCGGTCCGGTTGGATGTCATTTTTGACGTGCAAATAAAGCTCGACATGCACAAAACGAAGAGGGGGCGATGAGTCGTAATCTAAAGGCAGCGGCGGGTGTACTTTTTCTGTCTCTGTTGGCCGGTTGTGCGTCGACGATGGTAATCAAAGATCAGAACCAACCATTGGGCCCAGATGACGCAATTGTTTTAACAAAAATTAATGCTTCCGCCGGAAATTTGGTGCTTTCAACAGGGGGCATGGATGATATCTATACCGCACCAATAGCTGAGGCCGGAAGATCAGTTGACTTGGAAGATGGAGATAATCTTCTGGCGTTACGGCTCAAAAAAGGACAGACATACAAAGTGGCCCGTTATTCCATGCGGGCTTTTTACGGGACCGTCTTTAGTTTCAAAGATCCGCTCAAGTTCACGCCCGCTCCTGAAGGAATGATTTATATCGGAGACATTCTTCTCGATCCGCAGTTCTCCTCTGCACACATAACCGGCGTCCGATCGGGAGTTGCCGATAACGAAGTGGAAACGATTAAGCAGCTAAGGCAAAAGTATCCTGCGTTGTTTGAAAAGTACCGTTACCAAAAGGCCTTGGCGCAATAAGCTGCCAATGTCTAGCAACCGGCTCAAGGCGGCGCGCAAAAACGGCACGCCGCCCAACCGGAGCGTTAGGCATCGTCGGAAGCCACATGCGCAGCCACTGCCTCTGCGGACAAGCCGAGCTCGAAATCGACGGACGTCATTTCAGGTTGTACCAGTGCCATTGCTCCCTTTGCCGAAGGCAGGGCGGCTCGCTGCCCAACGCCGCCGCCATCGCCGCAAACGGCAAGTTCCGCTGGATTCGTGGTGTCGAGCTCGTATCCTCGTGGAAGACTGCCGGCTAGTGCCGCCGCCTTTCAACCAGCCGACATGAGCCGATGACTCCCGACCAGGGACAGCACCGTGGCCTCTCCGCAGTTTTTTCCGATTTCGGCGGCGTGTATTTCGTCAACGCCGTGGTCGCGTTCCTGTTCGCCGCGTCCGGGCCGATCGCGATCATCCTCACCATCGGCACCCGCGGCGGATTGTCGCCCGTGGATCTTGCTTCGTGGATCTTCGGCGCCTTCTTCATCAACGGCCTCATCAGCATCGCCTTCTGCTGGCGCTACCGGCAACCCCTCGTCTTCTTCTGGACGATTCCCGGCGCGGTGCTGGTCGGCCCGGCGCTCGGCCATCTCTCCTGGCCGGAGGTGATCGGCGCCTATGTCGCGACCGGTGTCCTCATGCTGGCACTCGGGCTCTCCGGCTGGGTGCGCCGGGCGATGGACGCGGTGCCGATGCCCATCGTCATGGGCATGGTGGCGGGCGTGTTCCTGCGTTTCGGGCTCGATCTCGTGTACGCGGTGCGCGACGATGTGCTGATCGCGGCGCCGATGGTCGCGGCGTTTCTCGCGCTCGGCGCTTCGCAGCAGATGTCGCGACGGCTGCCGCCACTGATCGGCGCGCTCGTCGTCGGTGCGGTCATGGTGGCGGTGCTCGGCCGGTTCGCGCCGGGTGAAGGCATGGCCGTGCTCGTGCACCCGAATCTGTACCTACCGGCGTTTTCCTGGAACGCGATGATCGAGCTGGTGGTGCCGCTCGCGATCACCGTGCTCGTGGTGCAGAACGGGCAGGGGGTCTCCGTGCTGCGCACTGCGGGTCACGAGCCGCCGGTGAACGCGATCGCGGCGGCTTGTGGCGCGGGCTCGATCGTCGCTGCCTTCGTCGGCGCAGTGTCGACCTGCCTGACCGGCCCGGTGAACGCGATCATCTCCGCGTCGGGAGAGCGGCAGCGGCAGTACACCGCGGGGATAGCCGTCGGGCTGCTCGCGCTCGGCTTCGGCCTGCTCGCGCCGATGTTCACGCGCCTCATGCTCGCGACGCCCAAGGCGTTTATCGCGACCCTTGCGGGCCTGGCGATGCTGCGCGTGCTGCAAGGCGCCTTCACGGTGGCTTTTCGCGACCGCTTCGCGCTCGGCGCACTGGTGACGTTCCTCGTGACCGTTGCCGACATCCCGATCTTCAACATCGGGGCCCCGTTCTGGGGGCTCGTCATCGGTTATCTGGCCTCGCGTCTCCTCGAGCGCGGGGATTTTGCCAAACGATGACGGTCCACGACATTCGCGCCGCCACGAGGTCACGTCATTTTCGGCCTCTACCTCTCACCTCTCCGCTCCGAAGGGTTTCTCCGGTCGCATCGCCAGCGCGCCGATCGCCCCGAGCAGCATCAGCACCATCGATCCCACGAAGGGCAGCGTCCAGTTGCCGGTCGTGTCGATGATCCAGCCCGCCGCCACGGGCGAGACGATCGCGGCGAAGGCCGAGCCGACGTTCATGAGCCCGCTCGCGGTGCCGGAGAACTGCGGCGCGATGTCCATCGGGATCGCCCACATCGGACCGATGGTCAGCTCCGCGAAGAAGAAGCCCAGGCTCAGGCAGATCGCCGCGGCGACGAGGTCCTGCGTGAACAGCAGCGGCAGCAGCGAAGCCATGGCGCCGAGCATGCCGGTGACCACGAGGTTGCGGCGCGCGATGTTGCGCCGGCCGGTGCGCCTGAGCAGCCAGTCGCTGGCGATGCCGCCGAGCGTGTCACCGGCCACGCCGGCGAAGAACACACCGGAGGCGAACACGGCGGATTTCTTCAGGTCCAGGCCGTGCTGCTGCAGGAAATACAGCGGGATCCAGCTCAGGAACAGCCACAGCGTCCAGCCGTAGCAGAAGTACACCAGCGTGACGGGGAGCATGCGCCTCGCGAGCCTTCCCCAGGGCACGGGCACGCGCGCCTTGCCGCCGTCGTAGGCGGGCAGCGTACCGAGTTCGCGCTCGGTGATGTGCGGATGCCGTTTCGGATCGTCGCGGAAGTACAGCACCCAGGCGAGGGTCCAGAGCAGGCTCATGGCCCCGAGCACGTAGAACGAGCCGCGCCAGGTAAGCAGCAGCATCAGCCAGGCCACCATGGGCGGCGTGATCGCGTTGCCGATGCGCGCGAAGGCGTGCGTGATGCCCTGCGCGAAGCCGCGCTGCGAGGCCGCCGTCCAGTGCGACATCGCGCGCGTGGCGGCGGGGAACGTGGCGCCTTCGCCCAGCCCCAGCATCACGCGCGCGGCCAGCATCGACGCCAGGCCGGTGGCGAAGCCGGTCAGGATGGTCGCAACCGCCCAGACCAGGCCGCAGGTGAACAGCGTGCGCCGCGCGCCGTAGCGGTCGCCGAGCCAGCCGCCGATCACCTGGAACACGAGATAGGGATAGGCGAAGGCGGAGAACACGAGGCCCACCTGCGTGTTGCTCAGGCCCAGCTCCTGCCGGAATGCCGCCGCCGCGGTGCTGACGTTGACGCGGTCGACGTAGGTGATGAAGTACATCAGGCACAGCATCGCGAGCACGCCGCGCGTGGCGCCGATGCCCCGGTTGTCCGTCGCAGCCAAGTCTCCCCCCTTCGTTGCGGTGTGCGCGGGAGCCGGCAGTGTAGCGCCTGCCGGAGCGGCGGGGCGAGTCGTGCTAAATTCCGCGCAACGCGCATGGCGCGCATGGAGAGGGACGATGGCTGCGGAAGCCTGGCAGAAGCTGGAACAGGACGTCGCGATGCGTGTGACCAACCCCGGCGTGAGCCCGCTGGAGGAGCTGCGCGGCCGCTCCGGCCTGCAGTTCCTGAAGGACATTGCATCGGGTGCGCTGCCCTATCCGCCGATCGGCAAGGCGCTCAATTTCTTCCCAGTCGAGGCCGAGGAGGGCCGCGTCGTGTTCCAGGGCACGCCGCTGTTCGATTTCTACAACCCGATCGGCACCGTGCACGGCGGCTGGGCCTGCGCGCTGCTCGATTCGTGCATGTCATGCGCAGTGCAGACCCTGCTCAAGCCGGGCTTCGGTTACACCACGGGTGAGCTCAAGGTGAACTTCGTGCGGCCGCTGACGGAAAACACCGGGCCGGTGCGCGCCGAGGGCAAGGTCATCCATGGCGGCCGCCAGCTTGCCACTGCCGAAGGCAGGCTGTTCGGCGCCGACGGCAAGCTCTACGCTCACGGCACGACGACCTGCCTGGTCTTCCCGCTGCCGCAGGCGCAGCCCGGCGGCTGACGCGCGATGCCGGCCCAGGCTTCCGACGGCAAGGCGCGGCCGGTGCGCCTGCTGTTCGTGCACCAGAATTTCCCCGGCCAGTACCGCAACCTGCTGCAGCACCTCGCGAAGCTCGGGCGCCACGAGATCGTGTTCGTGACCCAGCACGAGAACACGCGCATCGAAGGCGTGCGGCAGATCCTCTACCGCCCGGCGCGGCAGGTCGCCAAGGGCATCCACCGCTACCTGCGCACGACCGAGGCGGCCATCCTGAACGCGCAGGCAGTGTGGCGCGTGGCCACGGCGCTGAAGAAGGAGGGCTTCGTCCCCGACCTCATGATCGGCCACAACGGCTGGGGCGAGACGCTGTTCCTGAAGGACGTGTTTCCGGAGGCGCCGCTGCTCGCCTACTTCGAGTTCTTCTACCGCCCGACCGGCTCCGACATCGACTTCGACCCAGAATTCCCCGATTCGGCCGACACGCGCCTGCGCTCCCAGGTGCTCAACGCGACCAACCTCATGGGACTGGAATGCGCGGACTGGGGCCAGACGCCCACGGTCTGGCAACGCAACCAGTTTCCCATGCGCTACCGCGACCGCATCTCCATCGTCCACGAGGGCATCGACACCTCCGTGGTCAGGCCCGAGGCCGACGCCTGGGTCAGGCTGCATTCCGACGGCTCGATCCTGAGGCCCGGCGACGAGGTCGTCACCTACGCGGCACGCAACCTCGAGCCGTACCGCGGTTTCCACGTCTTCATGCGCTCGCTGCCGGAAATCCTGCGCCGGCGCCCGCGCGCGCACGTGCTCATCGTCGGCGGCGACGAGGTGAGCTACGGCCTGCGCCTGCCCGCCGGGCAGACCTACCGCCGCAAGCTGCTCGCGGAGCTCGAGGGGCAGATCGATCTCGCGCGCGTGCATTTCCTCGGCCGCCTGGCGTACGACATGTACCTGCGCGTGCTGCAGGTGTCGGCCGTGCACGTCTACCTGACCTATCCCTTCGTGCTTTCCTGGTCGATGCTCGAGGCCATGAGCGCGGGCTGCCTGGTGGTCGCTTCGGACACGCCGCCGGTCATGGAATTCATCCGCCACGGCGAGAACGGGCTGCTCACGGATTTCTTCTCGCGCGAGGGCATCGCCAGGGCCGTCGACGAGGCGCTGGAGGCTCCCGAGCGCCACCGTGCCCTGCGCGAGCGGGCGCGCAAGACCATCGTCGACAATTACGACTTCAGGACCGTGTGCCTGCCGGGACAACTGCGGCTGCTCGAGGACCTGCTGGCAGGCACGCCGCCGCGGACGTTGCGCAAGGCTGCCAGGGGCGGCGTGCGGGCCTGACCCAAGCGCAGCCGCTTCGGCCTGCTCCCGGCGGGATTCGCGCGCCGGAGCCGGTCCGGTCATCCGTTCCCGTTGCGGACGTTGCCTTCCGTGTCGGGCAGAAGGACGGCGCGGTTCCGGACGCATTTCGCGAGCGGCCGGAAAAGCGCGGGGTCCGTGAGGAATTCCGGGTTCATCGCTCCGGCGTCCGCTCGACGGCAATCCGCGGTTCCGGGTCGTTGGGCAACGCCATTTCCACGCGCGCCGGCAGGCGCCGGATGCGCAGCGCGCGGCCGCTTTCCCACGGCAGCGGCTTGCCGTTCAGGGTGGCCTGCCCGGGCTCGCCGGGGTGGGGCCATGCGAACACGAATCCGCCGGGTGGAACCCCCATGCCGGCTCCGGCGATGTCCAGCACCAGCTTGCCGCCGTTTTCGTATAGCGAGTAGGTCAGGGGCCCCCAGGGCGTGCGCAGGCGTCCGATGCCGACGCCGGCACCCGACATCCATGCGGCCGGGATGCCGGCGGCCAGCACGAGGGACCGATCGACCGCGCGCTCGTAGGCGAACAGATCGAATGCTGCCTGCATGAAATCCGAGGCGATCCACGCGTGCGGCATGTCGCCGATGAAGCGGGGCTCGCGTGCGTCGCGGCCGACCACTTCCGGCCACTGGTTCCAGGCGGCGGGCCGGCGGTAGCCGAGGAAATAGTCGAGCGCCTGCATGGCGCGCTCGCGCCATCCCAGCCTCGCGAAGGCCCCCGCGTTGCGGATCTCGTAGGGCGTGAGCGCCGACCAGTTCTCGCCGTCGTCCCGCCGCCGCGAGAGTTCGTCCCAATAGCGGCCGAACGTCCGTTGCAGCGCATCCTGCGGAAGCTCGGCCTGGGCGCGGGCCACGGACAACGCGATGGTCGTGGCGGTGGGATCGAAGTCGCCGCGGTCGGCGCTGGCGGGGAGGTAGTCGATGCCGTGCTGCTGCATGCTCCGGCGCAGCGATGCCTGCACGTCGCCGCGCAGCGTCTCGTAACGTGCGACGAGCGGCCCCTGGTCGCGGCCCGCCGCCGGCGCGATGTCGGCCGCCGCCGCATAGCCGGCGAGTGCCCAGAAGTCGTCCCAGTAGGAATAGGCGGGCCGGTCGGAATAGCCCTCGTGGCTGATCGAGGGCGGCAGCAGGCCGTAGAAGGCGCGCCTTGCATCGACGAGGTTGGCGGCGGTGCGTTCGCCGGCAAGCTGCGAATCCATGTAGGCCGAGGCGGCGGACACGTGCGGCCACATCCTGCGCACCCATGCGTCATCGGCCGCGAAGCTATGCAGGGATGCGACCAGGTGCATCAACTCGCCCTGGCTGTCGTTCTCCGGCACCGGGTCGGCGCCGCGCGCGTCCACGCAGCACGGCACCTTGCCGCCTGAGAACTGGTGCGCCGCGAACCATTCCGCGTATTCGCGCGCCACGCGCGCCTGCCCGGCGCGCAGCAGCGCGTCCGACATCATCGCCCCGTCGCGGATCCATGATCGCGCATAGGCGCGCGTGCCGGGGCGCAGCGCCGGCCCGTCGCGGCTGATGAGGATGTGCGCGAGCGCGCTGCGCGCCGTGTCGGCGAGCGCGCGGCCTTGCGGCGGCACCTCGAGCACGACGGCGTTGAGCTTTTTCCTCCAGGCCGCGGCGACGCGTGCCTGCTCGCGTTGCAGCCAGGCATCGGGGTGCTCCGAAGGCAGGTCCGGCGCACCAGCCAGGGGCACGACGATGCCGATGCTGCGGCTGCCGTGCGCGGGCAGTCGCAGCCGGTAGAGCAGCGCGCCGGAGGCGAATCCCGAGCCGTCGCCGTTCGAGCGGTCCCGCACGCCTGGCGTTTCCGCCAGCAGCCGGTCGATATCGCCGGCGGCGAAGTCCGTCGCCACGAAGGCGTCGGGAGCCTGCAGCGCGTGCAGCCGGCGCTTGCCGTTGACCGACACGGCTTTCGTTTTCCACGACAGGCTGCGGATCGGCGACACGCCGCCGGGCAGGTTCAGGAATTGCGCGGGCGGGTTGACCTGGAACGGCCGCACTGCGAGTGCCAGCGTCGCGTCGCGCGCTTCGCCGGAGCGGTTCTCGAGCGTATAGCGCGCGAGGATCTGGGCGCGCCTGGGTGTTCCGGCGGCGAAGGCGGTGATCCGCAGCGCGAGCTCACCGCGAACCCAGGTCACAGACGGGATGGGCAGGTAGCCGTCCTGCAGCGATTGCGTGGTTTCGACGTCGGCCCAGCTTGCGATGCCCTCGTGCGTGACCAGGAAAGGCTCGAGCGACGCGCTGCCCGGGGCGAACTCCAGGGCCCCATCCTCGGAGAGCAGGCCCTGCGTGCCGCCACCGTCGATGCCGAGTACCGTCCAGTAGCCCTGGCTGCCCGTGAACCCGCGTGGATAGCGGCCGCGGGGCGCGTCTTTCGCAAGATCACCGAAAAATGCATTGGCTGCGCCGTCGGGTGCGAGCTGCCGGAGCTCGACCTCCGACAATGCATAGGCGCCGCCCGGGCCTGACTGCAACCGCATGCGCACGAAGCGTGCTTCGGCGTGCTGCAGCAGGCGGGGGTCGCCGCCGCCATTGCCGTCGCGCACGCGAAGCCACGTGCGCCATTGCCGTCCGTCGGCGGACAGGTCCACGAAATAGCGCGAGGCATGCTGGCCGGGCAGCCAGTGCAACTCCAGCATGTCGAACTCGCGCGGCTGGCCGAGATCGACGGTCAGCGCCTGCGCGGGCCCGGCCGACGGGTCGCTGCGCCACGCGGTGTCCGCCATGGCGTCGACGGCCTGCATCGCGGGCGAGCCGGGCAGGGACGACGACGCGCTCGCGGACGCGGCGGCGACCGGCCCCGCCGCTTCCGCAGGCAGCTCGTGCAGGCCGAGCCGGTCGAAGCACACGCTGCCCTTGTTGCCCGGCCCGCTCCTGGCGACCACGAGCTCGAGCCGCGCGCTGTGCCTGAGCTCGCGGCCGGCGGCAGGACCCGACGCGGCAGGACCCCAGGCGAAGGCGATCCGGCGCTTGCCCAGCTTCATGCGCCGCCAGTCGCGCGGGAAAGCATAGGCGGGTTGGGTTGCCCACCAGACGTTGTCGCCGCTCGCGTCGGTGAGCTTGAACTGCAGCGTGGCGGCGGGGGCGGTGCCGCGGACGTCGAAGGCAAATTCGTAGTTCGCGGGATAGTCGATCGGCAGGTCGCGCCGCAGTCCCGCGTAGCCCGATACCTTGCCGAAGTCGAAGTCCAGGCACAGCCCGCGGCCCGCGCTTGCCGGCGCTGCGCGGAGCGACGCGCGCACGTCGTCCGACGCGATGACATGCCAGGCTGCGGCATCGTCGAAGGCATCCAGCATGCGTTCAGGCGCGGCTTCGCCGCCACGGGCCGCCGCGGGCAGGCACAGGACGCCGGCCGCCAGCGCAGCGCGTTGCCGCGGGGTCATTGCTTGACGGCCCCCAGCAGCAGTCCGCGGATATAGTACTTCTGCAGGGCGACGAACAGGGCGAGCACGGGCAGCACCGTCACCACCGAGCCCGCCATCATGAGCTCGGTGTCCTGGGCGTGCTCGCGCGACAGCGACGCGAGCGCCACCGGCAGCGTCTGCAGCCGGTCGTCGTTGAGCACGATCAGGGGCCACATGAAATCGTTCCAGGAGCCGAGGAAGGTCAGCAGCGCGACCGAGGCGAGCACCGGCGAAAGCAGCGGCACGACGATGCGGAAGAAGATGCGCAGCTCGCCGGCGCCGTCCATGCGCGCAGCGCGCAACAGCTCGTCCGGAATGGCGAGCGCGTACTGGCGCACGAGGAAAATGCCGAAGATGCTTGCCATCGCGGGCACCACGATGCCGCCGTAGGTATTCACCAGCCCCATGTGCTTGAGCAGCAGGAACAGCGGCATCATCGCGACCTGCGCCGGGATGACGAGCGCGCCCATCATCGCGCGCAGCAGCTGCGCACGGCCGGTGAAGCGAAGCTTGGCGAAGGCGTAGCCGGCCATGGCGTTGAACAGCAGGGACAGCAGCGTCACGGCGCCGGCGAGCGCTAGGCTGTTGAACAGACAGCGCAGCATGCCCGCCCGCACGAACAGTTCCCGGTAGTTGGCAGTCGTCGGCGCCTGCGGCCACAGCGGCGGCGGCACGGTGGCGGCCTCGCCCGGGGCCATGAACGACACCGACGCCATCCACAGCAGCGGGAACGCGCTCACGAGCGCGAGCCCGGCGAGCAGGCCGTTGACCGCAGCGACGGCAAGCGGCCGCCTCACGCGCCGGCCTGCCGCGCGCGCGGGCCGGCACCGCGCGCAGCGCGGGCGATGACCCAGGTCGACGCGAACATCAGCGCGAACAGCAGCACCGCGGCCGTGGAGGCGATGCCGAAATTCCACCACTTGAAGCCTTCCTCGTACATGAAGTACAGCACGCTCACGGTGCTGCGCAGCGGCCCGCCCTGGGTCATGACGTAGGGCTCGGCGAAGAGCTGGAAGTAGCCGGCCATGGTCAGGATGCCCACCAGCGCGAGCGTCGGCTTGAGCATGGGCAGCGTGATGCGCACGAGCTGCTGGCGGGCCGACGCCCCGTCGAGGCGGGCGGCCTGGTAGATGTCCTCGGGAATGGCCTGCAGCGCGGCGAGGAAGATCACCATGTTGTAGCCGAAGTTCTTCCAGGTCGCGAGCAGGATGATGGCGGGCATGGCCGTGCGCGGGTCGCCGAGCCAGTCGACCGGCCCGACGCCCGCCTGCCCGAGCACATGGTTGACCATGCCGTAGCGCGTCTGGAACAGGTAGCGCCAGACCACGGCGACGGCGACCAGCGTGGTGACCACGGGCGCGAACAGCACCGTGCGGTAGAAGCCCGGCCAGCGCGCGAGCCGCGAATGCAGCAGCAGGGCCGAGCCGAGCGACAGCCCGATCGACAGCGGCACGCCGGCAGCGACGAAATACAGCGTGTTGCCCAGCGCCTGCCAGAACAGCGGCGTGGCGAGCAGCGTGAGGTAATTGTCGAGCCCCGCGAAGCGCAGGTTGGCCGGATCGGCGAGGGCGTAGATGTCGAAATCGGTGAGGCTGAGCGCGAAGCCGGCGAGCACCGGGATCACGAAGAACACGCCGACGACCAGCAGGGCCGGGGCGACGAACAGCCAGGCTGCGGCCTGCGGCTTCATCTTCCGGCCTTGCGGTCCAGCATCCAGCGGCGCTTTTCGAGGATGGCATCGACGCGGCGGTCCAGCGCGGCGGTGGCCTGCGCGATGTCCGTCCTGCCGGCGACGACCTGCTCGGCGGCGAGCTGCATCTCGCCGGCGATGCGCTCCCATTCCGGCACCTTCGGCGCGGCGCGCGCTCGCTCGAGCTGCTCGCGGAACGCGCGCGCATACGGGTCGCCCGCAAGAGCGGGCTCGCGCCACGCAGACCGGCGCGGCGGCAGGTCGCCGGTGAGCTCGTGGAAACGCGCCTGCGTGGCGGCGGTGGAAAGGTACTCGACGACGCTCCACGCAGCCCGCGCGTGCCGCGACGGCCGGAACATCACCAGGCTCGCGCCGCCGGCGATGGATGCGCCGGGACCGTGCGGCCCGGGCAGCGGCGCCGTCATCCAGTCGTTGCGCAATTCGGCAGGCATGCGTCGCTTGAATTCCGCGATATTCCAGGGACCCGAGATGTAGAAGGCAAAGTAGCCGCGCGCGAACTCCGCCCACACGCTGGAAATGGCGCCGGCCCGGTTCGCGGGCGCCCAGCCGTTGCGGAACATGCCCGCGTAGAATCCGAGCGCTGCGCGAAAGCCCGGCGCGGAAAACCGCCCCCGCCGGCCGCTGTCGCCCAGCAGGTCTCCGGGCTGTTGGAGGCCGAGCGCGAGCAGAGGTTCAAATTCGTCGAGCGGCAGCAGGATGGCGTAGGCATCCGCGCCGGCCGCCCTCTTGACCGCCCCGAGGGCGCGGGCCCACTCGGGCCAGGTGCGCGGCGGGGCCGGGATGCCGGCGCGTTTCAACAGGTCGGAGCGGTAGAACAGCACGCGGGTATCGACGTACCAGGGGATGCCGAGCAGCCTGCCGTCGATGACGTTGGTGTCCCAGATGCCGGGGAAATAGTCGCCTGTCGCGATGGCTGCCGAGGCGTCGATCCGCGCATCCAGCGGCTCGAGGGCGTTCAGGGCCGCGAATTCCGGTATCCACGTGTTGCCGAGCTGGCACAGGTCCGGCAGCGTTCCGGCGGCGAACGCCGTCAGCAGCTTTTCGTGCGCGGCCGTCCACGGGATCTGCTGGATCTCGATGCGGATGCCGGGATGCGTGCGCTCGAACTCCTGCATGAGCTGCGCGAGGGCCTCGCCTTCACGGCCCATGGCCCAGAAGCGCAGCGTCTCGGGAGGCGCCGCCTGCGGGGTGCAGGCGCCCAGCAGCAGGATGCCGGCGCCGAGGCAGCACAAACGCCGGCATGCATGCGCGAGGGATCGCGGCATTGCGCGCAACCGGTCCATGCGCGGCATGGTACGTCGTTTCGGCGGCAGCGTCGCCGCCGGGACGGATGCCGGCGAGGTGCGGCGGCGGGCCTACCGGCCTGCCGAGCGATCGAGCGTGGCGGAGGCTTCCTTCGGCGCGGGGCGGGGCGCCGGCTGCCCGGCGAGCCAGCCGCCCTTGAAGCCCGCCTGCACGAGACCGGCGCGCATGTGCGGATTGGACTTCATCGTGCGCCAGACCAGGCCGGTGCGGTAGTTCTCGATCATCGCCAGGATCGGCCCCTGGTCGATGCCGAGCCAGTCGTTGTCCACCCAGCCCACGCCCGCGATGGTGCGTCCGTGGCGCAGCGGTACGTCGTAGTCGAAGCTCGGGTTGAACGCGTCGTAGAAGCCGTACTTGCCGAAGATGTGGGCGCCGTAGCGGCGGTACATCTCCTCCACCGCCGGGATCACGATCTCGGGCGCGAAGGCGATGGAGGCGATCGCGGCAGTGGGCGCGATGGTGCCGTCGTCGAGCGTGTATTCGATGCCCACGCCGCGCGGCGCGTAAGTCCGGTAGCGCCGCTTCTCGCCGCCGTATTCGAGTTCCACGTCCGCGGCGCCGTCGCTCGCGGTCAGGCCCCAGACGTTCTCGCCGTAGGCGGCCCAGCGCATGGGGTTGGCGATCGCGTAGGCACGCTGAGCGTAGGTCGCGCGGCGCGAGTTCTCGAAGTAGTCGTAGCCGGCGTTGCGCATGGGCTCGTCGAGGATGGCGCGGAAATCGATCCAGACGTGCGAGTACTGGTGGCCGAACAGCGGCGTGAAGGTCAGGAAGGTCTGGCCGTATATGGTGCCGAAGAACTTGGGATAGTCGCGGCCCCATTCCTCCCACGCGATCGGCGCCACCGCGTGCGTGGGCGAGCCCAGTGCCAGGATGTACACCAGCATCGCTTCGTTGTAGCCGCGCCATTCACGGCGCATGAAGGACTCCTCCGGCGTCCAGCCGTAGGAGATGGCCGGCCCATGCGCCTGGGCCCACTGCCAGTCGACGCGGCCGTAGATGCCTTCCACGAGGCGGCGAATCTCGACCTCGTCGTCGTCGGAGCGGTCGAAGTAGGTCTGGCAGAACAGCATGCCGCTCAGCAGCAGCGCGGTGTCGACCGTGGACAGCTCGGTGGTGCCGTAGCGCTGCCCGGTCTTCATGTCGAGGAAGTGGTAGAAAAAGCCGTTATGGCCGCTCATGCCAGCCGGATCGGGGCCCTGCGGCGCCGCGGCGAAGAAGCGCAGGGTCCTGAGCACGCGCTCGCGGGCGGCCTCGCGGGTCACGTAGCCGCGCTCGACGCCGATCGGATAGGCCGTCAGCGCGAATCCGACGGCGGCTATGCTCGAGAACGACGGCGTCGGATAGCGGTCCGGCACGAGGCCGTTTTCAGGGTTGGCCGTGTCCCAGAAATAACGGAAGGTCTTTTCCTCGATGAGGTCGAACAGGGGCGGCAACGTATGCGGCGCGGTGCCGGTCTGCGGCAGCTGCGCGCCGGACTGCGGCACCCTGGCGGCGGCGTCCGCGGGCTGCGAACTGTTCGCGCGTGCCGCGCCAGGCAGCGTGGCCGCGCACAGCATCGCCATGCAAGCCAGCAATCTTTGCATCCGCATCGCACCTCCTGCGTCTGAAGTCCTTGCAGGCGGCGCGGGAGGCGGCCGCTGCATCAACCGGTTACGTCGTCCAGCGCGGCACCTTGAGTCGCGATGATCCGCGAATAGAAGCGCGCGCTGGCCTTCGGCGTGCGCCGCTGCGTCTCGAAGTCCACGTGCACGATGCCGAAGCGCTTCGAGAATCCCAGCGACCACTCCAGGTTGTCCAGCAAGGACCATGCGAAGTAGCCGCGCACGTTGCATCCTGCTGCAATCGATTCGGCCACCGCGCGGATATGGCTGCGGAAGTAGGCCACGCGCAGCGGGTCGTCGAGCATCGGCGCACCGGCTACCGGCGGATCGTAGAAGGCCGCACCGTTCTCGGTGACGTACACCGGCGGATTGCCATAGCGGTCGCGCATCCATTTCAGCACGTCCGCAAGCCCCTGCGGAAAGACTTCCCATCCGGTCTCCGTGTAGGTCGCGCGCCTCTGCCTGACCGCCGATGCGCGTTGCGGCCACGCAGAAGGATCATGGCGCACCACGTTGCGCGTGTAGTAGTTAACGCCGACGAAGTCCAGCGGCTGACGGATGGATTCCATGTCCGCTGCCGGCCATTTCGGCCATGCCTGCGAAAAGACTTCGAGGAGCTCACCGGGATAGCGGCCCAGCAGCGCGGCATCGAGGTATTGCCGGTTCATGTAGGCATCGGCCCGCTTCGTCGCGGCGAGATCCTCGGCGGTCTGCGTGGCGGAGTACTTGGGCTCGATGTTCACGACGAGGCCGATGGCGTGCCGGCCCTGCGCGCGGTAGGCGCGCACCGCGGCGCCGTGCGCGCGCATGAGGTTGTGGGTCGCGATGGGCGCCTCGAAAAAATTGCGGTGGCCGGGGGCGAGCGGCCCGTGCAGGTAGCCGCCGTCGGTGACCACCCACGGCTCGTTCAGCGTGGCCCACAGCTTCACGCGGCCGTCGAGCCGGCGGAACACGGCCAACGCGTAGTCGGCGAACCACGAAGCGATGTCGGGATTGAGCCAGCCGCCGCGGTCGTCCAGCGCCGCCGGCAGATCCCAGTGGAACAGCGTGGCCATGGGCTCGATGCCGCGCTCGAGCAGCGCATCGACCAGCCTGTCGTAGAAATCCAGGCCGGCCTCGTTGAGCCTGCCCCTGCCCTCGGGGAACACACGCCCCCACGCGATGCTGAAGCGGTAGGCCTTGAGCCCGAGGATTGCCATGAGCTCCACGTCCTCGCGGTAACGGCGGTAGTGGTCGCAGGCCACGTCGCCGTTGTCGTCGTTGTGCATCCTGCCGGGCGTGTGCGCGAAGCGCTGCCAGATGCTCGGGCCGGCGCCGTCCGCGAGCGGCGAGCCTTCGATCTGGTAGGCGGACGTGGCCGCGCCCCAGAGGAAGTCGGCGGGAAATGTCGTCGTTGGCTTCATGTAAGGTCCGTCGGTCCGTCGGATCGTGTGCGTTGCCGCGATGGCATGCGCCTGTGCCGGATTCTACAAGCCCGTCGCGGGGCGATGCCGCTGCAAATTTTTCTGCACGGCCGGTAAATCAGGCCACGACCGGGCCGGCCCGCGCGCCCGCCGTCGCCGACAAGCCATTGGATATAAAAGTTTTGCGGCCCCGGCGTCGCGGGGCACGGTCTTTGCGCCACCGTCGCTGCGGAGCCGGACCGGATGCCGGCCGGCCCGATGCAATCCAACGATACCGGAGGTCAACATGTCGAAAATGCTGAATGCGATGGTCGGGCTGTCGCTTGGCTGCATGATCGCAGCACCGTCCTACGCGATGGAACCTCAACACACCGAAGCCTGGTCTGACGCCCAGATCGACGCGGCGAGGGCCAAGTGCCAGGGCCTCAAGGGCACGGAGGGCGCGCGCTGCTTCGTCAACATCCGTCCCGCAGGCGGCGGCGGCAGCTCGGTGGCGGTCTCCGTTCCCGATGCCACGGACAACGGCAGCGTGGTCAGGGCCGCCGGCGACGAGGATTACGTCGCGGAGATGAAACGCTGCGACTCCACGGAGTCCGCGATGAAGGAACGCTGCATCGCCGACGTGAGGGACCATTTCGGCCGCATGTAGCAGGCCGGCGGGCGGGCACCCGCGACCGGGGTGCCCGCCCGCTGCGCATCACTATTTGCCGGCGCCCTCGGCCACGGCAGCCCAGAATTCACCGACGAACAGCGACATCAGGTAGAGCTGCGGGCGTCCCTCGACGGCCATGTACTGCAGGAATTTCTCGGGGTTCAGGTTGCCGAAGGCCGCGTGCAGCGCCGGCGCGTTGCCCTCGTAGAGTCGAATCGACAATTGCGGCGGCGCGAGGCCGAACTCGCGCGGGTCGGTGCCGCGATATTCCTCCGGTGCCATGACGCGCACCGGCCCCGACGTGTGCATGACCTGCACGGCCATCGACAGCTTGTCCGCCGCCGCCTGCGGTAGCGGACCGCCGCCTTCGCGCAGCCAGTTGCCGCCCGAGCGTACGAACGCGACGGTCTTGCCCGCCTTGTCGATCTCCACGCGCGTGATGCGTTCCGGAGCCTGCGACATGAGCCCCTTCGCCTCGAACTTCACGAGCTGGCGCTGTTGCGGCAGCGCGCCGGAGACGGCCATCACCACCAGGAAAGCAACGGCCGCCAGCGATGCGCCGGCCCACGCGAAGCGGCCCGCCTTCACCTGCGCCTCCACCAGACGATGAAGCCCAGCGCGAAGACGGCCAGCGGCAGGGCACCCTCCACGAGCAGGAATATCCATTTCATCTGCGATCCCGACAGCAGGATCATGGGCGGCACAGGGATGCGCGTGGTCACCGCCGTCGCGCGCTCTTCGCGCACCAGCCAGCGCACTGCGGCGGCCGCCAGGTCGCTGTTCGAGAGGTAGGGCAGGAAGGAATTGCTCGCGAAGTCGCCGTCGCCGACCAGCACCACGCGGAACGCCCTCGCGTCCGCGGCCGCACCCGGAAGGCGTCCCTCGGACGCGACCGCGAGCACGCGCGGGCCGGGCGCGGAGGGCGCCGCGTGTTTCACCGCCGCCGCGGCGACTTCGCGCACGCCCACCGGGGCCACCGCGCGGGAGTAGCTGTCGCGGCTGCTGGCGAACAACGCGGTGGTGCGCACGCCTTCGGCCGCCTGCCCTGGCAGCAGCGGACGCACGCCGGGGAAGAACGTCATCGACAGGCCCTTGGTGATCGGGTTCGGCTGGTAGGCCGTGATCGCGACCATCTCGGCGTCGGTCGAGTAGTGGCTCAGCGGATCCACCACCGCTTCCTGCGGCAGGCGCACGCCCAGGTTCTCGGCCAGCCGTGCCAGGCGCGGCTCCAGCACGAAGCCCAGATCGAACATGGCGAACAGCGATCCGCCGCCTTCGAGGTATTTTTCCAGCGCCGCGGTCTCGCCCGGCAGGAAGGTGGTGCGGGGGTTGGCGTCGATGACGGCGTCGCAGTCGGAGGGCACGCCTGGCAGCGTGGCGAGCACGATCTTCCGCGTCTCGTAGCCCTGCGTCTCCAGCGCGCGGCGCAGCCGTCCGATGCCGTGGCCCTGCATCTGCACGTACTGCGACGAGGCGTCGCCGTGGCTGTGGTTCGCCACGCCCTCGACGTGGGTGTGGAACTCGAAGTTGTCCATCGGCAGCTCGCCGTGGCCTTCGAGGAAGCACACGCGTATGACCTTTTCGCGCAGCACGCGCTGGATGCCGATGGCGATTTCGGCCTCGTCGGTGGATTGCACCAGCAGCTTGCGGTCCTGGGCTTCGAGGACGGCCGCGTTGTACAGGCGCACGCCGTAGGCCTGCGCCGCCGCGGGCTGGCGGTCGGGGTCGATGGTGCGAATCTGCAGCAGGGCGTTGCGCCGCCCCATGACCTCGAGCACGTCCTTCACGCGCCGGCCCTCGGGGTCCTGGCTGCGGTAGAAATACGTGAGCTTCACGGGCTGGCGCAGGTTGTCGACCACGGCCATGGCCTGCGCCGACGGCGTGTAAACCTTTTCTCGCGTGAGGTCGATGTGGACGTCGTGCAGCGTGAGCGCGACGTTGGCCAGCACGGCGACCGCGGCTGCCGCGGCCAGGAAACCGAGGTTGAGCGCGAATCCCGCGTGGCGCGACAGGCGTGTCTGCAGCGGCAGTCGCAGGCCGGCGAGGAACAGCACCAGCACCGCCGCGAGCCAGCCGGCGAACCAGGCGAGTTCGATGAGGTCGAGGGGCCCGTGTTCCATCAGCGCCGTGACAGCGCGCGCATGGCCAGGAACAGGGCCAGCAGCGTCGTGCTGAGGAAGAAGCCGAAATCGGAGAGGTACATCGCGCCGGCGGCGAAGGGCGTGAACCTCGCCAGCAGGGAGAAGCTGATCAGCACGCGCCCGAGGGCGTCAGGTGCCATCGCGGCGAGCGTGTCGATCATCCACATCGAGAACAGCACGCCGATGGTCACGATCGCGGCGATGACCTGGTTCGACGTCAGGGCGGAGACTGCGAGCCCGATCGCCACGAGCGTGCTCGCGAGCAACAGCAGGCCGAGGTAGCCGCTGTAGATCGTCCCCCAGTCCGGCGAGCCGAACACGCCGAGCACCAGCGCATAGGTGCCCGTGAGCCCGATCATCGCGCCGAGCACCGCCATGCTGGCCAGGTACTTCGCCACCACGAGGTGGCTTTCGCGCACCGGCGCTGTCAGCAGCAGCTCCAGCGTGCCGGCCTTGCGCTCCTCGGCGAACAGCCGCATCGTGATGACGGGCACGATCAGCAGCAGCAGGCCCGCGGACTGGAAGAAGATGTGGATCAGCGTCGCGTACTTGTTGTTGAACAGCGTCAGCGTGAACGAATAGCCCATCAGCGCCAGGAACACGCCTATCACGATGTAGGCGACCGGCGACTGGAACAGCGCGCGGACTTCCTTGCCGAGCAGCGGGGCGAAGGCGCTCATCTGTGGGCTCCCTCCGTCAGCCGCAGGAACAGCTCCTCGAGGCCGCTTGCCGCGGGCGTCACTTCGTCGACCCCGATGCCGGCCGCCACCAGCGCCTGCACGGCCGGGGCGGCGCCCTCGGCCGAGTCGATCAGCCAGGCACCGTCATCCCGCGATTCGACCAGCTCGGCGCCGGCCTTGCGCAGCGCGGCGGCGACCTGCTGCGCCGCGTCGCCACGATCCGGCGCCACGCGCAGGTGCATGCGCAACCGGGCCGCGCGCCCGCCGCCGCCGAGCGGCTCGATGCTGAGCAGCTTGCCGTCGAGCAGGATGGCCGCGCGGTGGGCGACGCGCTCGATCTCGGCAAGTATGTGCGAGGTCACCAGCACGGACAGCTCGCGCGAGAGCGCGCGGATCAGCTCGCGGACTTCGATGATCTGACGCGGGTCGAGGCCGTTGGTCGGCTCGTCCAGCACGAGCAGCTTCGGGCGCCCGAGCAGCGCCTGGGCGATGGCCACGCGCTGGCGGTAGCCGCGCGAGAGCTTGGCGATCAGCAGCGTGCGCACGCGCCCGAGGGACAGGCGCTCCACCGCCTCGTCCACCGCGGACGCCAGCCGCGGTGCCTGGACGCCACGCACGCGAGCCATGAATTCCAGGAATTCCGCGACGCGCATGCCGGCATACAGCGGCACGTCTTCCGGCACGTAGCCGAGCTGGCCCCGGGCCTCGCGGCTGCTGGCCACGACGTCCCAGCCGCCGATCTTCGCCGTGCCCGAGGTCGGATGCAGGTAGCCGGTGAGGATGCGCAGGATGGTGCTCTTGCCCGAGCCGTTCGGGCCGAGAAGTCCCATGACCTCGTTGGGCCGGACGTCGAACGAGACGCGATCCACGGCGAGGCGCTTGCCGTAGAACTTCACCAGGCTGTCGGCGACGACGACGGAGGGGGTCATGTCAGGCGGGGCATTGCCAGGAAGGCGCCGGGGCGATGCGTCCCGGCACCCGCTCTCCCGGAAAACATGCATCCGCTCCGGTCGACCGGTCACGGCTCGTATGGTGGTGCGACGCCATCTTGCTGGAATTTTTATGCGTTTCTATACATATGAAATCATATGTATATTAAAAATGGAAATATATTCCCGTATGCCGCGCCGGGCATGGTAATGCCGGCGACAAAATTGCAACAGTGTCGTGGCGGACGGTTTCGGCACGATGTCGGAAGCGTGTGGCGTGTTACGGCGCGTAACGCATCGCGCTCAGCCGCCCAGGAAGGCCCGCTGCACGAACAGCACGAGGCCGACGGCAAGGATGATGCCGGAAACCGCCGCGACCAGGCGCGGTTCCCAGGGCTTGTCGCGCAGGCGCAGCAGGACGGGCGCGGCGAGCAGCACGACGGCAAGCTGGCCGGTTTCCACGCCGAGGTTGAAGTTCAGCAGCGCGAGCAGCAGGTTGTCCCGGGGCAGCCCGATCTCGCGCAGCACCGAGGAAAAGCCGAAGCCGTGCATGAGGCCGAACAGGAAGCTTACGGCCCAGCGGCGCGAGGCCGCGAACCGCGGCAGCAGGTTCTCGAGCGCGACGTAGGCGATCGACAGCGCGATCATGGATTCGACCAGCGCGGACGGCAGCACGATCACGTCCAGCGCCGCCAGGGCGAGCGTGATGCTGTGCGCAACCGTGAACGCGGTGATGATCTTCAGCAGCGACCATATGCCGCCGCCGCGCAGCATGAGCGCGAGCAGGAACAGCAGGTGGTCGTAGCCGGTGAGGATGTGCTCGACGCCCAGCGGGAAGAAGCTGCCGGCGCCGCGCGAGACCTGCGCCGCCCCGGCGATCTGGACCGTCGTTTGCCTGGCGTCGTTGCCGAAGGCGAACTGCTGGCTGCCCCCCGACCACAGGATGGCGGCCAGGGTGTGGTGGTTCGCGCCGACCACGTCCGAAAGGTCGTCGCGGATGGTCAGCGAGCGGATGTCCTGCGCGCAGCGGAAGTCCACGCTGACCGCCACGCTGACGGAACCCGCCGCCGGGGGTACGACGCGGCCCTCCGACGCCGCGCAGGGCGCCCCGTCCGCAGTGAAATGGACGTTCTCGCCGACGGCCGTCACCAGCGGCCGGTAGTCGGGCGTGACGCCGGGCTGGCCGAGCTGCATCTTCTCCGCCAGCGGGCCCGGCGGTATTTCCGACAGCGTCAGGGCGTAGTGCACCTGGCGGTCGCTTACCGTGATCGTGGCGAAGCCGGTCATGCCGCCGGTGTGGGCGTGCGCAGCGCAGAAAACCAGCAGGAGCAGGGCCGCAAGGGCAGAGCGTGTCATGGGACCGACATCCCCGGGACGACCCGGAAATGCGCAAGGATAAGGGGTTCTGCGCACCCGCGCCGGCTCATCGCTTCGCGGGCGCGGCACCGGAGGCGGGCGGCTGCTGCGCGACCGCTGCAATCAGGTTGTCGAGGTTCTCGACCTGGTAGTTGGCGATGGTCACCACGGAGCCGCCACCGACCCGGAACACGTAGCGGCTGAGCCCGTCCGGTGCCAGATCGCCGATTGCGAACTGCGCGAGCGGCAGCGGATTGTCCTTGCCGTAGACGAGCACGATCATCTGCGGCATGTTCACGCCGTAGGCGTTGGCCTGCGGATCGAGCTTGAGCTCGCGCTCCATGCGGGTACGCCCCAGCGCCGT